>CAJXHI010000001.1 GCA_913051655.1 uncultured Alphaproteobacteria bacterium
GACGGCTTTGCCTACCGTCAAAACAAATATGATTGGTTGGTTTGCATGTATGATGTTGGAGGTTTTATTGTTTGTGATCAGTTTTGCAGATTTTGTGGAGTAAGCCTTTACAGGTTTCTGTTTGTAATAGGCGCGGTTTTGTCGCTTGTTTGAAAAGAGATGCTTTTAACTTAATCATCAAGATTATATTATTTAGACATGTCACAATCTGGAAAATTCATACTTCTTGCATGTTGTCTTGCTTTAGGTTCCGCGGCATTTTCTCATAGTGGTGGTCTCAATAGACAAGGATGTCATGCTGGCTCTCAACCGTATCATTGTCATAGTGAAAAAAACTCAGCGACATCAAACGTTCTAAAGGCGAGAACCAAATTAACGGGTACTGTCACCCATGTGCGCGATGGCGACACAGTGGAAGTAGATGGAATTCCAATCAGATTGGCAGCATTGGATTGTCCGGAAAAAGGCACTCAAAAAGGTGATTACGCAACGAAGATTGCAAAGCAATTTAAAGGTTCAAAAATGACTTGCGAATTGACCGGAGCAAAAACTTATGACCGACTTGTTGGGTATTGTAACGTAAGCGGAATAGATTTCGGAAGATACATGATGCAAAACTCAAGCTGCAAAGTTTGGGAAAAGTATGATATTTGGGATCGCTACTGATGTGGTTGCATGGTTTGTGAGCTAAAACAGAACTTATGGCGTTGCAAATATGGTCATACGTAGCTGTTTCTAGTCCTTATTATCGCTGCGAACTTGGAGATTTTTCGTTATAATTTTCCTGTTAACCATAATTAATTCCCTGTTCAGAAAGACAACAGGCTGTTTAAGTCACCAATAAAGACTGGTGGTATTTAGGACCGCTTACTTAATAGGCCTGCTAATGCACAATTTTTTCCCTATTGTAACGGAAATTTTTCCAAAGCAGAAAGCTTTCAGTATTGAATGCTGCTGCTGATGTTTCCCTTTATCAAAATTCTGCCACTTACTGCGGTATTGCTTGCTTCTAGTGGTTTCCATTGCCGCCAATCCCATGGGCTAGTGAATTTTCCTTGCCAAAGACCAGTGCATTTTTCTCGCGCCTCATCCTCTGACTGTAGGTATGCAAATGAATACTTCCTGAACGCCCGTGCCACACCATTTACGACTAGCTTAAAATTGACGTAATGCTTTTTGACGCTGCAAATGGAATTGAACGGAATGTAGCCTTGATCAAAAAACTGATCTACCCGTAACGTGAAAACAAACCGGCCTAAAGGTCCAAATGCTCTTCAGCAGTTTCGCATGCGCGTTAATAAACAAAAAAACTCTTTGAAACAGCTCTTTGCTCCTGCATTCTTGTTTGTGTGTCTGTATTTTTGTTATAAATTACCTACTTGTTAGATATTTAATGTAGCAACGAACGAGAGGACCTGTGATGACTGGATATAAAAAATGAAGGAGCATCCCTCACGCAGGAACAAAGACACAATGTTAAAAATGCTTGGTCAAGCTATTTCCGAAGTCAAAGATGAATTATCAGAGTTACAGCAAACTTTCGCTGATGATGAATACTCAAGGTATAATTTAATACGTGAAGAAACCAAAGAAGACCTGTTAACAGTTATGAATTACCATTTATCAAGGGGGTGGGTTCCTCTTGGCGGAATCGCAATTGAAACAGAACATCAAAGCGACGGCAAAAACTTTTATCTTCAAGCAATTTGGCTGCCTAGAGTGAGTGGAAATGATCCACTTGTGTTGCAGGAAAAAGATAAAATCAGCGAATAATGAATTGATGATCTACAAGCATATTAGAATCTCATGGTGTGGCAAAACCCTGTATGCGCCAGATAAACTTGCACTCAGTTAAAAATACAAAAAAGGGGTTAGGCTTTGCGAATGCTCCTTCCATTCTCCATTTACCAAAATGAGGACAGAGTAACATATTGCCGAGACTGCCGCTTCACCAGCTGAGTACCAAGAATCCCTAAAAGCTTTCATCCCACCTTTCCAAACTCTTCCATGCTTGGCATTAGTTCCAGAAGATGTCTGGAGTAGGCGTGTTGTGGCATTTCAAATAGGGTTTCCGTCAGTGCAATTTCGCAAATCCCCCCATAACGTATGATAGCGATGCAATCGAATATTTGACGGATTACCGGCAGATCATGCGAATTGAAAAGCATGGTCAGACCAAGTTCATCCTGAAGATCTTTTAACTAGTTTAGGATATGTGCCTGCACAGATACATCCAGCGCAGAAATGGATTCACTGCAAATCAGATTTTTGGTCGAGACGCCAGCGCACGCGCAATCAAAATGCACTGCCTTTGACTGCCAGAAAATTCATGTGGCTTCTGCCTTTCTGAAGTTGCCGAATTCATATCATAGTCTTCTTCATTGTCCTGTCTCTAGGGACTCAGTTTGTTGATCAAGACGTCCCATTCCAAAGAGATCCTAAAAATTGCAACAGTGCGTCGCATTCAGCGAATGGTGTAACCTGCGCTACATACTGATCAGGACGCACCAACACAAAGACACCCTTATGTCGATTAACCCCGCGCAAATCAAATATATCTTTTCCGCCTTTTCCGTCGGTCGCAAAGACTTTTTCATAATCAGTGAGCCCATATTTTCCCTTTGAGGGACGCAATATTGGATGCAACGAAATAAATTCAATATCACGAAATCCCTTTTGAAAAATCACACGCAAGTCCAAAAGGTCATCTACATCCCGCCCAGATGATCTCGATTTTACAATTGGGGATAATGGGTCATGAGATAGCTTCGTCAAAATTCGCCATATATCAGAATTCGGATCATCCGGGGCATCTTGGGAGCCAAAGGCAAACAATGTCCAACGATGCCCTATCTCCATCACTTGGCCAAGCTCCATAGGTTTTGCATCGGCAAGCCGAACAACTGGCGCAGAATGAAATCTTTCTCCAACCGGAAAGCCTTTCGCCAAGGTCTGCCACACAGTCCCGCCTGTGATTTCTGAGGGATCATAACAAACCGTCAGCCCTGCCGTAAATCGGCCTCCATTCAAAAATTTTCTCTGCACAGCCGGCATCCCATTTTCAGAATCAGCCGAACGTTTGCTGACCGCACGGGACCAATGATGGTCAAAATCAATAAGCGCTTTGGCCGTTGCACGCCGCTCAACCGAATACGTGGACAAGAGCCTTGCATCAGAATGCCCAAGGAGCACAGAAATCAGTTTCCAAGCCAAATTAAATGTGTCGCCCATAGACACATTCATCCCCTGACCCGCCTTTGGGCTATGAGTATGGCAAGCATCACCTGCAATAAAGACCCGCGGGTCGTGATCCAGCCGTTTATCTTCTGCTACATCATCAAAACTATCGCTCAGACGGTGGCCAATTTCATATATTGACCACCAAACAACTTCTTTAACGTCCAGCTGATAGGGGTGCAAAATGCGCTGCGCTTTCGCGATGATATCGGCTTCGCTAAGACCCCGATCCGCAACGCGTTCATTTTCCAAAAGCGTATCCATCTCGACATATAGACGCACAAGATACCCTCCCTCTCTTGGGAGAACAAGGATGCTTCCTGCATCCTGAGATTGTATGATGGATTTCATACGAATATCGGGGAAATCTGTAACAGCAAGAAAATCAATAACGCCCCATGCCTGATGCGCCGCATCCCCACGAAGCCGTCCACCAATGGCTTTGCGCACCGTACTTCGAGCACCATCACACCCAACGACATATCGTGCTTTGAGCGTTTTCCGATCACCGAAACAATGCTCATTAGTGCGTTCCAGATTGACGGTGACAGGATAATTTGTCACGCTGCGATCCACGTTCAGGTCGTAAATTTTAAGATTATAATCGGGTTCAAGTCGCGTTGGTGCCCGGTGCATAACGTCTAAAAACATATCGTGAATACGCGCCTGGTTGATTAGAACATGAGGCATTTCGCTCATACCATCTTCGACATCCTGCACGCGGCCCACCCGCACAATATGATCAGATCTGATCCGATCTGGCGTCCAGAACGTTGTTTCATTTATCCAAAAAGACTCGCGGCTAAGCTTTTCTGCGAAGCCAAATGTCTGGAACATTTCCATAGACCGTACGCTTATTCCGTCGGCCTGCCCTTTTTTTATAGGTCCAGATTTGGGTTCAACGATCATTGTGGAAATTTCAGGATAACGTGCCAGCTGCGCGGCAAGGCAAAGGCCAGCCGGTCCACATCCGGCAATGAGAACATCCACTTCGTTAGGAATCACACCCTTTTGCCGGAAATGTCCCGTTGACTTGGGCAGAACGTCAGGATCTCCTGGAACAAAGCCATTCAAATGATATTGCATGCTATCTTTTTACCATCTTTAAAACGCTTGGCCAGCGCTATCATCGTGAAATGCATACAAATTTCTGAATTTTTATGCACACTGATGTTTATTGATCAGCGGCTAAATATTGGTTCTGCAATCTTTGGCATCTGATAAAGCATTGCCAAGTTGTGTCCAGGTGCTACAATTCTTGCGGGTGAGACAAGCCGCTGAGAAATTGTACTATTTTTTACTGCGGTGATTGCGGATTTTGCTTTACTCCCTGTTCTAACACCAATGCCGGACGCTGCGGTATCGTGACAAAACAAGCCGTAGACGGTAAAGGTATAACGAGTAAACGCAGTGCCTTTGTCTTTGAAAAGATATGGCCACAATAAAGTTAATGCCGCAAAGGCTGATATGTAGGAGATTGAGATGACCGCTTACACTGTCGATATGAGCATAAAGCCTGATGTTCAAGCCTTCTTCGATGAGGTGACAAACACAATAAGTTATATTGTGAAAGATCCTTCAAGCAAGTCTTGTGCGATTATCGACAGCGTCATGGATATCGATTATGCAGCAGGACGGATTACTTTTGAGCATGCGGATGCATTAATTCAAGAAATTGAAAAACGTAGACTAGCGCTCGAATGGATTATCGAGACCCATGTACACGCCGATCACCTCAGTGCAGCGCCCTATATTCAACGAAAACTTGGAGGTAAAATCGGTGTCGGCTGTAAAATTACGATCGTTCAAGAAGTCTTTGGCAAAGTTTTCAACGAGGGTACTGAGTTTCAGCGTGATGGGTCACAATTCGACCAATTGTTTGAGGACGGCGATGTTTATTCGGTAGGTAATATGCAGTGCTTTGCCATTTCAACACCAGGCCACACGCCTGCTTGCATGGTTCATGTCATAGGGGATTCTGCTTTTGTTGGAGATACACTTTTCATGCCCGACGGGGGCTCAGCGCGGTGCGATTTTCCCGGTGGCAGCGCAGAAGAACTTTACGAAAGTATCATGAAGGTTCTCGCCTTACCGGATCAAACCCGATTGTTCATGTGCCATGATTACGGACCAAACGGGCGCGACATCCAGTGGGAGACAACGGTAGCAGATGAAAAGGCATTTAACATCCATGTGGGTGCAGGCAAAACGAAAGAAGAATTTGTGAAATTCCGCACTGATCGAGATGCAAGGCTTTCTATGCCAAAACTTATTATCCCGTCTTTGCAAGTTAATATGCGCGCCGGTGAAGTTCCAAGAGACCAAGATGGGCATCCCGTGCTCAAGGTGCCTGTAAACGGATTATAAATTCAGGCTGCGAATGATCAGAACAAAATTTCGTTGATTGGTAAGCCAATCTTAATCATATCTGATTGTAGGCTAGGCGCCTCTGGTTTCGCATATGTGTCTCGATACCAAATCTAAACCCTAGAATGCCAGATGATGATACCGCCAAAGTATCCAACCATTGATCTGGAAATTCAACAAAAAATAGAAACCCCCAAAGCGTACACAAATAGGCAATGGGTGCATCAAAGCCTGCTTCGCCATAGGCAACCGCACGGACCAACAAAAGTTGTGACGTCATTTCGCAAACTCCCAAAAAACTCGTAAGAATAGCAGAAGAAAGGCTGACAGGTTGCCGATAATTGGGCACAACGTAGCTTAACATAATTGCACCAACAGTGCACTGTAAAGAAAAGATGTCTAAGGGCTTTCACAGTCCCCAATATAGTGCGGGGTAATTTTATAGGTCGAATAACAGATCGCCGCAATAAGAGGCAGCACAGCATACATAATGAATACCTCTTTGCCTCTTCGGATAATGGTTAAGGCACCGATAACCGAATCAAGAGTACCAATAATACTCATAGGGCCATTTTGTTTCACGTAAAAACAAAATGGCACCTAGTGTGATCAAAATAGGATTCACATCCATAATCGCCGTAGCCTCTGAAAGACCGATTTCTGAAATGCTCTGGGAAAAATATATCGCCTTCAAAAGCGCAAGCGGAACTTAGCCCGTAGCTAAGTTTCATGTGTTAAGATCACGCTCAACGCTCTGCACTAACAGCCAAAACCATCATTAGTGGCCCTTAATATTAGTTATCAGTCTGAAGTGCCGTGAGCAGTGTTGATATATTATGTTTCAACATCTTCAGATAACTAGTCGCTGGCCCCCCCCGTTCAGAGAGAGCATCGGAAAACAGCCGCCCTCCAATCTGCAATCCGGTCTCGGAGGCAAGTTGTTCGATCAAGACAGGGCTTGTAATGTTTTCAACAAAAAGCGCAGCCGCTCTATTGGTTTGAATCTGAGTGATGAGGTTTGCCAAATCCTTTGCAGATGGCTCTGCTTCTGTGTTTATCCCGACAGGAGCCAAGAAGGTCAAATCATAGGCCTGCGCAAGATATCCAAAGGCGTCATGCGCTGTCACCACCACGCGACGATCCTTAGGCAAGGCAGAAATTGCAGCTCTGATGCTTTTATCTAAAGCTTTCAGCTTCTTCACATATTCCTGTCTATTTTTATCAATCGCAGCAGCATGCTGTGGCAATGCGGCCATCACTACGTCTGCAATATTGTTCGCATATATGACACCATTGGAGATGGAATTCCAAGCGTGCGGATCAACGTCGCCAGACACCAAAAGAGGATCGACGCCCTTCGTCGCAATGTGAACATCGGCCTGCGTTCCCGACTCTGAAATCAGAGTATTTGACCAAGTTTCAAAATCTAGACCGTTTACAAAAATGAGTTCTGCGGCTGCTACAGCACGAGCATCAGAAATGTTGGGCTGATAAAGATGTGCATCGGCATCTGGGCCAACGATTGTTTCCACCACAGCAAATTCACCCACAATTTCTTGGATCATATCTCCCAGTATTGAGAAGCTAGCAACAATGCGAAGAGGTTTTGTCTCTGCCTGTGCTGGGAGGGCTGCCGCGCCCATCCAAATAAGACTGAAAATCATGGGCAGCCGGATTGCCTTAACCATTTTGATAAGATTGTGGTTAAACATGTCGCGTCTCCTTAAATTTACTGCGCAAACCCAAAGGGCCAAAGATTGTGGATACTGCAAAAATGACGCCCGCAACAAGAACGATAGAGGGGCCAGTCGGTGTTTCTGGCAATACATATGAAAGGATCAAACCGACCCAGCAGCTGAGAAATGCAAAAATAAATCCAATGACAAGCTGAGCTGTGATTGTCCCAGACCAATAGCGCGCAGCAGTTGCAGGTAAGATCATGAGCCCCACCGCCATCAAAGTGCCAAGTGTCTTAAACGCCGCCAAAAGATTTAAAACCAAAAGGAACATAAATCCCTGATCTACGATCCAAGGACGCTTCATCTGTGATTCAAAAAATACAGGATCACAGGTGCTCATTATCAATGGGCGCAAAATGATAGCTAAGGTCAATAAGGTCACTGTTGCTACCCCCCCGACCAGCACCATTGTGGCATCACCCACGCCCAAAATAGAGCCAAAGAGAAAACTTTTAAGCGGGACAGCTGACCCCGCTGCAGAGAGGATAAAAATCCCGACCGCAAGCGAAATAAGATAGAGCGATGCGAGGCTCGCGTCACTTCGCAGGATCGTATTACGCGCAAGATAGGCTGTGAGAACCGCAACACCAACACCAGCAATCAATCCGCCAAAAAATAGGGACGTGACCGACAATCCAGCCGTTACAAACCCAATCACCACACCCGGTGTAATGGCATGCGCCATCGCCTCACCCGCAAGGGACAAACGACGCAAAACGAGAAAGGTACCAACCGGCGCTACTGAGGCAGAAAGCACAGTTGTCACAACAAAGGCACGCTGCATAAACGTGTAGGTGAACATTTCTACAATAAAATCACCCATATTGGCCGCCCTCCTCTCGGCATCTGCGAATCATCCAGGACGCCTGACTTTCCGACATATATCCTTGTGCGACGAGGCGATCGTGAGACAGTACATCTAGGACAGGTCCAAAATTTGCAGCTCCATTTCCGAGTAAAAGTGCGTGCGAGCAATGATCCAGCACAGCTGACAAATCATGGACAACCAAAAGAACCACACGGTTTTCTTTTTTCCACCCATCTATTATCCTAAGCAGATGCTGTTCTGTATTTTGATCAACAGCCGCAAAAGGTTCATCTAGGATAATCATTGGCGCATCTTGCATGATGATACGTGCAAAGAGTGCCCGCTGGAGCTGCCCACCGGACAAAGTATGCAGGGGACGTTCGGCAAGATCCAAAACTCCGGCCTGATCCAAGGCATGATCAACTTTGCCCCGAGTGGTCGCCTTCATTCCCGAAAATGGATTAAAACCTTTCCATGTCCCCATAGCCGCCAAATCGCGGACACGGATAGGGAAACGGCGATCAAATTCCGAAAGCTGTGCTAAATATCCAATTTCAGGTGGCCGACCATTTGGCCAGTGAATGCCGCCGAGCCTAGGCTTATGCAATCCAAGCATTGTTTTAACAAAAGTGCTTTTTCCTGTGCCATTAGCACCAACCACAGCGAGGATCATACCTGTGTGAATATCGAGAGTTAAGCCAGAAAACAGGGGGGTGTGAGAATACCCCAAACTCAAAGCATGGATATGTGCAAAAACGCTCACTAGATGACACTAAAAATCAACATCCATAACACCAAGGATACAGCAGCAGCCGCATGGAGCAATATGAAAGGGCTAAATTCGGTGACACAAAAACTCTGCCTTAGCGCGTCCAGTTTATTTGGAGAAGCAGACATAAAATGCGCCTCTACCCTTTCTGCCGAGCTGTCACTCATAATTTGCCCTTTTCTTTAGGAGGCTTCGCGCAAATCAGACTGACCTTCATCAATTCTGATCTGAGACACCCCGCCCAGATGAATTTTCGTCCCAATGGCAGGTCTCCTGACTTGCGGTGTTTGTGAGTCTGCGCCTTCCCAAGCTATTGCCCAGTGGCATGTGCAAACCGTCAAACCGCTTACAGTTGCGGGGGCAGTCACAGAATTGCGCCAGATAGCACGCACTGTGTTCCCTATTAAATCCTTTGCTGAGTCGCGCTGGATACCATTTTGTATTTGCACTCTTATTAGAATTCACTCGGCGATCAAGAAAAAAAGAAGCTTGCAATCTTATTATTAAATTGACGGGGCCCGTTGATACGCAAACTGTTCAGAAGAAACTTTCGGTTAAATTTTTTGATATAAAGACATTTTCAAACCCACTTTTTCAATGCATAGTTTTTTGTCAAAGCAATAATAGATTTTTCAACAATGCATTCTCGGCACATCGTTCAAATTCTGCTTACATTAGACGGCTCTCTGCCGGCGGCACGATAGTGAAATTTCCAAAATCGAGGCTGCACCGTACCAGCATCACCATTCGGACATCTCCGGTATTCTGCATGATTGATGCTGAAATAAACCTGATGGCCTAGCAAAGCCTGCGATCGAGCATCACGTTTGGGTCAAAATTATGAAAATTTAAGCCGTGATAAAATGAGTCCTCACCGCCTCCAGTGCAGCATGAACAGCTTTGATATCGTCAAACTAAAGTGCAATTTTCTGACCGCGTGAAACCAGATTATCTGCAGCATGGGTATCGTTATGAAGAAAAATTTATTGTTGTGGCTTTGAGGACAGATTTCATGCACTCTGCCTCTGTGCTCCCCAACAACACAGAAAACCAACACGTTACTTCTCTGTCATTTTCTACTTCAATATATCAAATCTTGGTGCCAAGACACAATATTAGGTGAATAAGCCTCTCTGCTAAAAAGTACTGCGCTCCAGACAGCCATGGCATCCCAAACAACGCAGTAGCCGCATTCAAAAGCGTCTCGAGGCGCGCCGACGCATCAAAAATGGGGAGCAGCCATTTTGGATAAGCTTTTCAATGAGAGATCCGTTCCCGATAATTACGCAGGCCGTATTCCGTAACCTCTTAATCTTCTAGCAGCATAAGTGTTTCAGCCTCAGAAAGGGATTTTATCGGACAAATAACCTATTTTTTCGATAAAGCTGCGCCATAACATTAGACTGACGAATTTAGGTGATTTTATTGATTTGTCCTAACTCTGTCTCCTCTCCGCATATGTCGAAGCTTTAACGAATTGCATGGCGGGTCACTAACTCGGAAAATTAGCAGTCCTACACGCCCGATAGGCGGGAATATTTGCATCCCACATAATTGAGATCCCGCGCCAAAAAATACGATGGATAGTTGACCTTTTAGCATCGGCGAGCTTCTGCTGAATGGGGTATTTTAAAATCTTGGAACTCTTTACGGGATTACAACATCTCATCTGCAAAGCAAATTTTCCACCTCTTCTCTTGAAGGCATGGCGGGTGCAGTTCCCGCGCGAGTGACAGAAATCGAGGCGGTGGCACAACCAAAGCGCACGGCCTCCTCAGGCGATTTGCCCTCAGAAAGGGCTGTCGCAAACCCCCCATTAAAGGCATCGCCAGCCCCAGTTGTTTCCACGACAGGTCCAGCGTTAAAGGCTGGCGTCATTCCATAGCCATGAAGATAAGCCCCCTGTTCCCCCATGGTGATCACGGGGGTTTTCACCCCCAAAGCAACAAGCACCTCTGCTGCATTTTTAGCATCTTTTACGGTCTTTACCGTGGCGCCCGTCAAAGCCTCTGCTTCCGTTTCGTTCGGCGTAATAAAATCACAGAGTTCAAAAATATCGCTTCCAAGCGACGCGGCAGGGGCTGGATTAAGGATCGTGATATTGCCGGATTTGCGCGCGACCTCTAGCCCTGCCTTGGCAACGTCAATGGGTTGTTCAAGTTGGGTCATAAAAACATCCGCACCTGCGATAATTTCTGAATTTAGAGAGATGTCATTGAGGGAAAACTGCGCCGCCGCTCCAGGTGCGATAATGATCGCATTGTCGCCTGTATTGTCATCAATAAAAATATACGCGGCACCCGTGTAAGAAGACGCATCGGTAATGACTTTTGGTGTAACATTGGCCGCTTTCCACGTTTGCAGGGCCATCTGCGCAAAATCATCGTCTCCCAGCCGGGTGAGAAAAGAAACTTCGGCGCCAAGTTTGCCTGCTGCCACGGCCTGGTTAGATCCCTTTCCACCCGGGCCAATTGCAAAAGATTTTCCTAAAATAGTTTCTCCCATCCTTGGCATCCGATCCGCACGGTATGCGGTATCAGCCACAAAGACCCCTAAAACAACAACCTTTCCCATAATTTATCCCTCATCTGGCCCGATGACCCCTTTTCTAAAAGCAAAACACCCGTAAAATCGCCGTTCCCCCGATTGGATCACAGCATAGGCTTTTTTTGCGCGATCGTAAAATGCAAACCGTTCAATCGGCATCATAAGGTTTGGCCCGCCAACGGCAGAGACTTCTTTTTGAACCTCTTCCATGACCGGCAGGATGATTTCAGGTTCGCCGACGACTTCTATACGCGCGACAGCATCGTCCACAAAAGTGTCAATCGGCATCCGCGAAAGAACGGCCCCCACCACCTCTGCGGCACTGGCGTCAATCCGTAAAAGACTTCCATACACGGTTTGTCGCGCAACGCTGTCGGAGGGAAAATTTGTATCGGCGATGATCAGATCATCCCCATGGCCCATGGCGCGCAGAACCTGCAACACATCTGCATTCAAAAGGGGATTTATACCTTTTAACATTTTGCGGTTTCCTTCTTTCTCGTAAAAATTTTTTTTGACTGTCTTGCGGTCAAGCTTTTTCAAATCTGTCAGTACTTTCCACATCAAACACATGCAGTCACGTTTCAAAGGATGATAGGTAAATCTGTTGTCAAATTTGAGCAGTCAAAAATACATCACAAATCAAGCTAGCGTATTACAATTTTTTGTACAGCGTTAAAAGAAAATCGGCTAATGTGAATAATACTGAGACATGAGAGGTCATGCTTTTTGATATACGTCTGCAGCTTAATTGCCTAAAAACGTCTACGCTATCCTTTGCTAAATGATGCGCCTGCACTGAATAAACCCAATCATTAAGATGATTATACAAGCGATATCGCCAGACTTGGCATCTTCGGCTAAATGCATGCATATGACCATTTCGTTGCAGAAGATACTAGTGCAGGGTCAGATTTGGTTTAAGGACCTCAAACCAACCCCGACACACTGATTAAAGGGGTCATTTCCACCTTTCGGCCCGAAGAGGATGACTTCGTCTCGTTCCTAGAATGGACTGACGATACGATGATTGCCAAAGAGTTTCGACGTGTTTTGGATGGGGTACAAGATAAGGTGATTCGACAGTTGGAGTTTAGCTAAAATATTAACCGGTTGCAGACACGCGCTTCAGCTACGATATCCGTTGCCGTGCCGATCAGCTTAATAATGCTGTAGATCTGGGAGATACCGACCTCTACGTACGCTTTGCTCTAGATAATTTTGGCGTGCCAGACATTGCATTACGGATCGACCCTTGACACTTGGACCTGAGAAACTGTGAAGGCGAAAAACAGAACGCAAGTAACATGCCTGTGGCGGCTATAAATTCAATCCGAACAAAGATGAAATAACACGCGTCACTGGCAACACGGTCAACACCAATGGACTTTGCTCTAACACAGAGTATACAGAACTCTTTGTTTCAGATACAGGTGAATCTCATATTTCTGATGGTCCTAACGCACTGTAACCTTTTGAATAAGATACAAAAGGCCCTCTGAAGGAAATGCCTGATTTTTTACAGAATGCGCCGCAGGGTTAATTGACGGCTTTCGTGTAGAAACAGATGATCGTGTTTGAACATCTACGAGCGACGCAGTGCATTGTTATGCCCAAAAAGGGAAGCTCATCGCGAAGACGGGAATTCCAGAAATTGTCTCAAATGTCTATTTCGTAGAACCACGCTTGACCCAGCTTTTCATTACAGGGACAACATCGCTTTATTTATTATATCTGGCAGTCAAGGGAAAACCGATTTGAGTTTATGCCTATAGCACTACCGAATATCATTATGATCTATCAATTAAGCAGTGCTTCGCAGGAGTGCGTTAGCGCGATCCAGTTTCAATCATGAACTGGCCTTACTCTTACAAAAAGGATAACTTAAATTAAGTCACGTCCGAACGGTGGTTTATATGTATGATCTTATTGTGAAAGACGCCCTTATCGTCACCTGCAACGAGGAGCATACCATTATTAAAAATGCGGTTATGGCGATCCGTGAAGGAATAATCGAAGTTCTAAGCCCTGCGGAAAGTAATATTGCAAAAACACTCAAGGCGAAAAAAACAATATCAGCAGAAAACAGAATGGTACTTCCAGGTTTGATCAATATGCATTGTCATGCTGGCGACAGCTTGTTTCGCGGGTTGGTAGAAAACTTGCCCTTAGAGGCATGGCTAAACCGCGTTTGGATCGCAGAAAAAGCCATCCTCAAACCACACACAACCTATCTTGGTTCAGTTCTTGGATTTGCGGAAAATCTTCTGTCGGGGGTGACGTCTGTTATGGATATGTTCTGGTATCCACATGAGGCGGTACGTGCTGCACAGATGTTAGGGATGCGCGTGTCCACGGGTGGGATTTTCTTTGACTTCCCGGGTATTGGAGAGCGTAATCATGATCGATATATTGAAGAGGCCAGAGAATTTTCTCACCGCTATACTGGGACTCAGGATGTGTTTCCCGTTGTCATGCCGCATGGCACCTATACGGTTTGTCCAGAGCACCTAAAGGAAGCAAAAACCATCGCTGACGCGGAAAACGCACTGTTTTGCACCCATGCTGCTGAAACCAAAGCAGAACAAGCAGATATTCAAAACAGATACGGAAACACTGTCATCCGGCATATGGACAAGCATGACCTCTTGGGGGAGCGCACCGTTTTAGCCCATTGTGTCCATGTCGATGAAGGAGAAATCGATCTGATAACCCAATCAGAAACAACGGTGGTTCACAATCCAATGTCCAACCTGAAACTTGCGTCGGGCATTGCTCCAACCATCCAAATGCAAAAGGCAGGTGTGCGCTTGACCCTTGGCACAGACGGCGCAATTAGCGGTAATGATTTGGATATGTGGCTTGCCATGCGACTAGCTTCAAGCCTTGCAAAGGGTGTGGCCATGGAGCCCGCTGCTTTGCCCGCCAAGGACGTTTTGCATATGGCAACGCTGAATGGCGCTCAAGCTTTGGGTCAGGAAAAAACCCTTGGGAGTCTGGAAGTCGGCAAACAGGCTGATTTCATTTTTGTAGATGTGAATACAGCCCATGCCGTGCCTCTTTTTGATCCGATAACACATTGTGTCTTTGGCGCTGGGCGCTCTGACGTTAGCGATGTGTTCGTCGCTGGCGCACAGGTTGTCAAAGATCATACATTGACCCGCCATGATCTTTCAGAGACGTTGAGTGAAGTGAAATCTCTTATGCCATTCATTAAAAATAGCCTCAGTGACGCGTAAAAACATACTATGATAGAATACGAAATAAAAAAAATTAAACACGCGACACAGATAATCAAGGGGCAAGTTTCTAAGCCTGTGGAAATTTTGATGATCCTGGGCACAGGGCTTGGTAATATAGTCGATCAATTAAGTTTCAATCATGCCCTTGACTACAAAGATATCCCAGGCTTTCCTACGTCCACGGCGCCATCTCACGCTGGACGACTAGTTTTCGGTGAATTCGCAGGCCGGAGTGTAGCAATCATGCAAGGCCGTTTGCACCTTTACGAAGGTTGGAGTGCACGGGAGATCGCATTTCCCATCCGCGTGGTAAAGGCGCTTGGCGCAACCAAGCTTTTGGTAACGAATGCCGCCGGGTCCCTTAATCCTGCCTTCAATCCCGCAGATGTGATGATGATCACCGATCATATAAATTTCACCGGCCACAACCCTTTGATCGGTCCCCATAATGACGCATTGGGCGTGAGGTTTCCAGATATGTCTAATGCCTATGACCGCATAGTTCAGCGCCATATTCGCAGCGCCTTTGATCGGAATAATATCGCCCTGCAAGAAGGTGTTTATGCAGGCATCACTGGCCCATCGCTTGAAACCTCTGCAGAGCGGCGATATTTGCGCCAATTGGGTGGCGATGCGGTGGGGATGTCCACTGTAATAGAAGTCGTTGCTGCCAAGCAATGCGGCTTTCAGGTGGCAGGGCTTTCCGCCATTTCAAACAGAGCCGATGGCGGACCTGATCAGCTACCAGATACGATCGAGGAAGTTCTTGAAATTGCCGCTATTGCGGGTCGAAAAATGTTAACGATGCTACCCGATTTAATCCGAAGTTGGTCAAAAGGATCCGGAGTAAATAAGAATGATTGACACGATACTTCCGATAAGTGGACTTTTCGATTTTTCTGGAAAAACGGTATTGATCACCGGCGCGACTGGGGAAATCGGCGCGGCTATCGCCAAGCGCTTTGGCGAAGCAGGAGCATCGCTGATCTTACATGCCCGCAAAAGTTCATTAGCTTTGGCAGAGCTGACTACCGAGCTTAAAGCGCAAAGACGAACCAGCGTATGGCAGATTTATTCAGATCTATCAGACGACGGCGAATGTCAATCCATGTTTCAAAATCTAAATGCAGAGGGGAAAATAGTCGATATTCTGATTAACAATGCAGCTCTTCAGCCTGTTGAAATGATTACAGAGCTTACAGCGATAGGATTGCAAGAGATGCTTTCCGTTAACATGCGCGCACCCATGCTTTTAACAAGGGATTTTGCAAAGACCAAAGGGATAGGGGGCGCTGTGCTGAACATTTGTTCGATTGAGGCTCTGACGCCCGCAATAGGGCATAGCCATTATGCTGCGACGAAAGCAGGTCTATTGCAATTCACCCGTGTCGCCGCCTTA
Source organism: uncultured Alphaproteobacteria bacterium (assembly GCA_913051655.1). GTDB lineage: Bacteria > Pseudomonadota > Alphaproteobacteria > Rhodobacterales > Rhodobacteraceae > LFER01. The sequence continues at coordinate 16,109 of CAJXHI010000001.1, forward strand.
GAGCTTGGCGTAAAAAATATTAGGGTGAATGCTATTTGTCCTGGGCTTATAAACCGCGACGGATTGTCAACAGACTGGCCAGAAGGTTTTCAAAGCTGGCAGGCGAAAGTGCCACTCGGCCGGATTGGAAAAGCGACAGATATTGCAAACGCTGCCCTTTATCTAGCAAGTGATGCCGCAAGTTTTGTAACAGGTGCTTGCCTCACTGTTGATGGCGGTATGGACTGCGTACCGGGATGGTAGATAGAGCGCCATGAACGAAACACTCTTTGTCCTCCCACCAGAACAGATTCGTGAATTCTGGACTGAAGAAAGATGCCATATCACGGAATTAGTAAATGATCCAAAACTACCAGATTTTTCACTGGCCGTCGCTCGCGTTGAACCGGGTGTGACGACACAGCTTCATGCTCTGAAAGGGATCAGCGAAACCTATATCCTGAGACAGGGTACAGGCGTTGCCGAAGTGGATGGAAAAAATATAGCGCTTTCCAAGGGATCAAGCCTGTTCATCCCAGAAGGTGCCGCACAACGCATTACAAACACCGGTGACGAAGACCTAGAATTTTACTGTCATTGCACACCGCGCTTTATACCAGGATCATACATAAATTTGGAAACGGTTACAAATACAAACCCGCCGTCCGCGCCCTCAGGCGGATAAGTCCCAAAATCGTATCTATGATCGGTGTTGGCGTCCCTGTGATCCTGCCAAGTTCCTGAACGCTCGTCACCAAAGCGTCAATTTCCATGGGGCGTCCCTGATCAAGGTCTTGCAACATAGACGTGCGATGCGCCCCCACGGCAGACCCACCATCAATACGCCGTTCTACATCAATGGCAAATTTAACACCCAGTTTTTCTGCAATCCCCTGCGCTTCCAGCATCATCGCACGGGCAATTGGGCGCGTTCCCTGATCATTGCAAAGCACATCAAGGGTCGCATGGGTTAGAGCGGAAATAGGATTGAACGACAAATTCCCCCACAGTTTTAACCATATTTCATCACGCAATTTTGGGCGTACCGGCGCTTTCAGCCCAGCGGCGCTTAAAGCTTTTGACAATGCAAGCGCTCGTTCCGATTTGGAGCCATCTGGTTCACCAAGCGAAAACCGATTACCTTCAATATGTTTGATAACACCAGGTTCAATGACTTCTGTAGCCGGATATACTACACAGCCCAATACATTATCAGGGCCAAATAAGTTCCACTGTGCATCACCAGGATCCACGGAATGAACCCGTGTGCCCTCCAACGGGCCGCCAAGTTTATGAAAATACCACCACGGAACCCCGTTTACACCTGACACAACCGTTGTGTTAGGCCCAATCAAAGGGCTCATTTTTTCAACAACCGGCGGTACAGAATGCGCTTTAAGTGTGACAATAATATAATCTTGTTCCCCCAAATCCTCTGGAGTGTCTGACGCCGTGACAGAGACAGTGTGCTCTTGTTCGTCTTCAATCAGACGCAATCCATTTTGTTGCATCGCAGCCAAATGAGGGCCGCGCGCAACAAGCGATACGTCAACCCCCGCTTGGGCAAGCTTCACCCCCATGTATCCACCAATCGCCCCTGCACCAAATACACAGATTTTCATCAATTGTTTGCCTTTTCTACAAGACCCAGTTTTTCAGCCATACCAATACGTTGCATTTTCCCTGTAGCGCCTTTCGGAATTTCATCTAAAATCACAACTTTGCGCGGCACTTTGAAATCGGCCATATGGTTTGCCGCAAAATCACGGATATCGCGTTCGGATGCCTCTTGCCCTTCGCGGAGGACAACAGCTGCGGCGACCTCTTCGCCAAGTTTGGGATGTGGCAAAGCGAACGTGACCACCTGTGAAATGGCAGGAAAATCCATCAACACGCCATCAACCTCGAGAGGAGATACTTTTTCACCGCCCCGATTGATGATTTCTTTTAGCCGGCCTGTAAGTTCAAGAAATCCTTCCTTGTCAAAGGATCCCTGATCACCCGTACGAAACCACCGTTTTCCATCAGCTTGAAAGAAATTCTTGGCATTAGCATCGGGATTGCTTTCGTATCCTGGCGTCACATTCGGACCAGAAATGACAACCTCACCGATCCCTTCGATAAGATAATTGTCGCTTTCGTGTGCAACGCGCACTTCCGGCCCTGCAGGAACTCCGACAGAGCCCGGCTTTTGACGATCAAGCGGATTGCAACACATTTGGTGCGTTGCTTCTGTCATCCCATAGGCTTCGACAACAGGAGCGTTAAAGGTTTCGCGCAGCGCCTCCATCACTTGCGCTGGCAAACTTGCCGAGGATGAGCGTAAAAATCGCAAGGGATTCGCCTTAATTGTTTCTTTATTGCGGCCCGCACGCGACAGAATTGCCTGATGCATGGTGGGCACAGCTGTATACCAAGTTGGTTTTGCGGCACTAATGCTAGCGAAAAAGTTCATAGCGTTAAAACCGTTCGTACACCAGATCGATGCACCCACCGAAAACGAAGAAGCTACCGCAGCAATCAACCCGTGAATATGAAATAGCGGCATCACGTTCATGCAACGATCTACTGAAGTTAGATTCAGCGACACCGCGATATTCTGCGCGGAAGCGGTTGCGTTAGAATGCAACAGGGGGACAATTTTTGGCCGTGAAGTAGTGCCAGATGTATGAAGGATAAGGGCAACATCGTTATGATCTGGCATTTTATCCTTGGCTGCGACGCTTTCACCCTCACCCGTGAGCGAAAATTTTCCGGCCACATCGCTGTCTTGCTGAAGACGTAAAATTATAAGTCCCTGTCGTCGTGCGGCGGCCTCTGCGGGACCGGCGTATCCTGCCTCCAGTACAACCGCCTTGGCAGTCAAATCTGCAAGATAAAAGACAAACTCGTCTTCTGTATAATTCGGGTTCAAGGGGGCTGTGATTGCAGCCTGTGCAATGGTGATAAACGCGCTGGCCATGGCGGCCCCATTAGGCAAAACAATCGCAACCCGATCTCTCACACCAATGCCATTTGCACGAAGACTGTTGCGCACCTCAACAGAAAGCTGCCTCAAAGCGCCATAGGTGAGCCAGATTTTTTCCGAAGCGCCAATTGCATTCGCGTCATCCGCATGCGCGGCGAGCATAGAAGTTAGGGTTGATGACATGACGAGTTTACCTTTATTCCATTTTCTTCACAGGGATTTAGGTCATTTTGTTGGAAAGTGTTTACCTTCTTTTATTTGTTTGTGCAGTCGAGAAATGAACAACACATATAAAAAAATTTACTATACCTAGCACAATGCCGTTTCTGCGCACTGAGCATCTGCAAAGACCTACTGCCAATAGATAAAAAGCCTCAATGAAAGTATGATATTAATATTGCTTTTCGCTCTTTTCCCCATACCTAATAGATGTGCAAAACCTAATTAAGGTGCTCATATTAAATGGATTTATATTTTGACAAACTGCGATCCGATCTAGAAGGTGATCTTTTGCACAGCGCCTTTGACAGAGGTCGCTACGCGACAGATGCCTCCATTTATCAAATGATGCCTCATGCAGTCATTTTACCCAAATCCGTTTCAGATATCAAAAAAACGATCGCGTTTGCACGTGATCGCAATCTTAAGATTTTGCCACGTGGCGCAGGAACTTCACAAAACGGGCAGACAGTGAACAACGCCATTGTTCTGGACAATAGTAAATATTTTAACCGGCTCTTATCCCTTGATGTACAAAACAGGCGGTGTATCGTTGAACCGGGTATGGTACTTGATGAACTTAACCGCATGTTAAAGCCTCATGATCTCTGGTTTCCTGTCGATGTCTCTACCTCAAGCCGCGCAACGATTGGGGGGATGGCCGGTAATAATTCCGCAGGGGGTCGCTCCATCCGCTACGGGATCATGCGCGATAATGTCCATTCAATTAAAGCCGTTTTGTCAGATGGGCGCGAAGCAACCTTTGGCTTAATTCAAAAAGACACAAAAGGCCTGAATGATCATCTGCTTCGCCTTCTGGATTTGGGTGAAACGCATCGCGATGAAATTGAACAAAGATTTCCCAAAGTCCTCCGCAGAGTTGGGGGATATAATATTGACGCGCTTTTGCCAGAAACTCTGTCTAAACGCCCCGGAAGCTCTAGCACAGAGGCTGATATAAACCTTGCTCATCTTATTGTAGGATCTGAGGGCACGCTGGCCTATTCAACCGCAATTGAATTGAAATTATGCGCGCTTCCGACAAAAAAAATCATGGCAATTTGCCATTTTTCGAGCTTCTACGAAGCTATGGATGCCGCACATTATTTGGTGCAATTGGACCCTGTAACGGTTGAGCTTATCGACGATACAATGATCTCACTCGCGCGATCCATTCCCCTGTTTCAAAAAACGATTTCAGATTTTGTCTCAGGTAATCCCGCTGCACTTTTGGTTGTTGAGTTTGCCGAAGAAACGAACACGGCTAATCTTGCCAAAATCACAGACCTCAATAAAACTATGGCTAAGCTGAACGCTCAGAATAAAGACAGCATATATGGCGATGCTGATTGTGTGGTTATTTTGGAACCCGCAGCTGATCAAGACCGGATCTCTGAGATGCGTAAATCCGGCCTGAATATTATGATGTCGATGAAATCAGAGACAAAACCAGTATCCTTTGTCGAAGACTGTGCTGTCCCGCTAGAGAGCCTTGCCGAGTACACCCAAGGGCTAACCCGGATTTTTGAAAAATACGGTACAAGCGGAACGTGGTATGCCCATGCATCTGTTGGTTGTTTACATGTGCGCCCCTTGCTCAACATGAAATCTGGTGAAGACGCAGAGAAAATGCGAGCAATAGCATTAGAGGCCTTTGAGCTGGTCAAAAAATACGGCGGGTCGCATTCCGGCGAACATGGTGACGGAATTTCAAGATCCGAATTCAATCCGATTATGTTTGGTAAAAACCTGACCGGTGCCTTTAAAGAACTGAAAACGATACTCGATCCTGATGGCCTTTTTAATCCCGGTAAAATCATTGATGCGCCAAAGATGAATGCACGTGATTTATTCCGCTTTGCCCCCGGATACAAAGTGGATGACTTTGAAACAGCGCTTGATTGGTCCCCGTGGCCCGGAAATGCGGGCGGATTTCAAGGCGCGGTTGAAATGTGCAATAACAACGGGGCCTGCCGCAAATTGAAGGGTGGTGTAATGTGTCCATCTTTTCGTGCAACCCGCAATGAAAAGGACAGCACAAGAGGGCGCGCCAATACATTACGTTTGGCCATATCAGGTCAATTGGATCCCGAAGCGCTGACCAGTGATGCAATCACAGATACACTTGCGCTTTGTGTGTCTTGCAAAGCCTGCAAACGGGAATGCCCGACAGGCGTTGATATGGCTGCAATGAAGGTTGAAATGACAGCACTTAGAACTCAGGCCAAAGGTCTTAGCTTTCATGATAGGCTAATCGCCTATCTTCCCAGCTATGCGCCTCTAGCAGCAAGGTTCGCCAGCATTGCGAATTTGCATGATAAGATCCCAGGACTTGCTTGGTTCAGTTCGAAAATAACAGGGTTCACCACAAAAAGGCCCCTGCCACGTTGGCGGCGGGATTGGTTTCGTGATAGTGATTTAATGCCAAATCCGATAGGACAAAACCCAGTGATTTTGTTCATAGACACCTTCAGTAGATATTTCGAACCTGAAAATCTACGAAGTGCAGTGCGCGTTTTGGAAAGTGCAGGATACTCGGTCTTTGGACCCGTTCCAAAAGGACCCGCTAATGTACCAATCTGTTGCGGCAAAACGCATCTTTCAACAGGTAACATTGAGGCGGCAAGGCAAAGCGGTAAACGTCTTGTCGGTACCTACGCACCCTATGCGCTGGCCGGTATTCCGATTGTTGGTCTTGAACCTTCCTGTCTTTTTGCTCTGAAAGATGAACTTCCTTCGCTTTTGAAAACCAAGGAAGCACTTGCCGTCGCAGATCAAGCACTCACTTTTGAACAGCTGTTGATGCGCGATAACGTCGAACTAAGGTTAAACCCACTTCGAGCCAAAGCGCTCCTGCACGGGCATTGTCATCAAAAAGCTTATGACGCAATGGCTCCCGTAGAAGCGGTATTGAAAATGATAGCTGGACTTGAGGTGAGCACTATTGACGCAAGTTGTTGTGGCATGGCCGGAGCCTTTGGCTATGGAAAAGACACTTATGATGTTTCGCAAAAAATGGGAGAGGCTGACCTTTTACCAAAAGTACGCGGTGCTCCGGCAGATACAATTATTATAGCGGATGGCACATCATGCCGAAGCCAGATCAAGGACGGGACACAACGCGACGCCTTTCATGTGGCACGCGTGTTAGACCAGCAATTACAAGACCATTAAAATATTCCGACGGCGACCAGCCGCAAGCCCATAAAGAAAAAAGCAATCAGAACGGCTTTTTCAAACCAAGCTTGCGTGACGCGTACGCGCAAGAGCTCTCCCACACGAAAGCCAAGCAACACAATCACCAACCCAAATCCAGACTGAAGCAAGATTTGAGGGGTTAAAATACCACCAAAATAAAGCCCCAAGGCCAGCGGCAGTGCCCCTATAAGAAATAGAAACCCTGTGGCAGAAATAAAGCGTTCTTTATCGATATCCCGCGCGATCAGATACATGGCCACTGGAGGCGACCAGATAGAACTGACACCACCAAGAATGCCAGAGACAATCCCAAAGCCAAGCTGCCAAGAAACACCGGGACCTATACTGAATTTGAATCCGATCAGTCCATTCAGGGCAACGATGATCATCGCAACACCGATAGAAATGGTTAGCAAAGCCATTGGATATGAAGCAATAAACAATGATGTGATAAAGATGCTCACCAGAATAGCCGCACCGAGTACCCAGTAATTTTGAAAGGATTCTGTGCGATACTTGGATCGCGTGTATTGGGAGAGGTTTGTAAACAAGATCGGCATAACCAAAAGCGATATCGCATAAGTAGGGCTCACCACCAATGTCAAGAGAGCCATGGCCGCGGCTGGCAATCCAATCCCAAGAAAGCCTTTGACAATTCCTGAAACAAAAAATGTCCCCATCATAAAAACCAAAATCGTGATATCATCAGAAGGAAAAATATAATTTAAAACACTGTCTTCCAAGATGTACGCCTTTGCTTGCCTTGCCAATATCCACCCATTCTTGGTCCCGAGGAAACACCCCTAGGCTGCATGTATAAGGTCATAAAGTTTGAGCCGCTGCACCTTTCCTGAGGGTCCTTTTGGAAGGTCATGCATAACGTGAATCTGATCAGGAGATTTGAACTTGCCAAGTTTGGACACGCAATGCGCCTTAAGCACATCAACCGCGATATCCGCCTCATCTTTAAATATTATGCAGGCTTCGATGCTCTCTCCATAATTTTCGCAAGGCACCGCAAAGGCCGCCGCCTCTAAGACATTAGGGTGTTCCAGCAGAGCTTCATCAATCTCACGCGGTGCAATATTTTCCCCACCTTTAATGATCAGCTCTTTGATCCGGCCCGACACATAGATGAATCCGTCCTCATCCATATAACCAAGATCACCCGTGCGAAGCCACCCATCCTGCGTAATCGTCTTTGCGGTTTCTTCAGGCTGTTTGAAATAGCCTTGCATGACATTTTTACCTCGCACCAGAATTTCTCCAGTCTGTCCCGTTGGCATAGCAATCCTGTCAGAATCACCAACCATAATCTCGTTACCAAAGGCGGCACCGGGCGACCCAATTTTTCGCCGGGCGGGGGGAAGGGGGTTGGTCGTGATCTGAGAGCCGGTTTCCGTGAGTCCCATAGTTTCGATAATTGGAACATCAAATCGTTCTTCAAACCGGCGATGAATATCAGGTGACAGGGGCGCAGAGGCAGAACGGGCAAACCGCAGATGAGATAAATCTCCAACAGGTGTATCGTTGTTAAGGATATAGGCGTATTGCGTGGGTACAGCCGAAAACCAGCTGCATCTATAGCGTACAATCATCTCCCAAAAGGTGGAAACAGAAAAACGATAGGGCATAACAACAGTGCTTGCAGAGACCAATGTTCCCATCACAGTCACGCAAAGCCCGTTGATGTGGTAAATCGGCAATACGCATAACGCGCGGTCTTTTTCAGCAATCGCATGACCCAATGAAATATAGCGGCCCGCCGCCAAAAGATTGGCATGACTCAACATAACACCCTTAGGTTTTCCCGTAGTTCCTGAGGTATACATCATCAGACCGATTGTCTGAGAATGGGGACAAGTAGGCGTCAAAGGCTCCCCCATGGAACCATCCCAAACTGGACCTTTATCAAGATCTAAGCGCATAGTTTGAAGCTGCAGTCCTTCCTCATCTTGAGCAGATTGGATAAGGTCTTTGCAATCATCGGCGACAAAAATCACATCCGCCTCACAGTGGCGAAGCGTATACCCAACCATAGCTGGCCCCGCCACAAGGTTCAGTGGTACAGCAACAAGTCCTGCATAAACCACACCCATGAACATCAAACAGGATCCCACCGAATTGGGTGCTGCAATCGCGACACTCACCCCTTCCTTTAACCCAAGCCCCAAAAGGTGAGCGGCAATATCAGAAATACGCGACCGCGCCTCGGCAAAGCTTACCTCTTCTCCTGTCTCAGGCGAAATCATCCAAATGCCATCACCACGCATTTGCGCATTTCTATCGACCTGCTCTTTCAGGGTTTGAGGAATCTGATGATCCATCATCGGTGCGCCTTTTCCCAAAATCCGGTAAAGATCTCTTCGAGTTCTGGCTTATTTTCCTTAATCACACGCACGATTCGCACCTTATTGACGAAATGTTCCCAGTTGAGGTTACCGTCAATGGAATTGCCGCCCCAGCTCCCACATCCCATCGAAAGCGAGAATGGCATTCCGTTGTCAAAAAATCCACCGGTCGCAAAACAATGTGCCTGATTTACAATCACTCGGCAGGTACGAGCAGCCATCGCAAGATGATGGGCCTTTGCATCGTCTTTAGAATGAAGACCCATAGAATGACCTGCACCTTGATATTCCTGGATTTTAACGGCAAGCGATACCGCCTCCTCGAAACTTTTTACTGCATAGAGCGACAAAATGCGGGACATTTTTTCGCCACTTATTAAGGCACCTTCGCCCGCCTCTGTGGTCGGCACAATTAGAAAGCGCGTATTTGGCTGAGCGCGTTCAACAAGACCAAGGCGTTCAAGGATCATATCTATGTCTTGCGCCAAAAGAGCCGTCGATATTTTCCCGTTCACCCAATGCGTATTTATCAAGTGTTCTGATTCAGCCCTATTGAGGACGAGACCACCTTCATTTTGCAACGCGCGCACGGCGTCCTCATAAACGGAGCTTAAGACAATCACCGAATTTTCTGACGAACAAGAAGTCGCGTTATCGAATGTCTTAGACGCTGCAATTTTGGAAGCCGCATCTTTTACATCTGCTGTGTCGTCGATAATGGTGACAACATTCCCCTGCCCCACGCCCAGCGCCGGCGTGCCGGAGGAATACCCAGCGCGGACGTTGCTCGGCGACCCTGTCACGACCAAAAGGTCAGCCAATTCCATCAAACGGTTGGTTTTATGTTTTGAAGGTGGAATAGGCACCGTTTGAACTAGATCCGTATCCACGCCAACAGCACGCAGATTTTCATGAATATGGTCAAGAAGGATTTCCAAGGGTCGAGCGCCTTTGGGGGACGGAGCTACTATAATCGCATTTCCACATTTCAGCGCATTGATTATGTTATTGACAGGCGTCGCTAGAGGGTTGGTTGATGGGACAATCGCCGCAATCACGCCTTTGGGACGCAGATATGTTGATAATCCGCTTTCCAAATCATCGCTAATATGCCCAAAGCTTTTGACATCCTTGAGATCGCGCAGCAACCCCAATGTCTTATTGTGGTTTTTTTTGATCTTATCCGCCACATTGCCAAGGCCCGTTTCATGCACGGCAATCTCAGCGAGTGCGGCATTTTGTTCTGGCTTCATTAGAGCCCACCCCACCGCCTGTGTTGCGATATCGAACATCTCTTGTGTACCTTGAGCCTCGTAGGCCAATTGTGCCCTGCGAGCACGTTCAACTAATGCATTGATGTGATCTAAGTCGTCTGAGTTGTTCATCCCTGATGATATCTAACCTTGTGATTTAAAAGTTTGTGCATAAAATGCGGAGTATAGACTTTTAAGCAAAGTCAAAACGCCTGCAATGATCAAGATTGTGCAAATCGGTCGAGAAAAATAGGTGACCAAGTCGTAATGCACCATCTGCATACCCTGCGCAAAGTTCTGTTCACCGATTTTACCTAGAATCAATCCCAACACAATTCCCGGAATGGAATATCCTGACCGGCGCAACAAAAATCCAGCAATCCCCGCAACAAACATCACAATCACGTCCAGAACCAAACCACGACCAATATAGGCACCAATGCTTGCCAGCATCAAAATCATTGGTGCCAGAAATTGAAACGGTATTTTAAGAAGATAGAGAATAGTTTTTGTTTCTATCAGCCCAATGAACAGAATCGATAGATTGGCATAAAACATGGCTGCGAATACGACCCAAATCAGATCTGGAGAATTATAAAATACCAAAGGTCCCGGTTCTAGATCATGCATCTGGAACACCGCAACCATCATCGCAGTCAGTGCACCTCCGGGAAGACCCAGCGCCAAAAGAGGAATCATTGCCGCGCCCGTTGCAGCATTATTTGCCGTTTCAGAGGAAATGACACCCTCTAGTTTGCCATTTCCAAAATCTTCTTTATTTTTGGACCAACGCACTGCTTCGCCATATCCCATAAAGGCCGCCAGTGTGGCCCCGATACCCGGCAAGATACCACAAAAGAACCCAACGAAAATGGACCGGACCACCGCAAACTTATGCGCCCAAAGTTCATAAAATGATGGGAAGTCTACATTAAAGACAGGCGCACTATAGGTGCCCCCAACCCTTTTCTCTGCCTGTACGAATATTTCGGAAACGGCAAAGAAACCTAAAATAGCAGGAACAAAGGCAATCCCAGCAGCAAGATCGGTAAACCCGAAGTTATACCGGTTAATGCCCCCCACTGGATCTTGTCCGATCGTGGCGATAATCAAACCCAGAAGAACTGACAACCAACCTTTCCAGATCGTGCGCCCTCCCACAGACGAAGCCACAGCCAAACCGAAAAAGACGAGCGCAAAGATTTCTGGTGGTCCGATGTTCATTATCGCCCATTGCGCAAGAGGCTCCGTTGCACCCATCATCACCAATGCGGATGCTAACCCACCAATTGCAGAACATAAAACAGCGGCTCCGACTGCTTTTCCAGCCAAACCTTTACGCGTCATCGGATAGCCATCAAAAGCCGTTGGCGCATTTTCGGGTGCGCCGGGGATATTGAATAAAATCGCCGTAATCGCACCACCATAAGTGCCTGTGCAATAAATAACAGCGAACAACATGACACCCTGTGACGCCGTTAGATCAGCTGTAAAGGGCAGCAGGATGGCTGCCAAGGTCAGCATGCTTACCCCGGGGATAGCGCCAAAAAGCATCCCACCCAAAACACCGAAGACAAATACGCCGATGGTAAACGGATCCCCAAAGAGTGTTGCTGTGCCTGTCAGGAAATTCTCTATCATCACCAACCCTTAAAACAGCTGACCAAGTTGCGTTTTGGCTCTCAAGATAGAGGCGCTTACATCGTAAAAGGGAGACACATTTCCTTGCGGCAATGGCGCATTCAGCACGATCATAAACAGCAACAGCAATAGTCCGTAAATTATAAGCGTGTTATAGAGAATGAAAGACGCGCGTCGTTCGCCCCATGCAACCATAATCAGCGCTATAAAGAAAGGTGTGCTGCAATAAAATCCTACGGGTTTTAAAGAGATCGCATAAATGAGTGGTAAAATCAGAAGCCATCCTGTTTGCAAATACTGTGAGAAAGATTTGTAGTGAACAGCATCAGCTTCGTCGAGGGCGCCAACGCGGCCCTTATGCGCCACAGCACCTTTTTTATATGCCTGGTAGAAATTACCAATAGCCACCACAGCCGTCAAAAAAAGTATAACGCGCGGCCAGCCTGTCGCGCCAAATTTATAAATTTCAATTGGTTGATTAAATTCAAAACTCACAGCAAAGAAAATAATTGCAAGCGCCAGCCAAAACACAACCTCTATGACATCGGATGATCTATGATTTCCCATAGCTTTTTCTCATTCAAAGAAAACATATGCCCGCAGCAAAACCACGGGCACGATTGCATGTCGGTTCAAGACCTTATTTTACGTCTAAACCCATATTTTTGTAAACTTCACGATACTGTGTTACAGCGGCATTGATCATGTCAATGGCTCCATCCGTATCACGATAGCTGTCAATCACATTCATGAATTTGCTTTCGTTATACGCCTGATAGCTTTCTTGACAGTACGCTCGCTGAAAGGCCCATTTCAACCAATCCACGCGGTCCGCCGGCGCGTCTTTATGCACATAAAAGCCACGGAAGCGTAGAAGCGGTTCAAAATCCATACCCATTTCTTTGTGGGTTGGAACGTCGGAAAACGCGCCTGGACGTTCATTGAACACTGTCAGGATTGGTTTAAAGTTTCCAGCGTCCAAGAAATTGCGCACATCACCTGGCTGTTCAAAAAGCGCATCTACCTGTCCACCGAGCAATGCGCCATAACGTGGCGCACCTTTATCAAAAGAGATCTGCTGGATTTCCATATCCGACGCGTCGGTGATGAATTTCATGATAACGCGTTCCATCGACCCTTCTTTGGATACATTCGCGATGGTCGCTTTACCATCCTGCGCACGAACCCATTCTACAAAACTTGGCCAATCGCTGTAACGCGTTTCGTTGCTGCGGATATAAATCTGCGAAAAAGTCACCTGCGAAATCACCAATGGGATAAGGTCAACTGCTGGGTTTGGGCGAGAAGAGTCCAAAGCGTGCGCAGACGACGCATCGTCAATATGCTCAAGTACGGTATATCCGTCGGTCGGTGCTGCCATGTAGGCGGTCAGCCCAACGGTACCAGAACCACCTGGCTTGTGGTCGCGGTTTATGCTTACAGAAGTTAGGTCTGTTACCGCTTACGCCATAGCAGCAGCCACCTGACCCGATCCTCCGCCAGGTCCGTAAGGAACAATCATCGTAAGGGCACGGTCAGGAAACCCGTTGGGGCCTTTCATACTAGCTTGGCTTACGCGACATTCTTCTGCCAGAGCCATATTTGCAAGGCCGCTCAAGCCGAACGCCAACATTGCCACTGACATTTTACGTTTTATTCCTAAAGTCATAACGTTCTCCCAATCGTTATATTTTTACCCTCAATACCTTAGAATCGCGGTATGATTTGTCGATAAGTCAATAATAGCCTGAAAAATAGCGCTTTAACGACAAAATTGTAATCAAACCCACCCAAATATGCGTTTAAGTTTTTATATTCCGACAAAATTGACTACGTTTTCTAAATCAAATTTATACCATCGGTTCAAAATTTAAATCAGACTCCCATTCAATATTCAAAGGCCATATGTTTGATTTACACTGCAGAATTTAGATGTCTACTAGCGCTGTGCTTCTTAATCGCACAGAAACCAAAATACTAAGAAGCTGATAAGAAATGTCATGTTAACATCAGCTCTTGAACGGCATGCAAAAGCCTTTAGACTTTGCACTATGAAAAGATGTCAGCTTTCAAGGAACATATGCTATGGGCCAACTAACAGATCAAACAACTGTACTTGAATTCAATCAAAAAGGCGTGACTGTTTTAAACGGTATCTTTAGCGAGTGGGTCGATGTTTTGCGCAAAGGCATTGACGCCAATATGAAAAACCCTGATCCAAACGCACGCATTTATAAGGGTGATGAAGGTAAAGGGCGGTTTTTCGTCGATTACTGCAATTGGAACCGCATTCCCGAATATAAGGATTTTATTTTCAACTCTCCCGCTGCGGCTGTAGCAGCGGAGCTAATGAACAGTCAAACAGTCCAACTTTTTCACGAACATGTTCTCGTCAAAGAGGCACAAACGGGGGTACCCACCCCTTGGCATCAGGACGCGCCCTATTACTGTGTCGATGGACCGAAAACCATAAGCCTATGGATCCCACTGGATGATGTGCCAAGAGAAACAACATTAGAATTTTTGGTCGGCTCCCACAAATGGGGAAAATATTACCTACCTCAGAGATTTGATGGGTCTGCATTAAACGAACATGACACGCTTGAAAATATCCCTGATATCAATGCCGATAGAGATGCCTATGACATCGAAGGATGGGCTGTCGGACCGGGCGATGCTATCGCTTTTGATTTTCGCACCATCCACGGAGCGCCCGCTAACACAAGCCAAAGCATACAGCGGCGCGCCTTTTCTCTTCGCCTACTCGGCGATGGGATCCGCTTCGCACGACGCGACGGCATCATGACCTCTCCCCCCTTTAAACAAGTTAGGCTTCAGCATGGGGATGAGTTGGTTAGCGAAGAATTTCCGATGCTGATCTAATATCCATACAAATCATAAGTAATGTCACACACAAAGTGACCAGAAAGATGGCATCACAATGACGAAAGAACTGAACTGGGGCATACTTGGCGCGTCCCATTTTGCAAAAAATTTCATACTACCTGCGATTATGGTATCAAAGGGAAATACTCTCGCAGCACTGGCAACTAGTGAATCCGAGAAAGCAGTCCCATTTCAAACGGTACAATCGTCTCTGCGTATTTATAACCATTATGATATGCTGTTGGCAGATCAAGGAATAGACGCGGTTTACATTCCGCTCCCCAATACGCTTCATGTGGAATGGACAAAAAGGGCGGTGGCCGCTGGAAAACATGTTCTCACGGAAAAACCAATCGCCATGCATGCGCAAGAGATTGATGACCTTATCAACTTGCGCGATTCATCCGGCCTTTTGATTGCCGAAGCCAATATGATTTTACATCATCCGCAATGGCATTACGCCAAAGAACTTTATGAAAGCGGTATCATCGGAACAATTTGGTCTGTGGACAGCGTATTTTCCTATAACAATGCCGCCGATCCAGGCAATATCCGCAACCGGCCCGAAACGGGTGGAGGAAGCCTACCTGATATTGGCGTCTACACCTTTGGCTCTACGCGCTACGTAACAGGAGAGGAACCAACTGAAATCTTATCTGCAGATATTAAATGGGAAAACAATGTCGATATTTGGTCCCATATTTGTGCAGATTTTCCCAGTTTTCGGTTTTCCAGCACCACATCCATGCGACTGGCACCACGACAAGAAGTGACCTTCCATGGCGAAAAAGGCTACATACAATTGACAACCCCATTTAATACCCAAGTGTTTTCGCAAGCTGAGGTAGCGATTTGGCGCAATGATATGACAGTGGACACAAAACGTTTCCCTTCAGACAATCATTATGTGCTGCAGTTTGAGAACTTTCAAAATTCAGTATCAAACGGAACGCCTTATCCCTGTCCGTTGGAGTTTTCGCAAGGCACGCAGCGCATGATTGACATGAGCTTTGCTAAAACTGCGGATGGATGAAAACTCAACCAACTTGACCGAAGGATTGGGCGAATGACGGTGATTGAAGACTAACCTGAACGCTTTACCTAACACTATTTCTGGACCTTCTGCTTGGCGCAGGGATGACCTTCAAGATCACAAAATTGAATGGTTGATCCATTTGCATCGAGATCACATCCACGAATTTGAAACTGCCGCATAGCATTACCTGTCCCTTGGTCGCGATATTGGCATCATAACAAAAGAGGATTTCCTAACCCCACTTTTCCCAACAATCTCAAAAAATTTAACCGGTTACTGCTGCACAGAATTAGCGTCAAAGTCCTGCGCGGTCATAAAATGCGGCAAAATATATCCTTGGCCATTTGCGCGATATAGGGCAACTCCGAATTATCCATGGTTGCGCATCTATCAAAGTAATGCGCGCCACAACTTTCACACGGATAGCGCGGATATCTTTGCATTAATATGTCTCAAAAACGCAAAATAGCGCGTTGACTGCTTTTTGGTGAGCGTCGAAGCAACTTACGATGAAATGCGAGCAAAACGTCATGACCATCTAGGTGATCTTTTTGATCCAATTGCTACAGATTGCAGAGGGGAAATCTCCGAAGGCATGGCACTCTTTATGACCATCCAACCGCTCGATTAGCATAAAGGAAAGCTCACCGTATTTTATCAAGGCCAGTATATCGACAGCGCACAACCCTTTGACAAGGCCTTACGATTGACCAAAGCTCATACAGAGGCCTTGGATCATTTTGATCACTTGGCCAATGATCCATCTTTCATATCAGAATGCGTCTGGAACGAGGGAATGTACAATTTGTCTATGACCATTCCCGACTTCATGACCGAACCGATTTTGTGGATTAGACAGATCGCGAAAATCGCCATCGCCGTTTTTCGCCTATGGCTGTCGTTGCCAAGAGATCGTGCCTTACCAGAATGTTTCAATCAACTCTGTGTAAGTATTGAATTTGGCAGCCGCGGGGAAATTGTGATACCTGACACACCGCTTCATGCACCTCTTGATTGAACTGCAAGTCCTTGTAAGATCAATTTATGGGCTTGGCCGAAGTGGGTATACGAATGAAGATCACACAAAACCCCATAAATTTGGCGCACCAGACTTTATTTTGGAGTAAACACTATGCAAACCATTACCACGCAAAGCGAATGGATCAAACGGGCCAACCGCATTCTCCCGGCAGGTGGCTTTGGAAATTTCGAACCTGATATTATCATTCGCGAAGGTAAAGGATCACGTGTTTGGGACGAGGATGGTAGGGAGTATGTGGATTACCTTATTGGATCTGGCCCGATGCTCTTGGGGCACAGCCATCCTGAGGTGTTGGAAACGATCCTAGAAACCCTTCCCAAAGGGCAGACATTTTTTGCCAATAACGCGCTTGGCGTTGAGTTGGCTGAGATCATCTGTGATGCCATGGCTTGCGGCGAACAGCTAAGATATGTCACTTCCGGAGGAGAGGCAGATATGTACGCCATGCGCCTTGCGCGAGCATTTACATGTCGTGATAAGATCGTGAAATTTGAAGGCGGGTATCACGGCATGTCAGCCGAGGCACAAATGAGCCTAGCTCCAGAACGGGGCGCAAATTTTCCCCAACCCGTACCGGACAGTGCCGGCATCCCCCAAACGGTTGCTGATGATATGCTCATTGCACCTTTTAATGATGCCGATTATCTACGTTCCCTTTTGGCGGAATTTGACGGGCAGATTGCAGGTCTGATCGTAGAACCTTTACAAAGGATCATTCCCCCGGAAACTGGCTTTTTGCAAGCCATTCGAGAGGAATGTGATCGCTACGGAATAGTTCTTATTTTTGATGAAATTGTTACAGGATTTCGCCTAGCCTACGGCGGTGCGCAAGAACTTTATGGAGTTGCGCCTGACCTCTGCACATTGGGTAAAGTGATCGGCGGAGGCTTTCCGTTGGCTGCAATTGCAGGGCGCAAAGACATTATGGCGCATTTTGACAAAAACAGGGTGGGGACAGTAGGATGGCTTATGCAATTGGGTACTCTGTCTGGCAACCCAATTGCTGCAGCGGCGGGACTGAAAAGCCTTGAGATATTACGCCGCGATGGTGCGTATGAAACCATTCGTCAACACGGGAAAACTGTTATGAGCCATATCCATGACACGTTGGGGCCAACGGGTATCCATTATCAGATTGTAGGCGATCCGACATTGTTTGAGATTGTTTTTGCCGAAACCGCGCCAAAGAATTATAGGGAAGTTCAGGGAGGTAATGGGCAACAGGCAGCAGTGTGGAATTCTGTTTTAAGAGATCAAGGCGTCTTCAAGTCGCCAGGCAAAACCTATCCCAGCCTCGTTCTAAGCAAAAACGACCTTGACACGACAAAAGAGGCAATGGTGAAAGCTGCAAAAGCGGTCGCAGAAACAATGTAGGAACTGCCAGATTACGTTGGAGCTTTGCCCATTCCCCCGCCTGATGGGGTTTGCATGACAAAAACATCGCCCGGATAAACTTCGTTCTGGTCATTACCGGTGTGCTTTACATTGGTGCCGTCTGCACGTTCGATCCATTCGCGCCCCACTTCACCTGATTCACCACCATTTAAACCCACAGGGGGAACTCGGCGGTGAGAGCACAATGTAGTCACTGTCATTTGTTCTAAAAAGCGCATTTTGCGGGTGATCCCATCACCCCCATTATAGGCGCCCCTACCGCCCGATCCTTTTCGAATTGAAATCTCTTCCAAACGGACCGGGAAGCGAAATTCAAGCACCTCAGGATCAGTACTGCGTGTATTGGTCATATGAGTCTGCACAGCCGAACAACCATCAAAATCTGGCCCAGCGCCAGTCCCGCCACAAATGGTTTCATAATTCTGCAAACGCGCATTTCCCCAGACATAATTGTTCATGGTTGCTTGACTTCCTGCCATTGCACCCAACGCACAGATGAGCGCATTGCACATCAACTGACTGACTTCTGTATTGCCAGCAATGACAGCAGAAGGATATTGCGCATTTATCATAGACCCTTTGGGAGCAATGACCTTCAGCGGCCTGAAACATCCTTCATTAAGCGGGATTTGTGCTCCAATAAGGGCACGGAAAACGTAAAGCACCACTGCATGACACACCGCCAGGGGAGCGTTGTAGTTGAAGGGATTTTTTTCAGCTGTCCCCGTGAAATCAATTTCTGCATTTTGGTTGATCTTATCCACGCGTACGGCAACACGGATATATTCGCCATTGTCCAATTCATAATCATATTTGCCATCCTTAAGCGCAGAAATGACGCGGCGTACGCTTTCAGCGGCATTATCCTGCACATGCAGCATGTACGACTGTACAACATCCAGCCCAAATTGTGCGATCATCTTTTTCACTTCGCGCACACCTGTTTCATTGGCGGCAATCTGTGCTGCCAGATCAGCAAGGTTTTCATCAATGTTCCGACATGGATAAGCGCCAGATGCCAAAAGAGTACGGATTTCCGCCTCACGCAATGTCCCCTTATCAACAAGTTTGAAATTGTCGATAACAACGCCTTCTTCTTCGATCACGCGACTGTCTGGTGGCGCAGAGCCAGGTGTTTTGCCACCGATATCCGCGTGATGCCCACGCGAGGCGACATAAAAAATTGCACGTCCAGTAGTTTCGTCAAAAACTGGTGTAATGACCGTGACATCGGGCAAATGCGTCCCCCCATTAAAAGGTGCGTTCAGCATGAAAACATCGCCCACAGCCATATCAGGATTGCGACTGATGACTGTCCGGATTGCTTCTGCCATGCTGCCAAGATGTACGGGCACATGAGGAGCATTAGCTACCAATCCACCTCTTTCGTCGAAAAGCGCACAGGAAAAATCAAGCCGTTCTTTTATGTTGACCGAATAGGCTGTATTAGCAAGTGTCGCACCCATCTGTTCTGCGATTGACATGAAAAGGTTGTTGAAAACCTCAAGCATCACAGGATCGGCTTTGGTTCCAAGCGCCTCTTTGCGCTCTAACTTACTTTGTCTTGATAGAATCAAATGACCATATTCATTGACGAATGCGCTCCAGCCAGGTTCAACGATATTGGTGCCGGTATCCTCCTTAATGATAGCGGGGCCAAGAATCCTTTGACCAGCCCCCATGTCGGATCGATCGAACAGGGGGACCTCTTGGGATTGTCCACTGATTGTGATCTGAACGTGATCTGTAGGCTTAGCGAGTGTCTTAGAAAGCAGGTATTTTTCTTCCCTGATATCAGAGGTACCTCCGATTGCCTCTACAGCGAGGGCTTCGAAAATGACATCCTTGGTGCCTGCAGAAAACCCATATCGCGCCTTATGGGCCGCATCAAAACGATCCAAGAGCTCTTCTTTCGTGCCGAAGTCGATTTCAAGGGACTGATGCGATCCTTTTAGGCGCATGTGCGCGCGATATTCTACATGGATATCTTTGAACGCAATACCGTGAAGGATGACCTGTTCCTTGGCCTCTTGCGCCAGCTGGTGAAGCGCCTTTAGCGCATAACCGTAGTCGCTCAAAGGGCGTTCAAATTGCTGTTCCTTAAGATGGCGAATATCAGCAAGCCCCATGCCATAGGCTGAAAGAACACCCGCAAAGGGATGGATAAGAACCCGCTCAATGCACAAAGCGTCTGCGACTAGGCAGGCATGCTGCCCGCCCGCACCACCGAAGCACTGTAATGTATAGCCTGTCACATCGTAGCCACGCTGGACCGAGATTTTTTTGATCGCGTTAGCCATATTTTCGACAGCGATGCGCAAAAATCCTTGGGCAAGCTCACAAGGGCTTTGCTCTTTTTCGCCACTGCGTTCAGAGATGGTCTTTGCCAGCGCTTTAAATTTCTTCTCGACAATATCCACATCAAGCGGCTGGTTTGCATTCGGCCCAAAAACAGAAGGGAAATGGGATGGATGCAACTTGCCGAGCATCACGTTACAATCTGTGACCGTAAGCGGTCCACCACGGCGATAACAGGCCGGTCCCGGATTGGCGCTCGCACTTTCAGGTCCGACCTGAAAGCGTCCATCGCGGTAGAAGAGGATCGATCCCCCGCCGGCAGCCACCGTGTGAATATGCATCATAGGGGCGCGCAATCTGACGCCCGCTACTTCGGTTTCAAAACTCCGCTCATATTTACCCGCATAATGGCAGACATCGGTTGAAGTCCCCCCCATGTCAAATCCGATAAGCCGGTCAAAGCCTAAAGGTTCAGCTGTTTTGACCATGCCCACAACACCGCCTGCCGGACCTGACAGAATCGCATCTTTCCCCTGGAAGAGTCGCGCATCTGTCAAGCCTCCGTTTGATTGCATAAACATAAGCTGCGTGTCATATTCGTCCCCCAATTCATCTGATACCTGCGCCACATATCGACGCAAAATCGGAGACAAATAGGCATCTACCACGGTAGTATCCCCGCGGCTGACCAATTTCATCAATGGCGACACCTGATGGCTGACAGAGATCTGTGCGAACCCCTCTTCCACAGCCATAGCGGCAACGCGTACTTCGTGATCAGGATTCAAATATCCATGAAGAAAAGCGATGGCGACACTGTTGAAGCCAGCTTTTTTAGCGCGTCTCAGGGCTTCTCTTGCGCTGTTTTCATCGAGGGGGCGTATCACATTTCCATCAGCATCAAGACGTTCTTCGATTTCAGCAACATCTCCGTAAAGAAGGGTTGGCAGTTTGATATTGAGTTCAAACAACTTGGGCCGTGCTTGATACCCAATGCGCAGCAGATCCCCAAATCCTTTAGTAATCAACAATAGCGTATCATCGCCTTTGCGTTCCAAAAGCGCATTTGTTGCCACAGTTGTCCCCATCTTCACGTTGGCGATTAAATCTTTGGGAATTTGAGCGTGAGCAGTAAGGCCCAAAAAGGAACGTATGCCATGCACCGCAGCATCTTTGTATTGCTCTGGGTTTTCCGATAGAAATTTACGTATCTCGAAGGACCCGTCAGGCTTGCGCGCAACGATATCGGTAAATGTGCCTCCACGATCAATCAAAAACTGCCACATTTTATATATCCAATCTATTGGGAACCACGATTTGTAGAGACGCAAGAAATGGGTTAGCAGAGGTGCACTTCGATTTGCAAGGTAGGAGTATCTTTCTTCTGTTGAATAGAGACGCAGCAACCCATGCGTTATACTCTTCATCTGTACATTTTAAGGCTCGTTTTGTGTTGCTTCACTTAAAGGCTTTATCGGCATCACCGTCCGCTTGAAGAAGCTGAGCAAGATAAACGGCAGTGCAATCGCAAAGGCAATGCGCAGTCCGTAATGCTCTGAAATAATACCCAATAAGGGAGGCGCTATGAGGAAAGTTGCAAATGCAAACTGTGCAAGTGCTGCCACATTTTCCTCTGATGCTCGGTCCTCCCGTCCTGCTGCGGCAGACATAGCTAGTGGAAAGATTACAGCACTGCCCCCGCCCATGCACAAAAATCCGGTGAGTGCCATCGCTGGTGCCACAGAAAACGATACCAATACTACCCCAAAACCCATTCCAAAAACACTTGCCGTTGCCACAGATCTAGGGCCGAACCGTTCAACGAGCGGATCTGCAAAGTACCGTACCACAGCCTGAGACAAGGCGGCACAGACAAGAGCAAGTCCTTCAACCAAAGGTAATGTTTCAAATTCTTCGCGTATAAAAATGATTGACCAGTCAATCGATGATCCTTCAACTAACATTGCTGAGAGGGAAAATAAAACCAACATGGAAATGGCGTGAGAGGGCAAAACCAAAATGCTCGATTTTTTCGGCGTCGCTTTATAGCGCCGCTCTGCCGGAGCGTATTTGGAAAACACCAAATTACTGGCAAAGGTCGCGAGCACCATAATAACCACAAAATTAACAAATGGGGAAATTCCAAGCTGAGAAAATGTTGCCCCAACAACGCTGGCCGTGAAAAAACCAAAACTCCAATAGGCATGGGATCGGTTCATGATCCGTGTCCCCGTTTTTGCCTCAACCCGATCCGCCTCTAAGTTGACAGCAACTTCAAGCACAGCAACCGCGCTACCCCCTAACATTAGATAGATGAAGAACGACACAGGCGATGTTGCGAAGCCTGCAAGACATTGAGACAGACCAATGACCGGAACACCCAAACCCATCAGCAAACGAAGAGGAATCTCACGGACCAAACGGTCAGCGAACAAAAGTGTAATTTGCACTCCCATAGGCAATCCAACAAGCGCAAATCCCAACGTAGCCTTAGAGATGTTCATCTGCGCCTGAAGATCGGCAAGCCTTGGAAACAAAGCTCCAAGAGCCACAGCGTAAATGAAAAAACTAAAGAAAACGCAATTTTTTGGAGTGTCGGAAAATAAACGCAAGTTGCAACCTCAAAAAGTCATTTCGACATCTTTGACATCATCGGTGGTCATTTTAACAGAAGTTTGTGCAAATTATTTTTATTGGGTAACCATTTCTCTAACTGTTATGTCGAACCAACTTCAAGCCCCTTCAAAGTGCACAAAAAGATGCGAGAGATTGCCTCGCGATCCAATACTTGCCTGAATTTATTCTACGAAGGCAAAATCTTCTCTCAAAACCCTGACTGCAATGTGATGATTTCGTTTCCAGCAATTAGTTATCTCTTCAGTTTATAGCGCATCGCTAGGGACGAAACTGCCTATATGAAACGACATTTATTCAAAGCATAGGGTTTCGTATGGAACCAAACAAAATGGTCTTTCTGTACAAAGACGGCGGCGCTTGCTGAGGCTTTTCATCTCCTCGCCATGGAATATTTGAAGCGTTGAGAGTCCCTATAAATATTCTAAATTTTAAAGGCGGCATTGGCAAAGCATTGGTATGCCCTAACGACCCCCGGAATTGCAAATTTGACTTATAAATATTTGGAGCAACAGTTAAGGGATCGGCGCCTCCTTCAAGGCAGCTGCGCATTGGCCCTAATCACAAAATGCAACCGGCGGTTTCGTGGAATTTTGGCAGTAGTATCATCTCTCTGACAGGGCCAAAATACAAAACCATCCGAGCTCTAAAAATCAAAGCTCTATCGGAAGAATGCATCCTATTGCTTCTATCACAATTTGGTTGAGTCGCAATTAATCTATGACCGTCACTGTCTGCAAAAAGGACAGCGCAAATTTCAAAATGACTTTGCGATGCCCCTTTTCAGTCATGCGATTTCCACATTTCTTAACGTTCAAAAAGACGATTGGACTGCATTGGCAAGAGATGCAAGCATGCTTGGACTTGCCATTGGTGTGCGCTTAAAAATAAATGAAGCCAAGATAGGGAAACTCTTTGATGGGTTGAAAGCTCTCGCTGAGAATTTGATCGAACGAACAAAGCCGAATCAATCAAAACAGATTTGGTTGATTAGCTTATTTGCTTAAACGAATTACTCAAAGACATTTGCCATAAGGGCCTGAACCTTGTTCCAAATTTTACAGAAGAAACCATACGCTCTTAGCCCAATACCAGTTGGGCAACGCGGGAGACAAACGAAGGCTACGAATACGACGACGTTTGTTTCGCAAGGTAATTACGGTGAATCTTTTAGTAATTTTGAGTGCCAAAGATAGATCACTGGGTAATTCGGCGAACTTTCATATTCATACCCGCCAAAAGCATCATCACGGATTTGGTGGTGGGTCGCATCATTGTTTAGGGCATTTTGTGGCACGAAAAGACGTATCCATTGCCCTCGACATTTGGCGAAGGCAATGTTCGCATAAGAAAAATAGACCACTTGGATATCTGCCAGACTTTTGAAATACTAGCCGGTAGCTGCATCCCTTTAAATATACTTTTGATATCAATTTTGAAACGACTTTTGGCATAAATTTTAAGTCTTAAATGACAAAACCAAGAAAATTTCATTGCGCAGCTTGATAAAATGGAATCTGCAAAATAATAATCTTCTGCAGGATAAATATTTTAAAAAAATTGCGATGATGAATACAGTTAGACTTGGATAAATTGATCGAATAAAAATCAAGGCTTTGATCGATAGTAATACCGAAATACTGATCAAAAATGTGCGATTTTATCTCAGATTTGAGCAACAGCTAAGGCAGTCTACTGCCGGAGCGTATTGATCTTGATGCTCCCCAAAAACCCCAAATAAGAACCCCAACATACCCCAAAGTCAGTACAGTGAGCGTAATCCAGAAATAAGTCAGAAGTGCCGCAACCAAAATAGCGCCCGCCAGTAAAAAGAATTTAGTATTTGCCCGATCAATTGCGAGGTTCTTAAACGCATAGGTGCGCAGACGGCTGATCATTAAAAACCCTATAATACAGATGTAGAACGCAACGAATTCTGGGGGCGTCAATGGAGACTTTGTCGTTGCAAAAGACACAATCATTGGAAAAAGTACCAAGATGGCTCCTGCTGGTGACGGCACGCCAACAAAATAGCTTGACCTCATACCCGATTTCTCTTTCTGCGCGCTGACGTTGAAACGCGCGAGACGCAAAACACAGCAGATTGCGTAGAATAAAACAGCGATCCAACCGGCCCTCGGAAAGTCCTGAAGTGTCCAACTATGTAAAATAAGGGCCGGCGCAACACCGAAATTTACAAAATCCGCGAGTGAGTCCAGCTCAGCCCCCAAGGCAGTCGCCTGGTTCAACATGCGCGCAAGGCGTCCATCCAATGCATCCAAGACACAGGCTACAAGAATGAGGCGCACGGCCGTTTCAAAACTACCCTCATATCCAAAGCGGATTGCCGTTAACCCAGCACAAATGGCCGTAATCGTCAAAAGATTAGGCAAAAGATGGATCAGCCGAATTTTTGATTTCTTCGCACTATCCAGAGGTTTAGCCATGGCTTAACCTATCTTTTCTGTCTGCACAGGGCCAGATGCATTCAAATCAGCCAAAACCGTTTCCCCTGCAATCATCGTTTGGCCCACTTGCACCATCGGATCGGTCCCATGAGGAAGATACACATCCAATCGTGATCCAAACCGGATCAGACCAAAGCGTTCTCCAGTTTGTATTTTATCACCTTTCGCGCTGAAACACACGATGCGGCGCGCCACAAGGCCCGCAATCTGCACTACTGCAATTTGACGCCCGTCTTCCATTCTAATGCTCAGGCTATTCCGTTCATTGTCAACGCTGGCTTTATCGAGTGATGCGTTAAAGAATTTTCCAGACCGATAGGCTATCTCAGTAATTTGACCTGCTATTGGTGCGCGGTTCACATGACAATTAAACACACTCATGAATACACTGACGCGCGTCAATTCCTGGTCCGCCATACCCAATTCTGGTGGCGGAACTGCCCGTTCAATCAAAGACACAATACCATCCGCTGGGCTGATTACGAGTCCATCTTTTTTCGGTGTCACCCGTTCAGGATCGCGAAAAAAGTAATAGCACCAGATGGTCAGGACCACACCGATCCATCCCAACGCCTGCCATACTAGGAACAAGATGATTGTGATCACCACAAATATACCAACGAATTTGCGACCCTCTGGGTGCATTGGCTTGATGAATGTATCATGCATTTTCATGGCTGGACCGCACAATCATTTTGTTTGCCCTGCTTCATATCCCGATAAACACAGGAACTGCAACGGGTTAGAACAATATAAAATATGCACCCGTTGCAAAAGGATACAATTAACCGAAACCAATCGTTTGTTTGTCAGTAAAATAGCACAACACGTCTTATGACATGAAATCATATCCCTTCAGCAATAAAGCTTGTGCCCACGCAATAATGCGCACTGCGTCCTTTGGTTTCTCTAGAATTTTTACTAGATGCTACGCAACTAAGTGCCATAGTTCACATAATTCTGTGTGATAAATTGTAGAAGCGGCTGACATCATTAAGCCTCTAGGACTGCCATTTTGCAATCTAAGTTTAAGATCCCAGTAAAGCCACAGGCCACTATCGAAGCTGCTCGAGCAATCACTAAAAATTCGCTTAGCACGGTTGTGATTTGCCTGAAGAAATATCTCCAAAACGAAATGAGGTCGATTGAGAGCAGCTAGAATTGTAAATTATAAAAAAAGTGCTAAATCTGCTTTTTCCCAAAGCAGTTTAATTAACCTTCTTATAAACCTGTAAAAAGTTTAAGCATATCCAAATCGGGCGCAAGGCGATGGAGACAGCACAAAGTTTGTTTACTTTGACAAGAAAAAGCGCGCTGCAAAACCACTTGGTTAAAATAGAATAATTTTAAAGAAATGCTATAAATCCTACGGTCTAATAAAGTAGTTACCAAATTTACACATTCTTTAAAATCATTGGTTGCTTAAATACCAAAACCTACTGGAGATAAAAGTAAAACGCAAAATTTTAATTATGAAGGCTGTGACAAGATGTCCTTGATTCAAAGTAGTATCAGCTAACAGTCATAGACGAAGCTTTTGCTTTCACCTAGACTCTAAACTAGAGAACCTTAATCAAAGATTGATACTGTTATGTTAGATTTATCTAAAATTCCACCAGTGTTTTTCAAGAATCCGTTTGACTTTTACGCAGATCTTTTGGACTGACCACCTGCGTTAATGCAACAGGATGGATCAGTGCTGATTTCAAGACATGCGCTGCTCGCTGCAGTGTACAAAGATGTGGATCACTACAGCTCTGACAAAAAGCTTAGTTTCGGCCCAAAATTTGGGGTAAGAAGTCCGCTGTTTGAACATCACACGAATTCATTGGTGTTTAACGATCCTCCGTTGCACACAAGGGTGCGCAAAATTATGACAGCAGCTTTAAATCCACGCGCTATAAAGTTGATGGAGCCCGGTCTACGCGAAACAATATCGCGTCTGCTGGCTGATGTTGCCGAGAAAAATAAAAATAACAAAGAGATCGATATCATTGAAGATTTTGCCAGTCAGATCCCAATTCAAATTATTGGAGATCTGTTGGGCATCCCCTTTGAAGAGCGCTCACCTCTGCGTGATTGGTCCATGGCAATTCTTGGTGCTTTAGAGCCTGTTTTGAGTACTGAACAGATGAAGATCGGCAATGAAGCTGTTGCTGATTTCAAAACCTATCTGAGGAGGCTTGTAGCGCGTCGAAGAACAGAGGGCATGGATCCAGACACAGATGTGCTTACGCGTCTGATACTGGCAGAAGAGGCCGAGAAGCTATCAGAAACGGAGCTTCTGCACAACTGCATTTTTATACTCAATGCAGGCCATGAAACCACAACAAACCTTATCGGCAACGCCCTTTACATGCTATGGCGCTATCCGGAAGAGCAGAAAATTCTAAGTGAACATCCAGATTTAATAGATAATGCTATAGAAGAGGTACTGCGCATGCAGTCCCCAAATCAATTCGGCAACCGTCAAACAACCCGACCGGTGGAACTGGGGGGTATTAGACTGGATAAAGATATCAACATCCACATGTGTATAGGGGCGGCCAATCGGGACCCCTCCATATTTGAACGCTCCAATGTCTTTGACATTCGTCGCAGAAATGCGCGCCAACATTTAGCGTTTGCAGCAGGGCCTCATGTCTGCGTCGGACTAACTTTAGCGCGACTCGAAGCAAAAATTGCAATTTCAGAGTTTCTAAAACATTTCGCAGGCTATCAAATTCGCCCAACCGCCATAGTCTCCAAGCGAGTTCGCTTCCGTGGCTACGTCACGCTCCCTGCTACGCTGTGATTTTATGATAGTATTCAACCAAAGCGGTTGTTACAAATTGAACCTAATCTGACATAGTCCAAGAAAGTCTTACGCTCAATTTTCAAATCTTTACGAAGAGACTTGTTTCGGTATTAACTATGGATAACAAGGCAACGAAGGTACATGATGATGCAGATAGTAAATTTGAAGCTAGGTGTTTCATGAGTTACAAATACTTTGCGCCCCACGGCGGATTGCCTGCACAAAAACAGCTTCTGACAGATCGCGCCATTTTCACGGACGCATATGCGGTCATTCCAAAAGGCACAATGCGCGATATCGTGACAAGCTTTTTGCCTTTCTGGAAAAATACACGTTTGTGGGTAATTGCCCGCCCTATGAGCGGTTTTGCAGAAACGTTTTCGCAATATATCATGGAAGTACAACCCGGTGGGGGTTCTGATCGTCCAGAATTGGATCCAGAGGCGCAGTGTGTTTTATTTGTGGTTGAGGGTACGGCATCGCTTTGTGTAAATGGACAAACCCACAAATTGACGCCTGGTGGATATGCCTATCTTCCGCCCACAAGCGGTTGGTCTTTGCATAACAAAGATCAGGAGGTGTTGCGCTTCCACTGGGTCCGCAAAGCCTATGAGGCGGTCGACGGCATTGATAGACCCGATGTCCTGATTACAAATGAGAATGATATCGCACCCACACCCGTGCAGGATACGGATGGCACATGGGCGACAACCCGATTTGTCGAACCGGATGATATGCGCCACGATATGCATGTAAATATTGTGACATTTGAACCGGGCGGAGTTATTCCATTTCTGGAAACACATGTCATGGAGCATGGGCTTTATGTCTTGGAGGGAAAAGCAGTTTATAACCTCAACAATGACTGGATTGAAGTCGAGGCAGGCGATTTCATGTGGTTGCGCGCCTTTTGCCCACAAGCCTGTTATGCAGGCGGACCGGATCGGTTTCGTTATCTGTTATATAAGGACGTTAACCGACACATGGCCTTGCTTCAAAAATCGGGCGTTTAATTCACTCTATCCGACTTAATGAGAATAGGCGGATGCATTTCCCCCGATAGTGATGTTTAAATCCCGCGCTGAACTCAACACAGGAGCAATAAGCTCTTAGAATCTCGCGGGCTCGGTCCAGCTGTTGGAGCCTGAAACCGAAATCCCCACAATCGCTTTTCCGTTGAAATCAAAGACTGTCACTGCGATGCACCACATTCCTGTGGTTTTTATCGCATTATCAAAAGAATATCCCCCGATTTGGATATCGCTCAAATGACTTTTCAAAGCATTTGTTTCTGTGATTCAATGATCTATTAACTTTTCAAACTGGCCTTTATTCACAAACGCACTCAGACGTGCTTCATCTCTATGTGCTAAAAGCGCTTTTACGATGATTAATGTCTGCATTGGGGATAATGTGCCGGAAGCAAATAATGCACGAATGTTGGCCTGTGTTTGAACTTGAATACAGAAAAGAACGGTGTCCTCTTTCTGCATACCGAGGTTTGCTGTTTCGCCATTGTCTTACATCAATCAAGGCATAATGTATCTGGCGCGCTCAACAACGTTGGTACGAATGGTAAACCTTGCACTGATGAAAAAGGTACGCGGAACGATTGCCAAAGCTGAGCCACAAGGTCCAATTCAACAGCGCCCGTTTTTCAAGCGGGACCAGAATTTTATAAAAAGTTACCGGAGATTGATACAAATCGCTGGCTAATTGAGGCACGGGCATACTCTTTCATTCGCTTAGAAATTCAAAAACCGGCATAGCAAATTCAATTGATTTGATCGTATCTCGGTCGGCATTATCCACCCTTTCGCGCGGTGTTCCCCATGCTTTTCGAGGCTTTCGGTTATTATTTACATTATTTTTTGAGTTACTCAAATTAATTTCGGCTTTTATGATTTTCATATTCACCATGTGAAAAAATCCGGAAAAATTTATTTTCTTAAGCTTTCAAGATTTGCACACTATAGTGTGCCCCTACTAGGGGAAATTTTTGATCCAGCGCGCGATGGTGTACGCAAAGTGTTAAAAAGCGATATAGCTGAGATTTTCATTTTCGCTGCTACGTTAGCTGGTGGATGGGGAGCCACGCTAAGTAACACCGTAGCAAGCGGCAATAAGATTCTCGCAGCGCGTAAAGGCATGTTTAGTCATCGCTGAATTGATATGTGCCGGCGTCATAGTCTTAACGTATACATCGTGGAAACGCCGTGGGGCCGTGGTATTCATGCAGATCGTAACGTAGACATTCTCCGTAATGACAAAACGCATGATACCAAATTTGTTCTCGCAACGCACAATGAAAAAGTGACGGGTGTCACTTCTTATATCGGAGCAATCCGTAAGGCACTTGATGCAGCAAAACATTCAGCGATTTTGTTCGTTGACGGTGTATCCTCAATCGCGCCAATAGATTTTCGCTTTGATCAATGGGGGGTTAATGTTGCTGTCACCGGATCGCAAAAAGGATTGATGCTGCCTTCCGGTCTTGCGATTGTTGGTTTCAGCGCCAAAGCGATGGCGGCGACCAAATCTGCTGGCTTGCCAAGAAACTTTTTTGATGTGCGCGATATGAGGAATGAATCTGTAAAAAAGCATATCCTTACACGCCTGCGGTCGGGTTGTTAAACGGGCTACTATGCCAGTCCTGCACTATGCTGCTTGACGAGGGATTAGTAAATGTCTTTACCCTTCAACACCGCATTGCCGAAGGAATCAGACACTCCATCAGAGCTTGGAGATCAGATCTTTGTGCAGCGGATCCTTCAGCATATTCTGATTCTGACACGGTCAGTACTATCCTCACACCTGCAGATTTTAACGCGACCGACATTGTGGCCGATGCGGAGGAAAAATATGGTGTCGCCTTTGGAGAAGGCCTTGGCGAAGTAGCTGGTAAAGTCTTTCGTATTGGTCACTTGGGAAGCCTGACTGATGTCATGGACCCCACGGCCGAAATGTGCACGGTGGATCTTGGGATTAATATCACGATGGGCTCAGGTGTGGCAGCTGCACAAAAATATTACAGCGGAAATTCATCCGTTTCACATAATGATGTAAGATAATGAAAGACGGTATGATTGATATTTCAGCCTATGAAGATTTACTGCATGCCCGGCAACGAATTGCACCGCATATTCGCCGTAACCCTGTGCACACTCTGAATTATTTCAGCAAACTCGCGAGATGTGTTTTGTTTCTAAATTGTGAAAAATTTCAAGAAATGGGAGCGTTGGATTTATGCGGTGCCGCAAATGCAGTTTTTATACCAGACGGGGACCAAGCATAACAGGTTCTGCGGCACATTCCTTGGGAGATCAAGCTTCTTGCCTGACAGATGCGATGATGAAACGGGGTATCCCTTGCCACATAATGATGCGCCGCGAGGCGCGACGGGCAGAGAGGGACGCAGTGCGTCTTTATGGCGGCTTGATTGCCGAGTACAAGCCCTTGCTAATTTCAGACGACGCGACAACTACAATCGCGGATAAACTGCTAGTTCCATTGAAAGAACTCAAATGACTTTTCGCTTCAAATAAAATGGAATATATTTTCACAGCCAGCCAACAAGAAATCATAGCCACCATGAAACTTACTTGAAAACAGTTACGCGTCGTGATGGAACCCTTTTGCACGCTTCCATTAGCGATTGTTTCGAACAACCCCAAAACGTCAAAAGGAAAAAAGTAAGTATCATAGTCAAGGATGGGAACGTCGATCTTAACCAACTTCCTTGGATTGGCTCGACCTGAAGTACATGACATTGTAGTACAGAATTTTTAAAAAAGAGCGAACAATGAAAGAAACATCACAGTTAGAAAACTATGAAGTTGGTTTTAACATCCCTGCAAAGCCTGGCATGAATGAAGATGAAATACAAACGCCTTCTCTTGTTCTTGATCTGGATGCGCTGGAGCGCAATATCAAGAAAATGGGCGAATATGCTAAAGATCATGGAATGCGCCACCGGACCCATGGCAAAATGCATAAATCTGTGGATATTCAGAAACTACAGCAGGAACTTGGCGGGTCATGTGGCGTCTGCTGCCAAAAAGTTTCCGAGGCAGAAGTTTTTGCGCGTGGCGGGATAAAAGACATTTTAGTCTCTAATCAGGTACGTGAACCCACGAAAATCGATCGTCTTGCGCGTATCCCAAAATTGGGGGCGCGTACGATTTGTTGTGTTGATGATCTACCTAATGTGGCGGACTTGTCTAAGGCGGCACGAAGAAATGGGACACAGATTGAATGCCTTGTCGAAATTGATTGTGGTGCAGGTCGGTGTGGCGTGACGTCGACGTCAGCTGTTGTGGAAATAGCCAAAGCTATTGATGCAGCTGAAAGGCTTAAATTCACGGGTGTTCAAGCCTACCAAGGCGCCATGCAGCATCTCGACAGTTATGATGAACGTGAGGAAAAAATTGCGATTTCTGTCGCTATGGTCAGAGATGCGGTGAATACATTGAAAGCCGAAGGTTTGGATTGCGACATCGTTGGCGGTGGCGGAACTGGCTCGTACTATTTTGAAGCCAATTCTGCCGTTTATAACGAACTTCAGTGCGGATCATACGCATTTATGGATGCCGCTTATGGTCGGATCCTCGATAAAAACGGAAACCGTATTGATCAGGACGAATGGGAGAACGCCTTATTCATTCTAACATCTGTCATGAGTCATGCAAAAACCGACAGAGCCATAGTGGATGCAGGTCTAAAAGTACAATCTGTAGATTCAGGTCTACCCATCATTTTTGGGCGCGACAATGTGGAATATGTGAAATGTACTGATGAGCACGGGGTTGTACTGGATCCAAATGCTGTACTGAAGATTAACGAAAAGTTAAAATTAGTGCCAGGTCATTGTGATCCAACAGCAAACTTACATGACTGGTATGTTGGAATACGAAATGGCGTTGTCGAATGCGTCTGGCCGGTATCAGCGAGGGGATATGCTTATTAATCACGTAGCTATCTTCTGAGTCACTATATGTAATGTGCCTACAATTGATTTATTATCAGGATACTTGCGGATTATCAGCGCGATCTCTAATGTCCTGCTATTCAGCGCGTTT
Organism: uncultured Alphaproteobacteria bacterium; assembly: GCA_913051655.1. Taxonomy (GTDB): domain Bacteria; phylum Pseudomonadota; class Alphaproteobacteria; order Rhodobacterales; family Rhodobacteraceae; genus LFER01. Next base: position 49,352 of record CAJXHI010000001.1, read on the forward strand.
ACAAAGCCAACAAAATAAGATTTGATGTCTCGCCCAGATCCAGTCTGATAGGGATCAAAATCTGAAGCAATTTGAAATTCTCCAGTGAAACGTAAGGCCATCGGACATGAAGATGCGCTGTTTAGAGTTAAAGGTGGGTTGGATTAAGCGGGTATAAGCTTTGGGCTCAAGGCTGGAGGCTACTGGCCGCAAAATTTTAAAAAATGGAGGTTGATCAACCATTGGTCGACAGTATTTTTTTTGACCGTCATACAGGTATGATCAAGACGATAGTCGGAGGGATACTGCTGACAACGCTGCGTATGGCCGCAGCGTGATCCATGTCAATCAAAGATATAGCGCGCAAAAATGGCAAAATTATAAGCGTGATAGTTTTATGCTTTTAAGCAATGTTTCAGCCAAGCGTCGCATTAGAGAACCATGATTTTGAAAAAGTCATGGGCTGGAAGTGTCACCTCGTAGTGCTTCCCAATGTTGAAAAGGTGCCAAATGAAGCAGGTCTTCCGTTTGAATTGGCTGAGCTTGACGGTATGGGCGTGGGGGATGTTATTATTTCGATCACCAGTGCGTAATAAGCATCTTTTAGAGCGCAGCATGTCAACGCGGCGCAGAAAGCGCCCAATTAGGAAACAAAAGGCAAGCAAGAAGTCGAAGCCAAGCTTTTGAAACAAGCAACCATATTCACAGATTAAGTTACACAATCAATCAGGATCGGAGAAGCGCAGCCCGTTATTGGTGAAGGCCTCATCAAAGGCAGCGATATCGTAGAAATCGGTAACGTTTTCAACGGTATTGATACAGATCGGAGTACTAATGAAGAAATCAAGTTGTTTGATGGGACCCGTGTTGTTCTGCAAGATCTTGCTGTTGCCGCCTCAGTGGTGGAGCTTGCTACTGCGCGAGAAAGTGCAGTTAAAATTGATATTTGAGATCATCGCGGGGGTTTACGGTTTATCTTAGTGTACAGAACAAAAATTACCATGTAATACGCCATACTTAGAAATAAATTTTGGATAAACCTCTCAAGAATCATATTGCTGGTTTCACTGGGTCTGGTGTGCCTAAATTTAGTAAATTTAAAGAATCAACCTTCAATTTCGGGCGCTTTGCACCCAACTAACGATAACTTTACGAGATGCGTCATTCATCAGAATAGAATTGGGTGGTGGCATCGCACGGCTCAAACCAGCCTGTAGATATATCTGTTCTGCGTAACTTGCTACATCACTTTTAGTCTCTAGAACCACATTTTTAGGGGGCCACCGGATCCCCGCCCACGTAGGTTCGCGGGCGTGGCACATCGAGCAATTGCCAATCACAGTTTCATAGGCTTCGGCAAAACCCTCTGCTGTCGCAAATTTTTGTTCATATGGCGTTAAGGGGCGCGCTTCAGCTTCTTCAAGACTTTGATGAAGCGGCGCTGTGGACAGCCATGCAATCAAAATCAAAATCAATACCGTCACGGCCCATGTCCAATGCGGTCCACGACCCGTTTTGTGCATCGTATTAAAATAGTGACGGATCGTTACGCCAGTCAAAAAAATCAAGCTTGCAATGATCCATGAATAGTCTGTTCCAAAAGCCAGAGGGTAATGATTTGACAGCATAAGGAAAACAACGGGCAATGTGAGGTAATTATTATGAGTAGAGCGCACCTTTGCGATTTTTCCGTATTTCGCATCTGGCAAACGTCCTGCTTTCAAGTCAGCCACAACGATACGCTGATTTGGCATGATCTGAAAAAAAACGTTTGCGGTCATAATTGTTGCCGTAAATGCCCCAAGGTGTAGTAAAGCTGCTCGGCCGGTAAAAATCTGATTATAACCCCACGACATAGCAACTAGGACGATAAATAATAATAACATCAAAGTCGTTGGATGATCTGCCAATTTAGATTTACACATTTGATCATAAAGAAGCCAGCCGAATGCTAGCGATCCACCAGATATCAAGATCCCTTGCCAAAGTGTCAGATCTGCTTTGTTCGGATCGAGTAGGAAAAGCTCACCTCCCACCCAATATACGATCATTAGAAGTGCTGCCCCCGAAAGCCAGGTGGAATAGCTTTGCCATTTATGCCATGTCAAATGTTCTGGCAATTTTGAGGGGGCAACCATATATTTCACGGTGTGGTAAAACCCCCCTCCGTGGACTTCCCATTCTTCGCCTGAAGCACCCTCTGGAAGTGAATGGACAGGCTTCAGCATTAGGTCGAGTGCGATAAAATAGAAAGACGCTCCGATCCATGCCATGGCTGTCACCACGTGTAACCAACGCACTGAGAACGCAACCCAATCCCAAATCACCGCGATATCATACATTTACTCGCTCCAATGTTTCTCTTTGATAATCCCTAGCTGAAAGTTGTTTATTCTGATATGCAACAGAATTGTAAACAGTATCAAATAAAACAAAATAATGTCATATGTAAATAATATCCGTACTTTTGTTCGTGTTTATGAACTTGGCAATATGTCAGCGGCAGGTCGTGACCTTCGAATTTCGCCAGCAGTGACTTCGACACGCATTTCTCAACTTGAAGAACATCTGGGTGTGCGCCTTTTCCATCGCACAACACGTAATCTGACTCCTACTGAGCAGGGTAAAAATTTTTATCGCGGTGCAATGAGTATTTTAGATTCGATTGAATTGGCAGAAGCGCAAATCACCGATATGACAGAAAATTTGAAAGGCTCACTTTATATTGCAGCCCCTTTGGGTGTAGGACGGCGGTTAGTAGCGCCGAAAATTCCAGATTTTCTTGCCCGATATCCGGAAATCATTGTTAGATTACGACTATCTGACAGAAAGATTGACCTTACAACAGAAGGACTTGACCTTGCATTTTTCTTAGGTCACCCAGAAGATAGCAATCTTCGTATTCGCAAAATCGCGGATATTGATCGCGTTCTTTGTGCGGCACCGGAGTATATCGAACGCAAGGGAATGCCAATGAATGGGGATGACCTGGTGAATAATCGCCATGAGTGTCTGAACTTGCGCTTCCCTGGTGCCTCAGAATTCCAATGGCAGCTTTTGACAAAAGAGGGTCCAAAGCGCTTTCGTATTTCCGGACATTATGAATCGGACGATGGAGATGTTTTAACTGATTGGGCATTGGCAGGACATGGAATTGTTTTAAAGCCGATCTTTGAAATTATAGATCACTTAAAATCTGGCCGCCTTGTTAAGGTCGCAAAAAATACGCCACCAGTAGCGGTGCAGATGGCCTGCCTTTTTACGCACCGCCGTATGCAGGACCCTAAAACGCGTCTTTTTATGGAGTTTATGATCGAACGCGTTGGTGAGATGATCAAGTCATCTGGCAGCGTACAGTATCTTTCTTAACTGCCACGGTATGTGGAATAGCCGAAGGGCGACAAAAGTAAAGGTACATGATAGTGAACGGCCTCTGACATTGTAAAGCGAATGGGTATATCGCTTAGAAAATGAGGCCCTTCTATTCTTTGATCTGTTGCCGTCAAGTAAGGCCCAGCGTGAAAAACTAACTCATATCCTCCTAGCTCAAAACGTGCTGCTGGTAAAATATGTTCGTCGGTGCGCCCGTCGTCATTTGTGACAGCGTTTCCAACCAAATGCCGTTCCCCGTCAAGTATTTGATATAGGTCTATACCTAATCCTTTGACCGGACGCCCTCGTGCTGTGTCAAGGACATGAGTTGTAAGATAGCCAGTCATTGGCAGACTCCCAGTAATTTGACTTGGTCTAAACTAATATTGCCAAATGATGCAAAGATAGTTGGGCTCAAGGCAGCTTAAGATCTTTTTTGAAATAAAAGTCTACCTTTTTCAATTACTCCAAGTTTTGTTTCTTAAAGTGTTCGTGAGTTCAGAAATTTGATCACAATATTTATTCGAAGATGAAGCTTCGTGCATTTTGCTTCATAGTGACTAAAGTACTTCTGGACATCCCAGTGAATTTTTGTTGCATTTTATTAAATTAATTATTTTTGACATCATGAGACCGATAATTTTCATCAGTAATGCAAAAAACCTTTTAAATTCCTTGGGTGCGGCAATAGTTACCTATAACGCTGTTGTAGAAGTGGACTTTTCCGAGGCTGTCTCAGCAACTGAAATCAAGACATGGAAAATAAAAATTTAAATGTCGAACGCAGGCAGACACACAGGTCGGGTCTAAACTTACAGCGTGCCGTTTTTTTATTTCGCGAGTTTTGAATTAGACAGAAGCCGTTTGCAATGCTTTTAAAGATGACAAATTGTTTTTACCAAAGATCCAATCCAAGAAGCTTTCTTCCCAAAGGGTTTAGATAGGCTTTTCCATAGGATCGTTTTTCCCAGTCACGCGGATCGCCAGGAAAATCTGGGCGCGCTGGCGGTTCGATGTCATTCCACAAACGCACACGTTCCAAACGTTCCTCTTCCTTATGCTGATTAGCCGGATACATGGAAATATATTGTGCCATTCGCACCCGATTTTCTGCATGATTAGGACGCACCCCGTGGGCCAGAAGCGAGTTAAATATCAATAAATCACCGACCGACAGATCAACATTTTCCCGTGATAGCCCAGTCATGTCTGGGCAAATCAGATCGCGGTCTACGGGTTGTGTTTTGACCCATTCCTCAAAGTTCTGGAATAAATAGGGGACCGCCTGAAAACCGCCTGTTTCGATATCTTGCTCTTTGATAGACAGAACACCTTGCACACCAATGGGAAATGGGCGCGCATTCATATCAACATCCCAGTGGATGAAGCCGTCTGGCTTACCTTTGACTTTTTTTGGCGGGTTAATATTGGCTCGATCAATAGCGACCCAAAGGTCTTCTCTGTCCCAAATATCGACAAAAGCGTCATAGACCCTTTGGGCCATTCTGTTGTCCCACATATATTGGTGGTGATAAATCTCTGTCATCCCTACATTGTTTAATTCAGGGCGTACATGGGGACGGCGCTCTGGTTCATACCAGGTTGACGGATCATTCGGGTCTTTGTCGTCAAATTCCCAAAGCACCTCTTCAAGTCTTTTTGCTGCTTCGCAGGAAATAGCACTCCTTACGATGACATATCCTCTGGTAATCCAATGATTCCAATCGTCCTCACTCAAAACTCTAAGCGGAAGGTTTTTTTGGATCTCTTTGAGCTGTGTTGTGGCATTCGCTGAAATAGGATGGCTAATGTCAGCACCCGTTACTTCTTTATTCATTTAAACGTTCTCCACTAGGGAAGCCTATTATCCTCAAACCTTTGAAGAAAAATAATAAAAACTTTAGCGAGAGTCACGCGTTTTGATGGTATTGGAACCGCCAAAAACTGGTTAATAGAGACGTGAGTGATATTCGGCAACGCCCAATTTTTGATCAGTTTTGCACCTAAGAACGTTGGAAGATATATTGAGGCATCCAATCTTCAATAGAAATCAAGGCAAAATCAGCCCCTTGCAAGGCAAGACGCAAATCATTCTCAACATGGAGGGTTTGCTCCAAATAATGAGCTTTCATAAATTTATGCGTCATGGAAATTGTGTGATCCGCAGGAGCGTTATTAATATCATTCAGTACAATTTCCGCATTACGCAGATGAGCCGAGGGAAAAATACCCCCAATCATACCAGTGCCAAATTTCGATGAGTCAGCACTGACCAAAACAATTTTTGTCACGTGGAGTTTCAGTGTATAATGAACCTAAGATGCGTACGGCTTTCTGTGTCAGATCGAGGCAAACCGAGCACAGCTTTACTATTTTGAATTACCGTCTAATTGTGTCGCTTTTCAAGCTCTCCAAAGCGCCCTACACTCTTTGTCGCTAAAATCACCTGGGGATCACAATTTGAAGATACCACAACTTTCCCAACAACATCACGGGTCCGGCGGACATCGCTAACCGTCAGCACAGTCCCTGCACCTACTATTGCGTGATCGCCAAACTCTTGAACAATCGCCGCGATGATTTCAAATGGCTCAGGCGAATTCACGGTTACCTCTATTTTTATTACGACACAACGCAATAGAACCCCGGTAATTTCAGCCGCTTCATATGGACAAACCCCGCGCAGAATTGCAATAATATTTCGGCTCATCAGCGCACCTACTGCAGCGCCTTGTGAGCAACCCTCAAACCTTCAAGGGCCATATCGTCATCGCGTAACATCCGACAGGACAGTCCCTGTGCCTTTAACGCAATTGCATAAAGTCCGCTCAATTTGGGCGCACCAATTGCCACCAGATCTTGACCCAGCCAATACGGCTTAGCACCCGAAAGCTCCAGACCGATTAAATATCCCGAAAGGCGCGCTCGCGCCACATCTGCAGGCATTTCGTTGATAAGCCCCTCTGCGCGCAAACCGAAAAGACGTGCACTGAGCTTGTGGGGCGAACTGATTGCATCATCTACTGCCTCGAGAAAATCGGGTTCTGACCAGCCCGGATCGGCAACAGAATATTTTAGAACAGACTGCCTGCTCAACAAATAATAAAGTTCACCAGTCATAAAGGTGCGAAAATTAACGATTTCTTTGGCGCTGATTCGCACCCATTTTGTATGTGTGCCAGCTAAGCATAGAACGCCATCAAATTGTGGGTGGGTATTCAAAAATCCTGCAATTTGGGTTTCTTCGCCGCGTACGACGTCTGCAGGTTTCTTCTGTTTGACGCCCGGCATTACGTGAAGGTTAAACCGTTCATCACCTTGAGGAATGATCGTAACTGCCTGATAAAGGTTCAGAGGATGGCAAGGAACAGAAAGATAAGGCGCTTCTTGCCACCCTTGCTTAGCACAAATCATCCCACAGGCGAGGACTGGAATATTTTGCTCATTCCATAAGAACGGTTCAGCCAATTTGATGAAAAAGCTATAAAATTGATCGGCGTCCAATTGTGCTATGTTACACTTACTGCTCACTTCGCCCAGCACTGTACCATCTGCATGCATCAACCAAATCCGCAAACGTGAAGTGCCACAATCAACAGCTAGCCATGTTGATGTTTCTGAACGCAATGAAATATTCATCCCGTCACCACCACAACGACATCTACAACAAGCGCTTGCCCAGTCATCGTGCGACTCACATTTGATGCCAAAAACAATTCCGTACCCAAAATATCGTTTGGTACAAGCGGCGCTGGCAGGCACTGGCGTTCCAAATTAGATTTTATTCCGTCTTCTGTGACCCAAATGTCTTTTTGCCTCCCTGTCATTACCCAACCAGGCAATACTGCATTAACCCGAATGTTGTCGGGCCCTAATTCACCGGCCAAAGATCGTGTTAAGCCTGTTATCGCAGATTTAGTTGCAGCATAAACCGGGTAACCTGCATTGCCCATTAGGTAAGATATCGATGAAAAATTAATAATTGCACCACCACCAATGGTGCACATATCTTTAAGGACTGATTGCGCTGTAAAAAAATGTGGCCGGAGGTTCATCGCAATGTTCTGGTCAAACGGCGCCAGGCTGTAATTTTCTGAACTATGGCGAGTATCAATAGCTGTATTGTTAATCAAAATCGAAATTGCTCCATGTCTTTCAGCCGCAGTTTGAAGTGCACTTTTCAATTGCGTGATATTTGAAAAATCAAAAGGCAGGAAAACGGGAGGATTGGCATATTTTACTGAAAGTTTAGCAACTAAGCTATTTGCATTTGAACACTGCTCAAACGTAACTTTGGCGCCTTGGGCGACAAAGCCTTCTGTAAGTGCGGCACCTATCCCTGCCCCACCACCAGTTATAAATACCGATGCCCCTTTTAAATCGTGAAATGTACTACTGTGTGTCATGTGGCATCCTTATTCTGCAACCAGTCTGGCAGCCACTGCCAATGTACTGCAACAGGCGCATCTACCAGATCAGAAATTAGATTTTGATCCAGTTCGGTAGCAGCTTTTGAAACCACCATGCCGCATCATAAATATGTGAGCGATCTTTTTTCAATAAATCCTCCCTGAACTAAAAGGCAATAAATTTCTTTGGCTGTAATTGCCATACTGGCAACATTGTTCAATCAATTTATAAATCTTAAATTATTAAGTCTTGCACTTGACAACACTAAGGGTCCAGTGCATCAGCTCGCGGACATTGTCGCGTGAGCGGTTTATCCAAAGACCAAACGATAATTGCACCCAACGGTTCCCCTTCACGCAGGGTTCTCGATATTTTTTCCAAACAGGCAAAAATGCCTTTCTTTGGGGAATACACCCTGACCGGCGCAAAAAGCGCCTGAACTTAGGCAAGTCGTCATCTTGGGCTGCCAGATAGGACCGTTTAAATGCAAAATTTTCAGGACTTGACGCTTGAACCAACCCTTGCCTCTGCAATAAGCGCGGGGGGCTTTACCACGCTTACCCCTATTCAGGCACAAGCCATTCCTTTAGCATTGAATGGGGATGACATCCTTGGAATTGCACAAACCGGAACGGGTAAAACACTAGCATTTGGTGTACCAATCATTCAGGCCGCGCTCTTGCACCCAGGCAAACCCATGTCTAAAACCGTAAAGGCTTTAATCCTTGCCCCGACACGCGAATTAGTGAACCAAATCGCAATGACGCTGTCCACAATGACAAAAAAAACGAACCTTCGTGTAAGTGCTGTTGTCGGCGGCGCATCTTTGGGGAAACAGCTCAAAATCTTGTCCAGGGGCACAGATATCCTCGTGGCAACCCCAGGCCGGTTGATCGACCTTTTAGAACGCGGCGGTGTTGATCTGAGCATTACACGCCATCTTGTTCTGGATGAAGCTGATCAAATGCTTGATATAGGATTTATCCATGCGCTTCGCCGGATCGTCCCCTATCTCAACGAAAAACGCCAAACCATGCTATTTTCTGCCACCATGTCGAAACCGATGGAAAGCCTCAGCAGAACCTATTTGACCAACCCCAAACGGGTACAGGTCAGCTCTCCGAATGTGACAGCCGATCTTGTTGACCAGAGCGTGCAATTTGTCGAAAAAGCCAAAAAGCCGTTCCAATTATTCAAAATCCTTCAAGATCATACATCGACGGCAACGTTAATCTTTTCGCGTACCAAACACGGCGCAGAAAAGCTGAAAAATAGTCTCGTGTCAGATGGATACAAAGCAACCTCAATTCACGGCAATAAGACCCAAGGTCAAAGGGACCGCGCGATCAAATCGTTCCGGAGTGGACAGGTTGATATCCTTGTGGCCACGGATGTGGCAGCAAGGGGCATTGATATTCCAACTGTCGGCTTAGTGATAAACTACGATTTACCCAACGTTGCAGAAAATTATGTCCATAGGATTGGCCGTACTGCGCGTGCAGGCCGCTCTGGTAAAGCGATCAGTTTCTGTGCAAGCGATGAATACAAATATCTGAAAGACATCGAAAAACTGATCAAAACGCGTATTATGACCATTGGCGACGTACCCCATAGAGCGCCAGAAGAAACTAAATCTTCACCGCAACGTAAAAATGGTACTAAAAAGAAACGCTTCAATCCACGGGATAAAGTGAAACACTCCCAAAAATCGAGAAATGGCCAGCGGTATAGGAGGGGAAAGTCCCGTCCCAATAAGACAGCTGCCTAAAAACAAAGAGTTAAGATACACCCTCCAATATACACGTTAGTTTCGTCGTCCTAAGTGCATTTTCCATCCAATGATGTAGATCCTCCGCCTGTTTCGCTGTCAGTCGAAGACCCAATTTACTGCGCCGCCAAAGTATATCCTCAGCGGTCAATGCAAATTCATGCTGCATGAGCCAGAGCACTTCAGCTTCAAAAAGCGTTCCTCCAAAATCCCGCCCCAGATCTTCATCGACTTTTGCAGACCCAAGAACAGCGGCTGCCTCCGTCCCATAGGCCCGCACCAAACGCCGCGCCCAGTCATCTGTGAGAAAAGCAAAGCGCATCTTTAGTCCGTGAATGAGATTTTCGACCGCATCAACCGCAAAGTCTCCTCCCGGAAGCGGTGGGCCAGCAGTCCAAACTCCCTCACGCCTTCCAAGCTGTGAGTTGATTACGTCCATAGCACTTTCCGCAAGTCGTCGATACGTTGTAATCTTACCACCAAAAATATTCAGTATCGGTGCTCCAGTAGAGCGATCCAACTTAAGCATGTAGTCTCGCGTCGCAGCAGATGCATTTTGCGCTCCATCATCATAAAGCGGTCTGACACCAGAATAAGTCCACACGATGTCCTTCTTACTGAGCGCCTCCTTAAAATACTTTTGCGCGAATTCAATAAGATAGCTCTTTTCCTCTTCACTGCATTCCGGGTTCTGTAACGGATCAGGGTGGTCCACATCTGTGGTCCCGATAAGGGTGAAATATGTTTCATAGGGAATGGCAAAAATAATACGTCCATCTTCGCCTTGGAAAAAATAGCTTTTTTCGTGATCAAAAAGCTTACGGGTCACGATATGGGATCCGCGTACGAGACGCACGCCCTCAGACGTGTTTAGCCCCAACTTTCTTTGAAGGATATCTCCGACCCAAGGACCCGCTGCATTCACTACCATGCGCGCACGGTGAAATGCGGTTTCCCCCGTCTTGCGGTGACGCGTTTCAATTTCCCAAACACCGTCTTGGCAAGAGGCGCATATTACTTCATATCGGGTGTGGATTGTCGCCCCCCGCGCCTTGGCATCCCGCGCGTTCAAGACCACGAGGCGTGAATCCTCAATCCAGCAATCAGAATATTCATATGCTTTTTTAAAATGATCTCTGAGAGGCACACCCTCTGGTCTGTCAGCCAAAGATAAGGTTTTTGTTGCGGGAAGGATTTTGCGTCCCCCTAGGTGATCATAGGCGAAAAGCCCAAATCGGATCAGCCAGTCTGGCCGGCGCCCTCTCATCCAAGGGAACACAGTTCTGAGTAACCTTGAAGCCGGAGTATCAGAGGCAAAGCGCATATCTTTGTGATAAGGCAAAACAAAGCGCATCGGCCAACTAATATGTGGCATCGCTCGCAGCAGGATCTCGCGCTCAATCAATGCCTCTCGCACCAAACGGACTTCAAAATATTCCAAATACCGCAAGCCGCCATGAAACAATTTGGTCGACGCAGATGACGTCGCTGATGCCAAATCATTCATTTCAGCCAGCACAACAGAATATCCACGGCCGGCTGCATCACGGGCAATGCCGCATCCATTGATGCCCCCACCAATAATGAAAATATCTCTAATCTCTGGATCGCGAACCTGTCCCAAAGAACGCTCCTAGTTTAAATCACAATTTTTTACATGCTATTTTTAGTAAAGCTTCGCAAGCTTAATCTTCGTTTATATTCGTTTATATTCGTTTATATTCGTATTGTTTAGTTAAAGCTTAGGCATTTCGCGTCTAAACCTCTGCAAAATACAATTAATTTTTGTCTAAGAAAAGAAATTTTCTTGTATTTTCTGAGTATTTTGCTGAGTCTAAATGTGAATCAACCCATCAAAAATAGAAAAATTAGAATAAAAACGAAGAGCACAACATGTCACAAACATTTCGACATCCTGAAATTCTCAAAATTGCGCGTTCTGCTGGGAAAGTCACAGTAGAAGAATTATCCCAGCATTTTGGTGTCGCTGTTCAGACTATTCGACGCGATTTATCCGACCTTGCAGCCTCTGGCCTTTTGGAGCGGGTACATGGTGGAGCGATTTACCCCTCAGGCACTGTGAACATCGGATATAATGAACGCCGCATTCTCAATACGGATGCCAAACGCGCTATCGCCAAAGCATGCGCTTCGGATATTCCTGACAATGTTTCGATCTTTCTAAATATCGGCACCTCAACCGAAGCAGTCGCAGAAGAGCTAATTTATCATAAAAATCTTATGGTGGTAACGAATAACATGAATGTTGCCAATATTCTGACCCGAAATACAGACTGCGAAATTCTAGTGACAGGCGGTCAGTTGCGCCGTGCGGATGGAGGATTGGTGGGAAATCTCGCCGCCGACACTATTAGGAAATTCAAATTTGATATTGCAGTCATTGGCTGTTCTGCGTTAGATAATCAGGGTGATATTTTAGATTACGACATTCAAGAGGTCGCCGTCAGCCAAACGATCCTGAGTCAATCGCGCAAAACTTTTTTGGTCAGCGATCACACAAAATTTATACGTAGCGCACCCGTGCGCATTGGGTCGCTCAAAGACATAAATACCATTTTTATTGATCAACCGCTACCGTCAAAACTGACAAGCGCTTGTACCAGCTGGAACACTAAAATCTCATTTGCACATTGATTAATGTTATCTTACTTATTTTAACCTTAAAACTTTAAGCTTGAAATAAATTAAACACCGTGGCACACTTTTCCCATCGTTCGAACAAATGATGAGGCGTTTTAATGCAGATTGCGTGTTTGGGGGGTGGGCCAGCTGGGCTTTATTTTGCAATTTCAATGAAACTGCGCGATCCAAACCATGAAGTTGTTGTAATAGAACGCAACAAGCCCGACGACACTTTTGGATGGGGGGTAGTTCTATCTGATGAAACCCTCGACAACCTTGCCGCTAATGACAAAAAAAGCGCTGAAGCAATCCGCGCGCAATTTGCCTATTGGGATGATATTGCCCTGAAATACCAAGGCGAAACGGTCATTTCGTCTGGACACGGATTTTGTGGGATCGGGCGTAAACAGCTTTTGATCTTACTGCAAGCCCGTGCGCGCGAGCTTGGTGTCGATTTGCGCTTTGAAACCGAAGTGGGCAATATTGCTCACTATCAGGCACACTACGATCTGGTTGTGGCCAGTGACGGTTTAAATTCCAAAATTCGAGCCATTTATCATGACCATTTCAAACCAGATATTGATTTACGCCATTGCCAGTTTGTTTGGCTAGGCACCTATCAACGCTTTGATGATGCGTTCACCTTTATTTTTGAAGAAACGGATAAGGGTTGGATTTGGGCACATGCCTACCAGTTCGACGCTCAAACAGCGACTTTTATCGTGGAATGTTCTCAAGAAACATTTGACAACTTCGGGTTTGCCGACATGTCCCAAGATGAAAGTATCGTCCTTTGTGAAGAGATTTTCAAATCTCATTTGGGGGGTAATTCCCTTATGAGCAACGCGCGTCATATTCGCGGGTCGGCGTGGATCCGTTTCCCACGGGTGCTGTGCAAAAGATGGAGCCATGAGAACATCGTCCTACTGGGGGATGCTGCAGCAACTGCGCATTTTTCCATTGGCTCGGGAACCAAGCTCGCCTTGGAATCCGCTGTCGCGCTTGCAAGCTACCTCCATACAGAAGACGATCACGAAACCGCCTTTCAACACTACGAAGATGAACGCCGCTTGGAGGTCTTAAAACTTCAATCTGCAGCCAAAAATTCGATGGAATGGTTCGAAAGGGTGGAAAGATACCTCGACCTCGATCCGGTTCAACTCAATTATTCCATGCTCACACGCAGCCAGAGGATCAGTCATGAAAATCTGCGCCTCAGAGACAAAAACTGGCTTGAGGAGGCGGAACGTTGGTTCATGCAACAAGCAGGCGTGCAAACCAACACCACCCTGAGGGCACCAATGTTTACACCGCTGACGCTGCGGGACTTAACGCTCAAAAACCGCGTGGTTGTCTCCCCAATGGCTCAGTATAAAGCCAAAGAAGGATGCGTTAATGATTGGCATCTCGTGCATTATGGTGAAAGAGCCAAAGGCGGGGCAGGGTTGATATTTACAGAGATGACCTGTGTATCTGCCGAGGGACGCATTACGCCTGGCTGCCCAGGACTTTATGAAACAGAACACGAAGAAGCATGGAAACGTCTGACGAATTTCATCCATAGTGAGACAGATGCAAAAGTTTGCTGCCAAATCGGGCATGCCGGACGCAAAGGATCGACACAGCTTGGTTGGGAACGTATGGATGCACCGCTTCCTGCGGAAAATTGGGACCTCATCAGCGTCTCAACACTTCCATGGTCGGACAAAAACGCACGGCCCCGCGAAATCAGTCACGCTGAAATGGATGAAGTTAAAGGCCAATTTGCCGCCGCGGTGGCAATGGCGGCACGCTCCGGCTTTGATATGATCGAGCTGCATGCCGCGCACGGATATCTTTTGTCATCTTTCATTTCTCCAACATCTAATATCAGAACAGATGACTACGGTGGGTCCTTAGAAAATCGGCTGCGTTGGCCGTTGGAAGTCTTTGCCGCCATGCGCGCTGAATGGCCAAAAGAAAAACCCATGTCGGTTCGTATTTCTGCCAATGATTGGATCGGCGATGACGGAGTCACACCAGAAGAAGCGGTGCATATTGCAAAATCCTTTTCAAATGCAGGGGCCGATCTGATCGATGTTTCAGCAGGCCAAACCACCGTTGATGCAAAACCAGTCTACGGACGCATGTTTCAAACACCCTTCAGTGATCGTATCCGCAACGAAGCGGGGATCAAAACCATTGCCGTTGGAAATATTTATGAAGCCGATCATGCAAATTCCATCCTGATGGCCGGACGCGCAGACCTCGTTGCAGTGGGTCGTCCCCATCTTTCTGATCCCTATTGGACTTTACATCAGGCAACGAAAATTGGTGATCGAGCTGCACCTGACTGGCCGCTTCCTTATCTGGCAGGGCGCGACCAGATCTGGCGATTGGCAGATCGTGATTCTGAATTCATTCGCGCATGAGACAGGTCCTTATCACCGGAGGCGGTACAGGTATTGGACGCGCCATCGCCTGGGCTTTTGCCGAGGACGGCGCTGCCGTTACTATTGCAGGCCGAAGGGTCGATGTTCTAAACGCTGCGGCAGAGGGACGAAACATAACTTGTATACAGGCAGATGTGACCAACGAAGTACACGTTAGGGAGATGTTCCAGTCCCCCTTTGATGTTGTGGTTGCAAATGCTGGTTGGGGCACGTCAGGGAAAACTGCCAAACTGTCCCTAGCAGAATGGAATGCCACTCTAACAGTGAATCTTACCGGCACGTTTTTAACGTTCCGTGAGGCGCTACGATCTGACCCAAGCCCTTCTCGCCTTATTGCAATTGCATCGACAGCATCGCTCAAAGGCAATGCCTCTGTCCCTGCATATACCGCCGCCAAACATGGGGTTCTTGGGCTCGTGCGGTCCATTGCGCTTGATATTGCCCAAACAGGAGCCACTTGCAACGCCATCTGCCCGGGCTTCTGTGACACTGATCTGGCTGAAACGGCAATCAAAGGCATTATGGATCGGTTTGATATGGATCGCGCAACCGCAACGGCGAAAGTCGCTGCAAATAATCCGCGCGGGGATTTAATTAGCCCTGATGAAATTGCGCAAACTGCTCTTTTCCTTTCTTCTGAAGGGGGCGCAGCCATCAATGGCCATGCGCTTTCAGTATCTGGAGGAGAATTATGACTACTCCGCAAATGCAGTCCTCAGACATAACCAAAAAGCCTGATACAAAAACGCGCCTGCGCCTATGGCTGCGACTACTTAAGCTAAGTTCAAGCATAGAAGGCGAATTGCGCAAACGTCTGCGTGATGACCATGGTACTACTTTACCACGCTTTGACGTCATGGCAGCACTTTACAGGTACCCCGATGGATTGAGAATGAGTGACCTTTCTGACCATTTACGAGTGTCTAATGGCAACGTTACTGGGATACTTGATCGCCTCACCGAAGAAGAGCTCGCCCTTCGCGTGGCCATACCAGGCGATCGACGCGCCCATCTTGCCTGCCTAACGCCAAAGGGCAGAGACGTTTTTAGTGATCTGGCAAAGTTCCACGAAAATTGGATTAACGACCTTTTACACCGGCTTTCAATGGAGGAGGCCGAGACAGTAAGCGCGCTTTTGGAACAAGCCCTAGCATCACAGGAGAGAGCATGACGCTGTTTACACCCAAACATTTTCGTGCAGAGATCAAAGATGAGATCGCACGTATTGCCCATAATCGACCTGATCGTAAAAACCCTTTTACCTTTGATAGCTATGCCGAGTTTCGTGACTGGTTTCGCGCACTTGCCTATTCAGAAGACATTCACGCCGTCGTCATTCTGCCCAACGGTGGGAACTTTTCCTCCGGTGGTGACGTACACGACATCATTGGTCCACTGACGCGAATGTCAATTAAAGAGCTATTAAATTTCACCCGAATGACAGGCGATTTGGTCAAGGCAATGATCGGTTGTGGCAAGCCCATTATCGCTGCGGTGGACGGCGTTTGCGCTGGTGCAGGTGCAATCATGGCAATGGCGTCTGATTTACGTCTCGCTACGCCAGAGGCGAAAACCGCCTTTTTGTTCAACCGCGTGGGCCTTGCTGGTTGTGACATGGGAGCCTGCGCAATTTTGCCTCGCATTATCGGGCAGACGCGCGCGGCCGAGCTTTTATACACAGGCAGGGCCATGCGTGCAGAAGAGGGTCTATCTTGGGGCTTTTTCAATCGCGTCGTTTCGCCAGTTGTTTTGGAAAGCGAAGCAATAACCTTAGCAGAGCGCATTAAAAATGGACCAACATTTGCCAATTCCATGACCAAAACCATGTTGGCACAGGAATGGTCAATGAGCATAGAACAGGCGATCGAGGCCGAAGCACAAGCGCAAGCCATCTGCATGCAGGGCAAAGATTTTCAACGCGCATATGACGCTTTTGTTGCCAAAGAAAAACCCTTCTTTGAGGGAAACTGATGTCCGATCAAACTTATCTGAACTGGCCATTTTTTGAAGATCGCCATAGGGATTGGTCTCATCAGGTTGAAGAGGTTGCATCAGGACTATCAGTTGATCATAATAATGTTGATGACTCCTGCCGCACCTTGGTGCGAACTTTGGGGGAAAGCGGCCTCCTTCAGGCCACTTCAAGCAATGACGGCGCATTTGATGTACGCAAACTCTGCATTGCGCGAGAAATTCTAGCCCGTCACGACGGTCTTGCCGATTTCAGTTTTGCCATGCAGGGGCTAGGAACCGGTGCCTTAACTCTTTTTGGCAGCGAAGCGCAGAAAAACCGCTGGCTCAGGCTAACCCGTTCAGGTCAAGCGATATCAGCCTTTGCACTTACTGAACCCGGATCTGGATCAGATGTCGCAAATTCCAGTATGACAGCGGAGAGGGATGGGAGTGGATATATCCTCAACGGTGAAAAGACGTGGATTTCCAACGGAGGCATTGCCGACTTTTACACGGTCTTTGCCCGCACCGGAGAAGCATCAGGCGCAAGTGGACTTTCGGCCTTTGTAATTAGCCCTGACCTTTCCGGATTTGATATCAAAGAACGTCTTCAAACAATTGCGCCTCACCCGTTGGCAACTCTGCGCTTTAAGGATTGCCGCGTGCCAGCTTCCTCCATGATCGGCATAGCGGGTCAAGGGTTTAAGATCGCAATGTCCGTTTTGGACGTCTTTCGCCCCACTGTGGCAGCCGCAGCTCTAGGTTTTGCGCGCCGTGCCTTGGATGAGGCGCTTACACGTGTGAGCCAACGCCATGTGCAAGGCGCGCCACTTTTTGATCTTCAGCTGGTGCAAGGACATATTGCGGATATGTCGCTGAACATTGACGCTTCGGCTTTGCTTGTTTACCGCGCAGCTTGGGCCAAGGACACGCATACCAACCGCATCACCAAAGAGGCTGCCATGGCAAAACTGTTTTCCACAGAGCAGGCGCAAAAGGTAATCGACACTGCGGTTCAGCTGTTTGGAGGCGACGGGGTTCGCAGCGGAATGCCAGTTGAACAGCTTTACCGCGATATCCGCGCCCTACGCATTTATGAGGGCGCAAGCGATGTGCAAAAAGTCATCATCGCGCGCCAAGCTATGTCTTCAATGACGGAAACACTGAACAAAATACGGCAGAAAGGGGTTTGATATGACCCATAAAACCATACATCCCAAAAACTGGCTACCTGCCAAGGGCTACGCCAATGGCATGCTAACCAAAGATGGCGTGCTGCACATTGGAGGTCAGATTGGTTGGGATGGCGATAAGCAATTTGTCTCTGACAATTTTATTGACCAGATGCGCCAAGCCCTTTCCAATATTCGTCAAATAGTCGAAACAGCGGGTGGTAGGGTGGAGGATGTGACCCGCCTAACATGGTTTGTCACCAGCAAAGCGGAATATCTCGCCGCTCAGAGAGAAATAGGAACCGCCTACCGCGAGGTTTTTGGCCGTCACTTTCCGGCCATGTCTTTGGTCGTTGTCGCGGGACTCGTTGAAGACCAAGCCAAAGTCGAAATCGAAGCAACCGCCCATATTGCATAAGAGCGACAATTTCTATTTTAATCCTCTGCAATTGAGGATCCTTGACAAATGATTGAGTTGTTGGATCTGTGCTGGTCAATTATTTAGCACTGTCAACACAAGAAAGATAATCAATGTCAGCAAAAATTTTCAAAACAGATCGTGCCCTACGCTTTGGAGACTGCGATATTTCGGGAACAGCGTATTTTCCTGCCTATTAGGGCATCCTCAATGGTGTAAACGAAGAATTTTGGGCACATTTGGGTTATCCATGGTATGATATCATTTGGAAACACGGCTAGGGCACACCCACAGTGGATCTATCATGTGATTTTTCTAAACCATCATTTTTTGGTGAAACGCTATCATTTGAAATGGGTGTTTTACGTGTAGGTCGATCTTCAGTCACTTTGCATCATCGGATCAGCAGCGAATCAGAAATCAGATGGTCTTCTACGCAGGTACTTGCCGCAAGCGATCTTGATAAGCATATATCAATCTGCTCGCCCCCAGAAGTCAAAGACATATTGGCTGACTGGTGCGCCACCGAAGACCAGCTTGGGTTTTAATCAAGCTTGGTTCTACTCACGGTTCTTCAAACCGAGGCCCAAATCGAGGGCTATTGATTATTAGTCTTACATGTTATTTCATAGCTGAATAGCACAATAACTGTGTGATAGGAATTAAGATGAGCCTTGCACCGATTGATCCGTCAATCCAAGTCAACGAGATGGCGTTAAATCCATATCCGATCTATCAGCGCTTGCGGCACGAAGCACCTGTCATATTCGCTCCCGCATTGAACAGAACGCTGATCACCAAATCTGTAGATACGCGCGCGATTAAGAATAATCCGGTCCTGTTCAGTTCAAATGATCCAAAAACACCGATGAAGCGTGCATTCGAAGCGCATACGCTGATGCGCAAAGATGGAGAGGTACACTTGCGCGAACGGAAGGCAATGATGCCAACCTTTGCGCCGAAACAGATTAAAAACCACTGGTTGCCAATTTACGATAAACTGACAGATGAATATTTGGATGGTCTTCCCCAAGGTGAGGTGTTTGACCTTTTCCCAACCCTTGCCGGACCTATTGCCGCAAGAATGTTAGGCGAAATGATGGGTATTCCCAACGCCTCTGACGAAGAGCTGCAGCGCTGGTCTCAAGCTTTGATTGATGGTGCGGGAAACTTTGGTTACTTCGACGAACCCTTTACACGCGCAAAGCAAGCCAATGTAGAAATCAATGCCTGCATCCGTAGCAATGAAAACCGCCTGCGTGCGGCTCCGGATCCCTCTGCTCTATCGGTAATGATTAATGTAGACAACCCGATAGAATATTCGCAGATAATCGCGAATATCAAAATCGCAATCGGAGGTGGGATCAATGAACCCCGCGATGCGCTTCTCACGATATTGTATGGATTACTGACAAATCCAGGCCAGCTGGCATTTATAAAAGAGACGCAGGATTGGGAACTTGCTTTTCAAGAAGGTGTCCGTTGGGTTGCACCAATCCAAGTGAGCGGGCGAGTCGCCACAGACGATACTATGATCCGCGACATCTACATTCCAAAAGGTACCATTTTAATGGTTTCTCAAGCCTCTGCAAATCACGATGAAGAGGTTTTTGAGAATGGACACATGTATAATGTTTTTCGAAAATTCGCTCCGCATCAAAGCTTTTCCAACGGCCCACATCATTGCATGGGAATGCATATTTCGCGGCTTACCATCGCGGGAATTCTTTTGCCGAAACTTTTTGAACGCTTTCCTGACATGCAACTTTATGATCCTGCCTCAATTAAATGGCACGGATTTGGCTTCAGGGGCCCAAGCACTCTACCCGTTAGGTTACGGTAAACAGAGAAGATCACTTGAAATCGGAAAGTATTCTTGCAAACATCAACACGTTAGACCATTATAAAATGTCATTGTCCTTGACAAGAAGTAGTGTTTATTAACTACAACAAAAGCATGGGAGGAAAATAATGTCTTTATCAAAAAAACTCTTTTGTGGTATCGCCACATTGGCGCTTAGCGCCGCCGCAGCATTTGCCCAAGACGTCACTTTGCGCTTTCAGTTCTTCACTGGGCCTAAATCTGCCGTACCGGCCTATTTCATGTATCCTTGGGCTGAGAAAATTATGGAAGATTCGGGTGGTCGGCTTAAAATTGAGCTGTACCCTGGCATGCAATTAGGTGGCAAACCGCCAGCTCTTTATGATCAGATACGTGATGGTGTGATTGATGGGGGATGGGCACTACCCGCTTATACACCTGGCCGCTTTCCTGAGTCCGAAGCATTTGAATTGCCTTTTGTATCTTCGAAATCAGCAGAAAAAACATCTCAAGCGGCATGGGAATATTCACAAAAATATTTGCTGGATCGGATGTCAGACGTACATTTGATCGCCGTTCACGTGCATGGATCAGGCATTGTTCATACCAAAGGTGGTCCTGTCACAGGCCCAGCAGATTTCGCCGGTAAAAAACTGCGCGGCCCATCACGTGCAGCCAACAATCTCCTAGAAGCAATGGGGGCAACGGCTGTGGGTATGCCAGTTCCCGCCTTCCCCGAAGCGCTTTCAAAAGGTGTCGTCGAAGGGGGCGTGATACCTTGGGAAATCACTTTGCCGCTGAAAGTGCATGAATTGACAGACGGCCATTCCGAAGTAGCGGGCGAAAAAGCAATGTATAACACCTTCTTCATCTGGGCGATGAACAAAGACAGCTATGCAAATCTGCCAGACGATCTGAAAGCCGTGATTGATGCCAATTCCGGTCTTGAGGCATCCGCATGGGCGGGGCGCGCAATGGATACCGGCGACACGAAGGCGCTTGCCGTCATCTCAAAGGGAAGCAATCCAATCATAACCATGTCCCAAGAAGCGACGGATGCAATTAAAGCAATCGCAAAACCGCAAATTGCTGAGTGGGTAAAATCAATGGATGCTGCAGGGCTCCCAGGCCAAGAGATGCTTGATGATGCGCGCGCCTTGATCGCCAAGTACAACGATTAAGAATATGTCTGACCCGCCGCCTAATCGGACGCGGGTCAGATTACTTGAGAGACAACACACAGTATGGGTATAGCCGTTTCTGCAGAAAAACGTGTTGAGCGTTTCGTAAACCGCTTGGCTATGGCACTGGCCTTTTTCGGAGGTGCTGTTTTGACAGCGCTTGCCTTTATGACCGTTTTGTCGACAATCGGACGTGCCTTTGTCGGAATGCAAATTGGCTTGGGCCCGGTTCCTGGAGATTTTGAACTGGTCGAAGCAGGTACTGCAGTTGCTGTATTTTGCTTTATGTCTTGGTGTCAGTTGAATCAAGGCCATGTGACAGTGGATATATTCACCAACCAATTAAGCGATAGTACCAATGCCTTTATTATTTTTCTGGGGAACACCTTGATTTTTATAGTTGCTTTTGTGATCGCATGGCGTCTTTGGATGGGCTTTGGTGAGCAAGTCATATGGTTCAGCCAGCCAATACGCGACATGATCGGATTCGGGTATAAACCTTTTACCAACAACACTACATATATTCTCGGCATGCCCTTTTGGTACAGCTATCTCCTGAGTTTTACAGGCGCATTTTGTTTTTGCTTAATCAGTGCTTTCACCATCTGGAGATCGCTAAATGATCTTTTAGGGAGAAAGTAATGACAGGCTTTGAATTTGCGCTTTTGGGGTTTTTCCTCATGCTTGGCGCGATTTTCCTGCGGATACCAATTGCCATTTCAATGGCTGTAACTGGTTTTATCGGAAGCTGGATCATCCGAGGCAATCCAACAGCCGTTCTATCACAGATGAAAAGCATGTCTTATGACATGTTTTCCTCCTATTCGCTGTCAATTGTACCCATGTTCCTTTTGATGGGACAATTTGCAACAAAATCAGGCATGTCAAACGCTTTGTTTGAAACTGCTTCGGACTGGCTTGGGCATCGCAAAGGTGGGGTTGCCATGGCCGCAGTTGGTGCCTGCGCTGGCTTTGGCGCGGTTTGCGGAAGCTCGCTGGCCACGGCCTCCACAATGGGGCAAGTGGCGCTGCCTGAAATGCGCAATCGGGGTTATTCAGATGCGCTTTCTACTGGAGTTCTCGCCGCAGGGGGTACTTTGGGCATTTTGATCCCACCTTCTGTCATTTTGGTAATATATTCGATTCTGACCGAACAAAACATCGTTAAGATGTTTCTAGCAGCCTTTATTCCAGGCATTCTAGCGGCACTAGGCTATATGCTGGCCGTTTCAGTTTATGTGCGTATCTATCCAAATAGTGCAACAACTGCCCCCCGCGTACCTTACGCAAAACGATTTGCGTCGCTCTTGCAAATCTGGCCGGTTGTAGTCATTTTTGGCCTTGTGATCGGTGGTATTGCAGGGGATTGGAATTGGATCAAAGATGGCGTGCAAGCGCTCTTCACTCCGACAGAAGGCGCGGCATGGGGCGTGGTGGCCACTGGCCTTTACGGACTTTGGACCGGAGGCTTAACCCGTAAAAGCTTTATCGAGTGCATCCTTTCCACTGCAACAGCATCGGCGATGATTTTTCTTATCCTGCTTGGTGCGCAGTTGTTTAACTCCTTTTTGGCTATCACACAGATGCCAAATGCCATGGCGGAGTGGATTTCCACGTCTGGCTTTACCCCAATCACTGTTTTACTCGTGATGTTACTGACCTATCTCATTTTTGGATGTGTGATGGACTCGCTCAGTATGATCTTACTGACGATACCAATCTTTTTCCCGATCATTGAGAGCCTTGATTTTGGCATGACTGCCGAAGCAACCGCTATCTGGTTTG
Source organism: uncultured Alphaproteobacteria bacterium (assembly GCA_913051655.1). GTDB lineage: Bacteria > Pseudomonadota > Alphaproteobacteria > Rhodobacterales > Rhodobacteraceae > LFER01. The sequence goes on from CAJXHI010000001.1 coordinate 72,287, forward strand.
GTATACTTGCACTGATTGTGGTTGAGGTCGGGCTGATAACCCCACCGGTGGGTATGAATCTTTTTATTATTAACTCTATGGCCAAAGACATTCCCATGCAAACTACCTACCACGGAGTGCTGCCATTTTTGATCACGGATATCCTGCGCGTTGCACTTTTGATCAGTTTTCCAGCAATTTCACTCTGGCTTGTATCGGCAATGTTCTAACCAAATACGTTTTGCCAGTTGCCAGCTGACATCCATAAATCCAAGCGTTGCGAACCGTGAGATATGTTTTATAGTCCAGTAAGGGCGAATTTTCCTATACCTGTCTAGAAAACTGCCATTTCTGCAAGGATGGATAAACCGGATCTAAAGAGAACACGGCAGAAAGGTCGTTTTGCTAGAAAAGTCGAATGTTTGAAAATCGGCGCGAGTGAAACCTTTCACGGCGAAGGCGTTCTTGTGATCACAAAGGCACTCTTGGAAAATGGCTTGGGGGTATATTGCGGAGTATCAGGGATTGCCTATCAGTCGTTTGAAAGATGTTTTGGCCGGTGCGCAGGAGATTTTATACGAACTTGGGGTTCATTTTGAAGCCATCGCATCGCAGGCGACCGCCGCGCACTTTATCGGCATAAACAAGAACGGCGCCATCTTTCCGCACTTCAGGAAACAGCAGCCCGTAGAGTAGAGGACAATTATGCTTTGGCAGTTGAAATTTGAATCGGCCAAAGATTGGTTAAGCGCTATTCTGACATACATGAACGAGGACAATCGAAATTACTATCCGTCCTTGGCGCCCTAGATCATCTTCAAGGGCGAGAAGATGCGGCCGATTGGATTTCGCGACTGCGGACACTGGCACTTAAAGATGAAGCCAGCGAGGAACTAATTGCCGCGTTGTAAACCATACACACCTTCACCCAAATCTAAGTACAATCGTATTACAACTTACCACTAAAGCCACTATTTTGCCCGTATCCAATCTAATATAGAAGACACACCTAAAGTAAGTTCAATTTTGATTCGAGAATGGGTGGATTGGAACCATTCATGTCTTTTGATGACACAGTTTCAGCTCTTTAATAAATCACCCTCCTACCTAAGAGTCAAAACATCGATCTGGAAATTTGAGCCGCCCCTTCAGCGAGAATTTTGCGATATTCCAACAACCGCTCATACGGCATCCTGCTTTTGGGTCCATGGGTGGCAAGCGCGCCCATAAAGCGTTTTTGGGAGTCAAGCACAGGAACAGCGATAGCTACCATCCCATCCATGAATTCTTCATTATCCAACGCAAAACCACGTTTTTTAGTTAAAGCCAGTTCTTCAAGAAGGCGACCTTTTTCTGTGAGCGTATTAGCCGTTTCACCTTTAAGCCTTAGCCTATCAACAAAACCAATGCGGATCGCTTTTTTAAGGCTGGACATAAAGATCTTACCACTTGCAGTACAATGAAACGGCACATTCGATCCGCGCGGCAACTGCACACGAAATGCCCAGTCTGTTTCAACGCGATCAAGATAATGCATACCACTATCCTGTGGAACAACATAATTGACCGTTTCTCTGGTCTTGGCTGCTACATCTTTCAAAATCTGATGGCGTAACATATGGATGTGAGACATGTTCAAAAGTCCCGACGCCATAAGGCGAAGTCTGCGTGTTGCGCGAAATTTTTTTTCATTAGCACCTCGGATCAGAAATCCTTCGCTTTCCAAGGCCACCAAAAGACGATGGACCGTCTGATACGGGAGATCAATTTCCGCATGCACTTCTTTGGCGGAAAGCGCCTTGCCAGCAGATGCAAAGATCTCAAGAATTAAAAGCGTTCTCAAATTTGTCGCAATGCGAGAATCATTTGACATCAGAAATTTCCCCTTGCTTTTGAGCTTCCTTGGCTTTTAGGTTAACTTGTAGGTAAAAACGAGACTAAAAATCTCATTAATTGAAGTATTTGACAAAAATGTTTGATTTTGTTGTCATAGGTGCTGGATCAGCAGGATGTGCTGTCGCCTCTCGTCTCAGCGAGAGCGGTAAACATAGCGTCGCTGTTATAGAGGCTGGCCCCAAAGACATTAATCCATGGATACATATTCCAGTGGGTTATTTCAAAACCATGGGGGATCCAAAATCAGACTGGCAATACGTCACAGACCCAGATAATGGCCTAAATGGGCGTGCTATCCGTTGGCCACGCGGTCGCGTGCTGGGCGGATCTAGCTCAATAAACGGATTGCTTTTTGTACGAGGCCAACCGCAAGACTTCGATCATTGGCGCCAGTTAGGGAATATCGGCTGGGCTTGGGACGACGTCCTACCCGTCTTCAAACGCCTTGAGAGTTGGCACGGAGGCGACGGGGTGAACGAATCATTGCGCGGCGACAAGGGCCCGCTTGCCGTATCGCCTACCGCCGTAAAGCGTGATATCGTCGATCATTGGATCCAATCTGCTGAAGCAGCAGGCTATCATCGCAATGACGATTACAACGGTGAAAGCCAAGAGGGTGTTGGCTACTTTCAGTTGACCCTTAATCAAGGGCAACGATGCAGTTCAGCCAAAGCCTACTTAAAACCGGCAAGGGATCGCAAAAATCTGCATGTGCTGACAGACACACAAGTGGAAAAACTAGTGATTTGCGATGGCCGTGTGGTGCAAGTTCTGGCAAAATCTAAAGGTCAAAACATCACTTTAGACGTTTCTCACGAAGTTGTGCTCTCTGCGGGCGCTATCGGATCACCACATCTTCTAATGGTGTCCGGTATTGGTGCGGGAAAAGATTTGGCCGAATGGGGAATCCCGGTAGAACGTGATCTGCCCGGAGTAGGTCAAAACCTTCAGGACCATTTGCAAGCTCGGCCAGTTTTCAAAACAAATCTGAGCACAATCAACACCGAAGTAAAAAGCTGGGTCAGAAAAGCCATGATGGGCATTGAATATGCCATCAAACGCACAGGACCTATGACGATGGCCGCAAGTTTAGGAACCGGTTTTTTAAAAACTCACCCTGATCTTGAAACACCTGATATCCAATTCCATATCCAACCATTCAGTGCAAATAATGCAGTCGAAGGTCCCCATCCATTTTCCGCATTTACCGCCTCTGTTCTGCAACTGCGCCCCGAAAGCACAGGATTTTTGAAACTGAAATCTGCAGATAGCAGGGTCTATCCCTCTATTCACCCCAACTACTTGGCGACAACTAAAGATCAGACTACTATTGTACGCGGTATTCAAATCGCGCGGAAAATTGCGTCTTTTGATCCGTTAAAATCCCACATTACCGAAGAATATGCGCCGGGGCGGGATATCGCCTTTGATGATGAGCCGGGCACTTTGGAATGGGCGCGCAATACATCGGTCACAATTTATCATCCCACAGGCACATGCAAAATGGGTAATGATCCGATGAGCGTTGTTGACGCCCGCCTTAGGGTGCATGGGATCAAAGGACTGCGAGTGGCTGATGCATCTATAATGCCGAAAATCACCTCGGGGAATACCAATGCACCCTCGATCATGATCGGTGAAAAAGCATCGGATATGATTTTGGAGGACCTAAGAAACGACATTTGAAGAAGTCAGCCTAAAAGAAAAACCAGTTTCGGGCAAACGAGAGAGCCCAGAAATCCGCTGCCATAAAGCCTTCGAATGGCGGCTGGAAGACCTTAAGAAGGCTACAAAAGGGAGAATAAAAATTGTTAAAACTTACCAAACTTATGAGAGAGGCTGCGTTTATTGCGGCAGGTCTTTCGATGACGGCGACGGCCGCTTTTTCTGAAAAGGTACTGCGAATCCAGTCAGTTTTGCCAACCACTGCTGATGAAGTAGTGATGCTTAAAGACTTTGGTGCTGACGTTGCAGCACTTACAGGTGGCTCCTTGACTATCGAAGTTCTGCCTGCCGGCGCAGTTGTAGGACCAAGAGATATCATGGATGCGGTGGACGCTGGTCTTGTTGAAGGTGGTTTCGCCTGGACTCACTACTGGGGCGGCAAACATGTCGCGGCGAACCTATTTGGCGCTCCTGTTGCGGGTGCGGGCGTTGGCCTCGATGCACTAGCATTTCTGTCATGGTTTCAATATGGCGGCGGCAAAGAGCTATATGATCGCCTTTGGGACGAAATGGGCGTGAACGTAAAGGGCTTCATGCTGCAACCAGTTGGGCCAGAAGCCTTAGGTTGGTTCCCAGAACCTATCACATCTATGGATGATTTCCGCAAAATGCGGTTCCGTGCACCTCCCGGAATGGTTGGCGCAGCCTATGCGGATATCGGTGTTCCGGCCGTTGCCATGGGTGGTGGCGATATTCTGCCTGCGCTTGAAAAAGGAACAATTGATGCTGCAGAATGGTGCTGCCCAAAGCCTGACTCTGTTTTTGGCTTTCAAAAGGTTCTGAAGCACTACTATCTTCAAGGTCTACACCAAGTTGTTGTAAACGCTGATATGTATGTTAACCGTGATTTCTACAACGGTCTAAGTGATCTCGAAAAGAAAGCTCTTGAAGTGGCGGCAAACGCATCTTTGTCAAAATCCATGTCCTATCGGATCATCGAAAATGGTAAAGCTTTGAAAGATCTCACTGACAACCACGGTGTAATTCTCGAAGACACGCCTGCAGACTATTTCACCGAGTATATGGCAGCAGCAAAAAAAGCGCTTCAAGCCGCGGCTGACGAAAATAAGTTCTTTGCAGAAGTCTGGCAGTCACAAAAAGACTTTGCCGATATTGCAGTACCTTTCTGGGCTGGGGCACAAGCGTCCAATGCGGGCCTCGGAAAAGCTCATGCAGACACGTTGAAATAAAGTCCGAAAAGTGCGGGGCCAATCTGGTCTCGCGCTTATTTTGTGACAAAATGTGCAGGCGCTATTTTAGGGTACTTTTTTCAGAAAAGAAGCCCATACATGGGCAAAAGTAAGTGGGAGGAATGGGATGGCCTCAGATACGCCTAATCCCGAGGAGCTCGACATCTCAGATGAGCTTATCGCCGAAAGACGATCCGAGAGGCCGGGACATACGCCCGAAGATATGACGCCATGGCAGCGCCCAATCACCGCTTTCATTGATGTGCTAAATTACCGCGCGGGACAGTTTTTTGCATTACTCATGGTACCACTTATCAGCGTAGTCGTTTACGAAGTGTTATCTCGGAATATTGACGCTGTACTTATCGATGCCGATTTGGGTTGGATTGGAGAAGCGCTTGGACTTGGTCCAACACTTTGGGTCTATGACACGAGCCGAATGATTAGCGGTGTATTGTTCATGGGAGCAGCGGGCTATGGTTTGATGCGTGGGGTACATATCAGGGCCGATTTTTTGTATCGAAAATGGTCTAATAAAACGCAAGCCACCGTGGACGCAACCTTATATCTGATATTTTTCATTCCATCGATGATATTTTTCACAATTGTCTCTGCTAAGTTTTGGTGGTTGGCTTATTCCACCTCAGAAACCATGCAAATCGACAGTGCGTGGGGGCCGCTTCTATGGCCTGCGCGTACTGCAATGCCACTGGGTGGGTTTTTACTTCTTATTCAAGGTATACCGGAGATTTTCCGCGCCCTGCATAAAATGGGCAGAGACCGCGAAAGAATTTTTGTCAAAGCGCTACCTATATATATTATTCTCCTTCTTTGGTTAGTTCTTGCTGTCTTCAGCCCTGATCTTGTTCCAGGTGGAGAATGGTTTACCGATCTGATGAAGTCACGCCCCGGATTATCTAAACCAATGATTGGTTTGATCATGCTGAGCGCAATGCTCTTTGTAATTTTTATCGGGTTTCCAATCTCATTTACTTTGATTTTCCTAGCATTTATATTTGGTATTTGGGGCGCGAATTTCAAGCTCACAACGCTTCTGTTCACACTCAATACAAACTCTACAATGCTCAACGATCAGCTAATGGCGGTTCCGCTCTTCGTTCTTATGGGAATCGTTATGGAAAGGGCTGGATTGATGGAGCGGTTGTTCGCCTCCATTCAAATGATTATGGCCCGTGTTCGTGGGTCGCTTTATATTGCTGTCTTGATAGTTTCGACGATTTTTGCAGCTGCGACTGGCATTGTTGGCGCCTCTGTGACGCTCTTAGGCATTATGGCTGGGGCCACAATGAATCGCGCTAAATATAATGTCCAACTGGCCGCAGGCACCATTACTGCAGGTGGGACACTTGGCATTTTGATTCCGCCTTCGATCATGCTCATCGTTATGGGGCCTGTTCTAGAAGTTTCCACCCTTGACCTGTTTCGTGGAGCCTTTGTCCCTGGCGCTCTCCTGGCTAGCCTATACCTAATCTACACATTGGCCCGTTGCTGGCTAGATCCGAACCTTGGTCCAATTCTTTCAGATGAAGACCAACCGAAAACCTCAAAATCCTATGGTGCCGAAGTCGCGCTTATATCTTTGGGGATCCTAACCATATGCAGAATTTTTGGCATGGGTCTGAGTGGAATTTTTGGCGCGTACCTACCCTTTGGTGGGTTTTTTGTTCTCACCGCGACATTGGCTGTGTCCTATTTGGCGTATCGTCATCTAAATACTCTGCGCCTACTTGTACCACTTGCGATCATATTCCATGTCTGGGTGAGTTTTTCAAACTCTGGCCTTGTTCTTTGGCCATTTTTTTTCAGTGGTTTTGTCGTGCTTTTGGCTATCCTTGGTTCACCGATTTATCGTAGGGATGCGAAAGACAATTTTTATTTCACTTATATCTGGGATGAGTTTTTCGCAGGCCTTATGCCACCAACGATCCTGATCTCTTTTGCTCTAGGGTCGATACTACTTGGATTTGCTACGCCCGCCGAAGCGGCGGCCATGGGCGCATTTGGGGCCATCCTTCTCTCAGTAGCCTACAGAAAATTCACGTTCAACGGATTTTTCGAAAGTATGATTAAAGCGCTGGAAATCACCGTCCTAATCATGTTTTTAGTTGCGGCATCTAATTTTTTTGGCGCAGAATTTTCAACCCTTGGTACGCCAAAAATGATGACCGAAGCTTTGCTATCGCTTGATTTGTCCCCATATGCTGTCCTTATCCTAATTATGGCGCTGATCTTTCTCTTGGGTTGGCCGCTGGAATGGGTACCAATCGTGCTAATTGTTGTGCCTATCTTGCTTCCAACGGTCATTGCATTAGACTTGGCATATTTTGACAGCACCTATGATATGCTGGTGTGGTTTGGGATTCTTGTAGCTGTCAATCTACAAACTGCTTGGTTGAGCCCGCCTGTTGCTTTATCTGCCTATTTTCTCAAAGGTGTTGTTCCAAGCTGGGACCTTAAAGATATCTACCTTGGCATGATGCAATTCATGGTTATCCAACTTATCGGGCTTGCCCTCTTATTCAGCTTTCCACAGCTTATTCTTTGGCTGCCAAAATACTTATCTGGGTGATAGGTTCTCTTAGAGGCCCGACTCCCTCTCTGAAATGCTCAAACTGTATATGGAGTAAACATGCGTCGTAAATATTTAAAGAAAGCGACTTTGACGTCAAAATCTGATGCGAGCGAAACAAAAGATGTCGTGCGCGCTATCTTAGACGATATCGAAGCGGGCGGGGATGCCAAAGCATTGGAATATTCTGCTAAATTTGATCAGTACGAAGGACCAATTTTATTGTCCAATGCAGATATTGAAGCTGCAATTGAATTAGTACCCGAAAAACTAAAAGCCGATATGCAGTACGCACATGAAAACGTGCGCCGCTTTGCGGAAGCCCAGAAAGCGACCGTGGCTAATTTCGAAGTCGAAGTCGTGCCTGGCCTCATTGCCGGTCAGAAAGCCATCCCCGTAAACACCGCCGGATGTTATGTGCCAGGTGGGCGCTATAACCACATCGCAAGCGCGATTATGACTGTCACCACTGCCAAGGTCGCAGGTTGTAATCACATCATCGCCTGCTCTCCTCCACGTGTAGGAGTTGGGATAGCACCAGCCATCATTTACGCAGCACATATTTGCGGGGCCAATAAGATACTTGCAATGGGAGGAGTGCAGGGCATCGCTTCTATGACGTATGGGCTGTTTGGATTGCCAAAGGCCAATATACTTGTGGGCCCAGGTAATCAATTTGTCGCAGAAGCCAAACGGATGCTTTTTGGACGTGTGGGCATTGATATGATCGCTGGTCCAACCGATAGCCTGATCATTGCCGATGCGAAAGCAGACCCTTTTGTTGTCGCCACAGACCTCGTCAGTCAAGCGGAGCATGGGTATAACTCTCCTGTTTGGTTAGTTACAGATGATCGGACTTTAGCGGAGGAAGTGCTTGAAATTGTGCCCAAGCTTATCGAGGACCTTCCAGAAATAAACCGCAAAAATGCCTTTGCTGCATGGCGTGATTATGCGGAGGTTATTCTTTGCAAAAACCGCGAAGATATGGTGTCTACGTCCGACGAATACGCGCCAGAACATCTCACTGTTCAGGCAGAGGATTTGGACTGGTGGCTTGACCGACTTAGCTGCTATGGTTCTCTTTTCTTAGGCGAAGAAACCACAGTGTCTTATGGTGACAAAGCTGCAGGTACAAACCATGTGCTCCCAACTTCGGGAGCAGCGTCGTATACGGGAGGACTTTCTGTTCATAAATATATGAAGATCGTCACATGGCAACGCGCCACACGCGAGGGATCAAAACCCGTAGCCCTCGCAACAGCACGGATCTCGCGGCTGGAGGGCATGGAAGGACACGCACGCGCCGCAGACGTGCGGCTTGCCAAATATTTTCCGCATGAGAACTTTGACCTTGTTGGCGTTGCAAGCGATGTTTAAGCACTTTCGTACTCAGTACGGCTTGGAACTTCTAAGATGAAGGCGCTTATCTACATCGAACCTGAAGTATTGCAGTATCGTGATGTCCCTGATCCCACTCCGGCCAGTGGAGAGGTGCTGATCAAAGTAGACAGTGTGGGAATTTGCGGCTCTGACATGCATGCCTTTCTTGGCCATGATGAGCGCCGCCCTGCCCCGTTGATCCTTGGTCACGAAGTGGCAGGCACCGTCACGGGTGGGCCGCGAGATGGGGAACGTGTGGCGGTAAACCCTCTAGTCACCTGTAGCGCATGTCCCTTTTGTACTGCGGGACAGGACAATCTCTGCACGAAGCGTCAAATTATTTCTATGCCCCCTCGCGAAGGCGGCTTTGCCGAATATATCGTGATGCAAGAACGCAATCTCGTCGGCGTCCCCGATAATGTCGCGTTTAGCATTGCGGCACTGGCCGAGCCGATTGCCTGCGGTTGGCACGCTGTGCGAAAAGCCAAAGCAGCTCTTTATAAAAAGAACGATTGTATTCGAACCTTAGTCATCGGAGGTGGCGCGATTGGCATTGGCGCTGCACTGAGCTGTAGCGCACAAGGGATGAAAGATGTTGTGATTACCGAACCCAACGCGCTACGCCGTAAATATATCGAAAATCACTGCGCTCTAAGGGCGATTGATTCTGAAGCGCTTCGCTCCAAGGAACTCTTTGATTTGGTTGTTGATGGCGTGGGCTATGAAACTACACGTGAACTTGCGTCAAAGCATGCTTTGCCAGGGGGTGTGATAGCCCATATTGGACTGGGCTCTGCAATTGGTGGATTGGATATCCGGCGGATGACGCTTCAGGAGATTACTTTTTTCGGCACCTATACCTACACGACCCAAGATTTCCGCGACACGGCTCAGGCCATTTTTGATGGGCGGCTTGGCGATTTGGGTTGGACAGAAAAAAGACCACTGCAAGATGGGCAAAACGCTTTTTCTGACATTCGCGCCGGTGCAGTCGCCTCGCCAAAGATTATTTTGAACCCTTAAATGTAAAAAAATTGAAAGAGGCCAGCATTTAAGGTGCGCCAAAAATGCCTAAGCGCCGGTTAAAGCCGAGCGACATCGGTATATTAGAGAGTACTCAGCAGTTTCCATAAATGTATTTTGGCTTCTTCGACCATATTCTTTGCGAGCCCTTTTCCGTTGTGTACCAAATGAACTAGCAAGCGGCGGCGATGCTTGGGATCAATGCCCCATTCTACCCAGCCTTTTTTTCCATCTAATTTAAAATCCGCGTAAGGCGGGATTGTTCTATCAATGCATATTCCAACAATTTTGTGGTCATCAACCCACCCTGATCATAAAAACAGGCAATGACACACCATTCAGGAACACTTAAACCGTTGTCGATCACGATTTGGTGAAACTTCGCACTCACTGCGTCGCTGGATGCTGCCAGTAGGTAAAGAAGATAAGAGAAAGCAAATGCCTCTGACGCCTCGATAGATCCATTTTTGAGCCTCACAAAGCGGAAACCCCTGCGACCTATCACGATAATTTTAATCGCTGGGTGATTAATCCCAAAAGAGAAGAAGAAACGAATTCAAGTGATTGAAAAAGCCCATCAGCCGACACTTAATCGGATTTTTTATGTTTACTTATCATCTTTTATCGGCGCCTCCGACGGCACAGCCATGTCATCGTCAATCTTCCTCAGCAAACGATATTGCACCGCCATTTCTATGATTGCATCCAAAAACGGATAATTCTTGTTATTTAATTGTAGATATTCGAAAAATTTTGATTTTTGGATACATAAAAGGTAATATAGATCCTGATATGGTAAACTTAAGCGAGATAAAAAAAATGGGATAGCAGCAGCAGAAGTTTCAACTTCTGACAAACGTTTGGTTACAGCGTTGAGGCAGATGATCCTAGATGGATCCTTGGAATCCGGAAGCAAGATATCTGAAGTTATCGTATCGAAAATTTTCTCTGTGTCCCGCACTCCTGTGCGCTTGGCCTTGCGAGTACTAGAGGTCGAGGGCCTTATTCAAAAACGTCATGGGCGTGGCTACACGGTTCTCGCCTTTAATTTTGATGATCTTACCAAAGCCTATGAAGTAAGAGGTGTTCTGGAGGGATTGGCTGCAAGCAACCTTGCCCGTGAGGGATTGCACAGTGATGCCAAAGCGGAACTCAAGCATATTGTTGCGCGCATCGAGGGCTTTCTAAGATCTGACATGCCATTTGATAAAATTGCGGTTGGCTACGAAGAGGGAAATGTAAATTTCCACGAATTGATCATGAGTGAATGCAATAACGAATTTATTCGTTTTGCCTTTGCGCGCATCTCAAACTTTCCCCTCATTGGCCTTGGCACAATCGTCTTCAATAAACACAAAGTAGCAGAAGAAATGATGCGATTACGATTTGGCAATATGCAGCACAGCATCATTTTGGATGCTATCGACCGGCGTGATGCATTCCGCGCCGAATCTTTGATGCGTGAACATGCCAACCAAATTCCTCTTTACACTTCACTTTTGGTGGAGAAAGTTCCTGAAAGGATGTAATATTATGCGTACCCAAGTTGTAATAATTGGCGGCGGTCCATCTGGCTTATTATTAGGTCAACACTTAAACAAAGCCGGTATTGAAAACATTATTCTGGAACGAAAAACAAAGGAATATGTTCTAAGCCGTATCCGTGCAGGTATTTTGGAAATCGGCACAGTTAATCAGTTGCGCGAATTGGGTCTTGCACAGCGTATGGACAAAGAAGGCTTTGTCCATAATGGTACAGTCATTTCATATAACGACGAACAAATCCGTATTGATTTTGCAGAACATACCAACACGACGGTGATGGTCTATGGGCAAACTGAAGTAACATTTGATCTATACCAAGGACGTGAAGCAGACGGCGCCAGTGTAATTTATGAAGCGGAAGATATCATCCTCCAAGAAGTGAAATCAGATGCAACCTATGTAGAATTTAAAAAGGGCGGGAAAACGCATAAGATTGACTGCGATTATATCGCTGGGTGCGATGGATTTCATGGGGTGAGCCGACAGTCTATTCCGATCACCCATCGCAAAGAGTTTGAAAAAATTTACCCTTTCGGTTGGCTTGGGATTTTGTCCGAAACTAAACCCATTCACGAAGAATTAATCTACGCCAATTCTGATGCAGGCTTCGCCTTGTGCTCCATGCGCAATGCTAATCTCAGCAGATACTACATTCAATGTGACGCACGGGATAATCCAAAAGAATGGTCCGATCAGGTATTCTGGGAGGAGTTGCGCAGGCGCATTCCCACAGAATTCGCAGATACGATTGAAATGGGCCCCTCTATTGAAAAATCCGTTGCACCTTTGCGGTCTTTTGTCTGCGAACCAATGCAGTGGGGGCGGCTATTCTTGTGCGGCGACGCAGCACACATAGTACCTCCTACCGGCGCCAAGGGTCTCAACACAGCGGCCAGTGACGTATACTATTTGGCCGATGCCTTAAAACGGCATTACCTTCAAGGGGATCCATCAGGAGTTAAAACCTATTCTCAGCGCGCATTAGCGCGCGTATGGAAAGCAGAACGTTTCAGCTGGTGGATGACGAGCCTGCTACACCACTTTCCGGAACACTCCAAATTTGATCAAAAGATGCAAATGGCTGACGTCGCCCTTCTGAAATCAAATCCAAATGCACAGGCGGTCCTAGCCCAAAATTACGTCGGCTTGCCATATTAAGCGCACTATGCTGACAAATTAGAATTTATTCCAGAGAGTGTAGTTAGAACAAAAAACAATCACCTTCAGAAGAAAGTCGAATAAAGCTAGTCTGACATGTTGTTACTACAAAAGCGCAAGAACAGATCTATAAAGCAGGTATTTACCCAATTTCAAAAAACAAATTGCGCGAAAAGTGAGGCAAGTTGGCTTGAAAACTTAAAAAGATAATTTGGTGGAGCCTAGGGGGATCGAACCCCTGACCTCTACAATGCCATTGTAGCGCTCTCCCAGCTGAGCTAAGGCCCCTAATTCGTGTCAACCGCGAGCACATGTCTAGGCAATGGCCGAAGCGGGATCAAGCAAAAAATCGCAGATCCTTTGCCCAGATTTTACGATCGTTTACAAATCTTCCTCGTCCGAGGACACGTCCGCGATATCTTCGAGAGGAACATTGTCGTCTGCATCCTCATCCAGCACATCATCGCCGAGATCGAGATCTACATCTTCATCATCAATGAGTGCAACATCATCTTCCATATCTTCTGAAGTCGAGCTTTTCGCTGACATATCTTCGGAGTCAGCAGAAATCATCCGCGTTTTAGAAACGTCGAGTTCAACCACGTCCCCAGTATATGGGCTGACTATAGGATCCTTATTAAGATCATAAAATCTTTTGCCCGTCGTTGGACAGACACGCTTCACGCCCCATTCTTCTTTTTGCATGGGCAATTCCTTTTCATCGATTCAAACAGTTGAAGATTCTGCGCAAGTGCCATAACAGGAGGAAAGTGTCAAAGACTTTAGGTAAAAAACCGTTTATTATGTGTGATCTTCTGCTCAATAAAGGGTTAGAATAATAATGAAATTGGATGTTTTTCCCGATATTGATGTACATTTGCGTAAATCAGCACAGGCGCGCCAATTTACACTTCGGGTATCTTCTCTTGATGGAAAGGTGAGCCTTACTACCCCTCTTTTTGTAAATACTCATCAGATCAATGCGTTTCTCAAAGAAAAAGAACCTTGGTTACGCAAGCGGCGTTCTGAGGTACAAACCAGTGTTGAGGTCACATTTGGAACTGTTCTGCCGGTCATGGGCCGTGACATATTGGTTGAGCGGCATGCTGGACGCGGCGTTACATTGAGCGCTAATAAAATCCATGTGCCAGATAAGAGTGGGACACCTGCTGTTCAGGTGGCGGTATTTCTGAAGCAATATGCAAGTCGGCTGTTGAGTATAAAAGCGACGCATTATGCCAAAAAACTGGGTGTATCATACTCTAAACTTTCTCTTAAAGACGCTCGGTCTCGTTGGGGATCATGTAGCGATCGGGGGGCTTTAATGTTCTCATGGCGCTTGGTCATGGCCCCGCCAGAAGTGCTTGATTACGTTGCAGCTCACGAAGTGGCCCATTTACGACATATGGATCATTCCGATCGTTTTTGGACAGAAGTAGAAAATCTCTTTGGTAACTATAAAAAACAGAAACGCTGGTTACAAGAAAATGGGTCCAAACTGCATCGATATCAGTTTTCTAATTGACGAAGTGTCACAATTTGTGATCACTTTTATACATGATGAGGCGTCAAAAACCTTCCGATCCTGCCCAATCTGCACATGACCGCGTGTATCGCGGTTTGCGTAATCAGATCATGTTTGGCCAAATTGATCCTGGCCAATCACTGACACTGCGCGGCATTGGGGACACATTTGGCGTTTCAATGACACCAGCACGTGAGACTGTTCAAAGGCTTGTGGCGGAGGGAGCATTGTTCATGTCTGGATCAGGGCGTGTGTCCACGCCAGAACTGACCAACGAACGGATCGAAGAATTGTCAGCATTACGCTCTTTGATCGAAGTAGAATTGGCAAGCCGTGCTTTGCCAAGGGCACACCTTGCACTCATAGAGCGGCTGAAGGCAATAAATGGCATGGTAGGAACTGCCGTTAGTGAATACGATGCTGTTGCTTATATCCAAACAAACCTCGAGTTTCACCGAACACTATACCTCCGGGCACAGGCACCAGCTATGTTGGCGATGGCCGAAACGGTTTGGTTGCAGCTTGGTCCCACAATGCGGACCTTATACGGTCGCCTAAAACGCAAGGAACCACCGCATTTTCATAAACTCATATTATCAGCGTTATCAGCAGGCGATGAACCGAGCCTGAGGCTTGCAGTCCGGTCGGATGTGACGCAGGGGTTGCGGATGCTGGCAAGCTAGGCGCAACGTATCTTATGCCGCCAACACTTTTGTTCCAAGTGAAAGAAAACGCTCTCGCCGATGCGCAACAAGAGCTTTGGGGGATTTGCCGGATAAATCTTTGAGCATATCGCCAAGTGCTGCTTTTACTGCGTCAAAGGTAAAAGCGTAATTGCGATGCGCTCCGCCCAATGGTTCTCTTACAATTTTATCACAGATCCCAAGCTTTTTCAAATCCTGAGAGGTTAGGCGCAAAGCCTCTGCCGCCTCACGCATTTTTTCAGCATCTTTCCACAAGATCGACGCGCAGCCTTCGGGGCTGATCACCGAATAAATCGAATGCTCCAACATCATTACGCGATTGGCCGTGGCAAAAGCAACTGCCCCGCCTGATCCACCCTCTCCAATGACGACGGAAATCAGCGGCACGCCAATCTGAAGACATTTTTCCGTTGATCTTGCAATCGCTTCGGACTGACCTCGCTCTTCAGCACCCTTACCAGGATAGGCGCCCGGAGTATCGACAAGAGTAATAACCGGAAGGCCAAATTTGTCGGCCAATTCCATCAAGCGAATTGCTTTTCGGTATCCTTCAGGGCGGGCCATACCAAAATTACGTTCAATCCGGCTTTTCGTATCATTTCCTTTTTCATGGCCAATTACGACAACCGGTGTATCATCAAAGCGCGCCAAGCCCCCCATCACAGCATGATCATCTGCAAAATTGCGATCTCCAGCAAGCGGTGTGAATTCAGTGAACAAAGCGTCAACATAATTTTGGCAATGGGGACGTTCAGGATGCCGAGCAACCTGACATTTACGCCAAGGTGTGAGGTTACCGTAAAGATCTTTGAGCAGATTGGATGCTTTTTTATCCAAGGCTCCTGCCTCAGATTCAACATTCATCTCTTCATTCTGACAGGCCATGGCACGCAATTCTTCTGCCTTGCCCTCTATCTCCGCCAAGGTTTTTTCGAATTCCAAATAATGCATCGTCTTCTGCTCCAGAGACATTCTATTCGGTGTCTGCTTTGGTGGTGTGTGAAATGCATATAACAATCCCAACCGCTTTTCCAAGATAATTCGGAAAAACGATGCGTTGTGATGCTCGTAAATCTAAACAATAGAGGTATATTTACAACCCGAATACAACGGCACTGCTAAAGGCAGCCGTTAGCCCACCTTTGCTTTGTTGCCATCTTTTCATTACACGGTCTATCATTTATCTGAGCGATACTTTGGTTGCATCACCACGTATCTTGTAATTTTATAAAATAGCCAATTCCGTCCGACCAACGAGGAGCATTCAAATGAAATTAACGATTAACGAGGATGTCTTTCGAATTTCCGAGCCATTCACTATTTCACGCGGATCACGGATTGAAGCTCATGTTTTGACTGTGGAAGCAATACTCAATGACGTTAAAGGATTTGGTGAATCTGTGCCTTACGCGCGGTACGGGGAAACACTTCAGTCTGTAAAGGCACAAATCGAAACCCTTCCCGAAACATTTACGCGAAACGAATTGCAGGACCTGCTGCCAGCGGGTGCAGCGCGCAACGCCGTGGATTGTGCGCTTTGGGATGTTGAGGCAAAGAAGGCCGGCAAACGGGTTTGGGACTTGGCGGGCCTTGCCTTACCCATTCCAGTGATCACCGCCTTTACTCTTTCGTTGGACACGCCAGAAAAGATGCGGGCGCAGGCCCAAAAAAATTGCTTCCGCCCTTTGCTCAAGATAAAACTTGGGACACCCGATGACATGCCGCGTCTCGAAGCTATCCGTCAGGGCGCCCCATCATCAGATATTATAGTGGATGCCAATGAAGGTTGGAACGCCAAAATCTATGCCGACCTTGCACCCCATCTTCTGCGTCTTGGAGTAAAGCTCGTGGAACAACCCTTGCCAGCGGAAAATGATGAGGCCCTTCTAGAGATGGCTCGCCCGGTACCAGTTTGTGCCGATGAAAGTTGTCATGACCGCAAAAGTCTTTCCAAATTGACCAGCAAATACGATGTGGTGAACATAAAACTAGACAAAACGGGTGGCCTGAGCGAAGCCATTCTTTTACGCGACGAGGCGATCAGGCTCGGCTACGGGATTATGGTCGGCTGCATGTTGGGGAGTTCGCTTTCGATGGCACCCGCGACCCTGATAGCGCAGGGTGCGATGATAACAGACCTTGACGGGCCACTCTTATTGGCAGAAGACCGAAACATACCTTTGATATACGATGAACAAGGCATACATCCTCCAAAAGCATCACTTTGGGGATAGATTAGGAATGTAAGAAAGGAAAGACATGAGCCGAACAGTGTATTTAAATGGCACATATTTGCCAGAAGAAGACGCCAAAATTTCTATCTTTGACAGAGGTTTTTTGATGGCCGACGGTGTTTACGAGGTGACCTCTGTCCTTGATGGAATGCTCATTGATTTTGATGGACACATCAAGAGGCTTGATCGATCGCTTTACGAATTAGACATGAGAAATCCAATCTCCAGAGATGATCTGTTAAAGGCACACAGAGAATTGATAAGTTTGAACGGTATTAAAGAAGGACTAATTTATCTTCAAATAACCCGCGGCGCACCCAATGATCGGGATTTTATCTTTCCTGATCCTGATGAAACCCCTCAGACGATTGTAATATTCACTCAAAATAAACCAGGTCTTTATGACAATCCGGCCGCAAAGAAAGGTATTAAGGTCATCAGTATCGAAGACATTCGTTGGGGACGTCGAGACATTAAAACGGTACAGCTTTTGTATCCTTCTATGGGCAAAATGATTGCCAAGAAACAAGGTGCCGACGATGCATGGATGGTCGAAGATGGTGCCGTCACAGAAGGTACAAGCAACAATGCATATATCGTGAAAGATGGTAAAATTATTACACGGGCGCTGTCGAACGATATTTTGCACGGAATCACACGTGCCGCCGTATTGCGGTTTGGTAAAGAAGCCCAAATGCAAGTGTTAGAGCGTGATTTCACAATTGAAGAAGCCAAAGATGCGGACGAAGCCTTTATTACTTCAGCCAGCACCTTTGTAATGCCGGTGGTGGAAATCGACGGTCAGCCACTTGGCGCGGGGACGCCTGGTCCTGTGGTGACACGCCTTCGAGATATTTATTTGGAAGAGAGCCTTAAACGCGCAATCTGATTATATAATTTCCATATCGTGGTCCCTGAGCAACGCATCAACGCGCCGCACCTCTGTTGGATTTAATTGACGGTGACGCGGGTATATGGGCGCGTGGCGGTCATTCTGGATGGGCCGATCCCAACCATCAGTGGTTGCAAAAAAATGATCCAGTCCGTCATTACCGTAGATTTGCACGAACCCTTGCAAAACAACATCCAGATAGCTTAGCAGAATAGGTGATTTTTTCCCGATATCTGTTTCGCGTGTTCTAGGCACGACATAAACCGCACAATTATCCGGTCGATTCGTATCAATAAGGATTTGATTAGTAGCATTTAACCGGGCATATCCCGTTTCCCGCATATCAAGACCGACCCAATCGGCGTCAGGAACCTGCGCAATGATACCGTCTATTACAGCCTTCTCCACCCGATGGACACTTAAAAAAGCCGAACCACGCATATGGGTATTCAACCAAATGCGTCGCCACCCTTTAAGACCGGCTGGTTTCGGGTCATGATAATGGTGGGTCGATAAATTTACTAGGCTGCCATAGCCAAAGAAGTATGGATCACTCATAGACAAGAGGTCGCCCAGAAGCTGGTTTTTGTCAATAAATCATTGCAACGTAAATTTTTCTTGTCGAAATGGTAAACTCCATTTAAGCTCCTTTCTGACGATCGGGAGAACTGGGCTTCCAGTGCCGAAGGAGCAACCGCCCCCGGAAACTCTCAGGCAAAGGGACCGATCGTCATTTACACTCTGGAGAGAGATGCAATGCATCCGCCGAAGGGATAACGATCTCAGGCAAAAGGACAGAGGGGGCATCACCGGTGTGGATCCGCGGGTCCATGCTTAAATTGATGTCGGAATTTTTAATACTTCCGGTCAGACTAAAGAGTTTCGAATGGCCAAAGACTTGGTGCGCACGCCACTTTTTGAGCTGCATCTGAAACATGGTGCAAAGATGGTTCCATTTGCGGGTTTTGAAATGCCAGTGCAATACCCGCAGGGCGTTTTAAAAGAACACCTTCATACGCGGCAAAAGGCGGGTCTTTTTGATGTGAGCCATATGGGCCAGGTTATCTTGCGCGCCAAAGGCTACACGCAACTGGCAGAAGAATTTGAAAAACTTCTCCCTATGGAGGTAAAATCCCTGAAAGAGGGTCGACAACGGTATGGATTTTTCACAAATGATAAAGGTGGCATAAAAGACGATATTATGTTTGCGAATCGTGGGGATCATATTTTTGTTGTGGTCAATGCAGCATGTATTGAACAAGACTTTTCGCATATGCGTGAAAATCTGAGCCAAAATATTCAAGTCAAGCTTTTGAAAAACCGCGCCCTCCTTGCCCTGCAGGGACCACGGGCTGAAAAAGTACTCGCAGAACATCATCCGGCAGTTCGTGATATGGCATTCATGGACGTGGAAACCTTACCGATTGCAGGCGCTGAGTGCTGGGTGTCTCGAGCCGGCTACACCGGCGAAGACGGTTTTGAAATTTCTGTGCCAGAGGCAGCAGCTACTAGCTTAGCCAATAGTCTTTTGGAACATGAAGATGTGGAATTTATTGGTCTCGGTGCGCGGGATTCATTGCGTTTGGAAGCAGGCCTATGTCTTTACGGCCATGATATTAATGAAGATACCTCTCCAATAGAAGCAGGTCTAACATGGGCTATCCAGTCTCGGCGTAGGGTAGAAGCCGGGTTTCCTGGTGCCACTCGCATACAAGAAGAAATAACCTCAGGCCCTGTCAAGCGGCGGGTAGGCATTCTTCCAGAAGGACGTGCGCCAGTGCGCGAGGGTTGCAAAATTTATGCAAGCAAAACTGCGGAAGACGCCATTGGTGCGGTTACATCGGGTGGGTTTGGCCCAACACTTAACACGCCTGTATCTATGGGCTACGTCCGGACACCTTTTGCTGCCAATGACACAGCACTTTTCGCCGAAGTCAGAGGTAAGAGGTTACCGGTAAAAGTTGTAAAACTGCCCTTCACTGGACCCAATTTCAAACGCTAGACTGAAGGAAAACACATGAAATTTACAGAGGAACACGAATGGCTTCGCATGGAAGATAGCGTCGTAATTGTTGGCATTACCGAACACGCTAGCACACAATTGGGCGATATCGTTTTTGTTGAATTGCCAGAAGAGGGCCAGACCCTTTCGAAAGACGATGAAGCTGCAGTGATCGAGAGCGTCAAAGCCGCTTCAGACATCCTTTGCCCCATAGACGGCGAAGTCGTTGAGGTCAATCAAGCGATTGTCGATGAACCAGCCAAAGTGAATGAAGATCCATTGGGCGCAGGCTGGTTCTTCAAAATCGCACCAAGCGACATCAGCCAGATGGACGATTACATGGATGAAAACACTTATAACAAGCTGATATCATAAACGTCTGCATTTTAGCCACGCAATCGTTTCAACAGCCAACAAAAAGGGACAAAACATGCAATTCACGCCCACCGATTATCTTCCATACGATTTTGCAAACCGTCGTCATATTGGCCCTTCGCCAAAGGAAATGACCGAAATGCTAAATGTGTTGGGGTTTGCCTCTATCGACGAATTCATTGATGATACCTTACCAAAATCTATTCGACAACAACAACCATTAGCTTTTGGAAAGCCCCTTTCAGAACGTGAACTTTTATATAAAATGCGTGTCACGGCCTCTAAAAATAAAGTCCTGACAAGTCTTATTGGTCAAGGATATTACGGAACAGTCACACCCCCCGTGATCCAACGCAATATCCTTGAAAACCCCGCTTGGTACACGGCCTATACACCGTATCAACCCGAAATCAGTCAGGGGCGTCTAGAGGCGCTTTTAAACTTTCAGACAATGATTTCTGATCTCACGGGGCTTGATATTGCAAATGCATCCCTCCTAGATGAAGCAACTGCCTGCGCCGAGGCGATGACCATGGCCCAGCGCGTGACAAAATCCAAATCCATGAATTTTTTTGTGGATGAAAACTGCCACCCTCAAAATATCGAAGTGATGAAGACAAGGGCAAAACCGCTCGGTATCACTCTTGTGATTGACAGCCCTGACAATCTGAAAGCCGAAGATGTCTTTGGCGCATTGTTCCAATATCCGGGCAGTTATGGCGTAGTACGGGATTTTACCGACTTGATCACGCTGATACATGAACACAAAGCCATTGGGATCGTGTGCGCAGATCCGCTTGCTTTGACCCTTCTAAAGGAACCCGGTGCGATGGGTGCTGACATCGCAGTTGGTAATACGCAACGATTCGGCGTACCGGTCGGCTACGGGGGACCACACGCAGCCTACATGGCAACAAAAGACGCATATAAACGCAATATGCCCGGTCGTATTGTGGGAATTTCGATTGATGCCCGCGGCAACAAGGCTTACCGCCTTGCGCTTCAAACACGCGAACAACATATCCGTCGAGAAAAAGCGACGTCGAATGTATGTACCGCACAAGCTCTACTGGCAGTAATGGCTTCCTTTTATGCGGTGTTCCACGGTCCTGAAGGCTTGAAGGCCATCGCTCAGCGCATCCACCGAAAAACTGTCCGCTTGGCCAGAGGCCTTGAACAGGCCGGGTTTAAGATTGAGCCAGAATTCTTTTTCGATACAATCACCGTGGATGTGGGAATGTTGCAAAATACAATCCTTCAAGCCGCACGAAACGAAGGCATAAACCTGAGAGCCGTTGGTGAGACAAAAGTGGGTATTTCGCTGGATGAGCGTACAAGACGCGATACGACTGAGTCTGTATGGCGCGCATTTGGTATAGATCGCAATGATGATGATTTACACCATGAGTATCGTGTGCCTGATGCGCTTCACCGTAAAACGACCTATCTCGACCACGAAGTTTTTCACATGAACCGCGCAGAGACTGAGATGATGCGTTATATGCGCCGCTTGGCTGATCGCGACCTAGCGTTGGATCGTGCGATGATCCCGCTGGGGTCCTGCACGATGAAGCTTAACTCTGCCGCAGAAATGATGCCTGTAAGCTGGCGAGAATTTTCGCTTCTTCATCCCTTTGCCCCGAAAGATCAGGCGCTAGGCTTTAAAGAAATGATAGACGATCTTTCAGCAAAGTTGTGCCAGATTACTGGTTATGATGCGATATCCATGCAACCCAATTCCGGAGCACAGGGAGAATATGCGGGTCTTTTGACTATCGCTGAATATCATGGAGCACGCGGAGAAGGACATCGACATATCTGTCTGATCCCTACGTCTGCCCATGGCACTAATCCTGCTAGTGCCCAGATGGTCGGCTGGAAAGTGGTCCCCATTAAATCAAGCGATAACGGTGACATTGACCTCGATGACTTCCAACGCAAGGCCGAACAACATGCTGCGGAATTAGCTGGCTGTATGATTACCTACCCTTCAACTCATGGGGTTTTTGAAGAAACCGTCCATCAATTATGTGCGATAACCCACAAACATGGTGGACAAGTTTATATTGATGGCGCCAATATGAATGCGATGGTCGGTTTGTCACGTCCCGGTGATCTTGGAGGAGATGTAAGTCATTTGAACCTTCACAAAACCTTCTGCATTCCTCATGGAGGTGGCGGCCCAGGAATGGGTCCGATTGGGGTGAAAGCACATCTTGTGCCTCACCTTCCTGGCCATCCAGAAACTGGTGGAAGTGCAGGTCCTGTATCAGCAGCACCCTTTGGTTCACCCTCTCTTTTGCCGATCAGCTGGGCCTATTGCCTTATGATGGGTGGGGAAGGACTTACGCAAGCGACGCGCGTGGCTATATTAAATGCCAACTATATTGCAGAGCGGCTCAAAGATTCCTTTGATATCCTCTACAAGGGACCGTCGGGTCGTGTCGCCCATGAATGCATCCTTGACGTGCGCCCTTTTGCAGAGTCAGCAGGCGTGACCGTGGAGGATATTGCAAAACGTTTGGTCGATTGTGGTTTTCATGCCCCCACAATGAGCTGGCCTGTATCAGGTACCTTGATGGTGGAACCGACAGAATCGGAAACCAAAGCTGAGTTAGACCGTTTTTGTGACGCTATGTTAGGGATTAGACACGAAATAGCAGATATTGAAGAGGGTCGGATTAAGCCAGAAGCAAACCCGTTAAAACACGCTCCACATACTGTCGAAGACCTTGTGGGTGATTGGGATCGTCCCTATAGCCGCGAACAGGGATGTTATCCATCAGGTGCATTTCGTGTTGACAAGTATTGGCCACCAGTCAATCGCGTCGACAATGCCTATGGTGATCGCCATCTGATCTGTACTTGTCCGCCAATGTCTGATTACGCAGAAGCTGCAGAGTAATTTTGGATTAAATCTGAAAACTGCTGTCGCCTTAATTTGGTTGCGGTTCTTATTATCGCTGGTATCGGCGATATAAGTATGAAAACATAAGTTGAAACTTCTTAACTGTTTCCAACCTTCGCAATTTGCGAAAAGACGCGATATTTGTTGTCTGTCCAGATAAGTTTGTAAAATCTGGCGCTGTGCTAGTCGACTTATATGATATAAATAGAGTTGATTTTTATGGCGAGTGCGGATTTAAAATAAACGAGGTGGGTCATCAAAAATACGACTGCGGATCTCATAACGGATGATACGTTAGGCGCCTCGTTTACGGCTGTAAAAGCAGACGTTAAAAGTAATGATGTAAATTCAATATAAGTCACTCAGACTTGGGTATTACAGCAGATAGGCGTATCCAATAAGCTATAAAAAGAACAATGTTTTTCAACTATACCGATTACATTAGAAATTAAAATAAGACACTGAGATTTGTTTTGGTTGATGAGAGGTTTAGAGTTTATGACCTTCCGTCAAGCCTAGGTTTTGCTCAGGAAGATACAAAAAATGTATCCTTGATGACTGCGAAGGCCGACATCTTTACCACTTTGTTGAGAAAAACGTACCTTGCATAAGCGAGTGTGGCCGGTAGTGATAGTTTATTATTCTTTCCAGAAGTGAGATTGATATTCTTGAGTTAGCTAGGGATATTGCTACCTTTAGGAATGTGATGGAGAAAAGTCACTAATAAGCTTAAACTGACGCTTGAGACCGTTTAATAACTCCCTTCAACTTATCAATGAAATAGTTAACGTGTGACCTCTTGGAAAGTATGATACGGAACAACTTAATTGGTTTACTCATCACGGTTAGATTTGACATTACTATACTATCGAGCCTCTTGCTCCAAGAAATCAGACAATAAAAAGGCGGGAACATATCGGGATCTATTGGCAGCTGGCCAAAGAGCCTCAAAAAGTGATTTTGGAAAATACTTAATAAGATTTACTTAAATGCGTGAGAAGTGGGCCAATGACAATACTATCTGTTTTCTAGAGTTAATGAGTATACTGAAAGCAAAAGTTTTGATTGTCAAACCGACCAATGATAGCACCGTGGGCGTGTCAAACGGACACCCCCAGTTAAATCGGCGATAACAGATAAGAAGCCTACTAGGGCTGTTAAGGAGGCTATTGCTGCCGGCTTTCTGGAAGGATATTCCGCGCTAGCAGCAGGAATTATAAGTATCAAAAATAAGCATAATTCCTGCGACTTCTATACAAGCGGCGACAATGATGCCAAGCAATAACGTAAGGGTTAATTGTTCCCATTTATCATTTATTCCTGCGGCATAAATGGATTCTTCGTTAAATTTGGAGAGTAAAAGCGTCAACCATCTTTAGCGCATAAAAATGTAAATACAACAACCTCGCGACATAATCACAAGATCTATTCTTACTCCAAATACAAATTTCACCAGCACCAACTTCTTGCTAAGGAAGAATGCGCGACGGCACCTTGCGTAGCGTCTGTTCAATGCTTTTGTTTAAAAAACTGGAACACTTTTCAGGCCATCACAATTGCCTTGTGTAATTGCCCAATAAAATAGATTGATCAAACGCCAAGCATAGCCACGGACACAGTGACTTCATCAAAATATACCATTCAACACCGAACAAGCAAACATCAAAGTTTAAGTCATCTTTAGCTTTTCAAACCCAGCCCACTTCAATTATGCAGCTACTTGAACGAAATGCCCCGTATCAATTTCATGATATAATTTTTGTAACGGCTCAAAGCCAACCGGTCTCAAAGGACTTGGGACCTCGTCAGTCATCAAATGCAAGTCGGTGCGCCGATGCAAAGGATCAGCCACCGGTACTGCTGACATTAGTTTTTTTGTATAAGAGTGTTGCGGATTTTCAAAGACTGCATGGCGCGGACCTATTTCCACAATTTCTCCCAAGTACATTACAGCTACCCTATGGCTTACCCGCTCAACAACGGCCATATCATGGGATATAAATAGATAAGACAGATCAAATTCTTCCTGCAGTTCCATCATTAGGTTAATAACCT
Organism: uncultured Alphaproteobacteria bacterium; assembly: GCA_913051655.1. Classification (GTDB taxonomy): domain Bacteria; phylum Pseudomonadota; class Alphaproteobacteria; order Rhodobacterales; family Rhodobacteraceae; genus LFER01. The sequence continues at coordinate 97,468 of CAJXHI010000001.1, forward strand.
GGGCCTGAATCGAAACGTCTAGTGCCGAAACAGCCTCATCGGCGATTATTAGTTTTGGATTGAGGCCTAAGGCCCGGGCAATACATAGCCGCTGACGTTGCCCACCAGAAAATTCATGCGGGTAACGTTCGGCATGTTCTGGCAGCATACCCACTCGGCTCAGGAGTGCGGCAACACGATGGTTTAACTCGGAACCGCTAGAGCTCAACCCGTGTACAAGCATAGGTTCTGCAATCGCTGCACCCGCTGTAACACGTGGGTTCAGGCTAGCAAAAGGATCTTGAAAAATCATTTGCATATTACGGCGCAAGGGACGCATTTCGAGTGAGTTGAGCCCTGTTAATTCTTGATTTTCGAACTTCACTGAACCTCTAGTGGGTTCAACCAACCTAATGATGCTACGGCCTGTGGTCGACTTACCACAGCCTGACTCACCAACCAAGGCCAAGGTTTCACCAGGTTGCAAATTGAAGGATACATTTTCGACCGCGTGTACCCGCCCACTCAACCTACCGAACAAACCAGCATTAATGTCAAAACGAGTTGTAAGGCCTTGAACTTCTAAAAGCGAAGGTGCGTCAGCGCGAACGGTCGAAGAAGATGATGGTTCGACAGCGACAGCTGTCTTCCTGCCAGTGTCCCGTATGTTTTTTATTTGATCCCCTTCAGCACGGCTAATATCGACGTTGGCGAATTTTTCTGGGTTTGTGCGGCCAGCCATTGAACCAAGACGCGGGACAGCGTTCAGTAGGGCAATAGTATAAGGATGCTGAGGATTTTCAAAGATTTGACGAACTGGGCCTTCTTCCACCTTTTCGCCACCCAACATGATTACCACACGATCGGCCATTTCGGCAACTACACCCATGTCATGGGTGATGAACATTACCGACATGCCGATATCTTTTTGCAACATTTTTATCAAGTCGAGAATCTGCGCCTGGGTCGTGACGTCTAGCGCGGTCGTCGGTTCGTCAGCAATTAGTAGGCTGGGTCGGCAAGACAGAGCCATGGCTATCATCACCCGCTGGCGCATACCGCCTGACAGCTGGTGCGGATACTGTTTCATCTGTTTTTCGGGCTCGGGAATACGTACCAAGCGTAGCATCTCAAGCGCTAGCGATTCCGCCTCTTTAAACGTTTTGCCTTGGTGTAAAATAATAGCCTCAGAGATCTGGTAACCGACCTTAAATACAGGATTGAGTGAAGTCATTGGCTCTTGGAAAATCATCGATATTTCATTGCCACGGAGCTCACGCATGGTATCAAGAGGCTGTTTTACTATATCAATGGTATTGCCGTTACGACGACGAAAATTCAAAGTACCACTGGGGATTCTCCCCCCCATGTTTTCGATTACGCGCATAAGGGACATGGCGGTCACCGATTTTCCAGAACCCGACTCACCGACTACAGCCAAAGTTTCACCTTTGCCAATGTGCCACGACACTCCGTCAACTGCCTTAATCGTCACATTCTGCAGAGAGAAATGCACCCGCAGATCATCGACTTCAATAAGTCGGTTATCTTCCATCAACCTCTTTCCAATTTTCCAAAATTGAATACCTTGAGTACATTGAAACACGTTAACAGCACTGGGAAAAACGTCAAGTTTCCTAGCTTCCATATCATGGTTTTATTTGCACCTCACCAACCAGCGGCTATCCTCTTGCACACTTGAGAATGCAATAAATATCATTCAGTTTTCGCGCAGGGCATCAGAAGCGATCAGGCTTGTAGGGGGTGATATCTATTTTTGAGGTCCCATCGATAATAAGATCCACTATAATATTTGCCGAAATTGCAGCATGAGTTATGCCCCAATGTCCATGACCGAAATTGAAATATGCGTTTTTGTAATTTGGCGCAGATCCTAAAACTGGCAATGAGTCCGGCGTCAACGGCCTAGGCCCAAACTGACCCGATAACCTTTGATAAGGGAAATGTCCAAAAAGTTTTTGAACATACCTTAAAAGAATCTTTTCCATTAGCTCTTCTCTATGTTTGGATCGCCCACCTAACTGGAGCAAGCCTGCAACGCGAAGACCGTCTAAATTCGGTAATACCGCGATTCCTGATATTTGATTCAATAAGGGTAACTTCAAAATAATTTCAGCTTCATGTAACGTAATAGATGCTCCCCAAGCGGGTAAGATACAGGCTTTAGTAGATAGTTTTCTTGAAAGGGCTGCACTCCCTGCGCCCGCGCAAATAATTGCCGCATCGCAATCAATGTTCCCAAGACGGGTTTTGACGGCTCTGACATGTTCCGCTTCAGTTATGAAACCTAACGCTTTCTGGCAAACAAAAGTTCCACCGGCTTTCTTGATTAGATCTTTTAAGGTTGATTGGAATAAAATAGGGTCGTTAATATTGCCTGCTTGCTCAATTAAAGTGCCAGAGGGTTTGGGGTGTGTCACACTAGGAAGCAAATCTTGGATTTCTTGTGATCCGAGGGGCATTAGTCGCATACCCATTTCTCTTCGTTTCATGTTATTCGCTGAATCATAATAATTTTCTTGAGGGTTGGAGTAGTATAGCAAGCATCCATTTTGATTGAATAATGATTTTAATTCTGGATAATCGTTGCTTAGACGCATCCAAGCCTTCCATCCCCTTAACCCTAGCTCTGCTAGACCTTTAGCACTTTTTATTCGGTGTCTTGAAGTTCCGGCTTTTATGCTTTTAAAGATAAATGGTAAAATATTTTTGGATGGTGGCCATATTACACGAAGTGGACCGTCTGGGTTTCGTAACATTCTCGGAACATTCATCCAAAGATCTGTGCTTGCCCAAGGTATTACACTGGACCCGCCTATAATTCCTGCTGTTGCCGAAGATGCACGACCAGCGACCCCTTCACCATCTATAAGTGTGACACTGAAACCCTGTTTTAAGAGTGTGCACGCCATTGTCAGGCCTAATATACCACCCCCAATTACAGAAATGTTTGGTGGAACATGGCGAGTATGCATCACAATATCAAGCTCCACCTTAAAACATATAATTGTTAGATTAGTTAACTTTGGCTCGCTGTAAAGCTGATACCTTTATTCCATGAACAAATTGCACATTCTCTTACCACTAAGAATAATTGATAAGTAGATTTAGGTTTCGATCATACCCTACCTGAAATTATTTTTTTCGGGCTACTCGGTACTATTAAATGGAATTAAAAAAATTCTCTTACGAAAGAAAAATTTTAACTGTAAATATTAAAACAGTGATATCTCCAAAACATCAAAAAATAACATTAGCTATTTGGATTTTAATATGAACTTTGCTTCAGATGGGCTTCGAGAAATACTTAGAGATGCAGTTGCTAAGTATCACATACCTGGGCTTTCGATTGCGGTAGAAAGTGATGGGAAAAAGATCTTTTCTTTGGGGATTGGCGTCGCAAGCAAAACAGAAAATCTTGCAACTTCTTCCAACACTATTTTTGGCACGGCCTCTCTTACAAAAATGCTCACGACCTTAATCTTATTGAAAGCAGAAGAAATGAAACTCCTGAAGCTGACCGATAAACTGTCGTTACACTATCCGAATTTAAAAAAGCTGGATACTTCTAAAGTAAGTATAAGAAATCTTATAAACCATACCACAGGCCTACCTGGGTTGCCAACACGCCACCGAGCCACGGACTTAAACAATCCTAATATTAACCCTGGAATGGAATGTGTAAATAACTTTGTTGAATTTTTAAATAATATTGAATTTAACGTCTTAGATAAGCCGGGTGGCCTATTTAGTTACAGCAATGAGGGCTATTGCTTGTTGGGTGGAATAATTGAACGCATCTTTAATAAATCATTCGAAAAAGTAGCAGAGCAAGTAGTGCTCAAACCACTAAAAATGAACCACAGTTTTATAGGAAATAATAAGAATGGCAGATTTAAAGAAATAGCTGAGCCTGTAACTCATTGGAAACAAAATTTTACGACTTCAAAAACCGAGTATTGGGACTCTCCGCTATTTTATCCGGCCGGTGGTCTTATGTCTTCCGCAAAAGATATTATTAAACTTAGTTCCGCACTCTATGGTGCGTCCAATTTTTTGAAATATGAACAATTTAAGCAAGTCACGCTTGATCCAATTCCCGTGGCCTCACGCCACAAACGATATTTTGCTTATGGATTAGGCACCGAGATTGAGTATGTCGACAGACAAAGAACATTGTTGTGGCATACTGGACAACGGCCTGGTATATCAAGTTTTGTTGGCCGCTTGGTTCAAGACCGTCTGTCTGTGGCCGTGCTGGCAAATATTTCTGACGCCCCGGCTGCAAAAATTGGACGAAGAGTTTTTTCATTCTTATATTGTAACGACAAGAGTTTTGTGCACCTAAATAGGCGACAAACGACCATAAATCCAAATATTAATGAGAGAAGTTACGAAAGACTTATAGGTACATATGGTTCTAGTGAAGTTGGGAAATATCACATCCGCTTAAGAGGTAAAAAAATTCTGATGAAATTTGTATGTTCAGAAAAAGAAATGGACTTCCATGAGGATTATAGCGGTATAGTTGGCAATCAAACATTTAAATTCATATTTAAAGAAAAGGAAGATCCATATGCATTGGCTCTTGATCTGCGGATCTTGCCTAGATTAGCATGATAACAGAATACAAATTTATACATATGTAATTTCGGCATAAAACTATATTGAAGCGGCATTTTACAAGTTTTAAATGCAATCATAAGTTTAACTCAATAAAATATTTGTGAATTTTGGTTATAAAAATTTACCAGATTATGCACGTTTAAAATATAAATGTCCTTAGGAAAAAAAATGGATGAAATTATAGGCTCAAACATGAAGAAAGTGCCTAATGTAGCGATCTTGGGATTTTCTCTCGAATCTAATAGGCAAGCGCCAATTTCAGAGCGCACCGCTTTTATAGAAAATTTATACTTGAATTCATCCGATATAAAAAAAGAGTTGGATGGCGATATGGCTGGATTACCAGTAACTGTCCAAGGTTTTTGTTCTCGGATGGATGCCATAGGACGTTGGACGCCTGTACCCATTTTAATTGCAGAGGCCCCGCCAGGAGGACCAGCAGAAAACTCATTTTTTGAGGATATGTTGCAAGAAATGCGAAAAGGTTTGTTATCAGAAAGTTCTGTTGATGCTGTTTATATAAGTGAGCACGGTGCTGGATTGACAACAGAGGATGACGATGCCGATGGCGCCGTCTTTGAAATGGTACGAACAGCCGTAGGACCAGATGTTCCAATTGTGGCAACACTAGATTTACACGGCCATGTAACGCCCAAAATGCTCTCCAATGTCGACGTGATGGTAGCTTTCAAAACAAACCCGCATGTTGATCAATTCGAGAGGGGCTGTGAGGCCGCAAACATCATAGAATCAAGGCTTAATGGCTTGCAGATAAGTAGTGCTTTGGTAAAAGTTCCAATGATTAGTCCAGCAGTGAGTCTTTTGACAGCCAGCGGTCCTTATGCAGATCTTATAGAATACGGACAAACTTTATTAAATGATCAATTCGTCAACATATCAATTTTAGCTGGTTTCGCGCCTGCAGATGCCTCTACAAATGGGATGTCAGTTGTAGTAACTACTAAAGGCTCAAATAAACAAAGCAAACTTTTAGCGCAGGATACAGCTAATCTTATTGCAAAACGGGCTTGGGCAGATCGGCATAGTTACAAAGCAAGCCTTATTGATCCTCAAAAAATGATAAATCTATGCAAAGAAGTTTCTGAAAATCCCAATAAACCTAGTATAATTATAGCAGATGTAGCCGACAACCCGGGAGGCGGTGGTAGGGGAAACACGGCTTTTGCACTGAAAGCCCTTTTAAATGCTGGAATAAAGCATGCTACAGTCGGCATGATTGTGGATCCAGAATTGGCAAAAGAAGCGCACAAAATTGGAGAGGGCCAAAGTTTTCAAGCAATTTTTAATCGGAGCGAAACAACTAAATTCTCTGACACATGGCAAACTCAAGCAACTGTGTTGAAACTAATAAAAGGTAGTTGTGTTGGAAGGAGGGGTATCTACAAAGGTCGTAGGATGAACTTGGGGCTATGCGCTCTACTTGCGATAAATGAAGTGAAGGTGATAATTTCAACTGCGAGACATCAATTAGCAGATCCAATTTTTGTGGAAAGGTTTGGAATTAACATAAGTTCATTACGTATTTTAGTTGTAAAATCACGTGGCCATTTCAGAGCTGGATTCGATGAAACACACGCTCCATCAGAAATTTATGAGGTCGATTTTCCCGGCCTTACCTCACCCCTGATTGAAAAGCTTGATCTGAAAAATGTTAAACGGCCAATCTTCCCACTGGATGGCGATATGGAATGGAATGTCCCCGTTCGTTGAGATAGTGATTATTAAATAATTCTGACATTTACTTGATTAAACTTTAAATTCTGAATTTCTCCTTAACATTCTTTATATCGTAACAATTAAGAATTTATAATTTTCAGTTTTAAGGATAATTGAAGACTCCAAGCGTCAATTCTAAGTTTTTTGAAAATAGGCATAATTAAATACCTTAATGATTTTAATAAAAACAAGTATTGCAGAATAATATTTGTTTGGTTTAATTTGAAATTGGAAGGGTTTTGTTATACCGCACTACAAATTTACTTTTACAAAAATCCGTACCAAATAAAAAAGCTATCGGCCTGAAAACTATAAGGTGGGGCCTGAAAATGAATTTTAAATTAATTGAAGACTTTATCAGTCTAGCGGAGACTAAAAATTTTTCGAAGTCGGCTAAATTGCGAAATGTAACACAACCAGCATTCAGCAGAAGGATTCAGCAACTAGAAAACTGGGTGGGTTTTCCTTTGATCGATAGGTCTTCTTACCCAACGAAACTTACACCTGCTGGGAAGATTTTTCACGATACCGCAGAAGCTTCAATCAATGCAATCAAAGAGACAAAGCTTCTTCTAAGGAGCGAAAAAAGAAATCAAAAAAATATTATCCGCTTCTCTGCACCCTACACAATTTCATCATATTTTTTACCAAAATGGTTAACCAAAATAAAATCTGCGGTAGGGGGCATTAACGCAAAACTCAATGCAAATTTTTCTTACGACCATTTTGATGACCTCATTAAAAAAAAATGTGACTTCTTGATTTGTCATTATCATCAAGCTTCACCGTATCCACTGAATGAAACTGAATATGAGTATAAAATTCTTGGAATAGACAAGCTCATACCAGTTTCTGCTACCGACAATTTTGGTATTGCCATCCACTCTCTATCATTTGTGAAAAATACTGAGACTAATTTTCTATCGTACCCTAAAGACTCATACCTTGGAAAGGTAATCAATCATAAAATTTCTTCTAGTAAAGAGAAACTATTTCTTAATAAAGTTTATGAAAGTGCGACTACTGATTCTATAAAGAGAATGGCGCTGGAAGGGCATGGTTTGGCCTGGTTACCCCACTCTTGCATAAAGGAAGAAATCTCGCAAAAAAAATTGATAAGTTATGGCGACAGATCTTGGATGACAAACCTAGAAATTCGCATTTATAAATCAAGAGATAACTTAGGTAATAAAATAGACAATCTTTGGTCGGTAATACCTGAAAAAAATCCAACAGCTATTTGAAAAAACTTTAATTCTAAAGGTTGTACTAATTTAACATTTCTTAGAAAATTGGCATTGTACAAAAAATTGTACGCTCTATTTTGTCAAAGCTTAAGATACGAAACGAATAATAAAAGAATAAATCAAAAATGATGAGATTTTGGAGCAAAATTATCCAGACATCGCTAAATTTAAGGGTTTTTGCCCGACTGTAAAAAATTTTTGATAGATAATTTATAATTATGCAGATTTCGCAGTAAACTTTTAAAAGCATTTCGCTTATAAAATATACTCATTGATATGGCGCTTATGTTGGCAATTCGAGGAGATAACGAATGCTTGATGTTCTTATAAAAGATGGGGAAGTTTACGACGGTACTGGTGAACAACCAATAAAAGCGAATATAGCAGTCAAAAATGGTAAGATTGTTGACATAGGTCAATTCAACGGAGAAGCTAATAATATCTTAGATGCATCAGGTTTAGTCGTTTGCCCTGGGTTTATTGATCTACACACTCATTCAGACTTCACGCTGGCAGCTAATGGAAGGGCAGAAAGTCAGGTCCATCAAGGTGTAACAACCGAAGTTGTTGGACAATGTGGTGTATCTTGCGCTCCTGCTAGGACGCAGTCCGATATTGCTCTAATGTCTCCCGGCTTCATTGATGGTGCGGTAGAAGCAAATTGGCGTTCTTTCAAAGAGTATCTTGACCATCTGGACAATATCCCATTGGGCGTAAATGTTGCTGCATTTGTAGGTCATGGAACTATTCATCGCGCGGTTGTCGGAGAAGCTTTGCGGACAGCTAATGAAGACGAAATGGATGAAATGATTGCGCTTCTTGATGAAAGTATAGAAGGTGGAGCATACGGTTTTTCAACTGGTTTAGAATATTGGCCTGGCAGCTTAGCTAGCCCTGACCAACTTGCCGATATGGCAAAAATAGCAGCAAAGCACGATGTTCTATATGCTACTCACGTTCGCAATAGGGATCTTTTTTACGATCTTGGTTTTGGCGAAGCGCTATCCACCGCAAGGGCCGCTGGTGCAAGACTGCAAATTTCTCACATCCAACCAAAGTTTGGCGCGCCTGAATTTGCAATGCAGCATGCGGTGGATATGTGTGAGCAAGCACGAGGCCATGGTGTGGACGTGGCGTTTGACGTAATTCCCCATGACTGGTCTCATACACATGTAATGGCCATCCTTCCGCAATGGGCCAGGGAAGGCGGTGTTCAAAAAGTCCGCGAGCGATTAAATGATCATGAAACACGCGAAAAAATCAAACGCAACCCGCGTCCAATGTGGCGGCTAGTTAACTCAAACGGCTGGCATAAAATTGTGCTGATGCAGTCTGAGGCGAATAAAGATCTTGTTGGGATGAGCTTCGACGAAATTGGCCGCCGAAAAAATACTCACCCTTATGATGCTGTATTTGATCTTCTATTGGAAGAAGACGATGTAAATATGAGCCACTTAATGTGGACATCACAGTCGTTTGAGAATAGTGACATTGAATTAGCCTTACAACAACCACATTGCGCTGTAATTTCCGATACACAAGCACTTGCGCCTTACGGCTGTCTAAAACACCATATCGGATCCTTATCGGGTTATGGGTGGGCAGCTAGGTATTTGTCACATTACGTTCGCGAAAAACAAATTCTTTCGTTACAAGAAGGAATTAGACGTATAACCTCTCTTCCTGCACAACGATTAGGTATTGGTAATCGAGGCACTATTAAAACTGGTTGCTGTGCCGACATAACAGTATTCGATCCATCTAATATTACCAGCCATGCTAACGTTAATACACCCCGTGAATATGCTACTGGAATTGCACACGTTCTGGTCAACGGCGGGATTTCCATGTATGATGGCAAAAGGACTGAGATAGACTCAGGGTCAGTTTTAAGATCACAGTAGTTTAAAAAATTAAATACGACCTGTAGATTTATTTGATCTTATTTAGACACAAAATTTGCATTGGATGTCTTTTGTTATTTCCCAAAATTATTACCTTCATCGACCGCGTAATTTGGGATTAAACGCATCGTTCAAGCCATCACCGATTAGCGCTATGCATAGGACGACTAAGAGAATAGCCAAACCGGGAAATGTAACAGTCCACCAAGCATCGAAAAAATAATCACGTGATTGGCCAATCATTTTACCCCAGGTAATAATATCCGGATCCGTCAGACCCAAAAAACTTAGTGCAGCTTCATAAATAATTGTAATCCCAACTCTCAGTGTAATAGCAATTATTATCGGCGGCATCGCGTTGGGAAGAATGACTTTCGTTATAATTCGAAAGTTTCGAACTCCAATAGCACGCGACGCAGTCACAAAATCTTGTTCTTTAAGTTTTAAAAACTCAGCCCTTGTTAATCTTGCCTCTGTAGTCCAAGTGGTTATGGCAATTGCCAATATTACTACCAAGATATCAGACGAAAAAACGGCAACAATTACCATTGCAAATACTAAAGGAGGCAGAACTTGAAAGAACTCTGTTACACGCATCAAGACATTATCTATTAGGCCTCCATAATAACCAGCCAGCGCTCCAATAGTTATACCGATAAATACCGTAACCAGTGTTGCCGTAGTCGCTATAATCATCGTGGCTTGGGTGCCGTGTATTATACCGACAAAAACATCACGACCAAGATAGTCGGAACCCAATATCATTTCTGAACCTGGGCCAGTTAAGGGAGTAGCAACCATTTCGAAAGGGTCAGCAGGTACTAAGATCGAACCAAATAATCCTATAAAAATGAAAACAACTACAAACAAAAGACCAAATAAAGCCGCACGGTTTGCGCAAAATAATCTGAAAGTTTCTTTTCTGATCTTGTTCAAAATTTTATCCTTCCAATCTTCAAGATGGGCTTTTGATTTTTTATCCCAAAATTCATCATGTGATTGACTGGATCCTTGGGTCCATCCATTTGTAAATCAAATCGGTGATAATATTTGCAACAATAGTAGTAGTGGCGGCCCCAAACAATACACCCAATATTACAGGAAAATCGCGCCTCATAATTGATTCATACAACAGTGGTCCCACGCCTGGCAAACTGAATACGGTTTCAACCAAAACTGCACCAGAAAAGACCTGTGCTAATTGTAAACCGGCTAAAGTTACCACCGGTAAAGAGGCATTTTTCAATGCGTGTTTAAAAATCACTTTGCGCTCTGAAAGCCCTTTCGTTCGCGCAGTTCTGATGTAGTCAGCTCCCATAACATCCAGCATTGAAGCTCGGGAAATGCGGCTATAATTAGCCAAGTATAGAACTGCCAAAGTAAATGTTGGCAGAACTAAATGATGGATAATATCCAGAATGCGCTCAAGTGGGTCTTCCGGCTCCGGGATAGAGCGAATACCAAAGGCTGGAAACCAAGGAAGGTATAACGCAAAAACCAAAAGCACGATCATACCTAACCAAAATACTGGAGTTGCATATCCAAACAAAGAGAATACGGTCACAAAATTACTGAAGAAGCCTTTAGGTTTTATAGCTGCATAAACTCCAAACAAAGTACCTAATATAACCGCAAGAACTAAGGCCGATAAGGTCAGCATAAGCGTTGTCGGCAAATGTGATAAGATTAGTTTAGCAACAGGTTCCTCGTAGTAGAATGAGTAACCTAAGTCGCCAATGCAGACTTGCCCTAAGTACTTTATGAGCTGAATGTAAACAGGCTGATCCAATCCATAGGATTGGCGCAGCCTTGCTGCTAATTCAGGATCGCCGCCGCCGGCCTCAGCTAACATCGCATCAACAACGTCACCAGGAGCTGCTTGCAATAGAAAGAAATTCAATACGATCACGCCGAATATAAGTAGAATTCCCAGCAATATTCTCTGGATAATAGCCTGAATCATTTTTCTAGAGTGATCTCATTTTGAAATGCCGATGGTTTTTTTGCAGTCGAAAAGTGAAGCCAAATAAATTGGCTTCACTAAATAGTTATATAAGAGTTTTTGTGCTGCTAGTTCTGTTTCGTTTTCCAGTACATAACATCCCAAGCCTCAGCAGTTCCATAAGCTGGGAAGAATAGCTCTTTGTGATTAAAGAATAGCGATGGGGTATCAAATAACCAAAGCATCGGCATTTCTTCCAATAGAATATCTTGAACTTTGAAATACAGCTCGCGCCGTTTCTCAATATCAGGTTCTACAGCTGCCATTTCGAATATTTTGTCAACCTCCTCATCGCAATACCCGGATGTGTTTGTGTAAGCTTGGTTTTTGATATTATCACAAACATAAAGCCGGCTAACCCCAATCGCAGGATCCGTTTTATCGCCTGGCCAATTTATCGACATATCAAAATCCCAAGCCGCACTACGTTCCGCCCAGCCAGCAAAACCTTGCAGAGGCTCCAGCTTAACTTTTATACCAACTTTTTTCAAAGAGGCCGCAAGAAATTCTGCCGGAAGTGTATTGAAATCCGGCATAAAGGGCTGTGCTATGTATATAAGATTTAATTCAAACCTCATCCCATCAGACTTCTTAGGATAGCCCGCCTCATCCAAAAGCGCATTTGCTTTGTCTAAATCAAATTCATAGCCCTGTAGCTTTGGATTGAAAAAAACGTTTGTTGCCGGTAAAGGTGATCTAGATGGAACAGTGTAGCCGCCATGCAGAACGTTAGAAATCTGCGGTCTGTTAACAGCGTAAGCAATCGCCTGCCGTACTGCTTTACTGTTCAACGGTTCTCGTCTGTTATTAAATTCCAAAACGATAGCACCGCCAGCTATACCTTTGTACGGAGTAAGCTCTAAGTGATCAACTTTAGAAAACTCTTTGATGTCGCTAAACCGCATAACTGAGTCAGTACGCGCCAAATGGAATTGGTTTTTTCTTAAGCCGATACGTTTGGCCGTTTTATCCTGAACATTTTGATATATTATTTTATCTAAGTACGGTAGACCGCTTACAAAATGGCTTTCATTTCGAGCAATGCTGACGTACTCGTCTGTTTTTCTATCAGATATGACGAAGGGACCTGAACCAACTGGATTTTTATGAGCGTCTTGCTTCATAAAATCATCGGCGCTGCCATAAACATGTTTGGGCATTACAGGCAGTTGCCTCGGCGTAGTAGCCGCTAGGAGTAGCGGACCATGTGGCTTTGAAAGATGCACTACAAGAGTGTTTGGATCGGGAAATTCATAGCTATCGATGGGCCCAAACATCTGCTTACCAAAGCGATGATGTTTCTTCACTATGTCAAAAGAAAATGCAAGATCTTCAGAGGTGACAGGCTGTCCATCATGAAATTTTGCGTTTTTTGCAAGATTAAAAGTATAAGTCTTACCAGCGTTTGAAACCTCCCAAGACTCAGCTAAATATGGTGCAATTTCGTTGTTTTCATCCATTCTGACCAAACTTGCGAAAATCTGTGATGTAACCAGACCAACCTCGTAAGCTGAATGTAGGGGATTAAGGCTCGGAATTTTAGAGGACAGGTAAACAACTGTACCGCCTTGCGTAGGTTCCCCAGCGTTAGCGTTGCTCGTGTACAGGTTTAAACTAACCAATCCACAAACCAAAGCCATTGCCATTTTAATATTTAATTTTTTAAACATCATAATTTCCTCACTTACTGATTGTGTGCTGTAAAAGGTTTGTAATGTTGCGTAGTACAACGCTAAGTAAGAACGAATTTTCTGTAAAATGCAATTTACTCATATTTTTATGCAAAAAATGCATATAATATTCTGACTATGCAGAAAAGGCATAAATTCAATTCGTTTATGATTCAAATTCATTTCTATCAAAATTTTTTCTTTACTCCGCAAATTCTTAACAATCAGTAACCTACAATTTCCAAGTAAAAACCCCTATAATTTATACGGTAGCATCGCAAAAAGTAGGAAACAGTGGCAGTAACTAACTATATTAGACATTTATGAAGTCCCAAGTCTTAATAAGACAAGGGCACTGTCGCAGTGTGCTTACCCATTGTCTTTTAAAGGACGTGCAGAGCGTTGGCAAAATTTTGGCCCATGCTTACGGCGGTAGGAGTAGTCATTACCCGATTTCTGGCCTCTGCAGAATGCAAAAAAGTCCTTTAGAGCAACCTGCCAATTTTACCAAAATAGCAATAGATTTTGTTTCTCTGGCAAATTCCGTATTGATCAGATGGTATTTGCGCAGGGGTCATGGATCAGACGATACGTACGTAGGAACAAAACTTATTACTATCACGAGTTTGCGAAAAATCACTAAATGCCTCAAGAGATTTCAATTTAAAAAGTAGATTGCGAGTACTTTTAAAGTCGCTGTTCCATTTATTTCCAAAGGGATTCATATCTTTAAACTCCTTAGCTCTTTCGAGTTCGTCAGAAGCGTATATTTGAATATTATCTAAGGGATGATTTCGTTTTCGACCAATCCACCCTCTACTTTTTCATCAAAAGACTTTTCTTAAAAAACGTTTTCATGGAATTCTACAACGAGGGTTGAAAATTAATAATCTTAGGAAGGGCAGACGCAAATCTTAAAATAGCAGCTAAAAAAACTAAAAGCGCCGCGAAGCGCGGCGCTTTATAATAAACGTTTAAAGCGCTATCAAACCGTCAAGCCTGCAGCATCTGCTTCTTCCCAAATCTTGGCCCAAGCCTTCTTAGCCTTCCCACGGTGCTTAACGGACTTAGCATCTTCCAAATTGGCAAGCTTGCCGTCACCTTCAACGACAATCAAACCTATCATGCCCATATTCACATGCGGCTTACATTGGAAACCATAAAAACCCGCAACATCTAGGGTCACTGAAATTTCTTTGTTGATTTTGCCTTTCCACTTTTCGGCTCCATCGGGGATCATGCCCTTGACAGACTCACTATTATGACCCTTGTCTGAAGGGATGAATGTCACCGTGTCGCCGGCGTTAATCGTCAAGATATGCGGCGCAAAAAGCATTTTATTTTTCGGGTTGTCCGGATCCTTATTCAACATTTGTACTTCGTGAGTAGAATGTGAACCCGCGATTGTGCCGATCGGCAACGCAGATATTGCAGCCAATGAACCAGCACCCAAAAGAGCACCGCGTCTGGTTATCGTAAATTTCATATTGTGGTCTCCATTATTTCTTGTGTTTTAGATTTAGGATTCTCTTTTGCAGCGGCAACAGGCCCGGAGCAGAAATTCTTCATTTTCCACATTTCAGCAGATTTAAGCGCATTTAAGCGACCGCCTTGGCTATGGCGCATCGTTTCCAAAGCACTTTCAATGCACTGATCAGATGTTCAATGTCCGCATCACTATGCATCGGCGATGGCGTGAAACGCAGCCGCTCTGTTCCCTTTGGCACCGTCGGATAATTGATTGGTTGCACGTAAATTCCATAATCTTGCATTAGAATATCAGCAATCTGGCGGCACTTTACGGGATTTTTGATCATAACAGGAATAATATGGCTTGGGTTTTCCTGATGTGGAATGCCTGCAGCATCCAGCCCAGCACGAAGTTTTGCCACCTGACGACGCTGTTTTTGCCTTTCAATTTCAGAAACCTTCAAATGCGCAATGCTTGTGCGCGCTGCCGCGGCGACCGCCGGTGGAATGGCCGTGGTAAAGATGAAACCACTCGAAAATGATCGGATGAAATCACAAAGTGCCGCCGATCCAGTAACATAACCACCCATCACACCATATGCTTTGCCAAGTGTACCCTCAATAATGGTAATCCGATCGGCTAGGCCCTCTTGCTCTGATACACCGCCACCGCGTTCTCCATATAAACCCACGGCATGAACCTCATCCAAATAAGTCATAGCGCCGTGCTTTTCAGCGACCTCTAAGATCTCTTTCATGGGACAAATATCGCCATCCATCGAATAAACCGACTCAAAGGCAACAATTTTGACAGTATGCTTCGGTAAGGAAGCAAGTTTACGATCAAGATCTTCTGGATCATTATGTTTCCAGATCATTTTTTTTGCTCGTGAGTGCCGGATGCCTTCGATCATGCTGGCATGGTTCAATTCATCGGAAAGAATAACTGCGTTTGGAATGCGCGACCCTAAAGTCCCCAAAGCCGCCCAATTCGACACATAGCCAGATGTGAACAAAAGCGCGCCTTCTTTTCCATGAAGATCTGCCAATTCCTCTTCCAGCAAAAGATGTTCGTGATTGGTACCGGAAATATTGCGCGTACCTCCTGCACCACATCCAGCTGCGTCTATAGCGTTTTTCATCGCCTCTCGCACTTTGGGGTGTTGCCCCATACCGAGGTAATCATTTGAACACCAAACAGTCACTTCGTCGGGAGTGTGCTCATCATGGGATTTAGCCTTTGGAAATTGTCCGCATTTTCGCTCTAATTCAGCAAAAATGCGATAATTACCCTCTTGCTTTAATTGGGCCAATTGCGAATCAAAAATGGAATCAAAGTCCATGAATATCCTCCGACTTTATATCTTTTCTTAGGTTATTGGGCGCAGGAAGCATCCAACGCCAAAGTTTGGCATCCGGCAAAGGTACCACCATAAGCCAGTGTTCGATCAGGGCCAGCGCGGAAAGCGCGGCAAGCAAGGAAAATCCCACCTTATCGGCCATAGTTGTTGCCCAAATGACTCTTTCAACCCAGCACGCAACAGCAAAAGTCAAAATAGTGACGGCTATGGGGAAAAACGAATTGAATGACGTTTGACGAAAATGGCTGGGCAAATGTTTCAGCTTTTCGGGTATGAATTCTGTGTTGATCCGTGGCACCCCGAAATAAAGATTCAACTTTGCAGAAATGCGGGCAAAATAAAGAACGATAAATGTCCAAAGGCCGACGCCATTTTCCTGACCCCATCCGACGTAGATCATCCAAAGTAAAACCACGAACAAGAGGATTTCATGATAGGCGACTGTGCCCCAAGCGCGTGTAAATCGTTCCCACTCTGAAATTTTTTCCGGTGCGGCAAGCCTATTTGGTCCGGTTATAACGCCCGACAGAAAGGCAAGTTCAATCCATCCCCAAATGACAAGTGCCGAGAAAAACGCAATATAGGAAGCGCCGATATCATCACCCATCAAGCTGCTCCGGTAACCCCATAGCCCAATCATGAGAAGACCCATGGCCAGCAAGACTATTTTGACATGTGTGTCCTGCCCTCTACGATCGGCCAGGCGGACTGCCACCAAAATGGCGCCTGTCGACATCCACCAAGCAAAAAAGGCGCAAAGCACAGCTATGCCAATTAGCCCAATCAATACACAGGCTCCAAACGGGTAGAGGCCGGAACCGTGTTAGATTTGGCTGGGATCGTCATTAACGACAAAAAAGCAACACCTGCATTAAACCGTGCAGCCAATCTGCTAACCACCGCACTAAGCCCTGACCTGTTGGTTGCCTCTGCAAGATCCAAATTTGCCTGATGCATTTTTTCTAGGTTTTTCATCCACCGAGGATTATCAATATCTAATGTGATCGGGAAAATCTGACGGCTCAATTCCGAGGTTTTGGCAAAAACCTCTTGACCATATTCACTTGGGTCAATATTTAGCGCTTTGTGAAACGCGGGGCGTTGATGATCACGCACAAACATTGTCGCATATACAGCAGTGAGAAAGAACTTAATCCAGTATACGTTGATGCCGCTTGTCAATTTTGGGTCTGTTTTCATTAAAAGAGCAAAAGCTTCTCCGTGGGAAAACTCGTCATTACACCACTCTTTGAACCATTTGAAAATTGGATGAAACCGCAGTTCTGGATGGCGTTCAAGGTGGCGGTAAATCGTGATGTAACGCGCATAGCCTATCTTTTCTGAAAGGTATGTTGCGTAGTAGATAAACTTAGGACGGAAATAAGTATATTTCTTTTTCTGAGTAAGAAAGCCCAAATTTACAGCAACACCCGCCTCGCGCAGAGCATCGTTGATGAAACCCGCATGACGCGCTTCGTCTCTTGCCATTAATTGAAACAGTTGCGTTATGTCTTTGTTGTTACCGCGCCGTTTCATTTCTTTGTAAAGCACACAACCGGAGAATTCTGAAGTGCATGAACTTACCAGAAAGTCGATAAACTCTTTACGCAGGATTGGATCCATTTGGTCCCAATCGACATGATCCCAATCTTCGTTTTTCTTGAAATGTCCTTTGTTAGGGTCGCTTAACATACGGGAAATGAGATTATCCCAATCAGCACGTACAGGTTCGACATTGATGGCATCCATCTCATTAAAGTCAGTTGTGTAAAATCGTGGCGACAAAAGTGTTTCTTCCATCGCCATAGCAGTCGCAGCGTCGCTATCCAATTTTTCCTGAACTGCGAGCGCCTCTTCGACGGTGTCGGCATCAGCAGAATGAAAAGTCATAGCTTGACCTCCTCAGAAAATGAAAACTCACACAGCTCCATGACTTCGAAATTCCCGGTCAACCGAGTCCAGAGACGCTCAAAGCCGCTTGCACGGATAATGATGGCTTCACGATCTTCTTGAACAATCTCGCCAAACGGTGCCATGATTTCTGGACCCTGAACTTGGACAGTATCACCCGGCTCAATCACCGCCCCATTGTTCAGCCTTACATGTGCATGCAAGCTTTCAAATTTATGGCTAATTTCGACAGTACAAGGAGCCTTTTCAGTTTCGCGCGTAAAAAATCCCATATTAGTTCCCTTTCGTTGATGCATCGAGGAGCTTGGCGAAGGCCCCAATATTGCTGCTTCCAAATGCCATTAAATCGGCACTCCATCCGCTGAGTGGATCACTAATTTTAAGGCGTTTCAGGTCGTCGAGCGTCAAAAGTACCGGCCCTTCCTGAGAAAGGCCGGCAACTAACCTTTTACGGCGCAAGGACCGATCAATGCTTGAGATGAATCCGCCCTGCTTTGCGCTAAGATCCATGATCAATTCCCCTTCAGCGGTCAAAATGCGCGCGGCACCCGAATTTTCCGCCTCAATGATAATCATTCGGCTTTTGACCACCGCCCCTTCTGGAACCACAGCGCTTGGTGTGCGGCCTGTAAAGCTTGCGTAGCTCACTAAGGCCAAAATTCCGATGATCAAGGCACAGGTGGCTCGGATCATTGCACGGGAAATCATTTCGCCTTGCTTAATGGTTTGTGTCGGTGTGAGATCGGTCATAAGCTTCCCTTTATTCCGCGACCATGATGGCTTCTTTTGTTCTGGAAATTTTGGGGGCGTTCACCTCTGTTTTTGCTGCCTCCGATAGGATCTGTGCAACCTCTTTAGCATTCGCAATAGACCGCAGGGCCGGTTCGGGATTTGTGAGCCGCCAAGGCCGTGCATGCGGCCAAAGAACGAAATAGGAAAACTTCCGTGGCTCTGACAGTTCCAGAGCAATGGTGCCAGTCCCATCCTTGCGAAGTCCCAATGTGGCGTTGGAAAGCTTGCTATAGGGGAGGTTTATTGCAACGCTAAAGGCTGCTCCAATGCGCAACACCACCCGTTTTGTTGTAATGGTATAGATGGTGCAACGCGCCTGAATATAAGCGATCACAGCCAGAATGGCACAGGCCACCAATCCAGCAATGACCAGTGGAAGTGCCAAGGCCAACGCATGCCCAGTGCCGGTCAGATCATACAATGACGTAAACCGCCAAAGTGCGAGTAGAAGGAAATAAGTAAAGATCCAGTACATATTCAGGCTGTCTTTGCTGAGCGCCCACCAATTAGGACGTCCCTGCCATAAGATGTCTTCACCTTCCGGGGGCACGCCTGGAAGGCCTTTGATCGGTTCTACTGCGAAATCATCTTGTGGCATTATAGGACTCCATTTTGGTTAAAGAACGGGCTCACTACGGTTTGCACCCGCATACAGCGTGCCGCCTGCGTAGTAAGCACAGATTTTCTCTTCTTCGAGCATGGTCACCTGACGGTCAGAAGCAAGGCGCGGTACATTGTTGAAATGTGATCCAAAGATAGACCGTATTGCGACGCGATCAGAATGAATCCGAGCCATAGTCAGTGGCACCAAACGCTTACCTTCTCCAAACTCTGGATCAAGCTCAATCTCCAGATAGCGGACCAGTTGTTCAGGTTCGTCGATCCACATATCGTTGATTTTACCAACAACGGCTCTGTCACCTGCGACAACTGGCATACCACGTGGGTCTCGCCCTGCAGAGACGTGAAAGCTATCCGAAGCAACCATAGGGATGATTTTGGGGTGTCCGTGACCGTCCAGTTCTGGCACATCACGGCGTGGCGCCCAAGATGCGGGGCCAACACCATCCACCATTGGATCACCTGTGGGTTCCATTGGATAACCGTTGGAATCACTTGTGCGACGCAAGGCCAAGTCACGGTCTTCGAATTGTCCGTTAGGAACGGTGACCTCTCCACGTCCGTGTGGCAAAACAAAGGTTTTGGGTTCAGGCAAAGGAAATGGACCCTGATTTGCTGAAACAGATCCATCATCGTTTTGCATGGGATATCCTTCGCGCATATTTTCGCGCTGCAAATAGAAGACAAGAACTGCAAAAAATGCCCAGAACATCCAGATAGCCAGGCTTGCAAGATCAAAGTTTCCAAAAAATGTACCGCTCATGTCGGTGTCCTTTCATTGGTACGGCGAAACTCATGTTGGGAAATCGGCAAGGCCGATACGTGCCGATCCCTTTTGGTTGGAAGATGCGTGCCGGTTCATGCGGGCCAACGGCCCCAAAACGACAAGCGCTGCAAACAGCAAGACAATCTCACTGTGGTAAACAAACGAATATCCCGTTGTAGGCGTGGCGAGCGCCTCTCCCAAAGTTCCGCGTAGTGCAAGCGAGTCAATCCAGTCTCTCAATGTTCCGCCCAAAGCCACAGAAAGACCCGCCGCAGTCGCCTGCGCAGCCCCCCAGGCTCCAAGCGCAAGTCCACGCCCGACGAGACCTTCTGCAGGCATCACCATTGCGGAGGTAAGCGTGGAAATAGCGAATAAACCGCCACCAAACCCAATCAGGCCAGCACCGGTAAAGAATAGAAATGTTGACTCCAGCGGAGCCGAAAAGATTACCACAGGAAAGGCCAAAAGCCCCACCAAAAGACCCTTTCCAGCCAACCTATACGGATCCGTGTTCCGTGCGAGCAATCTTGCAGCGAGTGCAAACCCCAAAAGTGCGCCAGCCGCCCACATGGCCGTCAGTAAGGTCGTGGCAGAAACAGACAGTCCGAGCACCTGACCCCCATAAGGTTCCAAAAGAACATCCTGCATATTGAACGCCATTGTCCCAATGAAAACGACCGCCAAAAGCCGCCCAGCCTCGCCGCCTTTGATAAAATCAGACCATGCTTTGCGGAACAATGGCCTCGGCTTTTCGCGTTCTTTTTTCGACATAGGCCGTGTCTTTTCCTGCTTCCACAGGGCGATAACGTTTAATACCAAACCAACAACGGCAGCGCCCTGAACGACACGTATCAATAATAGATTTGTGAAATCTGTAAGCAACCAACCAATAATCATTGCGCTAACGCCCATACCGACAAGAAACATTACATATAAGATAGAAACAACCCGAGGGCGCGTTTCCTCGGTGGCACGATCCGCAGCAAGAGCGAGCCCAGCCGTCTGCGTCATGTGAAGCCCAAGGCCCGTCATTAGGAAGGCAATTGCTGCAAGCACTTCACCGGCCCAACTAGGCCCCACCACCTGTACACCTGACAATACCAAAAGTGCGAAAGGCATAATCGCCAAACCACCAAACTGCCAGAGCGATCCAAACCAAAGATAAGGGACCCGTTTCCATCCAATGGCGGAACGGAACGTGTCTGATCGAAAGCCGAGCAAGGCCCTGAATGGCGCAATAAGAACGGGCAAAGCAATCATGAAGGCCACAATCATGGCGCCGACGCTTAGCTCCACAATCATCACCCGGTTCAAGGTACCAAGCAACATCACAGACGCCATGCCAACAGAAATCTGAAACAGGGACAAGCGCATTAATTGACCAAAAGGCAACGCATCACTGATCGCATCTGAAAACGGCAACATGCGCATTGTCAGCTTTGTCAATGGATGGGGTTGCTTTTGCGTCATGCAGAAAACTCCATCGCTTGTGATATATAGAACCCAGAACTGATGCGCCCTATATCCAGCATCTGACCAAATCCCTCCGTACCTTTGATCAATTTTTGCGGGGATTGTGGCATCATCACCGGGGACCGGTCAGACCGTGGAAACAATTTCCCTGCATACCACATAAGCATCAAAAGTTTGGTGCGTGGCGCAACAGTAAAGATAACTTTCTCTGTTTGTTTTTGTCCCAGAGCGGCAATGGCAGTAATAATTTGTTCGGTGCCATAATAAATAAGACTATCCATGGCAAAGACGTAATCAAATTCGCCAAGAACCGGATCGAGCATATCACCAGATTTAAATGTAACTTGGTTTGCTAAATGGGCAGGAAGCCGTTTTTGTGCAATTGCGATTAGTGATGGGCTGATATCAATTGCAATCACATTCGCGCCACGCGCGGCAAGCGCTTCGCTCATCATACCAGTACCACAGCCCGCATCAAGAATGCGTGCATCGCTTAGATCTTCAGGAACCCGCGATAGCATCAAGGCACGCATATCATCCCTTCCTGCCCTAACCGTTTGGCGAATTCTAGACACTGGCGCATCAGAGGTCATCTGCTCCCAAGTTTTGGTCGCAGTCTGATCAAAATAAGTCTCCACACGGCTTAATGTCTGGCCATAGGACATCAATCAAATCCCAGAAGTTCAAAAATTTCACGATCAGGCAATGGCGCAGGCGCGAGCGGCTCTGTCCCGTTCCAAAGCGTTTCCGCAAGACGGATATATTCTTTTCGCACCATTACGATGTCCTCATCAGCATCCATTTCAAACAACGTCTTCTTTTTCAAACGGGACCGACGAATAGCATCAAGATCGGGCATATGGGCGATGCGGTTAAAACCGACTTCTTTGCAGTATCTATCCACCTCATCCGTTTCACGGGACCGGTTTGCAACACATCCGGCTAGCCGGACTTTGTAATTGCTGGATTTAGCCTGAACCGCTGCAATGATCCGGTTCATAGCATAAATACTATCAAAATCATTGGCTGTTACGATCAATGCGCGATCTGCGTGCTGGAGTGGGGCTGCGAATCCGCCACAAACCACATCTCCTAGAACGTCGAAAATAACCACATCGGTGTCTTCCAGCAAATGGTGCTGCTTCAAAAGCTTCACCGTCTGGCCAACGACATAGCCACCGCATCCTGTTCCCGCAGGCGGTCCACCGGCTTCAACACATTTGACACCATTAAATCCTTCAAAAACGAAATCTTCAGCGCGAAGTTCTTCTGGATGGAAGTCCACTTCTTTCAAAATATCGATGACGGTCGGGACTAGAGATCCAGTCAGGGTAAAAGTGCTGTCGTGTTTTGGGTCGCAACCAATCTGCAGCACCCGTTTGCCTAGCTTTGAAAAAGCTACCGACAAGTTAGAGCTCGTCGTCGATTTACCGATGCCCCCTTTGCCGTACACGGAAAATACCTTTGCACCCTCTATTTTGGCAGAAGGGTCTTGGTGAACTTGGACGGATCCTTCTCCGTCCGATCCTTTTAAATCAGGGGGTTCTTTGTCTAAGGGGCTCATGTCGGCCTCCGTTTCTGTTTTGTAATGACTGTCATTGTGCTGCAATCCCTTCCATCTGATCTTCGAGGTCATCAGCAGCGGATTGCAAAGCTGCTAGTGTTTCTGCGTCGGGTTGCCAATAGGCCCTGTCACTCGCTTCAAGAAGGCGATTGGCCATCCGCGAGCTAGCGATAGGGTTTAAAGCAGCGAGTCGATTGCGCATGTCTTCGTCCAAGACAAATGTTTCACTAATACGCTGATAGACCCAAGGTTCGACCTGACCGGTGGTTGCAGACC
Source organism: uncultured Alphaproteobacteria bacterium (assembly GCA_913051655.1). Lineage (GTDB taxonomy): Bacteria > Pseudomonadota > Alphaproteobacteria > Rhodobacterales > Rhodobacteraceae > LFER01. Next base: position 120,888 of record CAJXHI010000001.1, read on the forward strand.
AGCCCATGGTATTAGTAACATGCGTTTCGATTTGTTTTACGCCTTCCGAGCCATGGCTTAGCAACGCTTCGTAAAATTTTGGGTTCAAAGACCTTGAACGCGTTTCAAGCGCAACTTGATCAGCAAGCGATCGGATTTTTCCAGATCCGCGAGTTTGATCACTGATATATATCGCCACATTTTGACCCTTAGCACGCCTCACAGCCCGTGAAATACCGCCGAGTGTATCAAAGTAATGATCAACTGTTGTTACCCCAAGTTCCACACTTTCCAGATTTTGATAGGCGATATCGACGTCTTTCAGTGCTTTGTGCAAAAGGTCGGTATTCTGTGCTGCTTTGCCATCCACACCATAGGCAAAACTTTTACGCGCCTCATAGGCATCGGCCAATTCATCTTCATTACCAAAAGCGGAACTGTCCACGAGCTGGTTTACGTTAGACCCATACGCACCTTCGGCATTGGAAAATACCCGAAGCGCAGCGATTTCAAGATCAACACCCATGTCTTTAGCATATTTCAGGGCGTGTGCCCGAATGAAATTCATTTCAAGCGGTTCATCAGCTTCTGCAGCACAAAGCGCTGCTTCGGCCAAAAGCTTGGTCTGCAACGGCAAAAGATCACGGAAAATACCTGATAATGTCATGATGACATCAATACGCGGACGACCAAGCTCACTTAGCGGGATAAGGTCCGCGCCAGACAGTCGGCCAAAACTGTCAAATCGCGGCTTTGCCCCCATAAGCGCCAGGGCCTGCCCGATAGGACCGCCATCAGATTTGATATTATCAGATCCCCAAAGAACTAAAGCAATGGTTCTTGGTAAAATCTCGTGCGTATCAAGAAGATTTTGCGCCTGCTTTGCCCCGTCCCTACAAGCAAATTCCGTTGGCATCCGGAACGGGTCAAACGCATGAATGTTGCGGCCAGTGGGCAAAATATCTGGGGATCGGATCAGATCCCCCCCAGGAACCGGTGGCGTAAAGCGACCGGCTAACGCGTTCAACAGAGCGGGAATTTCGTGATCTTTCGATAAATACTCGGCTACACGCGTCCGTGTGTTTTGATCACATTCCCCTACAAGAGAAAGGTAATCACTTTTCGCTTGATCACTTATCTTGTTGCCAACAACATGAAGCCCATCTGGGATCAAAGCATCTTCGGTTTCAAGAAGCTTGATCCACAAACGGTCTGGATCGTGTCCATCCAAATCAACAGACTGCGCCTGTTCATTAATTAGATCCAAAAGATCATCACGGTCACGATCATTCGGATCCGTTTCTCTCCACCGTGTTAAACTGTCTTTTAATTCAGCTAACGCCCTGTAAAGACCTGATTTTGCAAGAGGTGGTGTCAAATGTGAAATGGTCACAGCGTTGCTGCGTCTTTTTGCAAGGCTTGCCTCAGATGGATTGTTTGCAGCATAGAGATAAATATTGGGAAGGTCCCCAATCAACCGATCTGGCCAATCATCAGCGCCTAGTCCGGTTTGTTTCCCCGGCATGAATTCAAGTGCCCCATGCATCCCAAAATGCAAAATTGCATCTGCTTTGAAGTGCTTTTGAATCCATTGGTAAAATGTAGCAAAAGCGTGTGTTGGCGCAAAACCTTTTTCAAAGAGCAGTCGCATCGGATCGCCCTCATAGCCAAAGCCAGGCTGCAGACCAACAAAAATATTCCCAAACTCCTTACCCAAAACAAAAACGCCTCGACCATCAGCCTGTACACGACCCGGTGCAGGGCCCCATTGTGCCTCAACCTCTTCAAGCCATGGCGTCTGTGAAACCACCACATCTGCAGATACATGTGCGGCAACATTTGCATCCTGACCATACGTTTTCGAACTACCGCCCAAAACCGCTTCACGTAGCGCATCAATGGTTTCTGGCACGTCAAGATGGTACCCCTCAGCCTTCATCGCAAGCATGGTGTTATGCAGTGAGGCAAAGACATTCATATAGGCAGCCGTGCCCGCAGCACCCGCATTCGGAGGGAATCCAAAAAGAACAATTGCAATTTTTTTGTCTGCTAATTCTGAGCGACGCAAATATGCAAGTTTTTCAACACGGGCCGCCAGTTTCTCAATCCGTTCCCGACAAGGCGCCATCTGTTTTACATTTACCAAAGGGTCAGGTTCAGCTTCTACGATCTCTCCATGACGACCCGCGAAAACAGTGGGCGTTGTAGCGCCATCAAGCTCAGGCAAAGCAATCAGCATCGTTGTTTCAATTGGCCCTAAACCCTGTGCGCTATCGGCCCATTGTTCAAGGGTTTGAAATTCTAATGGATGCGCGGCGATATACGGAACATCCAGTGCTTTCAGCTTTTGCACAGCCGCATCTGAATCATTGTACGCAGGCCCACCAACCAGAGAGAACCCAGTCAATGAAACGAGCGCATCAATTTCGGTAATACCGTTTTTCTGAAAATACGCATCGATGGCGGGGCGTCCATCCAGGCCACTTGCATAAGCAGGGATAACTCGCATACCGCGCGCTTCAAATGCACTTATTACAGAATCGTAATGTGCGGTATCAGAACTAAGGACATATGAACGCATCAACAATAGCCCAACTGTGAACTTGGACTTTCCAGCCTGTGGAATATCCTTGAGATTTGTGGTGATACGACCAGGAATATCTGGATGATAAATACCCACATCAGGATATTCGATTGGGGCTTGCGCGCGCGCCCCCCGCCAACTATCCACGTGGCTATAACGCGAAATCAAGAAACGGATCATCGCTTCAACATTGTCATCTGATCCGGCCAGCCAATATTGCATGACCATAAACCATGCACGTAAATCCTGTGCTTTGCCTGGAATATATTTCAGGATTTTTGGCAGGCGACGCAGCATGCGCATCTTTTTCTCACCGGTTTCGGTCGAGGGCTTTGAAGATCCGCGCAACCGTTTTAAAAGCGCCATTGCATTGGATTGCGGCGCACTCATGTCGAGTGATCCCATACGGGTCAATTTCACTATAGCCGCATCAGATATCACACCGACCATCGCATCGCAGGCATCACGTCGCTCAGTCAATTGTGGTAAAATTGCTTGTACGTGTTCTTCTAAAAAAAGAAGGTTTATGACAATGATATTAGCTGAAAGGATCGCCTCCTGTGCCGCTTTTAGAGCTAATTTGTTTTCTCCCCACTCCGCAGCCGCATAGACTTCTATCGCCAGACCAGGAAATTCTGACGCCAGCGCCTGCGTAGCGCGCGTGCAAGGCCCAGCCGCATGTGCATCAAGCGTGATTAACGCGATGCGATATCCTACACGATGGCCTGACATATTGGCTTCACTGCGCATAATGGGCCTTTGCCTCGTATAAGGTTTCAATAGAAATTCGGCTTATGCCTACCTTTGTTGCGTATATTTCTGTATTGCGGCGCGCCTTTCCCCGAACAAAGAAGGGAATTTTCTTTAGCTCTTTTTCCGCATCTGTGAGCCAGATCACATCACTGCTTTCGTTAGAAACAGACTCTGGTTGAGAGGTTTTCTCTGTTTGACTGGATACAGGTGCATGACCACCATGGTGGCTTGGCCCGGCGGCATCATTGAATTCAAAATCATCACGGAACATATGCAAAAGATGTTCCTCAAGTCCCATGACCAGAGGATGGACCCATGTGTCAAAGATTACATTTGCCCCTTCGAAGCCCATTTGAGGAGAATATCGTGCAGGGAAATCCTGCACGTGTACGGGCGCAGAAATCACAGCACAAGGAATTCCAAGACGCTTACCTATATGGCGTTCCATTTGAGTGCCAAGGATCATTTCTGGAGCAACCTCAGAAATATGCTTTTCGACTTCAAGGTAATCGTCTGTAATAAGCGCGCTTAACCCAAAATCTTTGGCGAAGGCTCGCAATGGCCGCGCCATTTCGCGGTTGTAGCATCCTAGGCCGACCACCGCAAAACCCATCTCGTCTCGTGCGATTCGAGCGGCGGCCATAGCATGTGTGCCATCACCAAAAATAAAAACCCGCTTGCCGGTCAAATAAGTACTATCCACAGAAGCTGAATACCAAGGCAAACGAAGTCGGCCGGCATCGACCACTGGATTAAGCCCCGTGATTTGTGATACCTCGTTGAGAAAGTCATATGTGGCACCAACACCTATAGGCACTGTTTTGGTATAAGACAAACCGAGCTCACGCTCCATCCAACGTGCAGCGCTTTCGCCGGTCTCAGGATACATGAGCACATTGAAATGTGCAGCCCCCAATTGGGCGATGTCATCTGGGGATGCACCCATCGGTGCAACCACATTGACGCTGACACCCATATCAGACAATAATCCACTGATCTCCGCAATATCATCTCTGTGACGAAAACCCAGCGCCGTTGGACCGATCAAATTACAGCTGATCTGCTTCGCTTTTTTGCAAGGTTTTGCTATATTACGGACGATCTGGAAGAAAGTTTCATCAGCGCCAAAATTTTCTTTACGCTGGTAGCTAGGAAGCTCAAGCGGAATAACGGGAATATCAAAACCCATGTTTTCAGCTAATCCCCCCGGATCATCTTGGATCAACTCTGCGGTACAAGACGACCCGACAATCATTGCTTTGGGTTGGAATCTATCAAGGGCCTCCTGGCACGCCGTTTTGAATAAATTTGAGGTATCAGAGCCTAAATCGCGGGCCTGAAAGGTCGTGAACGTGACTGGCGGACGGTGATCGCGCCGCTCGATCATTGTAAACAACAAATCTGCGTAAGTGTCGCCTTGGGGGGCATGCAAAACATAATGCAGGTCTGTCATTCCAGTTGCGACGCGCATCGCTCCGACATGCGGCGGGCCTTCATATGTCCAGACGGTAAGCTTCATTCTGCCGCCTCCTGACGCAAAATTGCACGTCTTCGAAGCGGTCTAGAAAAGAGTCCAGCTAAATCACCCGCCTGTTCATAGAAATGAACCGGGGTAAAAACGAGCTCAATTGCCCATTTGGTGGTTAAACCCTCAGCTTCCAAAGGATTTGCCAATCCAAGTCCACAAACGGTCAGGTCTGCCCTTCGCTCCAAAGCGCGGTCAAGTTGACGGTCTACATCCTGCCCTTCGGATATTACAGGCCCCTCTGTCATCAACTCTAGATCTGGACCAACAAGCGGGCGGTGAAGGAAAGGTGTGCCAACCTCTAAGGCGATCATGCCACATTCAACCGTTAAAAATCGTGCAAGCGGTATTTCCAATTGACTGTCAGGAAAGAAAAAGACCGATTTGTTACAAAGGGTTTCTGATGCTTGTGCAATGGCCTTTTCTGCCCTTGCACGCGGCGCGGCAACAACTTGTTCAAATAGATCTGCTGAAACACCAAACTTATCGACGATCGCCTTGAGCCAAGCAGTTGTGCCTTCTGCGCCAAAAGGGAAAGGTGCAGGAATGTGTTCCGCACCACGGCGCAGCAACGCCGAATGCGTTTCACCGAGGAACGGCTGCGTCATTGCAAAATAGGTATTTGGACCAACCGAAACAATTTGATCTGCACCAGAAGCCGGAAGTACCCTGACAGGTCCGATACCCAAAGCGTCTAACAAGCTACGCATTTGATCTTCTACAACATCTGGCAAAGCACCTACCACCAAAAGCTGCCTGTCGGGTGATTCGTTTAAGGTGGGAACCATAGCGGTCAAACATTCGTCTTCACCTTGAGTAAAGGTTGTCTCGATGCCCGATCCAGTAAAGTTCAATACACGCACAGCGGGCGCATATTTCTTCGTTAGCCGCTCTGCCGCTGTGGAAAGATCAAGTTTTATTACCTCGGATGGACAGGATCCTACGAGGAAAAGTTGTCGAATGTCAGGTCGTCTTGACAACAAACGGTCAACTTCACGGTCCAATTCCTGATGCGCGTCCGCAAGGCCCGCCAAATCAGTTTCTTCGAGAATCGCTGTGCCAAAGCGAGGTTCTGCAAAAATCATCACACCCGCAGCACTTTGTAAAAGGTGCGCACAAGTGCGCGATCCGACAACAAGGAAAAAGGCATCCTGCATTTTCCGATGCAGCCAGATAATGGATGTGAGGCCGCAAAAAACCTCCCTTTGTCCACGCTCTTTCAGAACAGGCGCTTGCGCGCAAGATGCAACATTTATATCAGACATGACCTACATCCAGCGATTGTTCAAGCCGCGCCAGCTTGAGCTTCCATAAAAATTGAATGGCGTTAATAACATAGACAAAATACGCGAGAAGAGCGATAATCATGAGAGAGGAGGAGTGCGCTAAACCGCTGAAAAAAAGACATAAATATAAGGTATGTAAAGCTATAACAAGAAAGCTTACGACGTCTTCCCAAAAGAAAGCAGGTGCAAGAAGATATTGACCAAAAACCGTTTTTTCCCAAATCGCACCAGTAATCATAATAGTATAGAGAACAAAGGTCTTTATCACGATCGACATTGTGGCAATGGCATAACCATCCCCAGTCATCATGTAACGCAGCACAAACCATAACGACACCAAAAACACCCCAAATTGAACGGGGGCAAGAATACCCTGAACAACCGTCCACTTCGTTGCATCTCTGCGCTCTCGTTGAGCTTTCGTGTAAAGGCTCGTGCCTTCCGCGTGACCCTCA
>CAJXHI010000002.1 GCA_913051655.1 uncultured Alphaproteobacteria bacterium
CAAGAACTAATGTTCCCGCCCAGCTCCAACTAATTGCTTGCAACTACTTGGTGACCGTTCTTCTAATTAAACCAAACAATACACGCAACCCCCTTTTTGAACCTTTTTGCAAAAAGATATTACATTGTAGAGGATCATAAAGAAAACTGATTGATTTTAGAGATTTATATCGTTTTCACCATTTGGATAATACTACCTTTTCCTAAAGACGCGTAAACATATTCGTTTGCACAAGTTTGCGTAGACAAAACCAGTCCGCCATCCCCTCGTCTGCTTTTGCCAATAATTTTCCTAGTTTATGTTCGGGCAGTTGTGGTCTAAGTTTGTATCCGATAAATATATTTGTGAAACTGAGTTCATCTATATAGGGCTTCACCGTGCCGTCAGCGGCGAAAACACTAAACTTTCCGTACATGAACTTAAACGGCTTTGAGATTTAGACTACTTGAAATCCAGCCAAATCTGATTTTGATCCTCCTGGCAATCTCCAATTTTATATTAAGCGAAATTCACGCACATTCTTTGCAAACGGCACTCCAGCTCGGTAACAATTGGGCGGGTTTGCTTTTGTGTAAAATTAGCATTATTATTATCATTAATGTTAACACGCATCCGAGCCGTCTGTCCTACCCTGTCATTTTGAAAAACGGCCTTCGCTCCAATTAGGTCAAGATAGTTCTTCGCAGTGGTCGTCATACCGGAAATGCTTTATTGTTATTTAAAGCCGAATGCTGCGACTGGCATTGTCGGTCAGATTTCCAATAAATTTCAATGGCGTTGTACTATCCAACTACCAAGCCCTTAAAGACTGCGTCTTTACAAGGGTGAAAACGCCAACTACGCGGTGATTGTCAAGAGGTATTTCTATGAATCGCAATCTTGTTGTAACCTCAAGCCCGTTTGGTGGATTTGGAGTAACCCACCCATAGACTGGCCCATACCCGATTGAGGCACTTCGAACCCCACCTAAGCACTAGTGACATGAAGAACAAAAGACAAACGGCTTTACGTAAAAACATACTTCCGTCTTCAAGTAAACTTTAGAAGGGACGCATGATATTAGTATCCATTTTAATTTTATCATTGCGGATCCTAAGCGCCTTTTTTAACGCTAATTAATAAAACATTTTTGTCTTTCTATCTATTTACCTGCAGAAATATATCGTGTTTTGAAGTCAAAAAGCTTCGTCACATTACCTATGTCGACTTGACAGGCCTAAACCCGATATCGGCTGCCTTTTTGAGGCGGTCTTTCCGGCTTACCAGCAAAACACTGTGCCATCGACATCCAAGCTTGGGCGGACAGGCCGATAGCCTGCAGCATAGTATCGTCAAAACTACGGACCTGAGTTACAACCTGCGCGAATTCAACTGCGCTACCACGTATAGATGCGTAAGATTTGGGCTCATTCCAAGTCCAAATCTGTCCACTGGGCGCTGTAAGTTCTACATAAGGGATGGGTTCAGGAATATCCATTCTACGATTCAAAAAAGTCCAAGCAAAGGTAGAGACGCCAAGGTGGCAGATATTTTTAATACTATCCCCTTCTTTGCGCTGCTCTCCCAACGCATCGAAAACTTCATGCCCGTGCGCCCATGTTTCCATCTGGCGTGCGGTGATGCTTGAAAGCGCACTCATTTCGGGCCCTGCCCAGCTTACACGCTGCTTTGGATCGGCAAGCGCATAAGCCTGCCCCAGAACCTCCGTATTTGCAAGCCAAGTATCGAACAAAGCGCGGCCGCGAATATCCCCAAGATAAGGGAATTGTGTTTCTAAAAGGCTTTTCCCCTCCCGAAGGCTTGCTTTGATCGGTGCAAAGAAAGTTTCGAATGCCCGCGCGCTTTCAAGAGTTTTCAATGCCGCAACATCAAACATGTAAAGATGCCCGATCACATCATTTATGGTCCAAGATTTAAACAAGGTCACTTTATCAAAAACTTGTTCGGGTTGCTTTTCAAGTAGACCCGCAAGCGTGGCAGCCTCTTCAAGAAAATCGTGCGCCTGTTGCATAGGAGCCTCTTGTACAAAACCTGAGTAAGAAAATGATAACTAGATTCCGCAAATTCCTCAAGACGCGTCGCACGGATTGAGAACAGGGATTGATCTGCCGGCTAAGTTAAAAAAATGGCCATGCAAAAGACTTGGCCGTTTTTAAATGCTTTTCTAAAGTCTCACAAAGCCGACGTCAGGCTATCAACAAGATCAGTCTTTTCCCAGCTAAACCCCCCATCTTTATCTGGTGCGCGGCCAAAATGGCCATAGGCTGCTGTACGTTGGTAAATTGGTTTATTGAGTTTCAAGTGTTCGCGAATACCGCGTGGTGAAAGGTCCATGGATCGCGCAACAGCTTTCGCAATAATGTCTGACTTCACAGTTCCCGTTCCAAAAGTATCTATGTAAATAGACAAGGGTTGCGAGACGCCAATCGCATAACTCAGCTGCAGTGTGCATTTTTCAGCAAGTCCTCCGGCAACAATATTTTTGGCCAGATAGCGCGCTGCATAGGCGGCAGACCGATCCACCTTTGTCGGATCTTTGCCGGAAAATGCTCCGCCACCGTGGGGCGCAGCACCACCATAAGTGTCCACAATGATTTTACGTCCTGTGAGCCCGGCATCGCCATCAGGCCCACCGATAACAAACTTCCCAGTTGGATTAACGTGCCATTGCGTATCCGCAGAAATCCATTCGTCTGGAAGTGTCTCGCGAATATACGGTTCCACAACAGCGCGCACATCGTCCGATGTCATTGTTTCATCCAAATGCTGTGTAGATAAAACAATCGATGTTAATCCAACAGGAAGGCCATTTTCATAGGCAACAGAGAGCTGAGATTTTGCATCCGGGCCCAGCGCTGGTTCTTTTCCGCTTTTCCGAACCTCTGCGAGTCGACGCAAAATAGCGTGACTGTATTGAATTGGAGCGGGCATAAGATCTTCTGTTTCTTTGGTTGCGTAACCAAACATGATCCCCTGATCACCCGCACCTTCATCTTTATTTTCTGAAGCGTCTACGCCTTGTGCGATATGGGCAGATTGTTCGTGTAGTAGGTTTGTGACTTCAATAGTTTCATGATGGAATTTATGTTGCTCATAACCGATATCTTTGACGCAAGCACGTGCAATTTGATCGATACGACCCATGAATTCAGACAGCTTTGCCTTATCTGATAATCCGACTTCGCCTCCAATAACGACGCGATTCGTTGTGGCAAATGTTTCACAAGCAACACGTGCTTCTGGTTCTTGCTCAATAAAGGCATCTAGCACAGCGTCGGAAATGCGATCACACACTTTGTCAGGATGGCCCTCTGACACCGACTCGGATGTAAATACGTAGTTTTGGGATTTCATTGATAGTGCTCCGTTAAAAATTTATTACGCTCCGTCAGGAAGCCGTTGGACCGCTTTCCAATGTAAGTAGCTTTATTCTTTTGCCGCGTCAACGCGCCGAGCAGATAAGTCATAAATAATACAAAAAAAGCTTAAAATTAGCCCCATTACCAACACAATCCAAAGAGGATTCTGGCTATATGGAGTTGGCGGAAGCGGTTTTGCAACTGATACATCAATATACCCCGTTTCATTCAACGGGAGAAATTGATTTAGACGCCCCAGCGGATCGATCATGCCGGTGATCCCGGTATTAGCGACACGTAAAAGAGAAACCCCTTGTTCAATACTACGCATTTGCGCTTTTACTAAATGTTGCTGTGGACCAAAAAAATTTCCAAACCAAGCATCATTGGTCAATTGCACCATGACATCTGCTCGTGGTCCCGCAGATGAAATATCTTGGGGAAAGACTGCTTCGTAGCAAATCAGTGGCAAAACTCTGCCAAGTTTGGCAATCTCAAAGACCAAAGGCCCCTCCCCAGTGGCAAACCCCGTACCAGCAGCTTCGACAAGTGCGCTTAATCCCATCTGTCCAAAAAATTTTTCAAACGGGAGATATTCTCCAAAGGGTACAAGATGATGTTTATCATATACTGGCGCCGCCTCCCCTTCAGAATTTAAATAGATGATAGAATTGAAATATCGCCCTTCTTCGATTCTTAACGCACCGAACAAAACCGGCGTGCCTTGAGCAATATCTAACAATTGAGCAAGCAAATCTTCTGCAAATTCAAAAGGCAGAGGTAGAGCAGTTTCCGGCCAGATCACAAGATCTGGCTTCGGCTCAGCCTGCGTTTGTTTCAAAAGACGTTCAAAAAACATACGGTTATGATCAGGGTCCCATTTCAATTCTTGGGGCGCATTGGGCTGCGCGAGCCGAACAGTATCTGTAGAGTACTCAAACTCAGACTGCGCTATACGGTACAAACCACCTCCCCAAGCGAGACCGATAAAACCAAGAAATGCTATTACAGATATCGCACAATTGCGGTTTGTTCGGGGCAAAACAGCGAGAGCGCTCGCAAAAACGGTCAACAGTGTAACCCCGTATATCCCTACATAGGCCGAAAATTGTGCGATTGGCGTGTTGCTCCAGACATATCCGATCAGTCCCCAAGGAAACCCCGTCAAAAGAAACCCACGGAGTACTTCAGCTATGCCAATACCCAACGCGAGGCCTAAATGTGTTCTCTGCAAAAGGCTATATCCAACCGCGGCACAAAACCCCCAAAAGAGTGAGAGACCTGAAACCAAAAAGGTAAGTGCAAAAGGGGCCAACCAACCATGCGCGGGAATATCCACCAAAAATGGCTCAACTATCCAATTCATTGTGACAAGAAAATATCCAAACCCAAAGGTGCCCACAGATTGTAATACAAGTCGTACATTCAGAGGATTTTGGTACAAGATATAAAAGAAGCACAAAAGGCAAAATAGGCTGACTGGCCAAAGTGATAACGGTGGTTGGCCCGCCGCGCATCCGATCCCAAGCAGAAATATTTTAAGCATGTAGGTTTTGCGCACGATCACAGTACTTATTCAGCTGCCTGACGTACCTTGGGCAACTGGACCCTCATTCGTTTGATTCGCCGTGCATCTGCGTCCAAAATTTCAAACACAAGACCAGCGGGATGTTCAATAACTTCTCCGCGCACGGGAACACGTCCTGCCAGCATAGAAACCAAACCTCCAAGCGTTTCAATCTCTTCGCCGTCAATATCTTCGCAAGCCGTCAGATCCAGTTGAGACTCGGCACAAAACTCCCTCATTGGGGTGCGCGCTTTCACAACATATTTTCCTACCGACTCCTTGATCCAGAAACTGTTATCCTCCAAATCATGTTCATCCTCAATTTCACCGACCACCTGTTCTATCAAATCTTCGATTGTAACAAGGCCGTCCACACCGCCATATTCATCTACCACAAGGGCCATGTGGCGTCGCTCTGTTTGCATTTTGGTCAATAGCACTCCAATGGTCATAGATTGTGGTACAAAGAGCAAAGGCCGAAGCATTGCGACAAGATCGAAGTCGGAACAGTGATCCTCAAACCCGTGTTTTAGTGCGAAGTCTTTCAGGTGTACCATGCCAATAGGACGATCAAGTGTTCCAGAATAAACGGGAATTCGGGTCATCCCGCTGTCACCAAAGACCTCGACCAAATCTGCCTTTGAAATCGTATCTGGCACCGAAACGATTTCTGCTGTGGGCACCGCAACATCATCAACACGCAATTTCGCGAGGTTCATCATCCCAAAACTCGCTTCGAACGGCTTCGCCTCTAAATTTCCCTGTGCGGGACTTTCGGAATTTACTCCAAAAACATTCAATAACCGCATCAGACCGACCCGCCTGTGCATCACTGGTTGTTTTTTCGACTGCGCGCGACGCGCTGCCCTCGAAGATCCTTCATTGTCACCCATTTTCCTCGTCCAAATGCTCGGTTTTCACTTACACTTATACTATATATATTGAGTATTCACACCCATTTTGCCAAGTATTTCTGTTTCAATTCCCTCCATAACTGTGGCATCTGCGTCATCTTCGTGATTGAAACCCATAAGATGTAGAATTCCGTGTATTAGCAAATGGCTAATATAGTCTGAAACAGGCTTTGCGCTAGACTGCGCCTCAGCGCGGCAGGTTTCATAGGCCAACGCTATGTCTCCAAGAAAATCATCACGTGTCGGATCAAGCGCATCAGGCATTTCACCGGCAATGGTCGGCACACGTTCCAAAGAGGGCCAACTAAGCACATTTGTTGCTGTCTCTTGTGAACGAAACTTCTGATTTAAAACAGAAATACGCGCGTCATTACATGCCAAAAGGCTCACTTCATAAAGCTCTGGATCATATCCAAAGTACCCCATCACATTATCGTATGTCTGCATCGCCAAAAGATCGAGCCCTTCGTTTTCCCAACCTTGATGATCTATAATGACTTCGATTGGCATGCTAAAGGCGCTCAGCCATTTCTATTGTCACTAGTCAAATGCGGATTTTCATCGTAGGCCTGTATGATTGCCGCAACTAATTTGTGGCGCACAACATCTTTGGCTGTGAAGTGGGAAAAGCTGATCTCTGGAATAACTTTGAGCAATTTTTCTGCCTCTGAAAGACCAGATGCGACTCCCCGCGGAAGATCGATTTGAGAAATATCGCCCGTGATGACCATGCGTGATCCTTCCCCAAGGCGAGTAAGGAACATTTTCATCTGCATGGAGGTTGCGTTTTGCGCCTCATCCAGCACAACGAAGGCATGGGAAAAAGTACGTCCGCGCATAAATGCAAGTGGCGCAATTTCAATTCGTTTTTCTTCAATGTAACGGGAAAGCTGGCGCGCGGGTAAAAAATCGTTCAGTGCATCGTACAAGGGTTGCATGTAGGGGTCGACTTTTTCCTTCATATCACCTGGTAAATAGCCAAGCTTTTCCCCAGCTTCGACCGCAGGGCGACTAAAGATAATTCGATCTACTTCTCCTGAGATAAATTTCGATACCGCAACTGCAACTGCTAAATAGGTTTTGCCTGTGCCTGCAGGGCCAATCCCAAAAGATAGTTCATGGCGAAGAAGGGCTCTTACATAGTCTTTTTGGGCCGATGTCCGCGGTTCGACATTTTTCTTCCGCGTCTTAATTTCGGTATCCCCGTCTTCAAAGCTTCCAAGCTGAGCTTCACGGGTTGAATTACGATCACGTTCTTCATCAAGGGCCCTAACCGCCCTATCAAAGTCAGCCGCGTCAATAACGCGCCCACCCTCAAGGCGCTGATAGAGTTCGTTTAAAACGGCGGATGCTTCTCGCACAGCACCACAGGTTCCATGCACCGCGAGTTCATTGCCGCGCCGAATAATCTGTACAGAAGTTGTTTGCTCAAGTTTCGCAAGATGTTTGTCATATTCGCCACAGAGGTCAATTAGGAGTCTATTGTCAGGAAAATCTAGTATTTTCTGACTGGCGATTTGTTTGTCGGCCAAAGACCCCAACGAATTTGCTCTCACGTAATATTCCTTACTTGACCTTGCTTAGGTTGCCAAGGCGCAAACCAAAACGCAATAGGGTTGTGAAAAATGTCACAAACCTCGCTCAAGGCCTCACTCCTAGCGCTAAGATAGTGCTGTTTGAACATAACTCTCTTTCGTCGCGCATAACAGATTGGATTAAATCAAATCATAAAGAAAGCCCTCGCCGCGATTGTACGTCCCGCCAAATGCATTGCTGGGTTAGTCGTCCATATTGAAAAGTTGGCCATAAGGCTACAAACGTTACGAAAAATACGCTTCTAATCCATCTTCTATAATATAAGGCTTACATCCATCAGAGGATTCCAAAACACGCGCCTTTAGTCCTGCCTGTGGTCGGATTCAAAACCTCTGTCAACATCTATTGCCAGTTGATTTGAGTATGTAAAATTAATGATATTGCAGCCTAAAACGGTGGTAAGATTCAGAATGGTACAAGAAATTAAAAAAATTCCTAAGGCTTTCATCTAAACTCAAACAAGAGAATTTTACATGACAAGTCTACGCTATCTTTTAGAAATGATCTTTGATATTCTTAGACTTTTTCTCGAAATCGAGGAACCTCGACGACCTCGCGTTAGAAAAGTTGGTAATAAGTGCGATCACCTTAGCGTGCACTGGAGACAATTGCTGATTAAAAGCAACGTATGCTCTACTATCTGTATGTCTCGGAATTGAAAATTTCTGAATGGCGGAATTCTCAAAATAATGCTCCAATTCTGAACGGTCAGATTAATCGATGTGCGAGCTGTTAGTCTTGAAAAATAGTTTTATTTTCCCAGACCGCTAATATCCGATGCGTTACAAACTGACGCGAATAGCAGGCCAAATGTAGCGTCATATATTCCTCTGTGCCGTCATAATTGACCCAATGTTCACATTCATTAGGGTCCACTAAGATAAATGGAATATAAACTAGGTTTGCCCTTTCCATCATCGGCACAAAGGTCGTCCGAAAGACAAAAAAAGACAATCTATAGCGCCAATACTGAAAAATTCTCCAAAACAACCCTGAAACAAAACTCGCGCTTAGTTTGGATTTAGAAAGCATTTAAACGCCTTTAAGTATGTGAATATTCCTTTTTTTATAAAAAGCTGGAATATGATAAAGTTGCCTGCATCGCAGCGCCAGTTGTTTAAAAATAAGAAACGCTACTTTTATTTTTCCACCCAGAAAAACCAAGTTAGAAAAAAGTAAGATAGCGGCATACACAGAGTTACCCATTACGGTGTGCGCTTTCAAATGAGGTCACCTGTCAAAGAGTTGCTGTTGCTCTGTATGATTCGCACCGCCTGTAGTTTCCCAATATTCTCTGACGGCGCCGCTACATGCACCGCGTGAAGGTATTCCGACTTTCCAACCAGCTGGCCTTCAAACCGCCCAGACTTTTCAAAAAGAACGCTGACGTCACGTCCGACCATACTATCCTGAAGTGCGCGTTGTTGGGTCGACAACAGATCTTGTAGCCTACGTAAACGCTCAGTTTTTATCCGTTCGGGCAATTGATCGCGCTCCGCGGCTGGCGTACCTGGACGCGTTGAATACTTGAACGAATAGGCCTGCCCATAATTGACTTGCTTTATCAAATTGAGTGTCGCTTCAAAGTCTGCATCCGTTTCTTCAGGAAAGCCGACGATGAAATCACCGGATAAAAGCATATCTGGACGGGCTTCACGAATTTTCGCAATCAATTCGATGTAGGACTGCGCGGTGTGGGACCGATTCATCCTTTTCAAAATGCGATCAGATCCGGATTGGACCGGAAGATGCAGATAAGGCATGAGTTTTGCGCAATTTGCATGCGCCTCAATAAGGTCCTGACGCATATCGTTGGGATGGCTCGTAGTGAACCTGATCCGCTCTAACCCATCTATTTTATCAAGCTCCCAAATCAGGCCGGCCAAAGAATATTCTCTACTGGCTGGACCCTCTCCGTGATAGGCGTTCACATTCTGGCCCAGCAGCGTGATTTCGCACACTCCTCGTTCGACGAGTGCGCGTGCTTCATCAAGGATGCGCGCCACTGGGCGAGAGACTTCTGCGCCGCGTGTGTAAGGCACGACGCAAAAGGCACAGAATTTATCACAACCCTCTTGTACCGTTAAAAAGGCGGAAGGTGCACGTTTGGCTTTGGATCGTTCGGCGAGGTAGCTAAATTTATCGTCTTGTGGAAATTCAATATCAATAGCCCGCCCCTTTTCATGGGCAGTTTTTTCTAGTTCAGCGAGACGATGGTAGCTTTGAGGACCCACAACCATATCAACAAGAGGCTGGCGACGCATAATCTCTTCGCCTTCTGCCTGGGCAACACATCCTGCAACAGCAACCTTTAGATCCGGTTTTTCCTGTTTAATCGTCTTATAACGGCCAAGCTCCGAATACACTTTTTCCGCTGCCTTTTCACGTATATGGCAGGTGTTGAGCAAAATCATATCTGCATCATTCACATCTTCTGTCAGCGAATAGCCTACGTTCTGCATGGCTTCAACCATCCGCTCGCTGTCATAGACATTCATTTGACAGCCGTAGGTCTTCACAAAAAGTTTTTTTGCAGATGCAGTCATCTTGGCACACAAATTTTTTTCATTCTGTGTGGGCGAATACACCACTTCGTAGCTGACTTGCAATGTCTCTACTGATAATGCCATGTAGATGTCCTAAACGGATTACGGCAAACACATGAATTTTACGTTGACCGACGTATTTTTTTAGTCGCAAGCGAGCACCTTACCAAAAGGTAGGATTTAGTTAGTTTCGCAGACGATCAAGTCTAACACTTATGAACAATCGCACACTGTGCCAAGGCGTGGCTCTGAGGTTATCGTCGCTTTCGGCAAATCATCTCAAGACCTTTTTGTGAAATTAAAGCCCATTTACATGCCATTGGATTGCGGCTGTTATTCTGAAGTTGGTCCCAGAATGCTTATTAGATAGTTCAGTGCAATTCTGTTGAATGAATTGGCTTATAAATGTTTTAACGGCAAATATTTGTTTGATCTTCCTATGGAAAAGCACTTGGTCATGCAAACACTGTCCTTTCACACCGAAGAGCGGCAAGACCCGATGTTGAATTATTTTGTCGATCTATATGCCGAGGACTTTGAACGGTTTCCAAATACCGTCTCTTGAGGCGAGGCGCATTTCGATCGTGCTCGATATTACGCTTTTGCGCGCCTCGACCCACACACGAACAGAAATAAAGACCGCCAACTAAACATCTTTGGCTAGTTAAGATGGTAGTTTGAAGAATATAAACCTTACGATTGGAGAAGAATTTACTGTATGCCTATTTCCAAAGCTGAACCGGAAAATGTCAATGAGGAGAGCTTCGCTTTCAGCAAAGAAGAATACAACGCCTATTCCTGTCCGTGGCATGATAACCTGACTGCTGCAATCGTGTCTTTTTGAACAGCAAAAGCTCTTACGCGCACCTCAGAATCAAATACAGCAGCGAGAAGTTTCATTTTTATAACTCATTCCTTTTGAGTGGACCCCAAAAAAGCTTTAAGGCCTAAGACTAAAGGAAAATTGTCAATGGTTTATTGACGCAAGTGCAGATGGTTCGCGCTTTACATTCCGAAGGCTTGACACATTCAACACGAAAGGTTTTGCAGAGCCTAAGATGCCAATTAGTGATATTGCATTTTCCAAGCGATGGGAAAGCTTTTACGTTTTTGTCCTAGACGCCTGCAAAAATTACTTGCGGAGAAGGCGTTGCGTTTTCATAAATCACAGAATTCAAATCAATTGGCGGGATTAGAGAGATGGATTTTTCGCACAAGACACTTCTTACAGAGCGTCACGGTGATCATGTTTTAATTGTGGAGCTCAATCGTCCTCGGATGGCAAATGCATTTAACACACAAATGGCGCACGAATTGATTGACCTTTTCGAAGCACTCTCACTTGATGACTTTGACATACGCTCAATCGTCCTGACAGGTAGCGGCACAAAGGCCTTTTGCGCTGGCGGCGACCTCAAAGAACGAAACGGAATGACCGATGCTGCATGGAAGGCGCAACATTTGGTCTATGAACGAATGGTGCGCGCAGTGATTGGATGCCCGATCCCAATCATCGGGGCGATAAACGGCGCCGCCTTCGGCGGAGGATGCGAATTGGTCGCCGCAGTTGATTTCACATTTGCATCAGAAACGGCCAAGTTTGCCCAAACCGAAGTGACCCTAGGCATTATACCCGGCGCAGGGGGCACCCAAACCTTAGCCCGCGCTGTCGGGGAGCGCCGTGCCAAGGAATTGATCCTGACAGGGCGCGTTTTTAGCGCACAAGAAGCCTTTAACTGGGGTCTTGTAAATGAAATTTGCGCTCCAGAAATGCTCATGACACGGGCACTTGAGACCGCTGAACGGATTGGCGCCAATGCGCCGATCGCCGTGCGTCAAGCAAAGCAAGCCATTCATAAGGGATTGCAGATGAGCTTGATGGACGGACTAGCCTTTGAAATAGAGGCCTATAACCGCACAGTGCCAACAAACGACCGCAAAGAAGGTGTAGCCGCCTTTAACCAAAAGCGGCCACCTAATTTCAAAGGCAAATAGCCTTTGAAGCCTGTTTCATGCAAACCACTCAAGACGCTTTGGCAAGATTGTGAAACACGCAATGCAACACGCGACCGTTTTCGCTATATTTATCTCAATCTCCGCAGGGATCCGCATTATTTGGCGATCCCGATTACGCTGCCGTCAGCCATTGTGATGTGACACGGAATGGTTTGCAAAGGATGAATGGATTGATTTTTTGTGCGCCCCACCAAGGACCACAACCTCGTCCCGCATATCAGCAAGATCTGCAACATTCGGAATTCCCATAAAATCCTGCATCAACACGCGCACTGGGCGATACATGATTCCAAGGGAATTTTTTCCACTGAACTCTGCGCATTATCTAAAGGCTTTGATATCATGAACTCTGACCGTTTTCCCATCGTTAAAGAGTAGCATATGTTCCAAAACCACTTTAAACGCAGCTTGGAGTCTTTGAAAAATAGCCTAAACTTGCATTTTTTGCTGCGGGTATCGAAAAACAGGCAAATTTTTCAACATCGATAGAAATAGTTTTCCGTATCTTTGCCATATCCTGTGAGGTGGTAATTGGCATTTTTGGCTTCATGGCTATGGTCAGGCTGAAGATTGCGCTGTATGCGAGCTAAGTAGGTGTAGGCATCAAGAGGTGAAAAGACTTTGTGTAAGCAAATCTATACTGATTTTGCACTTTTTTGTAACTTTACGCCCTGAAAATTTTACCGACTGATGAAGAACACCTTAAGCAGAGTATTTTCCAAACTCAGGTTTTGTACAAATACATCAGACAAAAGTTCTCGGCTGTGTTTTGGCCTATATTAAGTTTTTAAGCTGCGCGTTTGCAAAGGCCAAATCTATAGTCTTTGCGGAATTGTTCACGTCTTATGGGTGGTTTCATGCTCACCTGCGGATGAGTTGCTGAAATACCTAGCAAAAAAGCCTCATGTTGTAGCGCTCGCATATCACGTCGACTGTTAGGATTATATTAGATAGAAGGATACGTTTTCCATATCTACCGCTACAAAACGTCAAAAAAAGTATGCGAAACATTTAGGACGGAAGCATATTTATACCCCTGAGATTATTATTAATGGACGGTATGACGTTATCGGATCACGACTTATGGGAATTACCGATATTATCAGCGAAGAAACTATTTGGTAGCATAATCTTTTCATAAAAAAATGGATATGACAAAACAAACGCACTAGAGATATCGACAGCGCGAAACAATATAGTCATCACACAAAGCGATGTACTGGCGATGGGTTTTCGTACAAAGTGGAAGGCCAGAACAGGCAATGTCGAAAATAAAGTAAAAAAGTTCCGCCACACCAATATTGTCACCTCAGTCGTTAAAATTGGCACTTGGAAAACGACTTATTACTTATCACGTTCAGAGCGGTTTGTTATCATTTTCGAGAAAGAAAAGAGAGCAAGATTTACGGTTCACCACTGCTCCAGTGACGTTCAGGTTTCCAGCGACGATGTATCCAAAACCACTGCTCCGGATTATCATTTACCATCTCTTCTAGCTGTTTGGTCATCTCCATAGTCATCTCTAACGCAGTGCTGTGAGCGATCGGAGCATTTAAAATGATTTCAAACAGCCGGCTGTCCTCACATCTTAGACCAAACATAGGGATCAAAACGGCACCAGTTTTAAGCGCTATTTCTGCTGCTGAGGTAGCGGTTGGTGCAGGCTTTCCAAGGAAGGGTATGTGGGCACCTCTGGAAGCATAAATATCAAACAGTAAAACGCCCATGCCGCCAGTTTTTAAATGACGCAGAAAACCCATTGTACCACGTCGCCCCTGTTCGAAAACTGGCCCGGACAAACGGTGCATATTTTGAGCATAGTGGTCATTGAAATAAGGATTTGACATGGGACGATAAAGCCCCCCAATCTGATAGCCTTTTGCAACGAGTGCGGCGCGAGGCGCTTCAAAGTTACCAAAATGTCCTGTAACAAAAAGCACCGGCTGACCAGAAGCTTGCGCTATTTCCAATGCTGTCAACCCCTCCCCTGTAATATCACAGTTTTTCAGTTTTTGTTTAAGTGTGAGAATATCGTAATTCTCGATAAATGTTCGCCCAGCATTTACAGCGACAGCATTTGCGATACGTGTTTTTTCTGCAATATTCATTTCCGGATAAATATAAGTCAAATTGTCAATCGCGCGTTTTTTGTACCCGACTGAAGGAGCAACGATTGACTTTAAAATCTGCCCCATGAGTTTCCCACGCAAAGAAAATGGAACTACGCGACAAGCACCGATCAGCCCCCTTATGATGGCGTCACCCAAGTATTGTGGCAGTGTTCCCTTTTCAGCTTTGGCCAGTGGCATAGGTCAGCATGCTTTGCATTTTTTTAACGGTTTAAGTTCTTTAGCGTCATTACGTCTAGAAAGACAAGAATAAGGAACTGTATATGGACGGATCCCTAGCTAACTCCAGGCTATATTTTGCAGATTGTTCACCATAAATGCGTAAACACATTTCGGATGCAAGCTCAGGCCGCGTCTTCTCTGATAAATTCTTAACACTATCCTTCATGCCATCCATAAAAACAGTAATCACCTGTTTAATAGCCGTCTGGCCGTCTTTTTGTTTGATATAAACAAGCTCTGCCATTTCTTATGTAAGTAAGTCAACTATTCTGGCAAACATATTTTCAGCTGCGAAAGCGACTGCTTCCTCAAATCCTAGCGTCTTTACGCAGACTAGCGATACAAGGGGATCTTTCTGGCTAATCGGCCTAAGCGCCTTTGTCAAATCTCTTGGATCAATGCGTTTTGGCCATTCATCAATTTGGGCAAGAGTGCTTTGGGCAACACGATCCAAAGCATCAAGCATCACTCTCGCGGTCACTGAAATGGCGTGGCGGATACGGCGTATATTTGCTCCACTTAGGATACCAAGAATGTCTCCGGCCTTTGCCAAGGAAAGTTTTGACAGAAGAAGCACCACCACTTGGACCCCTTCATTCCAAACAATAGGTGCCGGTAATAGAATCGGAGCTCAAATCAGACCTCCACTGAAGATCAAGCTAAAAGCCACCAGATCATTCTCTGCGTTTCTCAGCATTTGATAATCCACCAAACGTAAATAGCCAATAAGTTTCGTCAACTACGATTGTAAGTCTGAAGAGAAACGCGAAAACCACATATTAATTGCATGAATCCGCAACCCAACCACTATCGCGGCCTTTTAGCCCTGCGAAAACTCTGAATTTTAGAGGTATATGACAGGAACCGCCACAGATGACGGCACAAGATTTTTCTAAAGTAAAAGAAAAGAGCCCCACAACTGGCAAATTAGCTTAATTTCCATGCTCTGGTTTCTTTAAAGTCTGTAAGGTTGCAAAGATAACATTAAACTCTGAAAAGCATTTAGCTCCTGCTAATCAGTCAGATTTCAGCTGTTTTTAAAGACACGAGAAAAAATTTTATCCACATGTTTGGTATGATATTTATTGTCAAAATTCTCAAGAATTTCCACGACACTTAGAGCAGCAGTCACTTCTGCATCTGCTAAAAGTTCAGTTTGAAAATCTTTATCTTCTTCCCAAACCTTCATCGCATTCCGCTGTACCAAACGATAGGCGTCTTCACGACTGACCCCAGCCTGGGTCAATGCCAGCAGCACCCGTTGGCTCATCACCAAACCGCGAAATTTATTCATATTCTTGAGCATATTTTCTGGATAAATCACGACTTTATCAATAACTTGTGTCAGTCTATCCAAAGCAAAATCAAGCGTCACAGTGGCATCTGGTCCGATATTGCGTTCCACAGAACTATGCGAAATATCACGCTCATGCCAAAGAGTTACGTTCTCCAAAGCTGGCACCACAGCTGCACGTACAAGGCGGGCAAGGCCGGTCAGGTTTTCTGTCAAAATAGGGTTTCTTTTATGTGGCATGGCAGAACTTCCCTTTTGTCCTTTTGCGAAAAACTCCTCTGCCTCATGGACCTCTGTCCGCTGCATGTGCCGAATTTCTGTAGCTATGTTTTCAATGCTGCTGGCAACCACTCCCATGGCCGCAAAGAAGGCGGCATGGCGATCACGTGGAATCACCTGCGTGCTGATGGTTTCAGCCACAAGGCCTAGCTTTTCACAGACATGTAATTCCACTTGCGGATCAATATTGGCAAATGTCCCAACAGCACCAGAGATGGCACCAGTAGCAATTTCAGCACGCGCGGTCATTATGCGTGTCCTGTTTCTATCCATTTCAGCGTAAAACCGTGCAAATGTTAGCCCCATAGTGGTGGGTTCTGCATGAATACCGTGACTGCGTCCGATGCGCAGAGTATTTTTGTGCTCATGTGCACGACGTTTTAAAACCTCTAAAAGTGCGTCGAGATCTGCAATCAAGATATCCGCAGCGCGCATCAATTGCACATTAAAGCACGTATCAAGTACATCCGAACTGGTCATCCCCTGATGAACGAAACGTGCTTCTTCTGATCCTACAATTTCTGCCAGATGGGTAAGAAAGGCGATGACATCGTGTTTCGTAACGGCTTCAATTTCATCGATCCGAGCAACATCAAATTCTACGTCTTTGGCTTTCCAAAGGGCCTGCGCGTTCTGTTTCGGAATAACTCCAATGTCAGCCATTGCGTCACAGGCATGGGCCTCTATT
Source organism: uncultured Alphaproteobacteria bacterium (assembly GCA_913051655.1). Lineage (GTDB taxonomy): Bacteria > Pseudomonadota > Alphaproteobacteria > Rhodobacterales > Rhodobacteraceae > LFER01. The sequence continues at coordinate 16,611 of CAJXHI010000002.1, forward strand.
TCGAACCAGATCTGGAATTTGGTTTCAGGCGACCAGATTTTTACCATTTCAGGACGGGAATAGCGCGGAACCATTGGAAAATGCCTTTTCGGGATATTTAAACCGCACTCCTTATAGGCATAGCCAAGATCAGGCACAACCAAAAGCCAAAGACTTTTCATCTATCCGCCAATCTGGGATCGTGCCATGCAATCAAAATGGAAATAGGGTTTGAAATTCCACAGTACATCAATGCTATTGATGCTTTGAAAAGGGTAGCTGTAGAACCCTTGTTGCCGTTGATAAAAGTGCGCTTAACGAAGAGGGGCTAGCGTAAATCAAAATGCGGGTCTACAGGCTGTGTCGTAATTGGAGCACCAGATTTTTGTTATAGGTTTGACTTTCGAAACAATGGCACAATTAGACACAGCGAGATATCTACAATAATTTTTCAATATTTATACTTTGATGGATTAATTCCAAAGTGGAACGTCAAATACGCCCATTTGACACATCAGAGGCCTAGGACAAAATTTAAGCGGACTTGACCAAACCGTCTAATTAAGAAGCATAAGTCTTGAGTTGTAGGACTTTACATCCCTCTCAACAAACGGTTGTCAAAGGGATATTTGGAGAGGTTTTCATAGCCTGTTTCCGTCACCAAGACCTGATCTTCCAATTTTATAGAAAAATCACCGCCCTCGGGGCTTACCAACGCTTCAACGCAAAGCACCATGCCAGCCTCAATTTCGTAATCGAATGCGCCCTCAACAAGCTGATCAGGGTAGGCGATAAGTGGCCACTCATCACACAGCCCAACGCCGTGCATCAAACAACCATATTTTCCCTTTTTATATCGGTCATCCAACTGATGTGCTTTCAGAGAAAGATCACGCATCCGCACACCAGGTTTCAGCATCGTCATATTTTCCATAATATGCTGATGGGCGTGCTGCATTGCTGAAACCATATCAGCGCGCGGCGCTTTATCCCCAATCCACCATGTCCGACTGATATCTACGCAAATGCCATAGGAGCCGACCAGATCTGTGTCAAAAGCCACAATTTCGTTATTCTGAACGAGGCGCGGACCGCATTCCTGAAACCATGGGTTGGTGCGTGGTCCTGAGGTCAGAAGGCGGGTTTCGATCCACTCTCCGCCTCTGCGAATGTTTTCAGCATGTAAAACCGCCCAAATATCGTTTTCGCTCATATCCCCGCTGGGCACCCCTTCCCGAGCGGCCTTTTCCATTTCTGCCACAGCAACTTCGCATGCATAAGAGGCGCAGCGCATTGCTAAAATTTCGTCTGATCCTTTGATTGAACGGGATTTTTCAGTGACTTCCTCGCCGTCCTTGACATCAAATGCCTGTGCCTCCAAAGCCCGCAAACCGTGAAGCATTATCTTATCCACTGCAAGTCGTTTGTTATTCTCGCCATGCTCCTCGATAAGAATGCGCACTTCGTTGGAAAACAAATCCGCCGCCAAATCAATTCTATCGCCCCGATCAAAATAAAAGAAATCAGCACCAGAGCGTTGTTCACGCACCAGCGGATTAAATTTGGATAAAAAGGGCGAATTTTTGTAATCCCAGATCACCATATAGCCATCTGCACATAAAAGAACCGCGCGAAAAGGGTTATGTGTATTCCAAAGCTGCATATTGGTGCTGTCAGTCGCATAGCGGATGTTAAGTGGATCAAACATCAACAACCCGCCATAGCCCCGATCCACAATATGCTGTGTCAGGCGTTCCCAACGAAACCGGCGCATTTTCTGTAAATCAGGAAGCTGAAACCCGGCGACCTCCCATTCTTTAAAAGCCAATTGTGTGGGACCAATTTCGATACGGTTTTTATTATTTGGGGTATTGTCATCCAAAACATCCCCCTTAGTAAAATCAATTTTGCGTGTTTCGCTGTAGTGCAGGACCATGGCTTACCCCTTACTTTTTATTCAATGTTGCGCGCTTGTTTTTAACAATACCGTCTGTTTCCGACTTGATCTTTAGTTATTTTCGGCAAAAACTCGGTAGTATCATGACAATTTTTCAGAAAAAAATTCCCTATGACCTCTCAAAAAAGCGGCCATTGCCTGCAATTGCACCACTTGAACCAGCACAATGGCTAATCGTGGATGACGCCTATCGTGCGCAGATGGCAGAACGCGAACGCCTGCTAAATGGCAAGCGCAAGGCCGTAATCGCATTGGATCAGACGGCACTGGATGCGGCAAAGGAGCTCTTGAACGAAGTTGTTCTGTTTTTGAAAAAATCGCCCGATTTTACCAAAAACGAGGATACATTCACCTGTCCTGATGGGCGCACTGTTTTCATTGATAGAAACGACCCTCTGGTAACGCTTGGGCGTCTTGTCCAAAACGACTTCTGCATCCTTCAAAAAAAACATGAGGAACATGTGTTGACCGGAGCAGTGCTTTGCTTTCCAGCTAGTTGGTCATTAGCTCAAAAATTTATGCGTCCCCTGACCGTGATACATGATCCGGTGGCTCCATATGACGCAGATATAGCGAAAAGGGTTCAACGGCTTTTTGACGGGATAAAAGTTGACCGCCCGCTTTGGCGTTTTAATGCGCTTTATTATACAACCCCTGAATTGTTTCAGCCAAGACGTGAAAACAACCGTCGTGTCATCCCCGAGAAAGACCAAGCGCGCTATTTTCGAAGTGAACGACAAACGCTCATCCGGCTACCGCAAACAGGCGCAGTTGTGTTTGGCATTCATACCTTTGTATTAGATGCAGATACTTCTAAAAATATCATTATCCAAATGACTTAATAGCCGGTATCAAAGTCAATCTATCATCGTGAAGCATGTTTGATCATCTTCGTAAAATATATGCAAAGTAATACGATCCAGTAACTGTGATCTAAATGCAAACAATCTTACCACTTATCCAAGGTCTCAAAGACGAATAAGGCTCGCTCCAGCTCGACCACCTTTTAAAACCGCGTCATGAGCTTGAGCGCAATTCGCAAAACCATAGATCTGATCAATCGAGGACTTAAAGGCGCCGGAGAGTTGTGCAGAGTGAAGCGCTTTTATGGCGTTATTGCGGTCTAGGGATGGTAAAATATAAATCAGAGAAATATCGATCTTCAATGCTTTGAAAAGATATTTTCCAAAGGGCAAATTCGGTGACATATTGAGCGCGGATCCATAGGCAGCGATCGTGCCCATAGGGCGCATCACGTCGCCCAAGAGCGCCGCGTTGACACCAAATTCCAACTCAACCGCGCGATCTATGCCCTGAGGGCAAATGTCTTTAATACTCGCTCCCAAATTGGGCGAGAGATACTCCAGAACATGATCGGCACCCGCGTCACGGACATGGGCGTGATTCTTGGCAGAAGCCGTTGCTATTACTTCGGCGCCTTTCCATTTCGCTAATTGTACTGCGATATGACCAACTGCGCCCCCACCTCCGCAGATAAGAACAGTTTTCCCAGTTATGTCTGCGCCCCCCAAAAGGCAATGTGCGGCCGTAAGACCGGGAATCCCGAAGGTAGCGCCACATTCCATACTTATCCCATCGGGAAGCGTCACCGCTTGCTCTTGCGGCAAGGCGATAAATTGCGCCATGGTTCCAAATGAGCGCGCCCATTGGCCGTTCCAGATCCATACTCTTTCCCCGATACGGGCCTCATCAACACCTTCGCCAACCGCTGTGATCACCCCTGATCCATCTGAATGGGGTACAATCAGTTCAAAGGGAGGTTTACTAATACCGGGGCGGAGCCCAGCGCGTGCCTTTACATCTGACGGGTTGACCCCTGAATAGGTGAGCTCGACTAACACTTCTCCTGCAGCCGGGCTCGGATCAGGAAGTTCAATGATTTTCAAAACATCTTGCGCAGGACCAAACCGTTCGTACCCAATCGCAAGCATTGTTTAGGAAAATTTCCGGCGAAGACGGATCACCACGTCGACGGATGCAATCTCTGCATCCCTCGGCACCTCTGGCAATTGTAGTATCTTCAACTGATCCAATGGGGCATCGGTCAATTCATGGGTATCTTCCCAATAAAAATGCGGATGGTCATGGGTGTTGGTATCAAAGTAGCTACGAGAACCGTCCACTGTCACCTCTTGTAACAGACCCACATCACAAAAAGCCCGTAGTGTATTGTAAACAGTGGCTAAAGAAACGCGATCGCCTGTACTATGAACACGCTCAAAAAGGCTTTCCGCGGTGACATGGCGATGATGTCCGTCACCAACCAAAGCCTCGGCTAATGCCATCCGCTGTTTCGTTGGCCGCATTTGGGCCGAAGCCAGCCAATTGCCCGCGCGTTTTGTAACAACTGAAATCACGACTCTTTCCTCATTGTGTAACCCTAGCACAAGACATTTCTGCATTCAAATTCAAAAATACGGCCAGATTTTAGAGCAAATCTTTGGACGAATATAAGCCATTGTAATCACAATACTTGCCAGTACGAAGCAGGGAGTGATAGAGAGGTCTCGAGTAATTCATTGAAGAATGTAGAGAGAATTAAGATATGTCTGACTATCCGAGCAGCTTTGATAGAGACGCACTTTTGAAATGCGCCAAAGGAGAACTGTTTGGCCCTGGCAACGCACAACTACCCGAACCGCCAATGTTGATGATCGACCGTGTAACAGAGATCAGTGGTGATGAGGGCCAATATGGCAAAGGTCATGTGATGGCAGAGTTTGATATCCGTCCCGATCTTTGGTTTTTTGGCTGCCATTTTCCGAGCAATCCCATTATGCCCGGCTGTCTAGGGCTTGACGGTCTATGGCAATTGACGGGTTTTAACCTGGGTTGGCGAGGATGGACTGGGCGCGGTTATGCACTTGGCGTTGGAGAGGTTAAGCTTACCGGAATGGTGCGCCCCGACAGAAAAATGTTACGGTATTTTGTTGATTTTACCAAAGCGATCCAAACTCGGCGGCTTACAATGGGGGTGGCAGATGGACGTGTTGAAGCGGACGATGAAGTGATTTACCAAGTCAAAGACATGAAGGTGGCGCTGTCGGAAACGTAAGCGATAGGCCAGAGACAGAAGGAAACCCAATGGGCAGAGTTGTGGTGACAGGACTTGGCGTTGTATCCTCTATTGGAAACGATGCTCGGGAGGTTTTACAAAGCCTGAAAACTGGTGCCTCGGGCATCACAGCGAATGATGATATGAAAGAGCATGGTTTTCGGAGCCAAATTTCTGGCGGAATCAAACTTGATCCAAGCGAATATATCGACAAACGCACGCTCCGCTTCATGGGGCCAGGTGCAGCCTATGCTTATATCGCGATGGAACAAGCCATCGCCGATGCAGGTTTGAGCGAAGATGACGTCTCAAATCCCACCACAGGGCTGATTGCAGGATCGGGCGGGCCATCGACAAGCGCCATGCTTCACGCCCATCAAACGGTGTTGAATTCAGGGGCTCCAAAACGCATTGGACCATTTGCTGTACCTAAATGCATGTCATCTACGGTGTCTGCCAATCTTTCGACTGCGTTCAAAATTAAGGGCGTCAATTACTCAATAACCTCCGCCTGTTCGACGTCACTTCATTGTATTGGCAATGCGGCCGAACAGATCATGCTCGGAAAACAAGATCTTATGTTTGCCGGTGGCGGCGAAGAACTAGATTGGACGCTCTCCTGCCTCTTTGATGCAATGGGCGCAATGTCGAGTAAATTTAACGATACGCCGGAACAGGCCTCGCGCGCCTTTGATGCGGATCGCGATGGTTTTGTGATCAGCGGTGGTGGCGGGATTGTTGTTCTCGAAAATCTCAAACGCGCGCAAGCCAGAGGCGCCAAAATCTATGCTGAGGTGACGGGATATGGCGCGACCTCTGACGGTCACGATATGGTTGCTCCCTCTGGTGAAGGTGGCGAACGCGCCATGCGCATTGCTCTTTCCACACAAAAGGACAGCCATAAGGTGGGCTATATCAACGCCCACGGCACCTCGACCCCCGTTGGCGACGTCGGAGAAGTAAAAGCAGTGCGCCGCGTGTTTGGAGAGGGAAGCACACCGCCGCTCAGCTCTACCAAATCAATGACGGGCCACAGTCAAGGAGCGGCTGGAGCGCAAGAGACGATTTATTCGCTCTTGATGTTGGATAATGATTTTATTTGCCCTTCTATAAATGTACAATCACTTGACCCTGAATTGTCATCTTCCGAAGTTGCCACAAACCTTGTGGAAAAGGCAGGGTTGCAGGCGGTCATGACAAATAGCTTCGGCTTTGGCGGTACCAACGGATCAATGATTTTGTCAAAAATTTTCTAAGTCGAAGAGGCATAAGATGAATCAGTTAAGAGACAAAAAAGGTCTTGTCATGGGGGTGGCAAACGAACGTTCTATCGCTTGGGGAATTGCTAAAGCGCTCCACGAGGCAGGGGCTGAACTGGCCTTTACCTATCAGGGTGAGGGCTTTGGGAAACGGCTTCAACCGCTAGCCGAAAGCGTTGGTTCAAATTGTATTATGGATGTGGACGTGACCAATGACGCTTCGCTGGATCACGCCTTTGATCACCTGTCTAAACATTGGGAGCGGTTGGACTTTCTAGTACACGCACTCGCGTTTTCCGACAAAGCGGAACTTACTGGACGTTTTATCGACACTAGCCGGGCAAATTTCAAAAACTCCTTGGACATATCCACATATTCTTTCATTGAAGTTACACGGCGCGCCTACCCAATGATGAAGGACCTTGGTGGTTCAATCATAACTGTGACCTTTCAGGGATCAAACCGTGTCACTCCCTTTTATAATGTAATGGGGATCGCCAAAGCCGCCCTCGAGTCCGCAACCCGCTATCTGGCAAGTGATCTTGGTCAAGACGGCATTCGCGTGAACGCGATCTCCCCCGGACCTATGAAAACGCTTGCTGGCGCAGCCATTGGTGGTGCGCGCAAAACTTACAAATTTACAGATCAAAATGCGCCTCTGGGATCGAACGCGACACTTGAAGCGGTAGGAGGAACAGCCGTTTATCTAACCTCTGATGCAGCCGCCTGCACCACAGGTGAAATCATCCATGTCGACGGCGGTTTTCACGTCATGGGGATGCCACGGGTTGAAAATATTTGATTACTGGCACTTCGGAAGGGTACACAGCATCTCATACAAGAAATTGGCCCCGGTCAGCGCTGTGTTTCCAGTCGGATCGTAAGGCGGGGAAACTTCAACCAAATCGCCACCGACGATATTCAGTCCTGCCATACCACGAATGATCTCAAGCCCTTGAACCGACGTCAGTCCGCCCACCTCAACCGTGCCAGTACCCGGCGCATATGCGGGATCAAGGCTGTCTATGTCATAAGTGAGGTAAACGGGCGCATTGCCAAACTTTGCACGGATCTCTTCCATCAAAGGGCTAAGTGATTTGTGCCAGCACTCTTCGGCCTGAATAACCTGCCATCCTTTTTCGCGCGCCCAGTTAAAGTCATCCGGGCTATACCCTGTACCCCTCAACCCAATTTGAAAGACTTTGTCGTTGATCAAGCAACCATCCTCCCAAGCGCGCCGAAAGGGGCACCCATGGGCCACCTTTTCACCAAACATCTCATCATTGATGTCCGCATGCGCGTCCACATGAACAAGCGCAACAGGCCCAAAGCGATCGCGCATCGCACGTAGGATAGGCCAAGTAAGCGTATGGTCACCCCCAAGCGTCAGTGGGATCGCATCATAAGCCAAGACACCCTTGTAGTATTCAGTAATAATATCCACCGATTTTTTGAGATCAAAAGTATTGATTGGCACATCCCCGATATCGGCTACTTGCATCCTGTCGAAAGGTGCAGACCCAGTCGCCATGTTAAACGGACGCAGCATCCGGCTTTCGTCACGGATTTGTCTAGGGCCAAGACGCGTTCCAGGACGGTTAGACGTGCCCGTATCCATGGGTATCCCGATAAAGCAAGCATCCAGCCCCTCTGCCCCCTTTTGCACCGGAAGACGCATAAAAGTTGCGGGACCACCCGTTCTGATCATGTCGTTGCCGCCAAGAGGTTGGTTAAACACGCTCATGTTCAATGGCTCCTTCCCTGATTTCGCGACATATGTGCACTTCAAATTCACAAAATACTAGGAAAATAATTAAAAAGGACTTTTTTACAAGCTGTCGCTTGGCAAGACACTAGTCAATCGATACACATTTTAATATTCCAATACTCTCTGTTTTTAGGGTAAAATTAAATGTTTTGCGTCGACTCTGTACCTATTACGATTAAACTCGTCACAAAGATTATGACTCGGGAGAAAGACCTGTGACAGAGGCAGATATTTCCGGCGTAACGCTCACGGCTATCCGTGCGCGCAGTGACACATTACGACCAAACCTCCTGCGTACACCCAGTATTATGCTTAGCTCTCAGTATATTTCTGAGCGGCTTAATGGCTCCGAAATATTTTTAAAACTGGAGTGCTTTCAACATACAGGGACTTTCAAGGCACGCGGAGCCTTATCTGTCGCGCTCCAAATTCCTGATGCAAATAGGGCCAATGGCATAACGGCAGCTAGCGCCGGCAATCATGCGATTGCTGCGAGTTGGGCCGCAAAAACACTTGACTTATCTGCTAAAGTCGTCATGCAATCCAGCGCAAATCCTTACCGTATTTCCCGTGTTAAAGCCCAAGGGGCAGAGTTGGTGATCAAAGAACCAGGTGCACCCACATTTGCAGAGGCAGAGCGTCTTGTGCACCAAGAAAACCGCACGTTTATTCACCCCTTCGAAGGCCTAGACACATCTCTTGGAACAGCAGGTGTGGGGTTGGAACTAATGGAAGATATCCCTCGTCTTGACGCGGTGGTGGTGTCCTGCGGTGGCGGTGGATTAATAAGCGGGGTCAGCACCGCGGTTAAACTCATCAATCCAGACTGTAAAGTCTATGGTGTTGAACCCGAGGGCGCAGACAGCATGAACCAAAGTTTCGCCTCAGGCCGTCCTGTGACATTGGAAAAAACCAACACTATCGCCGATAGCCTCGCCCCGCCAATGGCCTTGCCGTTGGGTTTTGCGCTGTGTAAAAAATATGTTGATGAAATGGTCCGGGTAAGTGACGCAGAAATTTGTGCGGGAATGGTAATGCTACAGGAAGAGGCCAAAATCGCCGTTGAACCCGCAGCAGGCGCCGCCATGGCCGGTGCCTTGGGACCATTGAGGGAAAGGCTATCAAAGCAGCGCGTTGGGATCGTTATTTGCGGCGCCAACATCGACAGTACGACATTCCATGATCTTCTATCGCGCGGACAAATGTTTATTGATCGCTCTCCAAAATACTAAATAGTCTTTGGCCATTTGAAATCAGTTTGCAAATAAAGTTTCGGAAAATCAGTCGTGGCACCATGTTTTCATCCCAGTACAGCAGGCAGTAAAAAAACTTTTATCGGTGTCCAAATGGTCTCGCGTTGTTAAACTAATACTCGACAAATATTGCTGAATTCAGAAAGATTCATGATTATTTATAGTCCATCAATATTACAATGATTTGGTAAAAGTCATTTTAAAATTCGCTTAAATCTAAATAAAATCAGAGTCGAAATATTAAATCACAATTTTATAGATGCTCACAAACGGCAAAAAATCAGTTTCTCCTAAACAGCATCGATTGATAACGTTAGTCAATTTTAGACCGACTATCTGTGGGAAATATCCACAAAAGCTCAGACGGCACGTTACCTACATTCTAAAGTCCGTGAAGCACATTTTACAGAATTTAAAGTGTATCACGAGGCTTCAAAATTTTTTTCCCAAAGGCAAGCACTGACGGACGACCCTTTAGGATACAATATTTCTCCTGTGGCGCATGACGACGCGGAGCTAGAGAATGCCCAACTGGGATCTTTAGATGTCCGATGGACGATCAGTTACTGTCATGCTCCGTTTGATCCATCAGATGTCACCATTGCAAATGACTTGTCTGATTATCTTCGTTATGAAATCCCGTACTATGCCACTCTGCAAATTTAGTGGACTAAACAAATATTTCGAGCATAGCTTAATTTCCTTTTCCGAAATTGTCAGGCGGGGTTCATCAATAGCGGATTTTCACCCAATCCTTGAAGGCAAAATAATATTGAATGGCCGGCATGAACCAAGGGTTTCCATCATAAAGTGGTACGCTTTGCGGCGGCGGTCCGTAAAATACACTGGTGCGATTACCTGTCCCCATGGCTGTTTCAGCGACTTTCTTACCCATCCAATGCGCCCATACAGTTCCTGATCCAGCGTACCCTGCAGCATAATAAACATCGTTGTGTTCAAAAATTACAGGGAGCTGAGCCCGTGTGAACCCCACATTTCCCAGCCAAGCGTAATCCACATCACATTTATCGAGCTCTGGAAAAATATGCGTCAGTTTCAGCTTTAAATAAGCGACAGTCCTACCGGTCGCCTGTGTCCGATCGAAACTTCGCGATCCGATGAGAATGCGATCCCGATCGGGCGTTGGACGAAAATAGCTATAGAGGTTGGCAGAATTCCCAAACATGCGGAGTCTGGGCATGAGCGCGCCGACCTTTTCCGTTCCAAGCTTCTCGGTTACAATAATCGCGCTTGTTGCAGGAACTAGGCGTTTGCGTAGAAATTTCCCGACTTTATGCTTTGTGCCGGTGTAGGCATTGGTCGCCATAATTACTGTTCCAGCAGTAATCGTGCCTTTACTTGTCACGACCGATTTTCCGGCAGCAGACAGGTCCACCACCTCATGCACAGCAGTGTTTGACAAAACAATCGTGCCAGCCTCTTCGGTTCGTTTCAAAAGCCCTGCAAAGAATTTGCCAGGATGAAATCCGCCAATTTCTTCGCGCACCATACCTCCGAAAAACAAATCTGTCGCAATTTCGCTGTACTGGTCCTTGCGCGCTATCATATAGGCTTTGTGGCCTGCAATATAGTTAAGCCGCTCTGCTTCGCGTGCTTGGGACTCATAATCGCGAAAGTTCATCGCACCTGTGAAACGACCCGTCATTTGAAACTGGCACTCTATGTTTTCTTCTTCGCAAAATTTCGCAAGGTCGAGGCGAGCTGTAATGCCTTCGCTATAAACCTCGTTGGCGAATTCTTCTCCATACTGTGCACAAAGCGCACTATGAGACAGACGTATTTGCGCGCTACAGATGCCACCATTCCTAGTTGATGCACCATGCCCCGGCGTCCCACTGTCCAAAACCACCACGGATCGCCCCTGCCTTGCGATCGTCAACCCAGCAGAGAGCCCCGTATAACCGCCCCCGACGACAACAAAATCAACCTCTTTTGGCAAAGCATGTTTTCCAGAGGGCGTAAGACTCTCACTAATGTCCCACCAAAAGGCACTCATTTTCATTTTTGATCCCTCAATCTATTTGGGTTGCCTCACCAAAACATTAGACCGTTTACAGCAGCACACTCTCCCCTTCTCCGGTTTTTGCAAGTCCTATTGATAAAAAGCTTTAAGAATTTTTTTAATTTTGTTTGCTATTAGATTTTATCAGGCTAGCGTTACCAGCACTGGGAGGGTTCTTAGAAAGGTAGTTTATGAACCAAACGCTCTTGCCTTGGTGCGCAATGATATACATGGGGAGTGTCTGGGGCCTGTCCTTTTCATTCGGCAAACTGGCAACAGATTACGGCGGCACCCCATTAGGCATTTCATTCTGGAGCGCATTTTTCTCAGGTTGTTTGTTGTGGCTTTACTGCATGTTCACACGCCGTAGATTTGTACTAAACTTGGAACTAATCAAAACAGTTTCCATTCTTGGCCTTTTGGGAAGCGCTTTACCAGGACTCCTGTTTTACTCCGCAGCCTCCAAAGTTCCTGCCGGTGTTCTGTCTATCACAGTCACCTTGGTACCGATTTTCACCTACGCTTTGGCACTTTTGATGAGCGTCGAGCGATTTTCAAGATTGCGTTTCCTAGGTTTGATCTTGGGACTTACATCAATCTGTGTAATCGTATTCCCAGAAACGAGCCTGCCCAGCAAAAGTGCCGCAATATGGGTGCTGCTTGCATGTCTCAGTTCATTTTTCTATGCCTGCGAAAATATCTATCTCGGCGTTGCAGAACTTGACGATATTGGACCGATTCGGCTAAGTTGCGGGATGGGATTTGCTTCATCGGCCTTTCTGTTCATACCTGCTTTTTTCACCGGTGCCCTTACAGAGACTTTGAGCACATCGACAGAATTGACGCTTACAATTTTTGGCCTCAGCCTTATTGGGGCAACGGCTTATGCCTGCTTTGTATATACAATACGCATTTCAGGCCCCATTTTCGCCAGTCAGATCGGCTATCTGGTGACCGTCTGCGGGATCGTTTGGGGAATTGTGATTTTTGGCGAATCGCATTCTGCATGGGTTTGGGTGGCATTTGTTCTGATGATGCTTGGCCTTATGTGCGTAAGTCCACGCAGGACCTCTTCTGACGACCGGAGCCCAAGTTTTAAAGAGCTATAACCATTTGTAGGAATGCGCCACTGCAATACTGCGCGCACTTAATTATAAAATCGTCAATCTACCTTCGACTAGCCCTACCCGCTTGATCAAGCCTGCTTGGTTTAAACGCTTTGCCGCCTCTAGATAAAATTTGTCATCACTTTTTTTATTGAAGCGATCATTGCTAAGCACAGTCAGCCGGTTGCGGTCCGCGTGACGTACCAATAGGGCATCTGCCTTATGACCCTTTTTAGACACAGTCAATTGATGACGGTTCATCCCCATCACACGGCACAACGTCATCGGAACGGTTTCCGTAGGTTCGATAACTTTTTTTTCTTTTAATAGGCGTTGGATGCTATGGTCAAAAAACAGATGGACACTGAAACCATCAACCTCTAATTCCGCAATAAATTCCTGAAACAGACCCAGGTCCCAATTCACGAGCCCTAATAGATTATTGGAATCCACGACGATAATACCTTGCGATCTAACGCCAGAATGGTCTTGAGCGATATTTTTAGGAATCAGCCCCATGCGAATGCGCCGATATCCCGCAATCAACAAAGTTGCCGTGAATCCGTAAATCACAAGCGTTATAATGCTATCGCGGTCAACAATTAGTAAGAAGCACAAGACAAGCGTTACACTAATCCACAGCACAGTGCCTCGGAAATACAGCCCCACAACCAATATCGATAAACTTATAATTATTGGCAACTGGCTTGCTTCATCGCTTAACCCAGACATCAGTCGGCGCGACCTTTCTGATAAAAAGCCTCTGGAAATGTCGCGTAATGCCACCTGTTCCTGTATTGCAGAAAGCGTATTGGACGCCACGAAGGAAATAACTCAAGATAAGCGTGACGCATTATTATTTACAACGAGGCCATAACTGGGCCTAGCTCTCCCTTCTATCTCAAAGCTACTCGTTATGTTCCCTCAGACGCCGGCATTTTTCAACAGAGATCGGACCTACTGCGTCAAATTCTCAAATAAACCTTCGCCAAGGATACGTTATGTGAGTAAATCGTCAAAATCACCAAGGTTCACAGAGGCACGTAGCAGTTCAAGGTGGGCGACCAATTCTTTAAGATTGTCAATCTGGATTGCGTCTCGCCCATCTTTCATTTCAATCGGTTTGCCCTTGTAATAGACAGAAATTTGAACCCGTCCATCCAAAAGCTCCACCCACCATTTTTTGACCTTCAAAGGAATGGCTGTGCGCCTGATATTGCCATTAATATCCGCCAGCCACTTGTATTTGACAGGCTGATGTGATCGATTAGAGGCAATTTTAATCTGCTCGTCGAGGCCCTTAAGTATCTTATCTCGCTTTGCCAGCGTCGCGAAAATATGGCTCTCTGGTTCGCGAATGACAAACTCAAACGATTCAAAAATTTCTGACTTGGCACCATATTTGCGTGTCTTAACATCAAAATGTGTCGTCATTAAAAAACCCCCAGCCGGCTAAAAGTGCCAAGAATCGTTTTTTAGTTTTGTCGTTCAACGGACGACCACGGTTCTCAGAAGAGACCGCAGAATAATAGTCTCCAATATTTATTACTAATCGATTCCGTTTACGGCCATTTTTATATTTGTATAGATTGGTGCTCGAGTCAAATCTCTTACCTTATATAAACGAATGTCCTATCGCGCTCGTGCTTTAAAATAGTGCATCATAAATGAGGAGGATCTTCGTCCGGATTATGCTGATCCGACATCAGGGATTTGAGGATTTTTTCAGATTTTTTCAGCTTCTCTGCATTATCTTCCCGCCATTTCTGATACCCATTTTTGACACGTGATCGGATAATATCAAGGCTTAAACTGCGTCCTATAGCTTCCAGAAAAGCGGCACATTCTTCTACTGCGACCGTATCCAGCAAAAGGGGCGCCACGCCATTGTTTAACTCCGTGTGACGCCAGTAGGTCATGAAAATATGATTGTCGACCTCTTCCGTGTGCTGCTGAAAGTAATCATTTGCAGATCTATGTTTTTCCAAAAGTGTGGCAATTGTTTTGCCCATATTAATCGGCATTGGATGCTGTGAAAAGTATCCTTCTCTGAGCAAGGGCAATAAATGAGAAATATCAAGTTTTACTTCGTATAGCTCCCAAGCTGCGGCAATATCTTCTTGCTGGCGTTGTTTGTTTTGAAAATCGTGTTTTTCCTGCGCTGCACGCTTAACATCAGATCCTTGATTTATTGCTTTCTTTTTGGGTTGAAACATCGGGTTTGGACGAAATTGGACGCCGTCTCGCTCTTTCATCATTTTTGACAGGCTAACTTGTCTTTGCGCTTTCGAAAGATGTAATTTCTCACGTTCCAGCAAACCAGTGGTATGCCAGCTGTCATCAATGCGTTTCATCATCGCTTTTGCCTTTTTACGCGCAGAAGATACATCCATTTCGGAGAAAATACCTACAGAAATGAGCGTGTCTCCGATTGCCGTCCGATGGCGAAGGAACCAGATTTTTTTTCCATTGGGATAGACAGTCAGCAAAAGAAAAGGGTTAGCCTCGTCTACAAACGTTTGATTACGTCCAAGCGGTCGTAGCTCGTGCACCAACTTATTGTTTAAGCGCATTGGGTTTCTCTGTCTCAACTCCCCGTCTGATTTATGTAACGACAAAACACCGTGCACCTTTAGGTAAAAGTGAAAGAGGATGAGTTGGTCTCTAGAGAGGCACTCCAGATCGCCCAGCCAGATCTACAAAAAACTGCCACGCCACCCGACCGGACCGAGCGCCGCGGGTGGCCTGCCACTCGATTGCTTCCGAATGCAAAATCTTCGGACTCACCGAAATCCCGTAAGCGACACAATATCCATTGATCATGTCAAGATATTCGTCCTGCGTGCAAGGGTGGAAGCCTAACCATAGCCCAAACCGATCCGAAAGAGATACCTTTTCTTCTACCGCTTCTGAGGGATTGATAGAAGAAGAACGTTCATTTTCGATCATGTCGCGCGGCATCAGATGGCGCCTATTGGAGGTTGCATAAAAGAGTACATTCTCAGGGCGCCCTTCTATGCCACCATCAAGAACGGCCTTGAGAGATTTGTAATGTTGATCGTCATGAGCGAAGCTCAAATCATCACAGAAAAGCAAAAACCGATGCTTTGAGGCGCGCAAATGATTAAGGAGGCGCGATACACTTGGCAAATCTTCGCGCTGCAGTTCAACAATCTTGAGCGGATGTCCCTGCGCACAGACATATGCGTGCACTGCCTTTATGAGAGAAGATTTTCCCATGCCACGCGCACCCCACAAAAGCGCATTATTGGCGCCAAAGCCTCGCGCAAATTGCAAAGTATTCTGCAGTAAGGTATCGCGGGATCGGTTTATGCCGACCAAAAGATCCAACTCTATGCGCGAAATTGATCTGATGGGGGTTAGCCTGTCCGGTGCAACATGCCAGACAAAGGCCTCGGCACTCTCAAAATCAGGCACAGATAATGGAACTGGTGCCATGCGGTCCAATGCATCGGCAATGCGGCTTAAGTCTTCAGCCATTTTTACTCTCACCTAGGTTTTCTTCGTCATTCTTAATGTCAAAGACGTCCTCATCTCCCATCTCATCGTCAATTCCGTAATCGTCATCATAATACCCTTCGGCACGCAGCTTATCCTCATGCTGCTTTTCGACCCGCGCCACAAGGAAGATTGATACCTCATAAAGTCCATAAACAACCACGAACAAAATAAGCTGTGTGATCACGTCAGGTGGCGTAACAAGTGCCGCCAAAAGCAAAATGCCCACCATCGCATATTTACGAACCCGTGCAAGACCTTCAGCATTCACTAAGCCGGCTTTGCCCATCAAGGTCAACAAAACAGGAAGCTGAAAACACAGCCCGAAGGCGATTATAAATTTGAGCGTAATGTCGAGGGATTCGTTCACTTTTCCGAAAAATGTAATGCTGATTCCAGTATCTGTTTCGGGAATGGCCAGCGCCTCAGTCCCACCAACTGAGGTTGCTGATTGCATCAACGTTGCAAAGACTGAACTCACATCGACAAAACCAAGGAAAAAAGCCATCGCCAGCGGTGTTACAACGAAATGGGCAAAACTAGTTCCAAGAATAAACATCACGGGAGAAGCAATTAAAAAGGGTAGAAAGGCACTCTTTTCAGACCGGTAAAGCCCCGGTGCAACAAACCGCCAGAGTTGAAGTCCGATCACAGGAAAGGCCAGAGCAAAACCAAAAACCATTGAGATGCGAAACAGAGTGAAAAGATATTCCTGTGGAGAGGTGTATTGCATGGTCGGCGAAGGATCGCCAAGATCGCGCAGCGTTTCTTCGATCGGTTCAAGCAAAAACTGCAGAATAGGCTCCGCCACAGTAAAGGCGACTACGATCCCTAAAATAAAGGCAATCACGGAACGGATCAGCCGTGTGCGAAGTTCCGCAAGATGCTCTATCAGAGGCGCAGCGCTTTGTTCGATGTCTTCTGTGTTCTTATCGCTCATCTTTGATCCTAAAAGTCTGCATCATCTGCTGAATTCGTCTTTGGAGTCTTCTTTGGTGCAGCCACTTTTTTTTCAGTGGTCTTTTTTGCCGCTTTCATCTTCGCAGGCGTCGCATCAGCGGTCGTTTTTACCGATTTTTTTTTCAGTGTAGTTTTCTTGATAGATGTTTGTTCTGCCGCGGCAGGTGAGTCTTGAGACGTTTTGTCCTTTTGTTCTGCGGCGCGTTTTTCCTCAGAACGTTTTCTGGCCTCGGCGTGTATCTTTTGCGCAGCCTCTTTGCGCTGGGCAGCAGGTTTTCCAGTTTTCGCCTCTGGATCATATGCGGCAAACTCGCTGGTCGCCTGTTTCACCTGATCTATACTGGTTTTCAGCGGATTACTGGCCGCTTTTAGCGTTTTGCTGACATCCTTTACGCCAGCCTCCTCAGCTGCATCATCCATTGCGCGGGAAAACTCCCGCGCCATTGAGCGCGCCTTTCCGATAAATTGGCCTACTCTCCGAAACATCAGTGGAAGATCTTTGGGACCGATTACGATCAGGGCAACAATCCCGATCACCAAAAGCTCGGTCCAACCGAGGTCGAACATAGGCTCAGACCTTGTCTTTGTCGTTTTCCGGTGTCACATCTTTGGCAGAATTTGCCGTTTCCTCTTCAATCTCTTTGGCGCTATCATGCACGCCTTTCTTAAACGCGGTGATGCCTTTACCAACTTCACCCATTAATGAACTGATTTTACCACGTCCAAAAAGGACCAGCACGACGACTGCAATGAGCAGAATCCCCGGCAGACCAATATTGTTCAACATGCGATCTCTCCCGTTATTCGATATCCTAAGAACACTGAGTTACACAAACATGCAATACACTTATTGCCTAAAACGGTGCGATTAAAGGTAGAATTCTTGCAAAATAGATCTTTTTGCAATGCATTACCTATTTAGCAGAGCAAAGCAAGCTGGCATTCAGACAATCTAAGGTAAAAGATAGCTTGGTGCGATTGAAACAATGGCAATCTTTAGCCGGTTTACTTTGGCTCACGGTAGAACTGCGGTACAACGTGATCCTTCACGCATCTTACACAAAATAGAGACACAACTAAAATATTAATAACACCTGCAAAATCACATTACTGAGGAGGTAAATAGTGCTCCATGACCTCTTCCAGTATTACCTTGTTAACGCTACTAATAGATCCATTTAATTTGGGGATTTAAGCTATAAATCTCAGCCGATGCCAGCCGAACAAGAGAACCACTCCGATGCGTGTCATTCGAACTTCCCAGCAATGTATGGGGTATGCCGTACCAGCATCCGCGAGATTGAGCGCCCAGTAAATTTACATCCTTTAGAAGAAACACGCCACTGTCTTTAGCGGATTAGTCAAATCATTGTTTATTAAATTATCACTGATTTTTACACTTAGCAGTAGCAGTTTCAAACATGCAAAACTGAGGTTGAATTTAAAATAACAGAACTCCTATTACCCGCTAATCAAAATTGGTAAATACGGTTGTCATGGCATTAAGATTTCCATCAAATTTTGAGCCTATATAAAGTTAAATTATCACTAACAAACCCCTTTTATGAAATTGCTTTCCCCAAAACATCACGTGGTGGTATTAAATTTTTGCAACGAGTGATTTTATTTACAAAACTAAAGTTTAACCGTTCCCATTTACGCTGTTCAGTTTATCCGCAAAAAAACTCCAGCACACCCAAGGTCAAATTGCGTTCAAAAACTCTTGATCCCAAATGAATACAGCGCAACGGCGCCGACAGTACTGTCGATACTGCGCGAGAAGTCTCAAAAATTTCTGCAAATCTTGTTTCTCGGATAGGTGCATCGATGAACTTAACACCTTTAGCTAACAAACTTCAGTAGCAGATCAGAGGATACACACCTTCTCCAACCTCAAGTCATACTAGTCTTGAAATTTGTTATTCAGTGCAAAAACAAAACAGCGATCCCTTGGAATGGTCAGCCATAACCGCCGACCTGGCTGGGGCAAAAATACGAAAGGTATTGTCGCCTTAAGAATTGAACTGTCATGGTCCATACGAAATTCAACTAGACTATCACTGCCCATAAAACGTGATCTGATGACAATACCACTGGCAGCGACTCCTTGAGCAGCTGTCGGGTTTGGGCCTTTCCCGTTGCGATCAAAATCGATGCGCACATGTTGCAGACGAAAGGCGATGTCGACATCGGTTCCATCATCGTGCCCAGGTGCAAAGAACTGACCAAAGGCAGTGTCTGCCAAAGATCCCTCCACCCGACTTTGGATAACATTTATATCCGAAAAAAATGCCATGGTTTCACGGTCAACGGGCGTATTATATACATTATATGGCGCCCCTTTTTGCACAATCACCCCGTCGCGCATCAAAGCGATTTCATCCGCCATACGCATGGCTTCTTCGGGTTCATGGGTCACCAATAAGACAGCAGTATTTTCCGCTTTTAGGATGTCGAGCGTCTCGTCGCGAATACCATCCCTCAGCCGGTCATCAAGGCCCGAAAACGGTTCGTCCATCAACATGATTTTTGGCTTTAGCGCCAAGGCTCGTACCAAAGCCACACGTTGCTGTTCGCCCCCAGATAATGCGTGCGGATACTTATCCATCATCGCCAGTAGTCCGACTTTGTCGAGTAATTCTTCCGCCTTGAGCCGTTTGTATCTCTTATTTCCATGAATAGGAAAAGCCACATTTTCCCAGACCCTAAGATGCGGGAAAAGGGCAAAATCCTGAAACATAAATCCGATGGACCTGTCTTCGGGAGGCATATGGAATGCAGGGCCACTTATTAAGGCCCCGTCTACATAAATTTCACCTTCGTCCTGCTGATCTACGCCAGCTATTAGGCGCAAAGTCGTCGACTTACCACAGCCTGACGGTCCCAAAAGACATGTTACCTGCCCCGGTAAAATATTTAGCGAAACGTCGTTAACGACGTCTCGCCCGTCAAAATGCCGCTTCAGGTTTCTGAGTTCTAATCGTAGCGTGGCAGACACGAAGCTTTGATTCCTTTCACCGAATTAATTTTTCTCGCTCTCTGATCAAGTAAACAGCGATCCATATTTCAAAGATTAAATCGTCGCATTTACAGCACCACCGTCCAACACAATGTTTTGTCCCACAATAAAGCTTGCCTGTTGCGAACACATGAAGGCGCAAGTCGCTCCAAATTCTTCGATGGTCCCATAACGTCCAACCGGCACAGAGGCTGTACGTTCCTTAGTCACCTCTTCCAAGGAGATACCCTGAGATTTTGACACCTGTGCGTCAAGCAAACCGATACGATCTGTATCATGTACACCCGGCAAAAGATTGTTGATCGTCACACCATAGGGCGCCACCTGCCGCGATGTGCCTGCAACGTAACCGGTCAACCCAGCGCGCGCAGAATTTGAAAGCCCAAGAATAGCAATTGGGGCTTTGACCGATTGAGATGTAATATTCACAACGCGCCCCCAGCCTTTCTCGATCATAATCGGCAGGTAATGAGACATAAGCGCGATTGGGGTTAGCATATTGGCGTTCAATGCTGAGAGAAAATCCTCACGCCCCCAATCGCTCCAAACACCCGGGGGAGGGCCACCTGCGTTATTTACTAGAATGTCCACTGCACCTGCACGCTCCAGCACTTCACTTTGCCCATCTGAGCTGGCGATATCGGCGGAAACAGTCTCAACATGGACATTATAGCGTGATCTAATCAGCTCAGCTGTGTCTTCAAGCGCTTCTTGCCCGCGTGCATTTAGTATCAAATCGACACCTGCTTCTGCTAAGGCCATTGCACAGCCTTTGCCCAATCCTTTACTCGAAGCGCAGACCAACGCTTTTTTTCCGGCAATTCCCAAATCCATTAATTTCTCCTTACTTTAGAGCGAGTTTTAACCAATTTATTGAATTTTGTGTTTCAACATTACGCTGTTTGACTATTTTTCTTACAAATTAAGTTGTCTTCGTGAGGATTTCTCCCCAAGTTTCAAATGAGCTTATGATTAATGTACAAACTAAGCAAATAGAAGGTCGACTGATAATCAACTCGTCGGTAAGCGCATGTCCGTAAAGTGATACATAGCTAATTGTAAAGTGTGCTGGTGTAAAAGTCACATTATGTTAAATCGCTCGACGTTGCCAATGTAGGTGATTAGCTTTCGTTAGTCCGTTAAACTTTTCTAGCTGATACCTGTGTGCTTTACACTTGCGCGAAGCGGACTCCTCTTAGTACGCTTTGATTCAAAATGCCTTTTCTTCAACAGAAAAAGTGTGTTTGGGCAAACGGCCAAACTTTATGCTAACTGCTGAATGATCTTTATGTCCGATCGCGCTCAAACAGCTGAGGCATTTGTTTTGCTAGAGGTCGATTAGAGCGAGTTTGCTATTGTCTTGTGTATGATGGCACTCTTGGAACTGAAACCAAAGACGCACTGTGGTTTGATTAGCATCGATACTGAAATCGGACTAGAAAAATTTGCCGATACTGTTTACCCAGACTACTCAAGTTTTTTTGTGGGTATACTTATTTCGCTGGCCAAAGGAGCGCTGAAAGCGATTAAACAACTGAAGAATGAAGATGCATTTGGTGCTGAGCGCGCAAAAGCGTTGATGCGGGTGCGCCATCTTGTCAACTGCAAAGACTTCAAACGGCTTGAGTCCATAGATATCGATTACTTACAGACACCGTTCGATAATAAGCAATTTAGCTACGCTAAAGATAGGGCTGTGGAAAGCCATCTTTGGATCCACATTCTCTGCATGCTATCCCAAAAGAAGCGGATGAAAAGTTTAAGACAAATAACATAATGCATTCCGTGTTTTAAAGTTCCAGATAACTGCATTTGCACTCTATTAGCTTTGAAAGCAAAGCGGAAAGCGACCGGGCGCTAGACATAAAACAAGATAACTGGTGCATAATTTGCCTTGTCCAACGCAGTAAGCTCGCATATAGCGCCTTCATGCTTGATAGATCTTTTAATCATTCTGAGCTCCCCGCAGAAATTGCACGGCGCAGGACCTTTGCAATTATTTCTCATCCAGATGCTGGCAAAACCACGTTGACGGAAAAATTCCTCTTGTTCGGTGGGGCCATCCAGATGGCGGGACAGGTGCGTGCCAAAGGCGAAACACGCAGGACTCGGTCGGACTTTATGCAAATGGAAAAGGATCGTGGCATTTCTGTATCGGCCTCTGCCATGTCCTTTGATTTCAAAGATTTTCGCTTCAACCTCGTGGATACCCCCGGTCATAGCGATTTTTGCGAAGATACCTATCGGACTTTGACTGCCGTTGATGCCGCCATAATGGTGATTGACGGAGCAAAAGGTGTCGAAAGTCAAACACAGAAGCTTTTTGAAATATGCCGTTTGCGTGACCTACCGATTTTGACCTTTTGTAACAAAATGGACCGCGAAAGCCGCGATATCATTGATATCATTGACGAGATTCAAGAAAACCTCGCGATCGACGTGACACCCGCCAATTGGCCCATTGGGATGGGACGTGAATTTCTTGGCTGTTATGACATTCTTAACAACCGCGTCGAACTGATGGACAGGGCAGATCGCAACCGGATCGCAGAAAGCGTTAAAATCAATGGCCTACAAGACCCAAAGCTTGCGGAATATGTGCCTGACCATCTTCGTAAGAAACTGCTCGAAGAACTAGAGATGGCAAGAGAATTGTTACCCCGTCTTGACCCTGAGGCGCTTTTGGATGGAACACTGACGCCAATTTGGTTTGGCTCTGCAATAAATTCTTTTGGCGTTAAAGAATTGATGGAGGGGATCGGAAATTTTGGACCTGTCCCACAAATCCAAAAAGCACAACCACGCGAAATTCTGCCACAAGAGGGCAAAGTCGCAGGCTTTGTGTTTAAAGTACAGGCAAATATGGATCCCAAACACCGTGACCGCGTTGCCTTTGTACGGCTGGCTTCAGGGCATTTTAAACGCGGCATGAAGCTTACTCACGTACGAACCAAAAAACCGATTAGCGTATCAAATCCTGTTCTTTTTCTCGCCTCTGACAGAGAGCTGGCTGAAGAGGCGTGGGCGGGCGATATCATAGGTATCCCTAATCATGGTCAATTACGTATCGGAGATACTTTGAGCGAAGGCGAGGCGCTACGTGTCACAGGCATTCCATCCTTTGCGCCAGAACTTTTGCAGAGCTGCCATGCAGGAGATCCAATGAAGGCAAAACATCTTGAAAAAGCCCTTAACCAATTCGCCGAAGAAGGGGCTGCCAAAGTCTTTAAACCCAATATAGGTTCGGGCTTTATCGTAGGCGTTGTCGGCGCATTACAATTTGAGGTCTTAGCGAGCCGAATTGAGCTGGAATACGGCTTGCCGGTCAGGTTTGAGGCGAGTCAATTCACCTCTGCACGATGGGTGACCGGGCAGAAAAGCGAAGTGTATACCTTCACGAACGCCAACAAACAACATATGGCAACAGACCATGATGGCGACGCGGTTTACCTGACGCGTTTGCAATGGGATATTGATCGTGTGGAACGTGATTTTCCGGACCTTAAGCTCTCGGCAACCAAAGAAATGATGGTTTGAGTTTTAATCGGTGTAAAAGATCCGTTCCCAAAAATAATGAGGGATGCGATTGATTATACTGGATGTTTGGGGCGCGGTTGCGACAGCGAGCGCTCCGCTTAAGGAAATTTCCCACTTCTGTACGAACCATCTCAACCAAGGCGCAGGGTTGATTTACATACACTTAGATGATCCAAAGCGTGATGTGGTTAAAGCTTTAGATAGCTTACGTAAGATAAAAGTTATTCCAACAGCCCTGCATTATTGTCGCAGAAAGTTAAATAGCCCGCACATTATCGAGTAGCGTAAGAATAGCCTCTACCGCGAGACGATTAAATCACAAAAAATCTCTGGAAACTTGCCTTAATGCGACATGAACTATTTGACCAACTTTCGATTATCGAAGTGATAGGTGATATCGAGAGATTGTATGAAGCGGGCTGTGTTGCACAACCTGAGTTCATCGAAAAATTGAAGAAAAATGGCTTTTATCGCTCCGTAGACTTGGTTTTTGGACAAAAAATCTTTCGATATTTTTACAAAGCGGCATTTTAGTCCCACCCCAAAACTAAATACTTATCAAATCACTCACTCGCATTGCTTATTCAAAGCAAATCCGCTATTGAACGTCGCACATGATGCGAGAAAACTATAGCATCGATAAATATCTGTTGAAAGCTAGCAGAACGGCCATCTTAGCGGACACGAATGACAAAATTTTCAGACTTGAACCTGAACCCAAAAATTCTCAGAGCCATTGACGAGGCAGGCTACAGCGTGCCGACGCCGATCCAGGCAGGTGCAATTCCCGCAGCACTTGAGGGAAACGATGTGCTCGGTATTGCGCAAACGGGTACGGGAAAAACAGCGAGCTTTACCTTGCCAATGATTCACTGTTTGGCACGCGGCCGCGCAAGAGCGCGTATGCCACGCTCTTTAGTTCTTTGCCCAACGCGTGAACTCGCTGCTCAGGTTGCTGAAAATTTCGATACCTATAGCAAACACGTGAAACTAACCAAGGCGCTCTTGATCGGCGGGGTGAGCTTCAAGGAGCAAGACGTCTTGATAGATCGCGGAGTAGATGTGTTGATCGCGACACCAGGACGGTTACTCGATCATTTTGAACGTGGAAAATTATTGCTGACCGGTGTGCAAGTGATGGTGATTGATGAGGCAGACCGGATGCTGGATATGGGTTTCATTCCCGATATTGAACGTATCTTTGGGCTGACGCCATTCACACGTCAAACCCTCTTTTTCAGCGCGACGATGGCGCCTGAAATCGAGCGGATCACCAATACGTTTTTATCCTCACCCGCACGCGTCGAAGTGGCACGTCAGGCCACTGCCTCTGAAACAATTGAACAGGGTGTTGTAATATTTAAACCAGGACGTCGCGAACGCGAAGGCAGCGATAAACGGAAAATCTTGCGACTGCTGATTGATGCAGAGGGCGAAGTTTGCAGTAACGCCATCATCTTTTGCAATCGCAAATCAGACGTTGATATTTGTGCAAAATCGCTGAAAAAATATGGCTATGATGCTGCACCAATCCACGGTGATTTGGATCAAACCCAACGCACCGCAACATTGGATAAATTCCGCAACGGCGCATTGCGTTTCCTAGTGGCCTCCGATGTTGCGGCACGCGGTTTGGATATCCCCTCTGTCAGCCACGTTTTTAACTTCGATGTGCCATCAAATTCTGAAGATTATGTGCATCGCATCGGACGCACAGGGCGTGCTGGCCGGCAAGGCAAAGCGGTGATGGTCTCGGCGCCAAGAGATGCTAAAAATTTGCAAGCCATCGAAACATTGATTGGCAAAGACATCCCAAAAATAGAAAATCCACTGAAAGATGGCACTCAGTATAGTCCCGAGCCTTTGCAAAAAGAAGCAAAATCTTCGGACCGCAGCAATACAAATACTGGCGAAAAACGGGCGAGACCTCCAAAAGACAAATCCAGAGTTCGTCAATCCAAATCAGAAGCAGTAGAGATCATTGGAATGGGCGCAGACCTCCCAAGCTTTATCGCGCTGAGTTTCGTACAAAGGATGGGCAACCCCTAGTTAAAGGCATCACGCTGACACTTGTATGGACAAGCTGGGTTTTCCGTCGCTGGGATTTTTGCAACTGAATGAAACTTCCTTAAAACTTATATTATTCGCCTCTTAATTCTGCAAAAAATGCCTGTAATAGACGTCGTGCATCACGCTCGCCGATACCTGCATAAATCTCGGGTACGTGGTGACTTTGGGAATTTTGAAAAATACGGCTTCCTTGTTCCACCCCGCCAGACTTTGGGTCCGAAGCTCCGTAATAAAGTCGTCGCACCCGCGCAGCAGCAATCACTCCTGCGCACATCGCGCAGGGTTCCAAAGTCACATAAAGATCGTAACCCGCAAGCCGTTCTTGCCTAAGCCGCGCACAAGCCGCGCGAATGGCCAACATTTCAGCATGTGCAGAAGGATCGTTTAATTCCCGCGTCCGATTGGAAGCCAGAGCAATCAATTCTCCAGTATTAGAGACAATCACCGCACCCACAGGGATTTCCCCCCGCGCTGCGGCGGTTTTGGCTTCTTCAAGTGCTATGTTCATGTAACTTTTAAACATGATCCTTCAGCCTCGAGGATGATTTACGCTTTTCCCTAAAGAAATTATCCCTTAAAGGCCATGCATGGAACATAATCTCTTAAATAGCGCACGTATTGCCAAAATCATAGCGCGCTCGGGCATCGCAAGCCGAAGGGACGCAGAACGTATGATTGATGCAGGACGCGTGAGTGTGAACGGCAAACTGATTTTATCCCCCGCGCTGAATGTGACCGCAAAGGATTGCATAAGGGTGGACGGAAAAGAGATCAAAGCGCCGAGCGCCAAACGCCTGTGGTTGTTTCACAAACCTCTCGGCCTCGTAAGCACCTCTCGCGATGAACATGGACGGCAAACAATTTTCGACGTGCTGCCCGAAGATCTGCCCCGCGTGTTAAATATTGGTCGCCTAGATATCAACTCAGAGGGATTATTACTTTTGACTAATGATGGAGCGGTCAAGAGGCAGCTTGAATTGCCTGCAACCGGTTGGCTGCGCCGCTACCGCGTACGTGTGAAAGGGGCGCCAGATGATACAATGCTTGCATCTTTGCGCAAAGGAATAAAGATTGAGAGCGAAGCATTTCGTCCCATGGACATCATCCTAGATCGCCAACAGGGGGCGAATGCATGGCTTACAATTGGACTTCGCGAAGGCAAGAATCGCGAAATTCGCAGGGCGATGGAACACATCGGTCTCCTGGTAAATAGGTTGATACGTATTTCTTATGGTCCGTTTCAACTTGGAAATCTTAAACCGGGTGAGATTGAAGAAGTACGCCGCAAAGTGGTTCGTGATCAGTTGGGTTTTGATGTGACCGCTACAAAATCAGCCAGATCAAACGGTTCAACGAAAAAACTAAAAATAAAACGCCAGCAAAGAAACCGATAAAATTTCTCAACAGTTTCTATGAGTGTATTTTGCCTAAATAGGTATACTCTGGTAAAATCAGAGAGAGGCAGATAAGTCAGACCTGATCACAATTGAAAGCTTAAGGAACCTTTTGGCACTTTGAATTTTACTAGCGTTGTTGGAATTAGACAATATTCTTTATATTTCGATAGAAAGCCAACGCAGATTTGATTGCAACCGTCCAAGAAAGCCTGCAGATTGCTGATGACGAAAAACACTAACGCGCCACTGCAGAGGCCGATTTGCGGAATTTGTGAGCAGAGCTACGCAATACGCCGGCGTCAGCGGAATAGCGTGCAATCAAAAGCTTTGATTAGGTTGAATACCCAGCGAATGATCGTTGAAAGGAAATAGCGAGTATCTCGACATGCGAATGATGCTGATAGCCGCCTGCTTTTTATTGACAGCCTGTACGGGACCTTCAAAAAAAAATGATGTTGAACGTCCTCCTATTCAGTCACGCGAAGCATCTAAAGCTTCCCAAGAGTTGGCGCAGTACTATGCCAGATTGGAACGCCGACTGATCCGTCGCGGATTGATGCGTACGGATGGTGGTGGACATGATACGCCGTTTACCAACGAAGACCTCTTCAGGGACTTCCAGACCCTAGCCTTTTTCGGTGAATATGTAAGTGATCAGGGCTTTAACAAAGCCAAAGCACAGGCGGCAAACCTGTCTAAATGGATTTCTCCCGTGCGCGTCCGTATTATCTTCGGACCCTCTGTGTTTGCTGAAACGCGTACTGAAGATACCAAAACGGTCAAAACGCTTTTGAATCGCTTGTCCAAGATCACGCGCCACCCTATTTACTTGGTCGAACACGACAGCAATTTTGATGTCCTTATCGTCAATGACGACGAAAGATACGAAATGCTAGCAAGTCTGAGCAGTGAACCAAATCGTATCGGGATAAAAAGCATGAAATTGCTAAAGGATATTCCTAAAGAGATTCAATGTGTTGTAATCGCTTATTCATCAAATCTTTTCTCTATGCAATATGTGCAGGCGCTGGCAGTCATACGCGCAGAACATCCCCGACTTATTAAGCAAGCCTGTTTCCATGAAGAAATTTCACAAGGGTTGGGCTTGAGCAATGATAGCCCCAAAGTGCGGCCTTCGATCTTTAACGACGACGATGAATTCGCACTTTTGACCCGATACGATGAAATACTGCTCAGTATTTTGTACGATCCACGTCTTAAACCGGGCATGACCCTTGACAATGCCGCTCCAATCCTTTGGCAGATTATCAACGAACGAAGCCCGCGAGGAACATGAATAAAGACTTTCAACACATTGGGAATAATTGTTTTTTAATTGATAAATACATTTAATTAACCCACTAAAGGGATCGCACTAGTGTCACGATGATCGGGCATTTTAAAAACTAAGGGCATGAAATAAAATACAACGTAAAGCTACTGGTACGCGAAAGCCAAGCAACGGTTTTTGTCCATGAAGGACAGTTAACAAATGTATTGACGCACGGACTCTATATTTTGGGAAACGCAAGTATGCCCGTAATAACGACACTTAATCATTGGGGTCATAGCTTCCAAAAAACCATTTAAATCGAAATTTCATTTTGGGCGCGTCGCGATTAAATTTTCAGAAATAAAGCGCCAAAACCCTATCATACTGCGCAATCATGAATTCAGTCTATTACTTTTGCGCGTCTATGGCACCAGTTCGATACACTCAACGGATCCAACGCGCTTTCTAACCCAAATCGCGTGAACAGACGGCGAATGCACGATGAATGAGATCAGCTTCCAGGTACAGAATCTTATTGTATCAAAATTTTTCCTTGGGATCGCAGAATGCATTATTCCGGCGCTTGATATGGCGGCAAGTAAAAACGACCTTGGAGAATTGTTCACGCATCAAATTTCTCCCGTGCTGACAGATTATGGTCTGAGCATCGCTCAGCTTTATATCGCAAATATCTCTTCGCCTCCCTCCTTGGAGGTTTTATCGTACAAACGCACCGATATTAGGTTGAGGCCTATAAGTTTGGCAAGAAAAGTTACCACTTTTTTTGTCAATGGGAAGACTGTACGAGTTCAAGGGGAATGCTCGGAATCGCAGTGGAAAAGCTCCTTTGCTATTGGACTTGGGCTTATCGTTAACGATGTTTTGAGCTATCATGGCAGCCATATACAAAAGGATGGACCCATGCGCGCGTTATTACAAAGAGTAAGCGAGGCCTCCGTCGAAGTAGACAAAGAGATCATTGGCGAAATTGGTTCAGGTTTCTTGATCCTGTTTTGCGCAATGGCAGGGGATGAAGAAAGCGGAGCGGACCAGCTTGTAAACAAAATCTGCAAGTTACGCGTTTTTGCAGATGAGAGCGGAAAAATGAATCGTTCTCTTTCGGATATTGAGGGTAGTGTTCTGGTGGTAAGTCAATTCACTCTGGCGGCTAATATGTCGCGCGGTAACCGGCCCGGATTTTCTAATGCGGCGAAACCGGAGGACGCAAAGCGGCTTTTTGAATATTTTACAGTCCAACTCCGATCTGCGGGTATTCCTTTAGTAACGGGATCTTTTGGGGCAGATATGAAAGTGCGACTGATCAATGATGGTCCAGCGACGTTCTTTCTAGACACTATTCCACCATAACATAGCGCTGATAAACATGTGTCATGTAGGATACCGATGCCCATCTTAGAAAAATGGGGGGTTCGCAGACGCGCAGTGCTATTTCAAATATTTTAAAGCAAAGACCAATTTGATTTCAAAAGGGCCCTTCCGCATCTAAAAAGCGTATAATCCCACGAATACACAGACCATAAATGGATCAAGGTAATAATTGACAATTAAAGTTTTTCCGGCACTAAATAACTCACCAAATGCGCCGTAAACCTTCATAGTCCATCCAGCTTCGTTTAAGGGGAGCTTGCGTTAAGTGCCCTAGGAGTTGCTTGCTCCTCTGAAGCTGGATGGAGCACCTTTGCGACAAATCGCAAATACACTTTGACATTTATGTAGTGTAAGCAAATGCAGAGGATGCAAATTTACTTGCCACATGTAATGCGCAACATTTTCACAGGGCAAAGACAGAAAAGCATCTCTATTTTTATGAATACTTAACAGTTACTAACGCAAAAAACCTAATTTTCTTCCGACTGATCATGTTTCTGCGTTAGTATATTTCCGAAGCTCAGCGCGCGCCACTTGGCGTCGATGGACGGCATCAGGGCCGTCGGCGAAGCGCAAAGTACGAATATGGGTCCACATATGGGCCAGATCGAAATCCTGGCTGATCCCACCAGCGCCATGCATTTGCATGGCTTCGTCCACGATCTTACCAGCCATAAGCGGCGCAACCACTTTAATCTGTGAAATCCAGGGTTGGGCGGCCCGCACACCTTGGGAGTCCATCATGTACGCAGCCTTCAGGCACAAAAGCCGCGCCATTTCAATTTCCATACGCGCATTTGCAATAATATCGTAATTGGCACCAAGCTCGGTAAGAGGCTTGCCAAAAGCCTTACGTGATAATCCACGCCGGCACATCATTTCCAAAGCTTTTTCCGCCTGTCCAATGGCACGCATACAGTGGTGGATACGCCCAGGCCCAAGGCGGCCTTGGGCGACTTCGAACCCGCGGCCTTCGCCCAATATCACTGCATCTTTACTAATTCTGACATCCGTGAACCGCAGATGCATATGCCCATGCGGCGCATCATCATTACCAAAAACCTGCATGGGACGCAGTACTTCGATACCTGGTGTCTTGGGATCGAGCGCAAACATCGTGTGTCGACTGTGTTTCGGAGCGCCAGGATCACTGTTTGCCATAAGGATGAAAAGCGCACAACGCGGGTCACCTGCCCCAGAGATCCACCATTTTTCCCCATTGAGGATAAAATCATCCCCATCGCGTTTCGCCTCAAAAGACAATTGTGCCGCGTCTGAAGAGGCGATATTAGGTTCTGTCATCACATAGGCAGAGCGAATTTTCCCATCTAGCATATCCCCCAGCCAACGATCCTTTTGCGCTTTACTGCAATAGCGTTCAAGTACTTCCATATTGCCTGTATCTGGTGCGGAACAATTAAAGACCTCAGCGGCGATACCAACTTTCCCCATTTCTTCCGCAAGATAAGCATATTCCACAGTCGTCAGCCCGTATCCGCGCTCACTGTCAGTCAGCCAGAAATTCCATAGACCTCGCTCTTTCGCCTTGGCCTTTAGTCCATCCATAATTTCAATCTGACGATCCGTCAGGACAAAACGATCTCCTGACGGGTGTTTGCCAATCTCTGCGAAATATTCACTATTCAGTGGCGAAATCTCATTTTCGATCATATCGCGAACTTTTTCAATTATACTAGCAACCTTTTCGCTGACACCTAAATCCATGTCTTTATCCTATTTCATATCCGGAAGTTTATAGTCTTTGAATGATTTGCGCAGTGTCAACTTTGACACTTTGCCAGTGGCTGTGAGCGGCAGTTCTTCCACGAACTCAATCGCATCTGGCAATTGCCATTTAGCTACCTGTTTCAGAAGCATTTCGTCTACCTCCGCCTTTTTAACGCGCTTGTCACCATTTGGCACTACGATGAGCAAAGGACGCTCATCCCATTTGGGATGGGGTACCGAAATAACGGCACAATTGGCCACATCGGGATGGGCCATGACGATGTTTTCCAAATCAATTGAACTGATCCATTCGCCACCCGATTTGATTAAATCTTTTGCTCGATCCTGAATGCTCAGGAAACCGTCCGCGTCGATATAGGCTACATCGCCTGTACCAAACCATCCATCTCTGTCCATGGCGGCATCGCTTGCTTCTTCGTTGCTGTAATATCCACTGATAATTGTATTCCCACGCACATATAATTCTCCGATGGCCTGACCATCGTGTGGCAAAGCGTTCCCGTTTTCGTCCACGATTTTAAGATCAACACCAAAGGCACGGCGTCCCTGCAGGGCTTTCATATCAAGCTTTTCATCCTGTGAGAGCATCTCTTCTTCATGCGCAGAAAGCAGACCCTGCGTACCAATGGGGCTCATCTCTGTCATGCCCCAAGCATGGCATACGGTCACTCCACTGACCTCAAAGTTTTCGATCATTGAACGAGGTGCTGCGGACCCTCCAACAATGACAGATGAAAAACCATCCGGATTTTTGCCACGGGCGGCAATTTCCCCCTGAAGCCCCAGCCAAACGGTCGGAACACCCCAAGCGGAGGTCACTTTCTCACGATCCATCAGATCAAAAAGCGATTTTCCGTCCAACGCACTGCCTGGAAAAATTAGGGAGCAGCCAGTCAAAGGCGCGGTGTAGGGCAGCCCCCAAGCGTTTACGTGGAACAAAGGCACGACGGGCAACACCCGAGCGCCCTCCTTTAAAACGCTCCCCAGACTTATGGCCACAGTATATGCATGCAATACTGTTGAACGATGTGAATAGAGCGCACCCTTTGGGTTGCCAGTGGTGCCTGAAGTGTAGCAAAGACCCGATGCCGTATCTTCAGCCAGTTCGACCCAATCAAATTCTGTCGGTTCGCCCTCGGCTAATTCCTCATAACACAAGAAATTGATCCTTGATTCCGGCATATGCGCCCGATCCGCCATGAGAATGTAAGTCATATCGTTAGGAAAATGTTCTGCTAAAGCCTCAACAATAGGGACAAAAGTCAAATCCACACAAAGCACTTTGTCTTCGGCATGCTGTGTAATGTAAATCATCTGATCTGCGCTGAGACGCGGATTGATCGTGTGACAAACGCCTCCAATGCCCGCAATAGCATAGTACAATTCAAAATGGCGGTATCCATTCCATGCAAGGGTTGCAATTCTGTCACCCTCTTTGAGCCCAAGTTTTTGCAAAGCATGCGCCAACTGCGCCACGCGATGATAGGCCTCCCTATAGGTGTAGCGATGAATGTCGCCTTCCGTCCGGACAGATACGATTTCTGACGTTGTATGGGTTTCTGCCCCATAACGCAAAATTTCTATAGTTGACAAAGGACGGTGCATCATTTGACCGAGCATATGTCATCTCCCTCTGTTATATTTTTTTTATAAGAAAATGAAATGAGACGGTTTGCAAGGGAGCGCAGCGCGTAATCGACAATGCCGCTACGTTCTATTTATCAAAATTGAGGTGGTTACCTCCCTAAAAGAGTTCATTGACAGAACATTGACATCGTCATTTGGGCTCACCAGGATTATTTTGAAGCACGGCGGGATGTGCAAGATCATCCGCAGACAATGGCAGCGTTGGCTTTGACAATCGGTTACGGACCACCCACAAAAGACGCGATTGAGCGCGTGTGATGGCAACATAGGCGAGACGTTTCCAGAGCTGTTGGCCAGCCTCATTACGCCCTGTGCGCGCAGCTGCAAAAATATCGGGAGCGAAGACCTGAACCGTTTCCCACTGGCTGCCCTGCGCTTTGTGAATGGTGACCGCGGCTCCATGGAGAAAGGCCGCGCCCATACTCGCGGCATAGGGAATAAAGGGTTGTTCTTCGTCAGGTTTTTCAATCTTAATGATCGAGGCTGCAGAAAGGTTTGCCTCTTCCGCTCCGATAACATGAAGACGCGAAAAACCAACCCGTTTACCCGGACCAAGATAGACCACCTGCGCCCCTTTAATGAGGCCACGTGCCTCCAGATCGAGCCGTTTCTTGCGATATTTCACTGGCAACTCGATCCCGTCGCAGATCAAAGGCTCCCCCGGTAATAACTCATTCGCTGGGGCTTTATGGACGGAGCGAAATGCATGAATAAGACGAATGCGTGTCACATTGCGCCAAACAAGCACGGGACTACGCGCCATAAGGTCGACTTCGACACGCTGCGCCCATTGCACCCGTTCGTCCGTTTTTGCAATTTCCTGAATTTGTGCTTCAAAGTCATCAAAGGTCACCTCAGGATCGCCCAAAGCATACGCCAGATCTGATATTGGACTATCTCCAGATTGGCGATGAATGCGTTTGAGATGGATCACTTGAGCAGGTTTCAACCGATCAAATACCATCGCACCGGATTGATTCACTGGTGCAAGCTGAGCTGGATCACCAAACATAACAATTGTAGAAAAAATTTCCTGTAAATCTTCGCACTGTTTGTCATCCAGCATCGACGCTTCGTCTAGAAAGGCGATATCGAGCGGGTCTTCGCGCCGTTTCCATCCGGTGATAAAGTCTGAGCCGCGCAAACCAGCCACCGCCAAAGCCCCGGCGATCGATTTATGTTCCAGATAAAAGGCAAATGCCCGCGTCAATGCACCTACGCTCAACCCTGCAATATCAGGCTTTTCTCCCTGCCCTATAAGCCATTCGGCGAGCTGCTCATATTCCGGATCGTAAACAGGCGTGTATAAGATTCGATGGATCGTTGTCGCTGGCACGCCTTGCATACGTAACACGCTGGCGGCTTTGTTTGTAGGTGCAAGAATGGCAAGGGACCGTTTTTCGCGTTTTTTTCGGGGCTCATAATCCCCAACGATAAGTTCCAAACCCACATTATCAAGGACTTTGTATAATTCAGCCAAGAGGCGAGTTTTCCCAGAACCCGCTTTGCCGACAAGAGCCGTCATGGAAGCGCGGCTCGCTGTCTTAGGAAAAAGCACATCTCCCTCAAGATCAACGCCTGCAGATTTCAAAACGGCGCTGATTCTGTCAAAGGCTTCTGCCTGGTCAGGAGAAAATTCTATTTCGCGAACCGACATCTTTCGGAGGCTACACACCCGCGCCTTAAACCACCAGCGTCAAAGAGGATTTTGCGTAAATATTCTATCTGAATCAACAGACTTTAATTTTTCTAAAAAACACTGTGCCGATATATGTATTTTTATCTTTGCAATCTGACAAATATTATGTCTTTGTCCGACGTCTAAAATGCTTAATACAACGCTTAGGTAAATTTAACTCATCTTACAACTCTATGTAAGCATTTCTTGCTGATTTTGGTTTCATGCTATATTTGCAAAGCGCTGCAGAAAAAAGCGCTGATTTATAAACCCTAAAATAGGTGAGCAAAATTATTGGTGTTAGAAATTTCGTCCGGTACAAATGAAAAAACGGCCACAACACACCAGCGCAGCCGTTTTAAACATCTCAAAGTGGTTCTTATTTAGCCAGTGCTTCTTCAAAGGTTCGCAAGCCGGTGCGTGGCGATTGCACCAGCACAGCCATGTTGCCTGGCTTATGCTCATTGCGACGCATTTTGATATGTGCACCTGGAATTTCGTTAAACTCAAAGACCTCCGACATACATGGATCTAGGCGCCTTTCAACCATAAGGTGGTTGGCTGCTGCAGCCTGTTTAAGATGGGCGAAGTGGCTGCCTTGAATGCGTTTTTGGTTCATCCAAACATAACGCGCATCCATAGTAAGATTATAACCTGTCGTCCCCGCGCAGATAACAACCATACCGCCGCGCTTGCATACAAAAGTGGACACAGGAAATGTACTTTCGCCAGGGTGCTCAAAAACCATGTCAACATTGACACCTTTACCGGTGATATCCCAGATCGCTTTGCCGAATTTACGAACTTCTGCAAACCAAGCCTTATATTCCTCGCTGTTCACCGTGGGAAGCTGCCCCCAACAATTGAAGTCCTTACGGTTGATGACCCCTTTTGCGCCAAGGCTTTTCACGAATTCCCGCTTGTCTTCGTCTGAGATCACAGCAATTGCGTTTGCGCCGACTGTATTGATCAATTGAATAGCATAGGACCCAAGACCACCGGACGCACCCCATACCAACACGTTTTGTCCAGGCTTCAATTCGTGGGGATGGTGTCCAAACAACATTCTGTAAGCGGTCGCGAGGGTCAGCGTGTAACACGCGCTTTCTTCCCATGTCAAATGCTTAGGACGAGGCATCAGCTGTTGCGCTTGGACATTTGTAAACTGTGCAAAGGAACCATCAGGCGTTTCATACCCCCAAATTCTTTGGCTTGTGGACAACATTGGGTCACCACCATTACATTCTTCGTCGTCTCCATCGTCTTGATTGCAGTGAATGACCACTTCGTCACCAATTTTCCAGCGTGTGACCTTATCCCCTTTTGCCCAAACTATTCCTGAGGCGTCCGAACCTGCAATGTGAAAATCCGCTTTGTGCACGTCAAACGGACTAATTGGTATGCCAAGTCCAGCCCAAACCCCGTTATAGTTCACACCGGCCGCCATCACAAGGACAAGAACCTCATGACTGTCAAGTTTTGGGACGTCCAAAACTTCTAATTTAAAGCTCTTGTCTGGTTCTCCGTGACGTTCACGCCGAATAGCCCAAGCATACATTTGTTTCGGAACGTAGCCCAACGGAGGCATTTCCCCGATTTCGTAAAGGTCCCTTTCAGGAGCATCATAGGGAGCAATCCCACTATTTATGTCTAACGCCATTTTTGTGCCTCCAGCTCAAGATTTGCCGCAACGCAGAATCAAAGTGCCTTCGATCTACAACCCTAGGCGTAATAATGCAACATTTTGAGTACTAATTTTGAAATTTTATGTCTTTGGTACAAAAATGCCCAGATATTCTTTGTTTCGTTTTTGATAAAGCTCTCGAACCAAACTTCGTGATTTAGACTTTTTTTGCTTTTTACAAATTTCAAACAGAATCCCGACAGTAAGGATGCTTATGTAACCGTCACTTGAGCAATCCACCATTAAGGCGCTGCATTGCAGCGAATTGACAAAGGGACAAAGTTTTGAATAAAAGAGAAAAATTTAATATTGTTGCCTGATGAGCCAAAGGATTCGTGATGCCACAGGAAAAAGATCGCCCCTGGTTAATCCGCACATACGCCGGACACTCCACTGCCAAAGCATCAAATGAGCTTTATCGAAACAACCTCGCCAAAGGTCAAACGGGACTTTCGGTTGCTTTCGATTTGCCCACGCAGACAGGATACGACAGCGATCATATTTTGGCGCGTGGCGAAGTCGGAAAAGTTGGTGTGCCGATCAATCATCTGGGTGATATGCGCACTCTCTTTGATCAGATTCCTTTAGACCAAATGAATACCTCAATGACTATCAATGCAACAGCACCATGGCTTTTGGCACTATACATTGCCGTTGCGGAAGAACAGGGCGCAGATATCACGGGTCTGCAGGGTACGGTACAAAACGATATTATCAAAGAATATCTCTCCCGCGGTACATATATTTGTCCGCCAAAACCATCGCTGAAGCTCATCGCAGATGTGGCGGAGTATTGTTATAAACACGTCCCCAAATGGAACCCTATCAATGTCTGTTCCTATCACTTGCAAGAGGCAGGAGCGACACCCGAACAGGAACTCTCATTCGCACTAGCGACCGCCACTGCAGTTTTGGATGAATTACGAGGCAAGGTGCCAGACGCTGACTTCCCAAGGTTGGTTGGGCGCATCTCGTTTTTTGTGAACGCAGGTATTCGCTTTGTCACCGAAATGTGCAAAATGCGTGCTTTTGTCGATTTGTGGGACGAAATTTGCGAGACGCGCTATGGGGTGAGTGATCCTAAATATCGTCTATTCCGCTATGGAGTACAGGTAAATTCACTTGGGCTAACTGAACAGCAACCAGAAAACAACGTGTATCGTATCTTGATTGAAATGCTGGCGGTGACACTGTCAAAAAATGCACGCGCACGCGCTGTACAACTTCCCGCATGGAACGAAGCATTGGGCCTGCCAAGGCCATGGGATCAGCAGTGGTCCATGCGCATGCAGCAAATAATGGCTTTTGAAACCGACCTTTTAGAGTACGATGATTTATTTGACGGAAACCGAGCAGTCGACACCAAAGTTGAGGCGCTGAAAGAAGGTGCTAGGC
This sequence comes from uncultured Alphaproteobacteria bacterium, assembly GCA_913051655.1. Lineage (GTDB taxonomy): Bacteria > Pseudomonadota > Alphaproteobacteria > Rhodobacterales > Rhodobacteraceae > LFER01. The sequence continues at coordinate 54,349 of CAJXHI010000002.1, forward strand.
ACGAATTGGCCAACCTTGACAGCATGGGGGGCGCGATCAGCGCAATCGAATATATGAAATCGCGTCTTGTAGACAGCAACGCAGAACGACTCAATCGCATTGAACGCAATGAAACCGTCGTGGTAGGTGTTAACAAATTCACAGTAGGTGAAACTTCACCGCTGATAAGTGGTGATGGCGGTATTATGATAGTTGACCCAGCCGTTGAGAAAGATCAGATTTCACGCCTGAATAAGTGGCGCGCAGCGCGTGATGAGATCGCTGTTGCCATAGCCTTAGCAGATCTCCGCAAAGCCGCAGAGGATGGAAGTAACGTCATGGCGCCGTCTATCGCCGCCGCGAAGGCGGGCGTGACAACGGGCGAGTGGGCAGCTCAGATGCGCGCCGTCTTCGGCGAATATCGTGCGCCGACGGGTGTATCGCGCTCCGTCTCAAACAAAACCGACGGATTGGAAGAGATTCGCACAGCAGTCGATGCAGTGAGCGATAAGCTTGGCCGCCGCCTTAAGTTCCTTGTTGGCAAACCTGGACTGGATGGACATTCAAACGGTGCTGAACAAATCGCCTTCCGTGCCCGTGATTGTGGAATGGACATCGAATACGAAGGTATTCGACTGACCCCCGATCAAATTATTGCCTCTGCACTTGAAAAAGAGGCTCATGTGATTGGACTGTCAATCCTTTCAGGCAGCCATATTCCGCTCGTTGAAGATTTAATGGCAAAATTGCACGGGGCCAACTTATCCCACATTCCTGTGATTGTTGGTGGCATTATTCCAGATGACGACGCAGAGCGGCTCTTAGCTATGGGTGTTGCAAAAGTCTACACACCCAAGGACTTTGAGCTCAACAGCATCATGACCGATATCGTGACTCTTGCAGATCCACTCAGCAGAGCGGCGGAATAGATGCAGGCAGCAGACAAATTAGACCACAAGAGGGCCGGCTCGGCAGTTCGCCGTACTTAAACGAAAACATCAGATCTTACAAAGCAACAACTGACACGCGTTTACCAACTGGACGTGGTAATTTATTTTATCTACCTGTGATAAGGCGCAAAAAATGCGACTAGTCAGATAGGAGACCAGCCATGACCCTACGCCCCATTCAGCCGGAAGGTTATGACACTTGGCGTCTATTTTGGGCTGCTTGTTTAGAGTTTTACCAAACATCTGTTGAGGACAACATTTATAAGCTAAGACTTAATCGGCTGATATCTTCAGAACAACCCAAACAATGTGACTTTGGTGCAGAATTAGACGGGGCTCTGCTTGGGAGTGATCATTACATCCTGCGTCCTCGTAACTGGAAATCAAAGAAAGCCGTATACCTTGAAGACCTTTTCCCAAAGAACGATCAGCGCGGCAAAGGCACTGATCGTGCTTTTATACAAGCAGTCTATAGGATTGCAGATATCAATGCCACGTCGACTGTTTATTGGAGAACACAAGAGACCAAAATTATGGTACGGTGGCTTTATGATAATATCGTCACGTTAACAACATTTATCAGACACACGCGGTGAGGATCAAAAATGACCATCCATATCGGTGCCCAGAAGGGCGATATCGCAGAAACTGTTTTACTTCCAGGCGACCCGTATCGGGCAAAATGGGCGGCTGACAATTTCCTCACAAAAATACGCCTTGTTAATGAAACCCGCGGCATGCTCGGTTTCACGGGCGACTACCTTGGTCACAATGTTACGATCCAAGGCTCGGGAATGGGCATGCCTACGCTTTCGATTTATGTAAACGAATTGATTCGCGATTATGATGCTAAAACATTAATCCGCATTGGATCATGCGGTGGTATGCAGCCTGAGGTGAACGTGCGTGATGTGATCATCGCGATGACAGCGAGCAGCGTCAGCACGCCCTCTTCTGCGATTTTTAAAGAATTAAATTTCGCACCGAGCGCGGATTACGCGCTTTTGCGGGCAGCCGTAGATGCGGCTCGAAAACGGTCGACGCCTCACCATGTGGGTGGAATTTATTCTTCTGATGTTTTTTACGACGAACGCCCCGATCTCAATGAACAAATGATGCGCCACGGAATCCTCGCCGTGGAAATGGAAGCGGCCGAGCTTTATAACCTTGCGCTTCGTTATAACCGGCGCGCCTTAGCCATCTTGACAGTTTCTGATCACCTAACCACAGGCGAAGCATTGCCTTCCTCTCAACGAGAACAAAGCTTTGGTGATATGGTTGCAATCGCCCTTGATGCTGCCTTTAGCACGGTTTGACATTATAGGCCGTGGCTTTGATCATACCCGTTAGGACAAGGGTTTCGCCACTCGCTATAATCAGCAAACTCTTTTGGGGAAAAGACCTCTACTAGGAGCGGATAGCATTGCGCGACATCACTTGAATGTTCAGAAGAACAATCACCTCCAGGACAGGCACTTAGCCCACCAATCAGGTCAATTTCAGCGTAGAGTTCAAGATAATCACCTGGTCTGACGGGACTGGCCTTCATAAAATACTGTGCGGTATCACGGGTAAAGCCTGTACACATAAAGACATTAAGAACGTCATGCACGATATCTTCTGCAGTAGCGGGCGAAATATCAAAATATGCGCTGACAGCACGCGTCAAGTTCGAATGGCAGCAGTGATGGTAATGTTGTCCATCAGAAAGGACATGATGCGTGTAGGGATCACACCTTGTCCCGATCACGTCATGAACGGAGCCACCGTGCGGATCGATCCCATACCAAGACAGAGTATCTGCAACAATGGTTGCCATTGGTCGCAGGTAAGGAAAGGAAGACCACATCTGATTTCCTATGCTCAAATGCGTTCCGTGCAGCGCCCGTGTTTTCCCAGAGTAAAATTTTTCCTGCCGGTTATCCTTGTGCCAAAGATTCAGATCCCCGACTTGAGGACCGTCGATGCTGGTGATGCGGAAAAAACCGCCTTGAGGAACTTCAAAACATCGCGCATCGCGGGGTGGCACCAAAATTTCACCACTTTTTTCGACGTTCTCTGTGCGAAAGCGTGAAAGTGACATTAGGTCAGGTGCCGGTAACATATGAACCGGATAACAAATGACCGGAGGCATATTTTGATGCGCCTTTCGTTCCGTTTCGTCCATCATGTCTGGTGTCTCCTGTGCCTGTTAATTGTTCGTCATGCCTGCGCGGATTTTTTCTAAGCAAAGGGTCAGATTACTTACTGATCACCTCCCCCCGAAACCCACCAGAAAAAACATCTGCGCTATCTATGCTGCTGAAAGCCGCTAGACTGATATCTGCGAACCTTCGCCCCTCTAAATCATTCATTATGCATAGGTACTTTAAAGGTAATATAAAGAACAATCCTAATCATTTCCCAAAATACTAAGAATTTTTTCCTCACCTGTAACGCTATATTGCAATAGAAAAAAATCTAAGACGAGCATTCCGTTTTGCCGTTTTATGACACCAGTGATGTTGTAACTGCCTCCCGTGTTTGTGACTGTCACGTTTGCGTGAGCCACGATGGCATATGCATACTGCGTTTGAAATTGATAGCGGCCAGTTTTCGGGGGCTTAAACGAGGGTTGCCATGGTTCTTAGGCCACAGAGGTCACAAGGTCTGGAGCAGTCAGGGCCGGCACGAAGTAAAGGCCTGTCCCTTTTTTATCAATACAGGCGCCATCCATTTAGTTAGTGAGATCTACATTACTCGTGCCGCCCTCTTTCACATAAGCAAAACCGTCACTAATAAAATGAGTAGCGGCAGAACTTCTATTTTTGGGACAGGCCTACAAACTGAAAGCACCATGCAGACAAAATCTAGGCACATCTTATCATATTAAGTAATTATAAAATTTTTGTTTAAAGCTACTTTTTCTAAGCGGCGTCATAGCGCACTTAAACAGTCCGTTCCACCATCATCTTTTTAATCTCAGCGATGGATTTCGCGGGATTGAGACCTTTGGGGCATGTTTTGGTGCAGTTCATTATCGTGTGACAACGGTAAAGTTTGAAAGGATCTTCCAAATCGTCCAGACGTTCTCCAGTTGATTCATCACGCGAATCGATAATCCATCTATAGGCATGCAACAATGCTGCGGGGCCCAAGTACCGATCCGAGTTCCACCAATAAGACGGGCAAGACGTTGAGCATGACGCACACATTACACACTCATAAAGTCCATCAAGCTTTTTGCGGTCTTGAATGGATTGCTTCCACTCTTTTGCAGGACGGCTTGTTTTCGTTTCAAGCCACGGCATGATACTGGCATGTTGGGCATAAAAATGTGTCAAATCAGGGATCAAATCTTTCACCACAGGCATATGGGGCAGAGGATAGATTTTCACCTCTCCCTTGATCTCATCCATCCCGTATATGCACGCGAGTGTATTGATGCCATCAATATTCATCGCACAAGATCCACAGATGCCCTCGCGACAGGAACGCCTAAACGTCAGGGTTGGATCGATTTCGTTTTTGATCTTGATCAATGCGTCCAGAACCATCGGACCACATGTATCCATATCCACGAAATACGTATCCACCGACGGGTTTTCATTATCATCTGGCGACCAGCGATAAATTGAAAATTTGCGTAGATTGGTTGCGCCCTCAGGCTTCGGCCAGGTTTTCCCCGTCCGAATGCGGGAATTTTTGGGAAGTCTCAGTTGAACCACGATTTCACCTGTTTCTCTATTTACTGAAGATGGGTCGGATGTTCTTCATCGACCTTTTGTAAATTCAATGGCACTGGATCCAAGGGCACACACAATTGCCACTCAAAGGACACCCAGTAACAGCTATCTTTATGCGTATAATAAAACTGACCCATCAGAATGTGCGTACCTTGGGTGCAATTTTTTCGAGTGCGATGCCCCCTTCGGACTCATCGGTAAGTCTATCAAGTATCACAGAGCGATATGTCAAATTAATGTTATGTCCATTTACTGCAACCAGTGAGTGTTTTCGCCAAGTATCATCATCTCTCTCAGCGAAGTCTTCATGCGCATGCGCTCCACGGCTTTCTTTACGTGCCTCTGCAGCGGCAATCGTGGATAGCGCGTTGGGCAACAGATTGCTCAATTCAAGTGTTTCCATCAAATCACTATTCCAAATGAGTGACCGATCTGTGACTTGAAGGTCATCTTCTTTTGCAGCGATGGATTTCATCTTTTCAAGCCCGGCCGCCATAGTGTCGGAAGCGCGGAACACCGCGGCATCTGCCTGCATTGTTTTTTGCATTTCGAGACGTAAGTCAGCCGTGGGCGTGGATCCTTTTGCATACCGCAGTCCATCAAAGCGTCCAAGCGCTTTATCAACCTCCTCAACGTTAGGCGTATCAGCGCCAGCATCACGATCAACGGTTTTGCCGGCCTTGATTGCCGCCGCGCGGCCAAAGACTACCAAGTCAATTAGGGAATTAGAGCCAAGCCTGTTCGCCCCGTGGACAGACGCACAACCTGCCTCGCCCACAGCCATCAACCCCGGCACAATGGCATTAGGATCTTCGTCCGTGGGATTGAGAACTTCACCCCAATAATTGGTGGGGATGCCGCCCATATTGTAGTGAACTGTTGGAAGAACTGGGATTGGTGCTTTTGTTACATCTACGCCTGCAAAAATGCGCGCGCTTTCGGAAATACCGGGCAAGCGTTCCGCCAGTGCCTCTGGCGGCAGGTGCGACAGGTTGAGGTGAATATGATCTCCCTCTGTCCCAACGCCGCGACCTTCACGGATTTCCATTGTCATACAGCGACTTACATAGTCCCGAGGCGCGAGATCTTTGTAGTGTGGCGCATAACGCTCCATAAAACGTTCTCCTTCGGAGTTAGTGAGGTATCCACCTTCGCCACGCGCACCCTCAGTAATCAAGCATCCAGCGCCATAAATGCCTGTAGGATGAAATTGCACGAATTCCATATCCTGCAGAGGAAGTTTCGCGCGTGCGACCATGCCACCCCCATCACCGGTGCAAGTGTGCGCAGAGGTAGCACTGAAGTAAGCCCTGCCGTATCCACCGGTGGCAAGCACAACCATCTTAGCATTGAAAACATGCATCGTGCCATCATCAAGTTTCCAGCACAAAACGCCCTGACAAGTACCATCTTCGGACATGATCAGATCAATTGCGAAATATTCGATGTAAAACTCTGCGTTGTTCTTCAAGGATTGGCCGTAAAGCGTATGCAAAATAGCGTGACCTGTCCTGTCTGCAGCAGCGCAGGTCCTTTGAACAGCGGGGCCTTCACCGAACTCTGTTGTATGCCCCCCAAAAGGTCGTTGGTAAATTTTGCCTTCTTCCGTCCGCGAAAATGGCACGCCATAATGTTCAAGTTCATAAACAGCTTTGGGTGCCTCGCGTGCTAAGTACTCCATCGCATCCGTATCGCCCAACCAATCTGACCCCTTTACAGTGTCATACATATGCCACTGCCAATGATCCGGACCCATGTTAGACAGGGAGGCTGCAATACCGCCTTGAGCGGCAACAGTATGAGAGCGTGTAGGGAAAACTTTTGTTACGCATGCCGTTCGAAGTTCCTGCTCTGCCATACCAAGTGTAGCACGCAAACCTGATCCACCAGCCCCTACCACAACCACATCGTAGTTATGCGTTTCGTATGTGTATCCGACCATATCGAATCCCTCAAAATGACATTTTTATAAGGGCAAAAAGCCCAATTGCCATGGCCACGTAGGACAGGCAATTAACAGATACAATTAGCAGGTTTGAGGTTGTTCCGTGCACATAATCTCCTATCAAGACAGCAGCACCTGATTTAAAATGCCCAAAACCGATGACAATCGTAAGTGCAGTAACTAGTGCGGGAAAAGGTTTTGCAAAGTAGGCAACCACAACGTCATGCGATTCCCCGATGACAGAACCGAATGTGAAAACAAAAAAGGGGATAAGGAACAAAAGCGCTACGGAGCTCCTTTTCATCTCACGGAAATGCTCCGTGCCCGATTTTGCGCTGCCTATGCCGAGTGCGAGCTTCCTATCGGTGACAAATTTCATCTCTTGTGCCTCAATTGTTACAGAATTACCACGGTCAACAGTGTCAATACACCAGATCCATACACAACAGCCCAACCTAATTTATAAGCCGTGTGAAGATCAAGCCCTCGCGCATCGTCCCAGATCAAATGACGCACCCCGCCAAGGGTATGATACCATAATGCCCAGATTGAACCCAACATAATCAATTTACCCAAAACGCTTGTCAGGACCCCATCAGCAAGGGCAAAATATTCGGGCGACGTAGCAGCTGCGAAAAGCCACCACACGATTAAAAGTGCGCCGACAATCAACGCATTTCCCGTGATCCGCACCAAAATTGAGGTCACCGAAGTCAATTGTGGACGATAAATCGATAAATGTGGTGATAAGGGGCGCTCACCCCGGTTCATTTCAGCCATGAATAGAACCTTTCCTGATCAAACTGACTACTCAAGCGCAGGACGCTAGTTTTGTTTGGTTTTATGGAGTTAAAACTAATTCTTACCCCAAAAGTCAAGGAATTAGCATGAAATTACACCTATTTTCGCTCATGTGATCACAGTATTTCAGATTGTGATCACAATTCTAAATTGTAATGATGTAAATGCATTTTAAGTTCAATAAAATGTTAACACTTTGTTCAATGCGGTAGTAAAAGTATTGGCTTGGCCGCAAGCTTTCACTATAGTTTTCAGGTTTCAAGAAATTGATGTAGTTCATTGAAGTATGCCACTTCTTCTGTCATAAACTTTGTTACATTTTTGCTTTATTTTAATTTCACCTCGACAAGACCAGTAAGTTTGGCGTTCTCGCTCGAAAGTGGACCGCAACTGTCTTAGGCTAGCTGCACTTCTTCTTCATAGATTTTCTCACTTTCTATTGGGAAGCCTAGCTCGTGGGCAAGTGTCTCGAGTTCCTCGGGATTGCAAACTTAGAAGAGACAGAAAAGTTTTCAATACCGATGCTCATCTGACCCATGAACATTCCAATAAGCGGCCTGATCGCCGCGGTAAGCTTCGGCTTGAAAGCCGATAGCCGTAGGGAAAGTAGCGTTTTGCGTTTTCTCATCGTTATATAAGTCATGGATCGTCAACTTAGGAAACACTTCAGCAGCATCCTCTTCCTGTAAAAAATCGTTAAAAGCATCACATCAATCACCGCGTGGGAAATTTCATGACAGAGCATGATAAAGTACGAAAATTAAATTTGACGTGAAAAATCGATTTTCTTTGTATTTTTATTTTCCCTCGTGCCGAATTAGTCACCGACAACAGAGGTAAGGACAATGCAACGTGATCAATCAATTCTTTAATGTCTGTGTCCCCTTAATTTTGAATACAGACCTCATTGTCAAAACAAAAGAATTCCAACCGTAGCGATCCCTTTTTCCTGCATTGAAAATATTCCAATTTTTTCGGGTATCACGCACTTAAAGACCTTAGAGACAATTCATAGAATAATTCCAGATATCAAAAATACTATATTACGTTTCCGCTCTTTATAATTCCTTATTTATTAGTGCTTTTTGTAACATGAGCCGTACCTCGTCCTCATGAAGATTTTTGACAACTTTGCCATCGAGTACGGCAACAGCTTGGCCGCTTTTAACACTATCATTATCAGCAGCGATTTCACATCTTGTGAGCAAAAGCGCTACCAAGGACGGCACAGAAACATCTTTTTTGCATTCGAGCTTTGCAGAGTTGATCAAAGATTTGCCAACAAAAAAAAGAGCCACACCCTATTCGCGTTCTGTATGCATCCCGGCCTCATCTTTGAAAAAGTTATATACCCCATCTATTGCAGCAACCACCTCCTATCGTACCGTCAGAATTATTAATCTTATTTATATGCAAAGCAATCTGCACAGTTTTCAATATCCAACGCGCAGTTTCCACCCTTGCCCAGATATGCATATTTTCGTCGATCCATTCACGGGCGTAGTCAATACCCTCTAGCCTGTTCACTTTCGAAAATAATACTACGTTCGCCCTCAGTCCAGAAAGCACTTTTGCCTCAGTCTGTACCTACGGCTTATCAAAGCTACTAACGCGCAGAATTTTTTTAACGTGCCCCATAACCCGAGGCGTGACTGGCGCACGCATGAGTTCACGCGACGCTGATTTAGCGTATAACGCTCCGGCATCTTCGATATCAGAGATTTAAGCATCCGCAGCAATTATTATCGCCTTTTTCAGTACCCGTCACTTGAACGCAGGAATTAGGGCTTCAAACGCAACGCCTGACCAACGACCGTACTAATTCCCATTTTCTTTCTTGCGAAGCAATAGGTCATTTATGATGACAAACTGCAAGCGCTTTAGTTATGCCATTTTGGGTATTTAAGATCGCTAAGAAAGAGACACCCAAATCAGTCGAATTCCAGTTGCTAGCAAAAGAATGTACGTTAAAAAATAGAAATACTGCTCAGAAATCAGGTGGTGCCCCTTAACTCCCAGCCAGACACCCAACATCGCAAAAGGAGCTAACATCAGGTCAAGCTTTAGTGTTTCCAATGTGAATAGCCCCAAGTAACTGTAGGGGAAAGCTTTGGCGATATTTATCACCCAAAACACAATAACCGTGGTAGCCTGGTATTCGGTCTTACTAGGCTTTGAAGACAGTAAATAAATAGCTGCGGGAGGTCCACCCGCATGGCTTACAAAACTCGTAAATCCCGCCACGATACCCGCAAGCCCTCCTGCCCAAGCGGGCAATTTTTCTTTTGCAGTGGGCACTAACTCGTAGGCTTGGATGGCTTTCCAAAAGACAAAAAGCAAACTGATCACCCCGATCAGCAAGCGCAACATGTTTGCATCGGCAATGTTGAAAAACCAAATCCCAAGCGCCACCCCTGGCATTCCACCAAGACAAAGATAGAGTGACTCTTTTTTTAACCACTTTCCCCAATATGGTTTGAGGCTGCTCACATCCATCAACATCAAAAGAGGCAGCATAAGGCCGATGGCCTGAGCCGGATCAGTGATAGTTGCGAGTCCGGCAGCTGCGACAAAGGCCGCCCCTGATCCAAAGCCACCTTTTGAAATTCCGGCAAAGACAACCGCTGCCGCAGCAATGAGAAAGAATTCAAAGCTTTCCAATGATGACCTCCTCAGGATAACGCTATGTCTCTTTAAAACTGCTAACTTTGCTCCTGCAAGCCCATAGAGGCAATCAATCCTTTCTATTGTTCCTCAAGGCTTGCCTTCGACCAAAGAAAAGTCTACCCAAAATGCAGAATTTTGAGCATGTGGAGTCACCAAAATTATGGACAGACCTAAAATCGCGCTTATTGGCGCTGGACAAATTGGCGGAACTTTAGCCCATCTGGCCGCAATTAAAGAGCTCGGCGATGTAGTCTTATTCGATATATCAGAAGGCACACCTGAGGGCAAAGCACTCGATATTGCGGAATCTGGTCCCTCGGAGAGATTTGATGCCTCGCTGAAAGGAACACAATCCTACAGCGACATCGCAGGTGCAGATTTGTGTATCGTCACGGCAGGCGTACCCCGCAAACCCGGTATGAGCCGAGATGATCTTCTAGGAATTAACCTAAAAGTTATGAAATCGGTGGGCGAAGGTATTCGTGATCATGCACCAAATGCGTTCATAATCTGTATTACAAACCCTCTGGATGCGATGGTTTGGGCATTACGCGAATTTTCAGGACTTCCATATGAAAAAATCTGCGGCATGGCAGGGGTTTTGGACTCAGCGCGCTTCCGTCATTTCCTTGCGGAAGAATTTAATGTCTCTATGCGGGATGTGACCGCCTTTGTTCTGGGAGGGCATGGCGATACGATGGTACCATTAGCACGTTATTCAACTGTCGCCGGCATTCCCCTTCCTGACTTGGTGAAAATGGGATGGACTACGCAGGAAAAGCTTGATTCAATTATCCAGCGTACCCGTGACGGTGGTGCGGAGATAGTGGGACTTTTGAAAACGGGATCCGCATTCTATGCGCCAGCCACCTCAGCGATTGAGATGGCCGAATCATATCTTAAAAATCAAAGACGACTGCTGCCTTGCGCTGCGTATTGCAACGGTGAATTTGGTCTTAAGGGAATGTACGTGGGTGTTCCAACCATCATTGGGAGCGGCGGCATCGAACGAATTGTCAACATAGAATTAGACAGCGTGGAACAAACGATGTTCGATAATTCCGTTAACGCGGTAAGAGGTTTGATTGAGGCATGTAAGGCGATTGATCCAAGCCTGATTTAAGCGGTAAACCGGTGAGCCGTAACGTCAAAATACCCTCTGGCAACCGCCTAGTAGATTGAACGGTGCTATTTGTCTCTGAACATACTTAAAAGCATTTATGACTTAAGTGTGACCCTAAATACTTGCTTGAAAATTACCACCTCACTAAACGACCTAGACGTAAATTTGCTAAGTCGGCATTTGTTTTCTTTCTGCTAAAGTAAAACTATAACAGATTTTCCTAAATAGTACTTGCAGAGAAATTTGTGATCACAGTAAAAAATTTAGTGATCACAAATCTATAAAAATGTTCGAAATCACTATGTGATTAGTTAAAAATAATTTTTCATTGGTGTAAGATTATCCTATTCAGGAAACTAATTAGGCCAAACGGGAAACCAAATGAATATTCACGAATATCAAGCGAAGGGTTTACTTCGCACATATGGCGCGCCTGTATCTGATGGGCGGGTCGTACTGAAAGCGGAGGATGCAAAAACCTCAGCAGGTGAACTTGACGGGCCCCTCTGGGTGGTCAAGGCGCAAATTCATGCTGGTGGTCGAGGTAAAGGCAAATTCAAAGAACTCGATGCAGGCGAAATGGGTGGCGTACGCATTGCACATTCAGCCTCTGAAGCAGCAGAAGAAGCCAAGAAAATGCTAGGGCGCACGTTGGTCACCCACCAGACAGGTGCTGCTGGCAAACAAGTCAATCGCATCTACATAGAAGATGGTTCTGATATCGCACGGGAACTATACCTTGCGCTTTTGGTGGATCGTCAAAGTAGTCGGATTTCATTTGTCTGCTCCACAGAAGGCGGGATGGACATCGAAGAAGTCGCTAAAAATTACCCTGAATTGATCCTCTCTTTAGCGGTAGATCCTGCTACGGGTTATCAGGCCTATCATGGGCGACGTATCGCCTTCAGGTTGGGGCTTGAGGGTAAACAGATCAAACAATGCGTCTCTTTGATGGGCACGCTGTATCGCCTATTCGCCGGTAAAGACATGGAAATGCTCGAAATTAATCCACTGATCGTTACTGCAGGTGGAGATTTGAAATGTCTCGATGCAAAAATGGGCTTTGATGGCAATGCCGTTTATCGTCATGGAGATATTTCCGAGTTGCGCGATACAACAGAAGAAGACTCCAAAGAGCTTGAGGCGTCAAAATATGACCTTAACTACATCGCGCTGGACGGAGAGATCGGCTGTATGGTGAATGGCGCGGGCCTTGCCATGGCGACAATGGATATCATCAAACTCTATGGGGCCGAACCTGCGAATTTCTTAGATGTCGGCGGAGGGGCTACCAAAGAAAAAGTAACCGAGGCTTTTAAAATAATCACTTCCGACCCAAATGTAAAAGGCATTTTGGTCAATATTTTTGGCGGAATCATGCGCTGTGATGTGATCGCAGAAGGCGTCGTGGCCGCAGTGAAGGAGGTCGGCCTCAAAGTACCGCTTGTTGTCCGCCTCGAAGGCACAAATGTCGAGCAAGGCAAAAACATCATCAATTCTTCTGGTTTGGATGTTATCGCCGCAGATGACCTGAAAGATGGTGCGGAAAAAATCGTCAAAGCGGTGAAGGGATAAATCATGGCTATCCTTGTAAATGAAAACACAAAAGTCATCTGTCAGGGATTTACCGGATCTCAGGGCACCTTTCATTCAGAGCAGGCGATTGCCTATGGCACCCAAATGGTTGGGGGTGTCACACCCGGCAAAGGAGGACGGAAACATCTTCATCTTCCTGTGTTCAACTCTGTCCACGAAGCCAAACACGAAACAGGCGCAGACGCCACCGTTATATATGTTCCCCCACCCTTTGCAGCAGACAGTATCCTAGAAGCGATTGATGCAGAAGTAGCCCTTATCGTCGCAATAACGGAGGGTATTCCGGTGCTAGACATGATGAAGGTTAAACGCGCGCTCATGGATAGTTCCTCCATATTGATCGGACCTAATTGCCCAGGTGTCATCACGCCTAATGCCTGTAAAATTGGTATTATGCCTGGTCATATCCACAAACGCGGTTCCGTCGGCGTCGTGTCTCGCTCTGGCACATTGACCTATGAGGCAGTAAAACAAACGACAGATGTGGGCCTTGGTCAATCTACCTGTGTTGGCATCGGAGGCGACCCGATCAAAGGCACAGAACATATTGACGTGTTGGAATGGTTCCTTGCAGATGAAGAGACACGGTCCATCATCATGATTGGTGAGATCGGCGGCAGTGCCGAAGAAGAAGCTGCACAGTTCATCAAGGATGAGGCCAAACAAGGGCGCACTAAACCTATTGCGGGCTTTATCGCGGGACGCACGGCGCCTCCGGGACGACGCATGGGGCATGCAGGTGCGATTGTGGCTGGCGGAAAAGGTGGTGCAGAAGACAAAATCGAAGCGATGCGCGGCGCAGGCATCGTCGTGGCAGACAGTCCCGCAACGCTTGGAGAGGCAGTTTTAGAAGCGATTGGGTGACCATTATAAGGCGGGACAGACGCCATAGGCGCTGGCCCACCCCATCAACCGGAGTGATCAAATGACAGAGCAATCCACGAATGATCAGTTTCATGCCTCAAGCTTTATGCAGGGGCATAACGCAGAATACCTTGAAAAGCTTTATGCGCAATTCGCCAATGATCCGAATGCCGTCGACGTCGCGTGGCGAGATTTTTTTGCAGTTCTCGGTGATACAGAGATTGACGTAAAGAAAGAAGCCAAAGGTCCATCTTGGGCGCGTGAAGATTGGCCGCCTACGCCAAATGACGATGTGACAGCTGCGCTTGACGGCATGTGGACTCTCCAAAATGAGGCAAAAGTGGCCAAAGGGAAAATTGCTCAAAAGGCCGATGAAACTGGCGTTGAAATCAGTAATGATGCGATGAAACGCGCCGTGTTGGACAGTATTCGCGCGCTGATGATAATTCGTGCCTACCGTATCCGTGGGCATTTGGCGGCCAGTCTTGATCCGTTAGGCATACGCGAAAAAACGCAGCATACAGAGCTTGATCCAAAATCCTACGGCTTCAACGAAGCAGATATGGATCGGCCAATATTCATCGACAATGTGCTTGGTCTGCAAATAGCCTCAATGCGCCAGATTATCGATATTGTTAAACGTACCTATTGTGGTACCTTTGCCTTACAATACATGCATATTTCCGATCCAGAACAGTCTTCTTGGCTGAAAGAGCGGATCGAAGGTTTAGACAAAGAAATTCGCTTCACCCGAGAAGGACGTAAAGCCATTTTGAACAAAATGGTTGAAGCCGAGGGCTTCGAAAAGTTTCTACATGTCAAATACATGGGTACAAAACGCTTTGGACTGGATGGTGGCGAAAGTCTGATCCCAGCCCTGGAACAAATCATCAAGCGCGGAGGTGCTTTAGGCGTCAAAGAAATCGTGATAGGTATGCCCCACCGCGGCCGTTTATCGGTCCTTGCCAATGTGATGCAAAAACCATATCGCGCCATTTTCAACGAATTTCAGGGCGGATCCTTTAAACCTGAGGACGTAGACGGATCAGGTGATGTAAAATACCATCTTGGTGCATCCTCTGATCGCGACTTTGACGGCAATAATGTTCACCTTTCACTAACGGCGAACCCTAGCCACCTTGAGGCGGTGAACCCCGTTGTACTGGGCAAAGTGCGTGCCAAGCAACAACAATTAAGAGACCATGACCGCATACAAGTCCTACCTCTTTTGCTCCACGGGGACGCGGCTTTCGCGGGTCAAGGCGTAGTTGCGGAATGTTTTGGTCTTTCCGGTCTCGTCGGGCATCGCACAGGCGGCACAATTCATGTGGTCGTCAATAATCAGATCGGCTTCACCACAGCACCCCACTTCAGCCGCTCATCGCCCTACCCTACGGATATCGCCCTTATGGTTGAAGCACCTATTTTCCACGTGAATGGGGATGATCCAGAAGCAGTCGTGCATGCGGCCAAAATTGCAATGGAATTTCGTCAAAAATTCCACAAAGACGTAGTTATCGACATCTTTTGCTATCGCCGTTTTGGCCATAACGAAGGGGACGAACCAATGTTCACAAACCCCCTCATGTATAACAAAATCAAAAAACAAAAAACCAGCTTAGCGCTTTATACAGAGCGTTTGGTAACGGATGGTTTGATACCGGAGGGCGAAGTCGAAGATCTAAAAGCCGCCTTTCAAGCACGCATGAACGATGAATTCGAAGCAGGCAAAGATTTCAAACCCAACAAAGCCGATTGGCTTGACGGTCGTTGGTCACATATAAACAAACGTGAAGAAGAATATCAACGCGGCACCACGGCAATACCAAAGGACACCTTCCAAGAGGTGGGCGAAGCACTTTGCCGTGCGCCCGCGGGATATCCGGTGCACAAAACCATTCAACGACTTTTGGATGCGAAGAAGAATATGTTTGAAACAGGCCAACGGATTGATTGGGCTACAGGCGAAGCATTGGCCTTTGGATCGCTTTTGACCGAAGGGTACCCTGTGCGCCTTGCAGGACAAGACAGTACGAGAGGGACCTTCAGCCAACGGCACTCTGGGCTGGTGAGTCAAGACACCGAGGAACGGTATTACCCACTCAACAACATCCGCGAGGGCCAGCAACGCTACGAAGTGATCGATTCGATGCTGTCTGAATACGCGGTATTGGGGTTTGAATATGGGTATTCCTTGGCAGAACCGAACGCACTGACGCTTTGGGAAGCACAGTTTGGCGATTTTGCAAACGGCGCGCAGATTATGTTTGACCAATTTGTCAGCTCAGGCGAAAGCAAATGGCTGCGCATGTCTGGTCTTGTGACCCTTTTACCCCATGGATTTGAAGGACAGGGCCCAGAACATTCCTCTGCGCGCTTGGAACGATTCCTGCAGATGTGCGGACAGGACAACTGGATCGTGGCAAACTGCACCACACCCGCCAATTACTTCCACATTCTACGGCGTCAAATTCACCGTAGTTTTCGCAAACCACTCATCCTGATGACACCAAAATCACTTTTACGTCACCGTTTGGCAGTGTCAAAAATCGACGATTTCATAGATGAATCGTCTTTCCATCGTGTATTATGGGATGATGCGCAATTCGGAAACTCCAGAACAAAATTAGTAGCCGATGATAAGATTCGCCGTGTGGTTATGTGTTCCGGCAAAGTCTATTTTGACCTCTTTGAGGAACGTAGCGCGCGCGCCATTGATGATGTGTATCTGATGCGCTTTGAACAATTCTATCCTTTTCCTGCAATTTCTGCGCTCAAGGAACTTGAGCGTTTCAAAAATGCTGAAATGGTCTGGTGTCAGGAAGAACCCAAAAACCAAGGTGCCTGGACATTTATGGAACCTAACCTTGAATGGGTGCTATCACGGATGAACGCAAAACACACAAGACCCGTATATTCAGGTCGCCCCGCAAGTGCCTCACCGGCTACGGGGCTTGCCTCTCAACACAAAGCCCAACAAGAAGCGCTGCTTGCCGAGGCGCTCGACATCAAAGGAAACTAAGGACATGACCATAGAAATTCGCGTTCCCACGCTTGGTGAGTCCGTAAGCGAAGCCACCGTCGCGACTTGGTTCAAGACGCCGGGAGATGCCGTTGCGCAGGATGAAATGCTTTGCGAACTGGAAACCGACAAAGTTACAGTCGAGGTGCCAAGCCCCTCTGCAGGTGAATTGAAAGAAATTGTCGCCAGCGAAGGTACAACCGTAGGCCTGAATGCGCTTTTGGCGACGATTTCAGAGGTCACTGTTGCTACAGCATCCACACCCACTAGCCCAAAAACTTCGACCGAGGCCAGCGCAAGTAATTTCGTCGCAGACGTCGATGTCATGGTGCCCACTTTGGGAGAGAGCGTTACCGAAGCAACTATTTCTTCTTGGTTCAAATCTGTCGGGGACACAGTCGCCCAAGATGAAATGCTCTGCGAGTTGGAAACAGATAAAGTCAGTGTCGAAGTCCCTGCTCCAGTAGCCGGTGTTTTGATAAACATCCTCGCCCCCGAAGGTACCGCAGTGGAAGTGAGTGCAAAGCTTGCAGTAATCGAAGCCGCCTCCAGCAAAAGTAGCGTAAAAATTGATCCTGCGGCCCTCGAACAACCACAACCACAAAGTGACCGAGCTGAATTCAAAGACATCGAAGACTCCCCATCAGCTAAAAAAGCGATGGCGGAGGCCAAGCTGAGCCGCGATCAGGTCAGAGGATCAGGACGAGATGGACGCATCATGAAAGAAGATGTCGCTAAAGCTATTGCAAGTATGCATGCGCCTCAAGAGCCAGCGCAGGTCCCTCGTGCTCCTGTGAGTGCTGATGATGCATCCCGCGAAGAACGGGTAAAAATGACTCGACTTCGGCAAACCATTGCACGTCGTCTGAAGGACAGTCAGAATACTGCGGCCATGCTAACCACTTATAATGAAGTGGATATGAGCGAGGTCATGGATCTACGTACTGAATACAAAGATCTGTTTGCCAAAAAGCATGGTGTAAAGCTCGGGTTCATGTCCTTTTTTACCAAAGCTTGCTGCCATGCTTTAAACGAAGTTCCCGAAGTGAACGCAGAAATCGACGGTGCAGACATAGTTTATAAGAACTTTGTCCATATGGGCATCGCCGCAGGAACACCGACAGGACTTGTGGTGCCCGTTATTAGAGATGCCCACTCCATGTCTTTTGCAGAAATTGAAAAGGCGATTGCCGAAAAAGGCGTACGCGCACGTGATGGCAAGTTGAGTATGGCAGAAATGCAAGGGGGTACATTCACTATTTCGAATGGCGGGATTTACGGCTCTTTAATGTCATCTCCCATTCTGAACCCACCGCAATCCGGCATTCTTGGTATGCATAAGATCCAAGACCGCCCCATTGCAGTAAATGGTAAGGTTGTGATCCGACCGATGATGTATCTTGCGTTAAGCTATGACCATCGCATCGTGGACGGCAAGGGCGCTGTAACTTTCCTTGTACGCGTAAAAGAAGCGCTTGAAGATCCAAGCCGCCTGTTGATGGACCTCTAATCCGGTCTTATGAGACAATTAAGTAAAGGAAAAAATATGTCAGCATATGATGTCATTGTCATTGGATCAGGACCAGGGGGCTATGTCGCCGCAATTCGCTGTGCACAACATGGCTTAAAAACCGCCTGTGTTGAGGGACGCGACACGCTTGGTGGAACCTGTCTAAACGTCGGTTGCATTCCCTCCAAAGCACTTTTGCACGCCAGCCATATGCTACATGAGGCAGAGCATAATTTTGCGAAAATGGGCCTGAAGTGCAAAAGCACCTCCATCGATTGGGAGCAGATGTTAGCTTACAAAGAGGAGACAATTTCTTCTAACACCCAAGGCATCGAATTTCTATTTAAAAAGAACAAAATCGATTGGCTTAAAGGATGGGGATCTATACTTACGCCCGGGCAAGTCAAAGTAGCCGATGAAGTTCATAACACTAAGAACATCATCATAGCGACAGGCTCTGTGCCCTCCTCTCTGCCTGGTGTTGAGATTGATGAAAAAACCATTGTAACATCGACTGGTGCGCTGATCTTGCCAAAGATCCCAAAGAAAATGGTCGTCATCGGAGCTGGTGTCATCGGAATTGAACTTGGATCAGTTTATGCGCGCCTTGGCAGTGACGTCACTGTGATAGAGTATCTTGATAAGATCACCCCAGGACTAGACAGCGATGTGCAGAAAACCTTTCAGCGAATACTGAAAAAACAGGGCCTAAGTTTCATTATGGGTGCTGCAGTGTCTTGTGTGGAAAAAATTAAAACCAAGGCGAAAGTAAGCTATAAGCTACGAAAAGACGGTAGCGACCATCAGATAGATGCCGACACTGTTTTGGTAGCCACAGGGCGTAAAACCTTTATCGATGGGCTTGGGCTCGAAACCCTCGGCGTTACCCTTTCGGAGCGGGGTCAAATCAAAACCGATGAGCAATGGCGCACAAATGTCGCTGGAATTTACGCCATTGGAGATGCTATTGACGGACCAATGCTGGCTCATAAAGCTGAAGATGAAGGCATGGCTGCCGCAGACGTTATTGCCGGAAAACATGGGCACGTAAATTATGGGGTGATCCCTAGCGTGATTTATACTCACCCAGAAGTCGCAAATGTGGGCGTTACAGAGGATTTACTTAAAAAAGAGGGGCACGCCTACAAGGTTGGCAAATTCATGTTCATGGGAAATGGTCGTGCCAAAGCCAATTTTTCTGCTGACGGCTTTGTGAAAATTTTAGCGGATGCAGACACAGATCGGCTTCTGGGAGCACACATAATAGGCCCGAGTGCGGGAGATTTAATCCATGAAATCTGCGTCGCATTGGAATTTGGTGCCTCCGCTGAAGATCTTGCGCTTACGTGTCATGCGCATCCCACCTATTCCGAAGCCGTACGGGAAGCCGCTCTCGCTTGCGGTATGGGACCAATTCATTCTTGACAAGCAGACAAGTTAAAATTCAAGAAAATTCAACACAAAGAGCGCTATCAAATGCAATTTTTTTGTTTAATTCCGAAAAAATTCAAGTGGGTTCAGGCGCCAAATCTACGTCTCCAGAGGGTTTGGATTTAGATTTTGTTTTTGGGATTGCTGTCAAAGACGGTTTACCACCGGTTTTGTTGGTGTCATCTTCACCCTCATCCGCCTCCGGATCTTCTCCGCGCATAACCCGTTTTATCTGATCACCAGTAAGCGTTTCGTATTCCAAAAGACCTTCTGCGAGGCGTTCCCATTCGTCACGCTTTTCAATCAGAATCCCATGCGCTCGATCATAGGCTTCGCGAATGAAACGTCTGACCTCTTCTTCAATTAACTCTTTGGTGTTAGCAGATACGGAAAAGCCTGCAGTATTACCCGAATATCCTTCATGCGCTTCTGAATAATCCACATCACCAACTTTTTCAGACATACCCCAACGCAAAACCATAGCTCGCGCTAGACCGGAGGCTTGCTGAATATCGCCGGCTGGACCGTTAGAGACGTTTTCGTCACCGTACTTTATGATCTCTGCCGCCTTTCCGGCCATCGTCATTGCGAGTTTTTCTTCACACTCTGACTTATGCCAGTTCAAACGGTCAATTTCCGGTAGCGACACAACCATGCCAAGAGCCCCACCGCGTGGGATAATAGTTGCCTTGTAAACAGGATCACATTGCGGAAGACTGAGCCCAACTATCGCATGCCCCGCTTCGTGATAGGCGGTTTTTTCTTTTTGATCAGCGGTCAACACCATACTGCGTCGCTCTGCACCCATCATCACCTTATCTTTTGCGTTTTCGAAATCCGCCATATTGACAACAGAGCGTCCAATACGCGCCGCCATCAAAGCCGCCTCGTTCACCAAATTTGCAAGATCGGCCCCAGAAAATCCTGGCGTACCACGTGCGATCAAGCGTAAATCAACATCGGGACCCAAAGGTGTTTTCCGCGCATGTACGTTCAAAATCTTTTCGCGCCCTTTGATGTCCGGGTTTGGGACTGTCACCTGACGATCAAAACGGCCTGGGCGCAACAACGCCGGATCCAAAACATCACGGCGATTTGTTGCAGCCAGAATAATCACTCCTTCGTTTGCGTCAAACCCATCCATTTCAACCAAGAGCTGGTTGAGTGTTTGTTCGCGTTCATCATTTCCGCCGCCATAGCCAGCGCCTCTGTTCCGGCCAACAGCGTCAATTTCGTCGATAAACACTATACAGGGCGCATTCTTTTTAGCTTGCTCAAACATGTCACGCACGCGACTTGCGCCGACACCGACAAACATTTCAACGAAATCAGAGCCGGAGATCGTGAAAAACGGCACTCCTGCTTCGCCAGCAATCGCACGCGCAAGAAGCGTCTTACCCGTACCGGGAGGGCCAACCAGTAAAGCACCCTTGGGAATGCGTCCACCAAGACGCGAAAACTTCTGCGGGTTTCTCAAGAATTCGACGATTTCTTCAAGCTCTTCTTTGGCCTCGTCTATACCCGCGACATCGTCAAATGTGACGCGTTCCTGCTTTTCGGTCAAAAGCTTAGCACGGGATTTTCCAAAGCCCATCGCACCCCCCTTGCCGCCTCCCTGCATCCGATTCATAAAATAGACCCAAACGCCAATAAGCAAAAGGAATGGAAAGAGTGTCATCAAGAAGGATTGCAGGCCTGACTGCTCCTGCTGCTCGGCTCGGATTATCACATCATTCGTAATCAAAAGATCGGTCACGTTAGCATCACTTGGCACGATTGTGACGTACTCTTTACTATCTGCGCCTTTAAACATAACCTTTTCGCCGTCAAGTGTTGCGGCTTTCACCTCTCCACTCTCAATCGCGACAACAAAGTCGGAGTAGTTAACTTCTCTGCTCTGCAAACTCCCGCTTCCAGAGCTGAAAACGTTAAACAGCACGACGACAACGAGGAAAAGAATGAACCAAAATGCGATATTGCGACTGTTGCCCAAGGCGAATCTCCTAAACAAGTCCCAGCAATGCTGGGATAATGTGTTTTTATAACAAACTACATAACAAGGAAAGTCGAAGCTTCAATAGCTACCCATACTCTGCTCAAAGGGTCTGGCACAAAAAGTCGCAGAAATATGATTATTTTCGATCAAACTTGGTGCATAGAGAAGAAGTTCTCCCTCAAATATTCCGGGATGCGCCTGAAGAGCGCGAAATGGGAGTAAAAAATTTCCTTGCCTCCGCACCCATTTTGCTCCCTCTGCCCCCAGCGGCGCAATCATTAGTTGTGTTGACGCTTTTGTGTCCATGAAACGCACTTTCCAGCGCCTATCCCAGACCGTCCCATCCACCAAATCTATCCTATTTCCCTCAACAGCCTTAAATTCGCGGCTAACCCTAATCTGGTCCTTATGCGGATGGATAAGACATCCATGGATTGTTTGAGTTTTGCCACTCAGACTATTTTTAAAAATCCGCTTTAACGCTTCAAAGCGTGGTCGGTACGGGTTTGAAGACACCCATTTTAATGCTTGTGCGAATAAACGATATTGAAATTCTCGATGAAGTTTTCCAAACCCAGCCCGATCAATCAAAAGATCGCCATATTCTGTCACGCAAATCTTGCTCGCAAAAACACGTGTTTCTTGATCCAAGGCGTCGCGGGCTCTTTGCAAGTGGGAGGCGGCGTCAGCAATATTTTCAGGGTTGATACCAAGATCATTTGTTTGTGCCAAAGCACTGCGCATTTTTATTCTGCCAAACCGCTTATCATCATTAGAAGGATCATTTATCCAAGCAACAAAACGCTGTCTTAAAAACTCCCGAAGAAGCTCTCTTCTGAATTCGAGCAAAGGACGTATTAGCCAATATCCGCCATCACCTAAAGGTACATATCGCTTTGCAGGGATAGAAGATAAACCATCTAAACCCGATCCACGCTGCAAACGCAACAGGAATGTTTCCGCCTGATCATCCAACGTGTGGCCCGTTAAAACCACCGCCCCGTTGCCGCCATGACCTGCTATCAGGGCGTATCTGGCATCACGTGCATTTTTTTGCAGATTGCCTTGGCTCGCTACGCCATCCTTCCAGTGCAAAATATCATGCACCAGCCCAAGACTGTGCGCCGCTGATTTGACAAATTCCGCCTCAGCAGCACTGTCAGAACGCAGCCCATGATCAATCGTCACGACCGAACAAGAAACACTGTGTTCTTTGGCCCAAGAAGCCGTTAAATGCATCAAAGCCATACTGTCGCTGCCGCCGGATACCATTAGCAGAACAGAATGGGGTGTCATATCCTCCAAAAGACTGGACAGATTGTCTTTAAAGCGGTCTGACAGACCTATAACCCTTTTTAGAGACATTCTAGCGACTGCATGGCCTGATCGGCGTCCACTGCAAATGGCGTTTCAGGAAATCTGATTTCTACTTGCGAAAGGGTCTGGCAACCTGCCTCGATCCGCCCCAATTTCACCAATGCCTTGCCAAGCAACGTCAGCGCTTCAGGGGCAACAGCGGAATTTTGATAGTTGGTAAAACTCTCAAGATAGGCACGTGCGGAACCTTTAGTATCTTCATTTGCCTCAAGCGCCTTACCGCGCAGCAAAAACGCCTTTGGCGCAAGCGGGCTGGTTGGATAGGTCTTTCCAAAGCGACTAAACATTTCAGCAGCTTCTTCAAAGCGTTCTTCGTCCAGTGCCTTTTTTGCGGTATCAAAATCCGCTTCCTCGCCCACCGCGAGCTCAGCAATTTCTTGTTCGACAATTTCCGGCGTTTCACTCTCATTTATCCCACCCAAAGTCGTCGTTTGGGACAATTGCGATAGGTCGCCGCCTTCAAGTTCAACCAGACGAAATTCAAGGTCACCAATACGGGCCGTTCCGTCGTCGATAATGTTTTGAACTTTGAACTCTAGGCGCTCAGTTACATTTGTAAGGCGCTCAAGCTGTGCCTGTATTGCATCAACCCGTAGCACAATACTGTCTTCGCTAGACAATCCGGTTGGGGAAGATGTAGTCGATAGCTCTCTCTTGAGCTTTTGTATTTCAACAAAAAGGTAAGATAAATCTTGGCGAATATCCGCAAGTGTTTCCTTACGCTCACTGTCCTGTGCCGCCAAGGTCGTGGAACACACGCAAAGCATGACCAATATTATCCAACGCCTCATGCCAATCCCCAAACTAGAAATTTAAATTGTCTAAAACGCTGACTGATCGTCGGTTTTTTGCATAACACCGCTCGTTACTACATATTTCAAGCGGGCGCTCTTTGCCATAGCTCACCGTTTTTAGGCGTGATCCCGCAACACCAAGCGAGACCATATATTCTTTTACTGCACTAGCCCGACGTGCACCGAGAGCGAGATTATATTCTCTCGTACCTTGTTCATCAGCGTGGCCTTCGATGACCACGACGTAGTCGATATTTTGCATAAGCCAATTGACCTGTGCATCTAAAACTACAAGAGCCTCTGCCGAAAGGTTGGATTGATCGGTCCCAAAAAAGACACGATCACCAACAGCGCTTTGAAATTCTGCCGGAGTGCCTACGATCACATTACCATCTGGGTTTAAGTCATTGGTCCCACCAGAACTGAACTGTCCGTTGTTATATCCGCCACTATTGGTGTTGCAAGAAAACAACACCCCCAAAGAAAGCATTACTAAAATATTAAGAGCCTGTTTACGCATTTTTGCGCCCCTTTGTTTGATAATTACCGTACCATAACGCTACGTTTATTAAAACCATTTCATAATTAAATCGAGCGGCTTTATCGCCCTAAGGGCGACCACGCAGCATCGGATGCACCATCCGGTGTCAGAAGAACCCGTAAATTCCTTCCCGATATGTCGACTGTATAGAGGCGTGAAGACCCGTTTGCGCCTTGCGTTTCACGCGTAAATGCAATTACACGTCCGTTGGGGGACCATGTGGGACCCTCATCTAGAAACGACGCTGTCAAAAGCCGTTCTTCGCTACCATCAATGCGCATCACACCAATGTGAAAACGTCCGCGATTTTGTTTGGTGAAGGCGATCATATCCCCGCGTGGCGACCAAACAGGTGTTCCATAACGCCCCTGCCCAAAGCTAATACGCTTTGCGCTTCCTCCGCTTGCAGACATAACATAGAGCTGCTGGGTTCCAGATCGGTCGCTTTCAAAAACAATTTGTGAGCCATCCGGAGAAAAGCTTGGGGCTGTCTCGATTGACGGGGCGGAACTAAGCCTTTTTGTCCTTCGAGACGCTAAATTCAAAAGATAAATGTCTGTATTGCCCCCCTTCTCTAACGAATAGACAACAGAATTACCGTCTGGAGAGAAGCGTGGCGCAAAGGTCATGGTTCCCTCATCATTGCGCAACGACTGCCGCGATATAGTACCCACGTCCAGCATGTAAATCTGCGGGAAACCTGTTTCGTAACTCGTGTAAAGCACTCTTTCCCCTGCAGGAGAGAACCGTGGAGCGAGAACAAGGTCAGCACTATCTGTAAGATATTTCACATTCGCGCCATCCTGATCCATAATTGCAAGGCGCTTCTTTCGTGCGCCCTTACGCCCACTTTCAGAGACAAATACAATACGACTGTCAAAATAACCGCTTTCACCTGTTAAACGAGTATAGATCACATCAGCCACTTTATGGCCCATGCGCCGCCATCCATCGACTGTACCGCTGAATTTCAGACCACTGCCCAATTCGGCATTCGAAAAAACATCGTAAATGCGAAATTTCACGATCATCTTGCCTTTACCTGTCACGCTGACAGCACCCACTACCAAAGCCTGAGCATTAATCGCTTTCCAATCTGAAAATTGAATTGGCGACGAAAAGCTCGTGACACTTGAAATATGGGCCTGAGATGGAATTTCTCGAAACAAACCAGTAGAGGTCAAATCCTGCGCGATAAGCTGGGTAAGTCGTTTACTGTAGTCCCGCCCACCAGAATCTTCAGCGACAAAAACCGGTGCCGCAAATGGCAAAGGTTCAATCACGCCTTCTGTAATTTTAATCCGCAAAGGTTCTGCGAAAAGGCTCCCTGTAAAAAAGGTAACAATTGAAAATAAAAGTATCTTAAGCTTCATTTGTTTCTCATCTCTTCTGGATCAAATTCTAATATGACTTCCTTCCAACCGTCAAATATCTCTGCCGGCAATTTGAAAGCTCCTTGGTAGGAGGCCTTCTTGATGGCATTCTTTGCCGCTCGAAACGCAGTTCGTGAAGCTCTGTCATCCCCACCCTTACTGGTGATCAACTCGATGCTGCCCTCTTTGACGGTACCATTTTTGTCAAACTCCAACCTTACGACTAAAAAAACATAAGACGCAGGCGAACCTGGCAAAAAAATCCAATTTTTTCGTATCGCATTTTTCACGGTAGTTCGGATTTCATCCTCTTGCTGCTCAGTCAAGGAGCTTGTCAGACCTTCAGCTATTTCGTTGCTATCAGGAGATCCAACCTTCTCACTTTGATCTACCGGCGTTTCCACCCTTTCCGTTTCCTCAACAGGGACAGCTTCCCGAGGCTGGGGTCGAGCTTTAGGTCTTAGAGACATTTGCGGTGCGGATGTCTGCAGCGCATCGTCAAGCGTTTCAGCTACTTCTTCGATGGGCTCAATATTTTTCAAGCTCTCAGTCGTGGATTGAGGCCGCAATGAAATCGCAGGTGCGGCTGGCTTTTCTTTTGATATTTCAGGTGTGATTTGAACAGCTGTTTCCGGTTGGGCTGTTGATGGTACATCTTCTAGTTTGAACTTCTGTTCTGCTAGCGAAGGCGCTTCGATGCCTAGAGGCAGCGCCGCCTCAAGCGATAGATCGTCAACCTTTAGATCAGGTGGCGGAGGCGCGATGGCGAGCGTCGAGATACGGTTTGCCGTTTGTGGAGCATCGATAACTTTAGGTGACTGGAAAAGGGCAAATTCATTTTCAGAGGGCGTGTTCAGACTTGGCATATTGGCTTCAAAGCGGGGTGACGGGACGCGCAGAGGGCTTGGTTTCTGCAGCTGGGTTTCTTGTACCTCTGCGATTGAAACCATGTCGATTTCGACCGCTTGATCTAGAGAATGCATTTGGCTCGGCATCTGCAGATCAAGCTCTTCTTGCTCGCTTGGCGCGACCACCTCATTTGTGAATTGGGCAGCGTCTGGAGATTCGTCTGACATTGTCATTGCTGCGAATTCCGCGCTGCTGATCATAGCTACGATGACACTTTCAAGTGGTGCAGGCTCAGGAGGCGCGAACCAGCTTCCAACCAATAGCCATGACAATACCCCCGCATGCGCTGATCCTGAGATATAATGTCCAAAATGCATCGCCACGCTTATCTATCTGAGAGCACATAGCCCGGACCACTCACGTCCGTCACGAGCGCAATGTTTTTAAATCCACCTGCATTCAAAAGTCCCATAACCTGTACAACGCCCTCATATGGGATTGTTCCATCCGCCCTAAGAAAAATCCGATCACCACTGCGTTCCTGCGCAATTGCAGTGAGTGTTGTAATAAGCTCTTCTACCGGTGCTTCTGTTTTCTGGATAAAAATCTGACCCGTTGCCGTCATAGTGATGGAAAGCGGCTCTTCACGTTCTGTGGGTAACGCATTTGCCGTGGTTTTTGGCAGTTCAATCGGAACCCCAACCGTTAGCATAGGTGCCGAAACCATAAATACGATTAATAAAACGAGCATTACATCAACAAAAGGCGTCACATTAATTTCAGCCATAGGTCGACTGCGGCGGCGTTGTCCTCGCTGGCGTATTCCACTGCTTGATGTCAGATTGCCGCCCATTTTAATCGTCCAATTGCCTGCTGAGTATCGTTGCAAATTCATCAGCAAAGCTTTCATAGCGGGCAATAATCCGTTCGCTATCACTGCTCAGCTTGTTGTAAAAGACAACGGCAGGAATAGCCGCCAAAAGGCCCAGCCCTGTCGCCAGAAGCGCTTCTGCAATGCCCGGCGCAACGACTGCAAGGTTGGTGTTTTGTTGAGCGGCGATTTCGATAAAGGCATTCATAATACCCCAAACCGTCCCAAAAAGACCAATAAAGGGCGCGGTGGACCCTACAGTTGCTAGAACTGACAATCCTGACTGCAGCGATTCCGCCTCACGGATTACAGCAACATTCATAGAACGCTCAATGCGCGATTGCACGCCTGCGATCAAACGTCCGTCCGAACGATGACTACGATCCCATTCCATCATACCCGCGGTGAAGATGCGCTCTGACCTGCCTTTGGGTTCGGCGCCGATTTTTTCATAAAGTTCATCCAAGGGCTGACCAGACCAAAAAGCGCGGTCAAATCGATTAGCTTCCCATTTCGCCTTTTTATACACAACGCTGCGTTGGACAATTATTGACCAAGCCCAAAAAGAGCATACGATTAAGATAATGATTACCAACTTCACCGTGAGCGTTGCACGCGCAAACAACGACCAAAAAGAAAAATCGAACTCGCTTACAACTGCCAGTGCTTCTGCTTCCATTCTCTGCCCTTCGCTTCGGTGCTCTTTAGACCCACAGTAGCTCACGATTAGCCCAGTTTTACAATGAAACCAAGCACGGAGATAAATATAACCTCACTCGTTCCCTCCTGCAGCATATTAAGGCTGCAAAAGGCGAATTTCCGCCGGCAACCGTTTTGGTTTGCCGCGCACATCCATGGCAACAAGCGTCACACGCGCCCGCAACAAGAGTTCTTCACAGAGACACACTTCCTGAGACAAAATGAGCCGCGCCGCCGTGATTCTTTCCACCTGCGTCCTAACCTCGAGGAGATCATCAAACTGGGCTGGGACAATGTAGTCTGCCTCGAGATGGCGTACTGCAAAGACAACGCCATGCTCGGATTTCAATGTTTTCTGGTCAATCCCGAGGCTACGTACCCATTCACTCCGCGCGCGTTCGATAAATTTCAGGTAATTGGCATAATACACAAGCCCACCAAAATCGGTGTCCTCATAATAGACCCTCAAAGAAAAGCGGTGAGTCATATCAAAATACTTGTATCACGACACACGTGCCTGGCATTGAATGCGTGCAAATAACCGCAAAGCAAATGAAGGATTATCGGAATGAGCCGGCAAAGTCACTGTGTAGGATGCGCGGATTAGTTCTGCAATTTCGGGCCGTAAAATTGTCTGCCCCCCCTCAACCACGGCCAATGGGGATTGAGATTGAAAGGCCTGATCAGACCACAGCAGAATGGACTGCAGAACCTGCGAAAGACACAGAGTTTTCGCAGACACCGCACTAAGATGTTCATCCATGCGCAAAAATACAAAACAGGCTTTAATCCCACCCTTCTCATCAAAACGAAATAATCTATATTGATTGGCCTTTTGCGCCTCCAGCTTGCGTGTTAAGGGATCCAAATCCGGTACTAGACGCTCCAAATTGGGTATGTCACGCAATTCTTTCCAGTCCTGAAAGAAAAAAAACATCATGTTGCTTCCAAGTTCAGGATCTGTTTCGGACATCTCATGCCCAGCTAGGCGCGCAACTGCTTCAATCGCGCTTTTCAAAACGCTGAGGCTCTGGTCCTCAATCCCAAAAGCAACAGGCGCGATGGGTCTGCCCCATCTGGCAAACGCAAATTGACCATCCTGACGCGTGAAATATTCCTTGATATCGTCTGCTTGCAACATGTGCTTTAAATCGCCTAGTTCGATTTCATTTACTGCCTTATCAAGACTCAGCGCCTGACGAAAGCCTACTAATTAATCACCATTAACTTATCGCAAGTTTAGTCCGCAATTAGCGCTTACCTGAATAGAAGTAAAAAGCTTTGCATAGACCAAACTGTTTCGTTAATTACCCTAAATATTGAGAAAATCAGCCGTTTACCTAAATGCCCGCCCGGAATGGAACATGCCTCCGGCAATGCTGTTTCCCCAGATCCGGATGTACTGGATCAGACCGGGCGGCGCGATTTTTGCCGGCCTTTTTATTCAAAAAGCTTACTTTGTACCTTTGGCGCTGTTAATCCCAGATGTGCCCACCCACGCTGAGCAAGCATTCGACCCCTTGGCGTACGCTGTACCAATCCCTGCTGTAAAAGGTAAGGTTCTATTACATCTTCGAGTCCATCGCGGCTCTCCGAGAGTGCCGCGCTCATGGTCTCTAGACCCACTGGGCCGCCCGCATAGTGGTCTGCGATAAGGCGCAGATAACGGCGATCTGCACTATCGAGGCCAAGATCATCTACACCAAGACGGGTAAGTGCATGATCTGCAAGCGCGCAGGTCACACGGCCATCTCCTTCAACCACAGCAAAATCCACAACTCTGCGCAACAACCGCCCCGCGATTCGCGGTGTCCCGCGTGCGCGGCGCGCGATCTCACGTGCGCCTCCTTCATCAGCCGGCGCTCCAAGTTTACGCGCATTGCGTTCTACGATTTGATATAGCTCATCCTCTGTATAAAATTGCAAACGTGTTGGAATACCAAACCGATCCCGCAAGGGCGTAGTCAAAAGCCCAAGGCGCGTCGTCGCCCCAACCAATGTAAAGGGTTGCAATTCTATGCGCACGGTGCGTGCGGCCGGACCCTCACCGATCACAAGATCAAGCTCAAAGTCCTCCAAAGCAGGATAAAGAACCTCCTCAACAACCGGATTTAAACGGTGAATTTCATCAATAAAGAGAACATCCCGCGCCTCAAGATTAGTCAAAATGGCTGCAAGATCACCGGCTTTAGCAAGGACAGGTCCTGAGGTCATTCTAAAATTTACCCCCAATTCGCGGCTGACGATCTGCGCCAATGTCGTTTTGCCAAGTCCGGGCGGACCATAAAACAGCGTGTGATCCATCGCCTCATCTCTTTGGCGGGCCGACTGAATAAACACTTTGAGGTTAGAGCGCGCCTCAGCCTGACCTACGAATTCGTCCAAAATCTGTGGCCTAAGGGCCCTATCCGCGTCTTCAGCCATTGTTTCAGGACGCAAAAGAGGATCTGGTTCGCTCATCCCTTATCCTTTCGGAGCCAGTAATTTCAACGCCGTATGAATTAATGACGCCGTATCAGCGCAGGCATCCTCTTCCATCGCTTGCGCAACAGCCGCTGCCGCCTCAGATGGGGGATAGCCAAGATTTGCCAAGGCGGACATCGCATCGGCCTGCGAATGCTGAGCTGCTGGCTCTTTTGTTCGCGCTTTTGCATTAGGCACATCAACCACTTCGATAATATCCTGCATCTCTGAAGAAGGCTGCGTCAGCGCCGATGTCATGGCCATTATGCTGGGTGCCTTGTCTTTCAATTCATTTACCACTCGCTGAGCTGTTTTTGGTCCAATACCTTTGGTTGCTTTCACGGAATTCCAGTCTCCAAGCGCAATCGCACGCCCAACACCCTCCGGCCCAAGAGCGCCTAAAATAGCCATTGACGCTCTTGCGCCAATGCCCTGCACAGACATCAAAAGCCGGTGCCAT
The DNA here is from genome assembly GCA_913051655.1 of uncultured Alphaproteobacteria bacterium. Lineage (GTDB taxonomy): Bacteria > Pseudomonadota > Alphaproteobacteria > Rhodobacterales > Rhodobacteraceae > LFER01. The sequence continues at coordinate 85,385 of CAJXHI010000002.1, forward strand.
TCTTTTTCCACGAGGGAAAGAAACCCGAAAAGCTGTAATAGATCTTCGCGTACGACCAACTCGGTATAAAGTGAAACCGGCTCGCAATTCCGTGGAAGCGCCATCAAGGTGCGTTCAGAGCAATAAATCAGATATCCTACGCCATGCACGTCCAAAAGGATGTGATCCTCTGCCCGATACTCAATCCGCCCTGACAGCCTGCCAATCATATCACAGCCCTTTGAAGCACTGCCTCCAATCGTGACCTCGTCCCCACATGATGCGCGTGACAAAGCGCAATCGCCAGCGCATCTGCGGCATCTACGCCCTTTATTTTAACGCCTGAAAGCTGAAGACGCACCATATGGTCAACTTGCGCCTTATCCGCATGACCGACACCAACGATGGTTTTTTTGACCTTATTGGGCGCGTATTCCGCGACCTCTAGCCCAGCTTGCGCCGGAACTAATAAGGCGATTGCACGCGCCTGACCCAGTTTAAGGGTTGCCACAGCGTCTTTATTTACAAAGGTTTGTTCAACTGCTGCCACATTGGGCTGCCAGTTTGCAACCACAGCAGACAGGTGGCCGTAGAGAGATAAAAGACGCTGCGCCAAATCGGTGCCTTTAGAATGACAAATCCCATTTGCTACATGATGCGTTCGGGAACCATTTACGTCAATAACGCCCCATCCCATGTTGCGCAAACCGGGATCAATTCCCAAAATCCGCATGTTTTCTGCCCTATTTTATTATTTTATTTAGCATAGCACGAAACGTGAACAAAAGCCAATGCGAAAAGACAATCACCAATGCAGCCGCAGTTTATCAACCGCTCAAGAGGTTTTAACAATCATAAAAATAAAGCGTTTGATCTGATTTTAGAAAAATGCCAAATTGCGAAATAGAAGTACCATCATTTTTAAAAATTCAGACCGTGCAAGCCTCGCGGGAGTCACTGACCGTCTCATAAACATAGATGATTGAAGGTCGCTGAGCCTTGCAGGGAGGAGCATTTGCGCAAGACGCCGCTGATCAATAGTTTGAAAGAAATAGCAACCGATTATGACGCAATCGTGTTTGACCAATGGGGCGTTTTGCACAACGGGACATCGGCCTCAGCCAGCGCAATTGATATCATTGAAACACTTGCCGAACAGGCAAAAACATTGGCCGTTTTATCCAATTCGGGAAAACGATCAGCTCCAAATATTGCCCGTATCGCCGCAATGGGGTTCAAACAAAACCTTTTTAAGACTGTACTGACCAGCGGAGAAGCACTTTGGCAGGACATGAAAAGTGGACGCATTACACAAAAACGTTTTTATCCGATTGAGCGCGCAACAGGCGATGCGGCTCAATGGTCGCAAGGTTTGAACACTAAGCTTGTTACATTTGAAAGAGCCGAAGCCATTCTGCTTATGGGTGTACCTGACGGTCATCATGAGATACAGTACCATCATCTCTGGCAAAAAGCACAAAACAGAAGCCTTTTGGTCTACTGTTCAAATCCCGACCTGTCCAGCCCACGAAAAGAGGGGCTCGTCACTTCCCCTGGTGCAATTGCAGCAACCTACGAGGCACTGGGCGGAGAGGTAGTGTTTTATGGGAAACCTCACGCTAAGGTTTTTGAGGCGATGCAGGAGCTCTTGGATACAAAGCGTATCTTAATGGTAGGCGATAGCCTTGAACATGATATTGAAGGCGCAAAGAATATAGGATGGGACAGTCTGCTTGTGACCGACGGGCTGTATGCAAAAGCATTTGAAAATGCGCACGCCGAAACAACCTTGAAAGATCTTTTGCGCTTCACAGGGTCTCCAGCACCAGACTTCCTAATCCATAAGCTATCGTGAAATTTCAACAACTAGTGCAACACAACCAAGTCGTTGTGGCGGAACCAAAGTCTCATAACACATTGACGAGATGCCTGCAACGAAGTCACGTAACTCGAATAAATTATTGGACAAATACATCCACCGGAAAATCACTCAAACCCAAACTTTTCGTTAAAACAGTCGATTTTAATGCGCAAAAGATAAAGGCCAAATTTCACTGCATAAAGTCGACATTATTGCGATTTATTAGATGTTTACGTAAATTAAAACGATATGACAGCGATGAGCTCAATTTATGGTGGTAATTCAGAAACAACATTTTAAATACCATTTGTCGGTAATGGGCGTAGGGGCAGAAGCAATTCCAGATCAGGACAACTGAAATGGCTGCTGTACTTTCTCAAATGTTGACGACAACAAGACCAAATAATTTTTTGCGAATTTTGCATCTGCTTACGCTGTTTTATGAAATTCACGCATCACACGAAAAACGCTGTCACGGCTATCTGATCGTGCATTTAATTATATTTGCCTACGCACTGGCCAGATTCGGTCCATCGCAACTTGAAAAGGTTAAAACGGTCTATCAAAATCTCGATTTTCCAACCGGCCGCTTCGATCCAGTCATGCGGCCGTCTTTTTTTATCTCACGCAGAAATTGCCGACTTTAAAGAACGACTTAGGATTTGATCAAAGTTAAAATACTCCATTCAGCAATTTCATCCCGCCGTAAGAGACTCAGCCCAATTTCAGCATAGCAGTCAATAACCTCTTCAGCTTGTTCGCGGAGGATACCCGATAAGATCGCATATCCCCCTCGGCTGATGTTCGCTGCCATAGAAGGCGCCAGCGCAATGAGCGGCGGTTTCAAGATATTTCCAAAAACAAGGTCAAATGGCGCCGCTTTTAATAACATCTCATTGTTGAAGCCTGCTGCTTCTACACAGGTGACCTTGCCCTTTAAAGAATTTGCCCTGACGTTTACTTCAGCCACTTCAACGGCAATGGGATCTATGTCACTGGCAAGAACGGGGTTCGGCCAAATTGAGGCTGACGCTATGGCCAACACAGCCGTCCCACAGCCAATGTCGGCAACATTTTTGCCAATAAAACCATCTTCAGCTAATTGGTCTAGGGCCTTCAGACATCCCAGAGTTGTCCCATGATGCCCTGTCCCAAATGCCATGGCCGCTTCAATCAAAACGGCAATGCAGTCTTTGGGCACTTTGTCCTTATCATGGTTACCATAAATGAAGAAACGTCCTGCAACGACAGGTTTTAAATCACGACGCACCTTGGCAACCCAATCCGTTTCTGGAAGTTCTGAAATAACAAAAGGACTGGCATCAAAGGCGGCAGAAAGGAGCGCCAATGCAACTTCATCAGGGCACTCAGTAAAATATCCACCGACTTCCCAACGACCAGAGCCGTCCTCCATTTCAAAAACCCCAACGCCAGTGGGTTCAGGGCTCAAATGCTCCATTGCTTCGCCAAGCGCTTCTGCTGAAGTACTCTCGCGTAAGGTTGTAAAACCGGTGTATGTGGGCATGAAGCGTCCTTTTATTACCAAATATATTCAAGATTTTTCCGCTTTTGAAGGGTCGCAAGGTATGTTAGGCGGTACTACTTTCATTACAAATCTTAGGCCCCAGAGCGTGGTGGGTAAACCAATGAATACGGCGACAGTCGCCTGCGCGTAGATAACACCTGATGCTCCATAAAGTGCTGCAAACCAAAGGGCCAGAGGAAGACTAGCAACGCCTTCGCGCACCCAATTGATCATAGAGGAATATATTGGACTACCTAAATTATTAAAGGCCGCCATCGCTACGAAAGACATGCCCGTGAGGGTAAATGCGGCTGCTCCAATATGGGTAAAAGCCCAAAGAATTTTTTCGGCGTCTTTATCGACCCCGAAAAGGTCTACAATAATGTCATTCAATCCTACCAAAAGACCCCAGATGAGCACGGGGTAAACTAAGCAAAAGATGAGGCCATCCCGATATATCATATAAAGACGGTCAATTTTGCCCGCTCCGAAATTCTGCCCGAAAATGCCACCAACTGCGCCTGAGAGGGAAAATATCCCACCAAAGGCCAAGACCGTCAAACGATTGATCACCGCCCAAGCGGCAACCGCGCTATCACCGAAACCTGCAATCACGGTAGTGAGCAGGAAACTTCCAAAGGGCGTTGCGAGCTGCGTTAAAATGGTTGGACCTGCAATTTTTGCAAATGGACGGACGGTCTTTTTGACATGCCTTATGCTTGGTCTTGCCAAAAGATTATGCGTTTTAATTACAAAGCTCATGGCTATCACCGCCATCGCTATGCGGGACAACCAGAATGCCAATGCTGCGCCATCCAGTCCCAAATCTAATATAAAAATTAGAATAGGGTCAAAAATAAGTGCAAGTGCCCCCGGCCCCATAGTGGTAAGCATTGCACGAAACGCATCCCCCTCAGCGCGCAGTGTTGCGCCGCCGATCATACCAACGGCCATTATGGGTAAGGACGGCAAGGTCATCAAGAGATAACGAGACGTTAGCGCGGCCGTTTCCCCCTCAGCTCCCACCATAGCCACTAGCTCATGCCGATAGACGACCATCACAAAGGCCACAAATGATTGTAAGAGCGCAGAAATCACTAGGCTTGAAGCTGCAATTTCACGCGCTTCACCACGACGACCTTGCCCAATGGCCCGCGACACCAACGCCGTTGTTGCAATCATTAATCCAATACCGAACGAAATTGAAAAATACTGCAGCGCGAAGGCAAACCCCATCGCTGCAACTAGCCGCGTTTCGCCCAGCGAGGAAATCCAAAAAAGGTTCGCGGCATCTACGATGAACAAAAACGAGATCCCTGCAGTACCGGAAAGAGTCATCCGTAAAACATGACCCATTGTAGAGCCTTGTAAGAAACGTCCCTGGACTCGGCTCATGTCGCTGTTTTCCAACGCGGGTTCAAGCGCGAGAACACAGTTTCTAACCCCTTTTTAGGATTGCGGGGAATAAGTAATGCCAAGCCAAAAGACACTGCAGAAAAGCCTGCCGCGGAAAAAAACACAAAGGCTGGCGAATAGAGCCACACGTACCCAAGTAGAATTGGCAAAAATACTGCTGAAATATGGTTAATTGTAAAAGCAACAGCCGCCGTCGGGGCGATATCTTCTGGGTCTGCAATCTTCTGAAAATATGTCTTCATCGCGAGGGCAAGTGAGAAAAAAATGTGGTCCAAAACGTAAAGAGCGGCCGCCAGAACCATACCCCAATCAAAAAAATAAATTCCGCCATAGGCTAGAAAAACTAGTACAAGACCGAGGTATTCAAACAAAAGCGCGTTGCGCTCTCCAAATCGACCAACTGCACGGCCCATGAGCGGAGCAGCGACCATATTTATCACCAAATTGATTAAATAAAGATAAGTTATCTGATCCACACGCATCCCAAAATGTTCAACCATCATAAAACCGGCGAATACGACAAAAATTTGCCGTCGCGCACCAGCCATAAATTGAAGCGCGTAATATAGCCAATACCGTTTGCGCAAGATCATCTTTTTGATTTGAGAATGAGGGGTCACAAACCGTGGAAACGCAAAGACGCAATAGAGAGTTATCAAAACAGTCGCCGCACCTGCGATCAAATAAACCAGATTATAAGAGAGGTTGAAAGACTTCCAACTCAAAACGAGAAGCACATAAGCAATTAATGCTGCACCGGAGCCGGCGCCAATCAAAAGGCCAAGCTTGCGTGGCGCTTCTTCTTTTTTCAGCCACTGAAGCTGAAGGGACTGATTGATCGTCTCATAATAATGAAACCCAATCGAGCTGAGCATCGTGATTGTAAGGATGCCCGCCATATGCGGAAAGCAGGCTGTGACGGTGGTTGCTGCGCCTAGCATCAGTAGCGATACGAGCGCGAGGGTCTGTTCATGCATGAAAATAATAATCGCTATTACGCCAACCGCCAAAAATCCAGGAATTTCGCGGATACCATGCAGCCAGCCAATGTCGGCGCCATCAAAACCAATAACTTCTATGGTGAAGTTGTTGAGCAAGGCAGACCAAACCGAGAAAGACAATGGCATTGCAGCGGTCATAATGAATAACAATGCGATGGGCTGCCGCCAAATGGGAAATTTATTTGCGTCTGTAAGCGTCACAGATTTTTTCATGGAGGTGCCTTATCGCCTCTGAACGGTTTTGGCGAGAGCAAAATTCACGCTTGGGTCCCAACCCGCATCACGTCCAATCAAAGAAAGCTTTGGGGATCAATATCGATTGACAATCGCACATCATTTGCAAGCTTGAGAGGGCGCAACCATTGCCGAATGGCCTTTTGCAGCGGGGCTGTTTTTTCAGCCTTGATCAACATGCGTACCCGATGGCGCCCACGAATCCGAGCAATCGGAGCAACAGCGGGACCGTAAATTTTCGCTCCAATCTGCAGCAATGGCGTACCGTTTCGGGCAAGCTCATTTCCTACGCTGAAGGCATCTTCTGCCTGTGGAGCACTAATCAAAACTCCCGCAAGACGCCCAAATGGAGGCGCACCCACGAGCTGACGCGCACCTGCTTCTGCGGTCCAAAATCGATTATCGTCTCCAGAAAGGATAGCCTTTATCACCGGATGTTCTGGCTGATGGGTCTGAATGAGGGCGAGGCCTGGTTTTTCCGCACGCCCTGCCCTACCAGCCACCTGACGGACAAGTTGAAAGGCACGTTCGGCGGCTCTCAAATCAGAACCCTGCAAGCCAATATCTGTATCAATTACCCCAACAAGTGTGAGGTTTGGAAAATTATGACCTTTCGCCACCAATTGTGTGCCCACGATTATATCCGCGCCGCCCATGGCAATAGTTTCAATCTGTTGTTTCATTGCACGTGCAGAGCCAAACACATCAGAGGAAAGCGTTACAACGCGTGCCCCAGGAAAGGCCAAGGATGCTTCTTCAGAAAGCCTTTCTACGCCCGGACCTACCACCGCAAGGCTGTTTTCTTTCCCACATGCCGGACAAACTTCTGGGATCTGTGAGGTTTCTCCGCATTGGTGACAAATGAGACGTTTTTGAAAACGATGTTCTACAAGGCGCGCATCGCAGCTTTGACAGCCAAGCTGTTCACCACAGGCCCTACAGAGCTTAATAGGGGCGTAGCCGCGTCGGTTCAGAAACAGAAGTGATTGTTCACCTTTTGAGATGCGCGTTGCGATTTCATCCTGCAAGACGGGAGAAACCCACCGGTTTGCAGGCAATTCCTGAACCCGCATATCAATAGCCTTGAGCTGCGGCATTTGGGCAAGACCGACCCTTTCTGTTAATTCAATTTTGGCGTATTTGCCCATCTGCGCATTGGTCCAACTTTCAAGACTTGGCGTTGCAGAGGACAGGACAGTCTTAGCTCCCGCGATGGAGGCGCGTAGCACTGCCATATCACGGGCATTATATAAAACGCCGTCTTCCTGTTTGTAGGAACTGTCGTGTTCTTCATCCACAACGATTAAACCTAATGCGCGAAATGGCAGGAATAGTGCAGAACGCGCACCTACAACCAACTGCAAGCCACCTTGGGCCGCCATTTTCCACGTACGTCGTCGTTCTGTCATTGTAACGCCTGAATGCCACTCTGCTGGTCGAGCACCAAAGCGTTCTTCAACTCGCACTATAAATTCGGATGTCAGTGCAATTTCTGGTAATAAAACCAAAGCTTGTTGTCCTGAAGCTATACAATGTGCCACCGCTTCCAGATAGACTTCCGTTTTTCCTGATCCCGTTACGCCACGCAGCAACGTGGTGTTGAACGCTGGGCTTTCCATCTGAACCATCAAAAGTTCACGCGCTCGTGACTGTGCATCTGTCAACGTTTTGCCAGCCTGCGAAGGATCCAACCACGTAAATGGCATATCTTTGGGTGCTTGAATTTCAACCAAAACGCCCATTTTTGCCAAGCCTTTCACAACAGATGACGATACACCGGCAAGCTCAGCCAACTCCCCGAGAGTGAATGGCACACCGCCATAATTTTTGATCACCTCTAAAACGCAACGTCGCGCGTCAGTGAGTTTGCCCGAGGGATTCTGTGACAATTGATAGACCACACGCATCGAGGGCGGATCACCAAGCCCCGGAGCACGCGTTGCTAGGCGCAACATCGAAGCAAGTGGTGTTAATGTGTAATCTGCTGCTTTTTCCAGAAAGGTTTTCAACTCTTCTCTGAGTGGGGGCACATCCAATACCCGTCGCACGGAGCGGATTTTGTTATTGTCGAAATCGCCACGACCTTCGCCCCAAACGACGCCGATTACTTTTCTAGGACCCAAGGGAACCTCAACGAATGCAGCATTGAAACATCCACCTTCAGGCGCTTTGTAATCCAAGAACCGATCGATCGGCTGCGCAGTTAGCACCGAAACCAAATCACCCTGATCAAAATATTCTTTCAATTTAAGCAGTCGCTTCCGGATTTTTCGGGTTTTCCAAGCACGCGTCTTGGAGTACATCGCTAACTAGTTTAAATTATTCCATCAGAGGATCAAAGAGATGAAATTTTTCGTAGACACCGCTGAAGTTGAGCAAATTGCTGAGCTAAATGCGCTCGGCATGGTAGATGGTGTGACCACAAATCCCTCACTTATTGTGAAATCTGGGCGCGATATTATTAGTGTGACACGCGAGATTTGTTCCATCGTTTCTGGTCCAGTGAGCGCCGAAGTCACTGCAACTGAAGCAGAGGCAATGATAGCTGAGGGCCGCAAACTAGGTGAAATCGCAGATAACATAGCTGTCAAAGTACCGCTGACATGGGATGGATTGAAAGCCTGCAAAAGCTTGCGAGACGCTGGTTTTATGGTAAATGTAACCCTATGCTTTTCGGCCAATCAGGCACTTTTGGCCGCCAAAGCCGGAGCGAGCTTTATTTCCCCATTTGTCGGCCGTCTTGATGACATCAACCTTGATGGAATGGCATTGATAGAAGATATTCGCATAATTTTCGACAACTACGGGTTTCAAACAGAAATCCTTGCTGCCTCTATTCGGACTGTGAATCATGTTCTTGACTGCGCCCGCATTGGTGCTGATGTGATGACAGCCCCCCCCGCCGTAATCCGTAGTTTGGCCAATCATCCTCTTACGGATAAAGGTCTCGCCGCCTTTCTTGCAGATATTGAAAAAACGGGTCAAAAAATCCTCTAAGCTGTGATACGGTTCACGTATTCTCTGGGATAGGGTAAGATGTACAGCAAGAGTGATTTAGACATTGAACTTCGGAATAAGATATTGGCAAGTCCAAACGCCATTTTAGATGACAAGGAGGTGATGCGCGCGCTTGTGGATGCAAAGGAAGAGGCCATGGGTGGCAATATCGTGGATATCCGAGGGCTGGCGATGGAGCGTCTTGAACAGCGTCTTGGCCGCTTTGAGGACACGCACCGCACAGTAATCGCCACCGCCTATGAAAACCTTGCCGGCACTAACCAGATACATCGGGCGATTTTGCGTATGATGGATCCTTTGGATTTTACAAACTTTCTGAGCAATCTGGGTGAAGATGTTCGGGAGATCCTGCGCGTGGAGCATATCGCTCTTTTTCTTGAAACCCGCAATGATATGGGCGACTTTGAGACAACTTTTTCTGAGCAAAACATCGTCAAACTGGTACCACCAGGGTTCGTTGACACATATCTGACCCTTGGGCGAAATACCCCCGTCCGTGATGTGATCCTCCGAGAAATTTCAAATAAAACAGACAGGATATATGAAAGCGATCTGAACAACATAAAATCAGAAGCGCTGATGCGCCTTGAGTTTGGCGCAGGCCAATTACCTGGAATGCTCGTTTTTGGGGCAGAAGATCTGCATCAGTTTTCTCCGCAACAGGGGACGGATTTACTGGCTTTTTTTGCCGGAGTGTTTGAACGCATTATGCGGCGCTGGCTTGCATGAAGATGATCTCTCCTAGCGCTCTGAATATCTTAAACGATTGGTTGGCGATAAAAGGCGGAGTTCAGAGCAACTCTGACAATACGATCAAAGCCTACCAGCAGGATCTTTTAGATTTTTTTTCTTTTCTCACGCGACATCGCGGTGACGGTTTGGGAAAATCAACTCTCTGCGCCGTAGCATTGTCAGATATGCGCGCGTGGATGGCATATTTACGGCGTGAAAAGATCAGCCCAAGATCATTGGCACGAAAACTCTCTGCCGTGAAAAGTTTTTATCGGTGGTATTCGCAACGGGAAAGCTTTGATGCGACACCAGTATTGTCTATCAAATCGCCCAAATTTCAGGAGCGGTTGCCCCGCCCAGTCAGCGAAGACGCTGCAAAAAAAATACTAGATACCGTACAAGTGCAATCGCGCTTACCTTGGGTAGCTGCGCGGGATTTTGCAGTGATGACTCTTCTTTATGGGTGCGGTTTGCGTATTTCCGAAGCCCTTTCTTTACGCGGCAAAGACGCGCCCCTCGACACGTCAATACGAATTTTGGGCAAAGGAGGCAAAGAACGCTTTGTCCCAGTTCTCACTATCGTAGGCCAGAGTGTCAACGACTACATGCGCCTTTGCCCTTTTGAATTGAGCGCGGATGAGCCCCTTTTTCGAGGAGTCCGCGGCGGGTCTTTAAAACCTCGCCAAATTCAAAAGCTGGTGGAAAAGATACGCCATCATTTGGGTTTGCCCTCAAGCGTTACCCCCCATGCATTTCGGCATTCTTTTGCAACGCACCTTTTAAATGCTGGGGGCGATTTGCGCAGTATTCAGGAGCTTTTGGGTCACAGCAATCTTTCCACAACGCAAGCTTATACTGCAGTGGACACTTTGAGACTTATGGAAGTTTACCGTGACACCCACCCCAAAGCACAATAGCAGATTGCATTTCAGGCATAATTCCGTCAAGACACGGCTATGTCACGGCAGGCCAAAGCACTCTTTGTTCATCTCTTTACAGCCACTGGGGCTGTATTTGCGATGTTGGCTATGCTGGCAGCAGCAGAGGCAAAATGGAGCCTGATGCTTTTGTGGTTGATTGTTGCGTTTGCCGTCGACGGGATAGATGGCCCATTGGCGCGACACTATGACGTAAAGCAAAATGCGCCACGTTTTGACGGAGTGCTTCTTGACTTGATCATCGATTACCTAACCTATGTTTTTATTCCAGCTTTCGCGCTTTTTAAATCGGGCCTTTTACCAGGTTGGACGGGCTGGGTTGCGATTATCATCATCACATTCGCCTCAGCGGTTTATTTTTGCGATGGCAATATGAAAACGAAAGATAATAGCTTTAGCGGCTTTCCGGGATGCTGGAACATGGTTGTAATCGTGCTCTTTGCACTGTCGCCAAATTTCTGGGTGATTTTAGCGCTCGTGAGTTTCATTTCCTTGGCCATGTTCTTACCGCTCAAATTCATTCATCCAGTACGCACCGCCCGTTGGCGGTGGATATCACTTCCCATGGCGCTGGCATGGGTATTTTTTGCTGGCTGGGCAGCTTGGGTGGATTTTCATCCCCAAAGCTGGGCACATTGGGGATTGCTCATCAGCACGATTTACTTGCTCTTTGCAGGCATTGTGCAGCAAATCATACCTGCGGAAGATTAAAAGACATGCCCAATTTACCCGTTAATAGTTTCAGTGTTGTAAGCGTTTCTAGATTTCTTTTCACTTGTAGCCTTGTAAGTCCGACATCTATCGGTAAAATGAAATTTCGAGGATAATTGGCACAGGCGCTCCTAAATGGGGCGTTTTCTTTTGAGGGTAGTAAATGTCTTGGACGGATGAACGGGTTGAGCTTTTGAAAAAGCTCTGGGGCGATGGTCAATCAGCAAGCCAGATAGCAAAAGAACTGGGCGGTGTGACCCGTAATGCCGTGATCGGCAAAGTACATCGCCTTGGCCTGTCCAATCGAGCGACATCAACCATAAAATCAGAAGCCAGTCTAAAGACCGAAAAAAAGACTGAAAAAGCCGCCGCCAAAAAAACTGAGACTTTTGGAAAAAACCCAGAATCAAAACCCACGCCACCGTCACCTGCAAGGCGTCAGATCATTCCAGCAGGCCAACCTCTACCCCCGCAACCATCGGCAAACGAAATTAGTCCAGAAGCCCTAGCTCGTGTGTCAGAAGTTGAAAAAAAAGCCAAGAAAATAACTCTATTGGAATTGACAGAGCGTACCTGCAAATGGCCTGTAGGGGATCCCGCAACACCAGATTTCTGGTTTTGTGGATTGCCAACACAGACAGGTAAACCTTACTGCGAAGCGCATGTTGGGGTCGCATTTCAGCCCATGAATACACGTCGGGACAGACGACGGTAAACACGTAACGCTAGGCGCGCTACGCGTTTGCTAGACGTAGCTTTGTAGAATTCGGCGCTAACTATTTTTTCACATAGTTCTACAGCAGTCCCAAAGTGCGCTAATTTCTGAGGAAATTTAAAGTGCTTTCGACAGATTTATTTTAGACCAACGTCAGACCAAGCTTTTATGCCGCCACTTCTTTGACTTTTTAAGTCTTTTTTTACCTCATCTTTGATCTTTGGCTTGATCGTCTTTGTACGGCTTTAAGATCTTTTCTCAAATTCTCTCGCACTGCGGCCTAAAGATCTTGTAGGATTTGAATACTGCGCCCTAATCCCCATAGACGCACACGAATATCCAGAACGTTGTCATAGCGCGCCGCACGCGACTTAAATTTAAAATAATAGTAAAGCTGACTACCCTCAATGTTAATGGTCCAAGTCCCCCTGACTTCAGCCATCCGGCAAACTCAATAGAAACTTGTGATGCGTCAAAACCCTAGCAACAATTGAGTATCTGGCACATAATTGATAAACCGGGGTTGTCTGTTTTAATATTGCCATAATGTATGATTTTATCCAGATTAATACCGTTAAAGCGAATTAAGGATAGTATAGCGACCCTGATCGCCGTTAACCTAACCCCTCAAAGTTTGGCACTTACCCTATAACGGAATTCAAAAAGCCATTTCCCTTACACCTTCGCCGCGATATCAATGCGTTATCAAGCCTGCAAGCGATATTCTGTGACGTCAGTCTCAAGTCTACGTCCACAAATTAAGCATTTGAATGGCAAGAGGCGTGATTGACCAAATATCAGCTCATGATTGTGCACTGTTCGTATCTGGTGATGATTTGTTTCGAAAATCACCTCTTTAGGACAAAGAAAGTCCCCTCAAATCAAACGTAAGGAACAGCTGAACGTCCCCAGCATGATTAATCTGCGGCATTCCAGAGATTGAGGTATCAGCGAACTCCAGGACAAAAGATTTTGAATCCATTTCGCCCTACGTCAGCTGCGTGTTTGTTTTTAGAGACAGTCTGTTGTCTTAATTTAAAGGCCAGCTTCCTTGAGATTTGGTACGCGTAAACGCATTAAGGTCGAACAGCACATGCAATTTTCTGTCCGCACCCCCGTGATAGCGAATGAGCCATTTGTGAATTTGATTGCTTCAAAGGCTTCATGAAACATCCAGTTTTAATGAGCTTCTGAGGTGTCACTAGCCTCATCCTGATCCACCTATTTCAGATTTCTGCGACGAGTTTAAATGACGCTTAATACACCGCGCTTGGCATAAAGGTAATATTGGCCGCATCCAACAGAAGCACGTTTAATTCGTTATTCCACCTCAAAAGAAGAAGAATTTTAGCCAGGATATTCAGCTCTTTGATTAAGAGAAATCGCAAAGGAAGGCCATCTATTGCCTCCACACGTTTATATGCTATCCACGATCACCTTTTATTCGGGAACATCATGATGATGCTACCGCCCGTGACTTGGATGTCGCAACCCACGCTTTATTCAAAGGATACCAGCGCCATATTTAATTTCTTGTTAGGCAGTAGAAAAAAATGTTATCCAAATTCAACGATTAGGATAATTAATAATTTGAGTAATACCACGAGGACACCGTTTTCTAAAGTGTCCAAATAGTAAACTGATGACAAAGGCTCAATGCCCTCTTCCTCCGCCAGTGATGCTCAGCTATATCCCACGCATGGTTACGAATCCTGCAGAATTGCGCCCCGATCTTGCGTTCGCGCGCGTCTATGAAACGAAAAGGCCCGGTCAGCCAACGATTGGCATGGTTTCCTTGGGATGCCCAAAAGCTTTGGTTGACAGCGAACACATCCTCACGCGACTGCGCGCCGAAGGTTATGGTGTTTCTCCGGATTATGCCGGTGCGGATGCCGTTATTGTAAACACCTGCGGGTTTCTGGACTCGGCCAAGGCCGAAAGCCTGGAAGCGATCAGTGAAGCAATTGAGGCCAATGGTCGTGTGATTGTCACCGGATGTCTTGGCGCAGACCCAGAGTATATCTCCGGAGTACATCCCAAAGTGCTCGCAGTGACGGGACCACATCAATATGAACGGGTTTTGGATGCAGTTCATCTTGCAGTACCGCCGAGCCCAGACCCATTTATGGACTTGCTGCCTACTTCCGGCGTAAAACTTACCCCCCGACATTATAGTTATCTGAAGATTTCAGAGGGTTGTAACCATAAGTGTAAGTTTTGCATCATACCAGACATGCGTGGCCGTCTACAGAGTCGACCTGCACATGCGGTTCTGCGGGAAGCGGAAAAACTTGTCGGCAATGGCGTTAAAGAGCTACTGATAATTTCACAAGATACCTCTGCATATGGCGTCGACATTAAATATAAAGAGGATAACGGCCACCGTGCTCATATCACGGATTTAGCCCGTGATCTTGGTACTTTTGGGGCTTGGGTGCGGCTACATTATGTTTACCCTTATCCCCATGTGCGCGAACTCATACCGTTGATGGCTGACGGTTTGATATTGCCCTATCTTGATATCCCGTTTCAGCATGCTCATCCTGACGTTTTGAATCGTATGGCCCGTCCAGCCGCCGGGGCCAAAACGCTGGATGAAATCTCTGCTTGGCGCGACATCTGCCCTGACATTAGTCTCCGCTCAACGTTTATTGTTGGGTACCCCGGCGAAACGGACGTGGAATTTCAAATGCTTCTGGACTGGCTTGATGAGTCACAATTGGATCGGGTCGGATGTTTCAAGTATGAAAATGTAGCTGGCGCGCGCTCAAATAATCTTCCTGACCATGTCCCAGAAGAGATTAAGCAAGATCGTTGGGACCGATTTATGGCTAAATCACAGGCCATTTCCAAACGCAAATTGGCTAGAAAAGTTGCTCAAAATCTTGAGGTCATTGTCGATGAAATTGACGAGGACGGCGCAACCTGCCGCACTTGGGCCGACGCTCCCGAAATTGACGGCAATCTCTTTATTGATGAGGGCTTTGAAACGCTTTCAATCGGCGATATTATATCTGTCACGGTCGATGAGGCTGGTGAATACGACCTATGGGCAAAGCTCAAAAGATAAGAAGAAGTGCAGCCCCAGGGTCAGAATGACGCATTAAATTTAAGCTACGGCAAGCTATTTCACTGAGATGGAATTAAGGATACTCTTCAACGCAACCTGCCCGATTTGTAATGCGGAAATTTGTCATTACCGTAGCTATGCTAAGGAGCGAGGGATTGCCATAGCCTTTGATGATCTAAACTGCGTCGATCCCGCCAGCTATGGCGTGAGCCTATCGGATGCAGCCAAACGTCTACATGTGCTTCATGAAGGCAATGTAATCTCTGGAATACCTGCCTTTGTGGTTATTTGGCAGAATCTGCCACGTTACCAATGGTTGGCAAAAATAGTGAGTTTACCTATAATTTATTTTCTGAGTAACTTAGTCTATGATTACGCGCTAGCACCTCTTCTTTACGCGTCGCATTTGCGCCGACAGCGCAAACGCTTCAGGTAAAACTATTTTTAAAGAATTTCTGCGCCAAATTTCACCTATCCAGCGAAACTTTCGCCCAAATCCTTTTCCGCAAAAGTAATCCAATGCTTTTTTAGCCATGCAGCGGGTTTGGACCAACGCAACAGCGACCCTCGGTATCCTGTCACTGCCTCGTTCATCTTCGGACGGCCATGAAAGCAAACGACGCGTGCGTTGTTGGGCAAACGAGGTGACCGCAAGTAATTTATTGGTACAAAGTCTAAACAACCATGTTTAAAACTCACGACCAAATCACCTGGAATATATTCGAAGTCGCCGCGATCCATCGCCTTATGGGAGGTATATCGCTGCTCTGACCCGCGGGCCTTTTCTACCTCTGCATAAGGGTTTTCTGCAAGATCAGTGTAGAGGTAGCCATGGTGGGCAGGGTCAAAGCGAAAGACAGAACCATGCCCGGTTGGACGCCCCTTTCGCGACTCAATCCAGTCATGGCGCATCACGACTTTGCCCGGAGCCATATCCCAAATGGGTGTCAAATCGCCAGTGATAACAACATCCAAATCAAACCCCAATAAGGGTCCCTCGAGATCTGGAATTAACCCACTGCGAAAAAGTGATGTTTTTCGCATGGCGCCTTGTCTATTAGCCACCGCAAGAGCTGCATTCATCGGATCCGCAAAGGGCTCTACAGGCAAGGGTAAAACCTTGATATCAGGATGCAGCCCATCTGCATTTTCCGTCATGCAAAAAAAATTGACTTTGGCCTCAATATTACGACGCACCCCGGAATAAAGCCTATTCACATATTCCGGTCCAAAAAGCGTTCCCCATTTAATGCAGATGACATTTGCCTGATCCATATCGCCTCCTGATACGTTTTTCCTACAGTGTTTTTTCAGCTGCGAAAGATAGTATTTAGCACTCTAAAGGCATCCGTTGTTCAGCAATTTCTGAAAACCAACTGCATCCAGCTGGAATGATTTCATCGTTGAAATCATAATGCACTGTATGCACTTGTTCACTATCTTCACCATTGCCAAGCAAGATATAGGCGCCTGGACGCTCTTCGAGCATATAGGAAAAATCCTCACTTCCCATGATAGCATCTGCTTCTAAACAACTTCCGGAAATATTTTCAGCGATCTCTGTTGCATAATTCGTCTGGATTTCGCTGTTTACCATAACGGGGTAGCCTCGCATGTAGTTAATCTCGGCAGCCGCACCATAGGCTTCGGCGTTTAGACGCGCGATGTCTTTGATCCGCTGCTCTGCAAGCATGCGCACTTCAGGCAACATTGTACGTATCGTACCGCGAAGTTCGACCTCATCAGGGATTACGTTGTAGGCTTTGGAGGAAGTTTCAAAGGAAGTAATCGACACAACGACATGTTCCATTGGATCAACATTTCGACTTGCGATGGATTGTAGGGCAAGGATCACGTGGCTCGCGATAACTGTTGGATCTACAGTACTATGTGGTTTTGCGGCATGACCACCTTGCCCTTTTATAATTATCGAAACGCGATCTGCTGCAGCGAAAAAAGCCCCAGAGCGAATTGAAAACTGACCCTCAGCCAGTCCGGGCCAATTGTGCATCGCATAGACTTCTTGAATGCCAAAGCGTTCCATCATGCCATCGTCGCACATTTCTTTTCCACCACCCCCCCCTTCTTCGGCAGGCTGGAAAATCAACGCTACTGTTCCATCAAACTGGCGCGTTTCGGCGAGGTATTTTGCAGCACCCAATAACATCGCCGTATGCCCATCATGCCCGCAGGCGTGCATAGCTCCGTCCGTTTTACTGGCATATGGAAGGTTAGTCGCCTCTTGCATAGGCAAAGCATCCATATCTGCGCGCAATCCAATCACGCGGCCCGAGGCTCTTTGTGTACCATGGATAATGCCAACAATACCGGTGCGACCAATACCAGAGACCACTTCGTCAACCCCAAATTCTTTCAGACGGTCTTTAACGATACCTGCGGTGCGGTGCGTTTCAAACATGATTTCAGGATACTGATGAAAATCTTGCCGCCAAGCGCGAATCTCATCATGCAGCTCTGCAAAGCGATTTTTGACTGCCATATCTGTGTTTAACTTTCTAAGCGGCTCAAAAGGGAAACCATAAAGTCGCGTCCCGCGATGAATTGAGAGATCTGTATGAATTCATTGGGTTGGTGAGCCTGAGCAATATCACCCGGACCACAAATTACTGCCGAATACCCTCTTTCCTGAAACTGTCCCGCCTCTGTTCCGTAAGAAACAACATGAGTTCCATTGTCACCCGTGATTTGGCGGACGATCATTTCAGCTTCACCTTCTGCTTCGGGTCGAAGTCCTGGCACGAAAAAGCTCGGTTTAATGTCTATGCGCGCCTCAGGTCTCACAGCTTTCATTTCCTGTTCAACAGTATCGACTTTAAGTTTTAATTTTTTGGACCATTCGGCAGGCGTCTCATCCGGCAAAACCCGAAAATCCACGCCAAAATAACAATCTTTTGCAGTGATATTTCCTGCTGTCCCGCCACTAATTTTTCCAACATGCGCAGTTGTGTAGGGTGGATCAAAAATTGCGGCAATATCACTTGGTGCTGCACTGCTATTGGCCGCATTCGTTGCATTTGCCCAATCAATGATTTTTGCGGCTGACATAATCGCATTAACGCCGGTATGCATCAAAGAAGAATGCACCTCAAAGCCAACTACATGCAAGCAATACCCGCTACCCCCTTTATGGGCTGTCACAGGCTGCAAAGTGGATGGCTCTCCAACAATGACGGCACTTGCCTTTGGTAATACTTCTAGCATCCGGTCGATCATCGGGGGGGCACCCGTACAGCCTACTTCTTCGTCGTAACTCAATGCAAGTTGAATAGGGCGTTTGACATTTCGATACTGCGCCTCAACCAAAGCCCAAATTGCCAAGGCGTCGAAGCCTTTCATGTCACAAACACCACGCCCTATATATTTTCCATCCGCTTCAATGACATCCCACGGATTGCTATCCCATTTCTGGCCATCAACTGGTACTACATCTGTATGGCCAGAGAGAACTATTCCACCCTCAATCCAAGGACCAGCGTGGGCAAAGAGCGCTGCCTTTTCCCCAGTTTCATCATATTTGAGATGTGCTTCGATTCCGTGGGACCCAAGATAGTTTTCTACCCAAGCAACAAGATTGAGATTACTGTCGCGACTAACCGTCGGAAAAGAGACAAGTTTTTTCATTATTTCAAGGGGTGTAAGACGCTTTGCCTCCATATTAATATCCGCTTTCAGTTGCTAAAACGAAATGGGTGTCTGACATTTTTAAATATTCAGACGGCTCCGGAACATAATCCAATCCGTGCACGGGAGACGGGAGCGGTTTAAAATTCAGATCTTTTTCTGATTTTCTTTGGCGAGGATCCGCGATTGGCACTGCTTTTAAAAGGGCCTGAGTATATGGATGTTGCGGATTTCGAAATACCTCCTCCCGTGGTCCGATTTCAACAATCCGTCCCAAATACATGACCGCCACATCGTGACTGACGCGTTCGACAACAGCCATATCATGACTTATAAAGAGAAAGGAAATTCCAAGTTCAGCCTGCAATTCCATCATTAGATTAAGTACTTCTGCTTGCACAGAGACATCTAAGGCGCTCACGGCCTCATCCGCAATGATCAACTTAGGATTAAGCGCCAATGCACGCGCAATCGCTACTCTCTGACGCTGACCGCCGGACAACTCATGGGGATACCGACGCTGAAAACTCAACGGTAATTTTACCCGATCAAAGAGCATATTGATGCGCTCTTTCAGCGCGTCACCTTTATGGGTTCCGAAATTATTCAAGGGTTCAGCAACTTGATCAGCCAGCAACATTTGTGGATCAAGTGATGCAAATGGGTCCTGAAACACCATTTGCATATCACTACGCACGGCACGCATCTCTTGTGCTGAAAACGTCAAAACGTCTTTGCCATTCATTAGTACTTCGCCAGACATCGGAGATACGAGCCTTAAAATTGAGCGGCCCACAGTTGATTTTCCACAACCTGATTCTCCGACCAGCGAGAGAGTGCGCCCTTTCATTAATGTGAAGGACACATCCTCAACCGCATGTACATTGGCCACGGTGCGTCGGAAAAGTCCCCCTTGAAGTGGAAAACGTGTAACGAGGTTCTTCACTTCAAGAAGAGGTTCTTCAGTCCCTTTTAACGGGGGAAAGTTGGCGTGATCCTGACCAAGCAAACGCATAGGTTCGGGATAAGGTTTACCAGTCATTTCCCCCAGCTTTGGAACAGCTGCCAAAAGCGCCTTTGTATAGTCGTGCTGTGGATTTTCGAAGATCTGCTCAACCGGACCTTCTTCAACCTTATTGCCACGATACATGACGACCACACGATCCGCCATTTGTGCCACGACCGACATATCATGTGTGATAAACATAACTGCTGTGCCAGTATCACGCTTTAATCGATCCATGAGCGCCAAAATCTCAGCTTGAATAGTCACATCAAGCGCCGTTGTCGGTTCATCCGCAATTAACAAGCGAGGCTCACATGCCAGCGCCATGGCGATTACCACCCGCTGACGCATCCCACCCGAAAGCTCATGTGGATATTGGTCTAAACGCTTTTCTGGTTCCGGTATACGAACTTGCCGCATCAAGTCTAGTGCGCGTGAACGAGCCGCCTTTCGGCCTAGGCCTTTGTGAACTTGTAAACCTTCGCTTAACTGGCGACCAACCGTAAAAACGGGGTTGAGGGCAGTCATCGGCTCCTGAAAAATCATTCCAATTTCGTTACCGCGCACCGTGCGCATAAGCGCTTGATCACTTTCAACGACATTAACAATGCCTCCATTTTTGCGATCAAAAAGAAGTTTTCCTGCCGCAATAGACCCACCGCCAAACTCTACAAGGCGCATCATTGACAAAGAGGAGACAGATTTTCCTGATCCTGACTCTCCGACTATACACACTGTTTCGCCCGCGTTTATTTCGAAAGAGACATCTTCTACTCCAACAACTTTTCCGTCCCTAGTCTCGAATTCAACACGAAGGTTTTCGAAACGCGCGATCGGCGAAGATGGATTATCAAGCATAAATCACCCTTGTTTTACATACCCATGATGTAATGAAGGCCGTATTTCTTTGTCAATCAGCCATTTTAGAAATACCGAAAATGTTTAGAAATTTTCAATTTTTGCCATCTTGATGTTGCTTTTTTTTAAAACTGTGTTGAGATGGCAACTTCATGAGTAAAAGTGTGAGAATAAAGCAGAGTGATTCATGATCCTGCAATCTTCAGCTACCCTTTTGCTCAAAAAAGTATCTCTGGCACGTCAGGCCTGGCGTTGTGCAGAAAAACAGGAGGTTAAAATGAAACTTAAATCAATTTTGCTTGGGATAGTGAGTACACTAGCTTTAGCGCCAGCGGTCCATGCCGAAAGGGCTTCTGACGGAAACGTCAGCATCATTTATTGGCAGGCGCCGTCAATACTAAACCCTTATTTGTCTGGTGGAACGAAGGACCTCGAGTCATCCTCTCTCGTTATTGAACCGATGGGGCGGTATGACCCTACCGGGGCGTTGGTTCCATACCTTGCAGAAGAGATTCCGACAGTATCAAACGGCGGCGTTAGTTCAGATCTCAAATCGATTACCTGGAAACTGAAATCAGGATTGCTTTGGTCTGATGGCACGGCGGTAACATCGGCCGATGTAAAATTCTCAGCGGATTATTGTCTACATCCAGACATGGGCTGTGCTTCGCTATCATATTTTGACGGTGTAGAGTCAGTTGAAATTCTCGATAATTTGACAGTAAAAGTCAATTTCGACTCTCCGAAGCCTAACCCTTACGGTCCGTTTATGGGATATACGACGCCCATTATTCAGAAGGCTCAGTTTGAAAATTGCATGGGTGCATCAGCTCCAAATTGTACTGAACAAAACTTTGGCCCAATTGGCACCGGCCCATTTGTAGTATCAAACTTTAAACCAAACGACGTCATACAAATGAAAGCCAACGATAATTATCGAGTTTCAAATAAACCAGCCTTCGCAAGCCTGACATTCAAAGGTGGTGGTGACGCCACTGGTGCTGGACGTTCAGTTTTAGAAACTGGTGAATTCGACTACGCATGGAACTTACAGTTAGCACCGGACGTTATTGCAAATATGGAAAAGGCTGGTAAAGGCGTGGCAATCGCCGGATTCGGTCCATTAGTAGAACGTATCGAGATGAACCTCACTGATCCATCTCCTTCATTAGATGCAGATACTAGATCAACTCGAAAAGCACCTCATCCATTTCTTACAGATATAAATGTTAGAAAAGCTATGTCTATGGCAATCGACAGACCATTGCTAGTAGAGATTGGTTATGGAAAAGCAGGACGGGTAACCTGTGACCTTGTTCCAGCGCCTGACAATTACGCCGCAAACAACGATTATTGTGTTAAACAGGACATCGATGGGGCAAATGCGCTTCTGGATTCTGCAGGGTGGAAAAAAGGAGCCGATGGAGTGCGAACCAAAGACGGTATGCGTTTATCAGTACTCTATCAAACATCAACGAATGCAGTACGTCAAGATTTTCAAGCTCTTATCAAAGAGTGGTGGGCTCAAATCGGCGTCGAGACAGAGCTTAGAAATTTATCAGCGTCTGTTTTCTTTGGCGGTGATCCAGGCTCTCCAGACACCTTCCAGAAGTTTTACGCGGATGTAGAGATGTACGCTAATACATTTAGTGGTACTGATCCACAGTCTTATTTAGCACAATACTTGTGTGGTGCGGAGCCTCGTCCCGAGACCCAGTGGCAAGGTGAAAACATAAATCGTTACTGCGATCCTGCGTATGATGCTTTGCACGCAGAGCTCACTGCTACAGGTGATCTTGCCAAACGAGGTGAAATAGCTATTAAGCTCAACAATATGTTGACTAAGGATAGCTACACGATAGTTCCGTTGGTTCACCGCGGTCGTGTTTCAGCACACTCCAATAGTTTGGGTGGGGTAGTACTCAATACTTGGGACTCAGAGCTGTGGAACGCCGCCGATTGGTATCGGATCGACTAATCATAAAACAGTAACTCACGCCAATAATGTATCATTGGCGTGAGTTTGTTTTCATCTTTGCGAGAACAAGTAATGACAACGTACATCCTTCGGCGTCTGCTAATTTCAATACCATCTCTTTTGTTCATCAGCTTAGTCATTTTTCTTTTGCTGAATTTAGCACCAAACGACCCAATGGCTCAGGTGCCTCTTACTGTGCCGCCAGATGTCAAAGAAAAAATGCGTGTAGCTTTAGGACTTGGCGAACCTTTATACATTCAATTCTACAAATGGTTGGTAAAGTTTTTTTGGGTTGAGCCTCAGGTACTTATAGACCACTGGTTTGGTACTTCCTTTTCACAGAACGACTTTCGTGTGATAAGCTGGCAAACTCGCAGCCCTGTTATGGATATGATAGTTGAGAGATTACCGCAAACCTTGTGGGTGGTCGGAATGTCTTATATTGTAGGCATTCTAATTGCTTTACCAATCGGAATATATTCAGCTTATCGTCATTACTCCGTATTTGACCAGGCTGGAACTTTTGTCACTATGATAGGCTATTCCATTCCTCCATTTTTCACTGGACCTCTAGTGATTGTAATATTTGCCGTTCAATTAGGCTGGTTACCCTCAACTTACGATACCGTCCACAAAGTTGTCGATTGGGAAACCTTCGTTGTACAATTAAAGCAAATGGTATTGCCAGTAATGGTTTTAGCACTTCAAACAACCGCACAAATCAGCCGATATATGCGCTCTTCGATGCTTGATAATTTAAATCAAGATTATGTACGCACTGCCCGCGCTAAAGGCCTAAGCGAATGGGTTGTGATTACAATCCATGTATTAAGAAACTCTATGATCCCAGTAGTCACCGTTATCGCCTTAAATTTACCAGCAATATTTGGCGGCGCCATCATCACAGAGCAAATATTTAAAGTAAATGGTATTGGTCAACAGCTCATAGGCGCTATCTACGCCAACGATTTACCAACTGTGCAAACGATAACTTTTATGTTTGCATTCTTGATCGTATTTTTCAATTTAATTGCGGATATTTTATATGGACTGCTTGATCCAAGGATACGATATGACTGAAAATCCAGAGAGACAAGCAAGTAAAGATAATAGCAATAAATGGAAACACATTTGGCTACAATTCCGAAAACACAAAGGCGCTCTTGTCGGAAGCATAATCTTTTCTTTAATTTTTATAACAGTCATTATTGGCCCAAGTTTCTGGCCCTTTGAAGCAAATGAAATTAACATTCGAGAACGTAATCAGGGACCAAGTCTAAGTCATCCTTTTGGAACAGACCAATTAGGCCGTGACACGTTTGCTAGAATGATGGCTGGTGGACAAACGTCTATCGCAGTTGGCCTTGCAGCAATGCTACTGTCTCTAATACTGGGAAGTTCAGTTGGACTTTTATCTGGTTATTATAAGAGATTAGATGGACTGCTGATGAGGCTAACTGATCTATTTCTTTCTCTGCCGATTTTGCCCCTTCTCTTGGTGATGATGTTACTTTTTAGAGAACCGTTAAGCGAGGCTTATGGTCCAGAACGGGGGATGTTCGTTTTGATTGTTATGGCCATAGGAATAACGAGCTGGATGCCAACCGCTAGGATCGTAAGAAGCGATGTCTTGGCTTTAAAGGAGAGAGAGTTTATTTTAGCCGCTCGTTCTATAGGTACTGGTGACACAAAATTGATTCTGCATCACATATTACCAAATGTTTTGTCTCCAATTTTAGTTTCTGCAACCCTTGGAATTGCTAATGCCATCATCACAGAAAGCGCATTATCCTTCCTAGGGCTTGGTTTCCCTCCCGATTTTCCGACTTGGGGGCGCCTATTAAACGATGCCGTAGAATATTTAACACTATATCCAGAGAGAGTTTTTTGGCCAGGCCTAGCAATATCACTAACCGTTTTAAGCATCAATTACATCGGAGATGGTCTCAGAGACGCTTTTGACCCACGGATCAGGGGACGGTGATTATTGCATCCGCTCCCGTATGCAGCGGATGGCCAACAAAACCACCAGAAGAATAGGCAAAATTACTGCTCCAGTCAGTGTTCTTTTGGTTAAACTCAAGACCGCCGCAGAGAGATAAATGAAATACTCCGCTAGCGAAACTGCCTAATAACTGATGGCCATAATAGAAAGACCTTCAACCGTTTTTTGCAGGCGTACTTGAATTTCGGCTCTTCGATTCATTCTTTCTAAGAGAATTTGCTTATGCGCCGACCGGTCCACATCCACACGAGCCCGCAAAAGGTTGCCAGCGCGTGTTCCACAGTTTGTCATTGCGCCGTTACGTTCTTCTGTGGATTTGACCGCACGCATTACCGACCTCAGGCAATTGCAAAATAACCGCAGTCAACTCTGCACCATTCCGGTTAATATCGGCGGCCATCTCTTTTGCCTTAGCAAAGCCTAGCATTGACATTGTTTTATAAGCCCCAGTTCACAGATGTGTTCTATAACACAACTTATCCGGCAATGGCCTGCCCCTTTGCTAACAAAAGGGGCAAAAAGCAAATGATCTGCCGCATCAATCCGAAAATCAACCCTGTAAATAACAGCCCAGTCAAGCATGGCAGCTAGCGCCACACTTTCTGTCAAAAGCCAATCCTGCAGCCCTTCTTTGATCTCTTTACCGCTGCCCATGGTGCTACTCTGAATTTCAAAGACCTCATGCGCAGATGATCAATGGACTCCATCCAATGCGCCAAAAAAGCATCAAACCAGCGGGGTCAAAGGCCGACTCTGAAAGACCTTCGCAAAACAGGTTTAGGTGACAAATTCAGTATGCTATTGCCAGTTCAGATACATCCTCTGCCAAGACATCTGAATAGTACATCGCATCAGGTTGAGGATGTTTTGAACAAAAGCGACCGATCAATAAAGCCCATTCTGCTTTTGTATCACGTCCTTTACTAAGAGATTGCTTGATGGCCACAAAAAACCGCTGTCTAAGGGGCTACCATTGAAAAAAGAGCGCTTATAGAGTTTATTGGTCAATTAATAACGAAGCGGATGACCTTCTATATGGCTCGTCGCCAGGTCTATTGAAGAGCATCTTGACACAAGACGTTTCCCATAATCTCACCGATGTGCAACCTATGCGACACAGGACGTTTGACAAGACGCCATGCGAATTATTGGCCGTAAAGTGAACGTGTAAATGCGCATAAGATTTGCTGGCCCTCGGAGGGAGAGCCAGCAAAAAAACCCAGACTTAGGTGATCATCGTCAGAAGTTTATCCAACGAAGCTTTAGCATCACCATAAAACATTCTTGTATTTTCTTTAAAGAACAGTGGGTTTTCGATGCCTGAATACCCTGTACCCTGTCCCCGCTTTGACACAAAGACCTGCTTGGACTTCCAACATTCCAGAACGGGCATGCCCGCAATTGGGCTATTTGGATCATCCTGTGCCGCGGGGTTTACGATATCGTTTGACCCAATTACGATGGACACATCCGTTTCTGGAAAATCATCATTGATTTCATCCATTTCAAGCACAATATCGTAGGGCACTTTGGCTTCAGCTAGGAGCACGTTCATGTGCCCCGGCAAACGGCCAGCAACGGGGTGAATTGCAAACCGCACCTCTTTGCCCTTTGCGCGCAGCCTGCGTGTAAGCTCTGCCACATTCTGTTGCGCTTGTGCTACTGCCATGCCATAACCAGGAATGATGATAACGCTGTCGGCTTCTTCTAGGGCTGTTGCCACACCATCCGCATCAATAGCGACTTGCTCCCCTTCGACTTTCATTTGAGGACCAGTTGCGCCACCAAAGCCACCGAGGATAACGCTAACAAAAGAACGGTTCATCGCTTTACACATGATGTAAGATAAGATCGCACCGGAAGACCCAACAAGCGCACCGACAACGATCAGCAAATCGTTTCCAAGGCTAAATCCAATAGCGGCCGCAGCCCAACCAGAATACGAATTGAGCATAGAGACAACAACCGGCATGTCCGCCCCGCCTATACCCATGATCAAATGATATCCGATAAATAAAGCCATGACTGTCAAGACAACGAGTGGGACGATCCCGCCGGAATTCAAATATCCAATCAAAGCAAGCAGCGATACTGCCGCAGCAGCAGCGTTTAATATGTGACCCCCCGGCAGTTTCGTGGCGGCCGATGTAACTTTGCCTGCCAGTTTGCCATAGGCGATCACTGAACCCGTGAAAGTTACGGCACCAATCCAAATTCCGAGAGAAGCTTCAACCCTTAAAATATTAATCTCTACCGGCGACTTCTTCGCCAAAAGTGCCGCAAAGCCTTCCAGCGCTCGCTTAGCCAAGTCGTCCATAGCTGCCACATTGCCCAATTCAAAATGCGCGTTAAAACCTACGAATACCGCAGCTAAACCAACAAGAGCATGCATCCCTGCAACTAGTTCAGGCATTTGCGTCATTTCAACCTTTGAGGCTAATTGATATCCGATCAGTCCACCGGCACCAATTAGCACAGCCGATAGCAACCAAAGCCCGCCCCCCGGTCCTATCAGGGTTGCAAGAACTGCGAGCGCCATCCCGAAAATCCCATACCACACAGCACGTTTAGCACTTTCCTGTCCGGACAAGCCGCCCAAAGAGAGAATGAACAGCACAGCTGCAACAATATAAACGGCAGTTGTAAATCCTAATTCCATTGTACTGGCTCCCTTAAGATTTCTGGAACATGGCAAGCATGCGCCGCGTTACGAGGAAACCACCAAAAATATTTACACCGGCAAAGAATACCGATATGGCGGCCAATACGATGACCAAGACACTGCCGGAACCGATCTGTAAAATGGCACCCAAAATGATGATTGACGAAATTGCGTTTGTTACTGCCATTAGGGGCGTATGCAAACTGTGACTAACATTCCAAATAACTTGGAACCCGACAAACACTGATAAAACAAAAACGATGAAGTGCTGCATAAAGCTTGCCGGCGCATAAGCACCGACTAAAAGCATAATCGCGCCACCAATAGCAAGCATGGTCACCTGATTGCGCGTTTGCAATTTGAACGCTGCTATTTCTTCAGCTTGAAGTTCTTGGCGCGTTTTCTCTACTTCTTTTTCTTTTGGCTTGGCAGCTATTGCCTGCACCTTAAGCGGAGGTGGTGGGAATGTCACTTTGCCGTCATGCGTAACGGTGGCGCCACGGATCACATCATCCTCCATATCATGATTAATCAAGCCGTCTTTGTCCGGTGTCAGATCTGCCAGCATGTGCCTGATGTTAGTCGCGTAAAGCGTAGACGACTGCGCCGCCATTCGGCTTGGGTAATCCTTGTAACCAACCACAGTTACGCCATTGTCACTAACGACTTTTTCATCTGCCACAGTCAGATCACAGTTTCCACCACGCTCTGCGGCAAGGTCTACAACGACAGAACCCGGCTTCATGGCTGCGACCATATCGGCAAGCCAAAGCTTCGGTGCGTCCCGGCCAGGGATCAACGCCGTGGTAATGACAATATCGATATCTGGAGCCAGCTCACGAAATTTCTCAAGCTGCTTTTCGCGAAACTCAGGGCTAGAAGGCGCAGCATAGCCACCTGTTTCAGCACCATCTTGTTGTGATTCGTCGAAATCAAGAAAGACGAACTCTGCCCCCATTGACTCGATCTGCTCCGCAACCTCCGGGCGTACGTCAAAAGCATATGTCATCGCACCAAGCGACGTAGCAGTTCCGATCGCAGCAAGACCTGCCACACCCGCACCGATCACCAAAACTTTAGCAGGCGGAACTTTACCAGCTGCTGTAATTTGGCCGGTGAAGAACCGGCCAAAATGGTTACCCGCTTCGATAACTGCACGGTACCCAGCGATGTTGGCCATGGAACTAAGTGCGTCCATTTTCTGTGCGCGCGAGATACGCGGAACCATATCCATGGCAATCACAGTCGCACCCTGACCACCGACCTTAACCATCTGGGCTTCATTTTGCGCCGGATAGAAAAAGGATATGAGTGTTTTATCTTTGTTTAGCCTTTTCGCCTCAGTCGCATTTGGCGGGCGGACTTTGGCGATTATGTCTGCGCCTTTCCATAGTGCCGCAGCCGTTTTAACAACTACAACCCCTGCTTCCTCATAAGCCGCATCAGAGAACCCCGCATAAATCCCCGCGCCAGCTTCAATTAGGCATTCATGACCAAGTTTCTGAAGCGCAACTGCGCTTTCGGGCGTCATGGCTACTCTGCCCTCGCCCTCACTTATTTCTTTGGGTGTTCCGATCTTCAACGTATCCGCCCTCTTACAATTTAAGTATGGTACCACACACGTGGTTGATATTTCCTATAGGTAACAAAACGGAATGTGAATTGCCCAATTCCAAACGTACCTTATCCTGTGAGAGCTAGTCTTTTTCTAGGAAAAATAAATCTTTTATTAAAGTTCACTGCCGAACAACTAGGCAGTTAATGTTTTAATTATATTTTTCAACAGCTTAAAATTAATCTTCGATGGTATCTCCGTAATATTCAGAGAACCTAGCTGAAGCAGCGGGAGAAATCTGCATCTCGCATTAAAAATTTTTATTTTTTAAACTCGCTCGAAGAAAAATTTAAACGAAAGAAATCTGAGGTTTTCATCCAACTAACAAATGTTCAGCAAAGTGACTTGCGGTTCGCTTCCAAGCAGGTCATCCTGCGAACCGAGAGGACCTTACTATGATGTTAGAAAATAGACATGCTTTCATAACGGGTGGCGGAACGGGTATCGGGCTGGCGATCGCACGCGCTCTGGCAAAGGCAGGTGCACAGGTTACCATCACGGGTCGTCGGATGGACGTCCTTAAGGCCGTTGAGACCGATCAAATTCATGCTATCGCATCAGATGTTACTGATGAAACACAACAGGTTGCAGCCATCGCGCAAGCAGTCGCAGAACGCGGCGCAATCAACATCTGTGTAGCAAACGCCGGAGTTGCAGAAGGGCGCAGTTTGCAAAAGACAAGTACCGAATTTTGGCGACAAATTATGGCCACCAACCTTGATGGGGCCTTCGTAACCATAAGAGAGACAATGCGATCCATGCTTGAAACCGACTGGGGGCGGGTAATTGCAATATCTTCGATTGCGGGTGTCCGCGGATTAAAGGGAGGTGGCGCCTATTCCGCAAGTAAACATGGAGTCATCGGGCTAATAAGGTCTTATTCCAAGGAATATGTGGGAAATCACATCACTTTCAACGCGATTTGTCCTGGCTATGTGGATACTCCCATCATTGAACGTAACCTCGAAATCATCCAAAATCGCGGATTCAGCGAAGACCAGGCTATGGATATGATGGTCAGCGCAAATCCACATAAACAGCTAATCCCTCCAGAAGAAATTGCTGAAGCAGCCTTGTGGCTGTGCTCACCCCATTCGGGTGCCGTAAACGGACAAACTGTCGAAATTGCAGGTGGACAGATATGAGTTTGGACTTTCAAGCAACCAAAGCGCTCTTTGACTTGCCCGAAGGCGTCATTTACCTAAACGGTAATTCACTTGGCCCTTTACCCAAGGCAGCTTTGGCGAAAACACAAAGCATGATGAGCGAGCAATGGGGAAAACTCCTCATAACGGGATGGAACAAAGCGGGTTGGATGCAACAACCAATTGAGTTGGGAAACCGCATCGGACGCCTAATCGGTGCAGCACATAACCATGTGGTGGTGGGGGACACACTTTCAATAAAAGTTTATCAAGCCTTGGCTGCTGCGCTTGAATTGCGGCCAGACCGGAAAGTCATTCTCTCAGATACCGGCAATTTCCCATCAGACCTGTACATGGCTGAAGGATTGATCAAGGCCCTCGCGAAGGGCCATGAATTGCGTATTGTTCCGCCAGAAACTGTGAAAGACAGTATCAATGAAGAGGTGGCAGTAACGCTTTTGACCGAAGCTGATTACCGTACAGGGCGGCTTCATGATATGTCTGAGATTTCCGAGCGTGCCCGGGCCTGCGGTGCACTGACCGTTTGGGATCTTGCCCATACAGCAGGCGCAACCGAAGTGGATTTGCAAAAGTCTAAGGCAGATTTCGCAGTTGGATGCACTTATAAATATCTGAACGCTGGGCCTGGTGCACCAGGGTTCATCTACGTCGCCCCGCTACACGCTAATATGGTGCAGCCCATTTTATCCGGCTGGCTTGGCCATGCCGCTCCCTTTGCATTTGAACCATCTTACCGTTCTGGTCCTGCCATAGAACGAATGCGTGTTGGCACGCCGGCAGTAATTGCGTCCGCTACACTAGATGCCGCATTGGAGATCTGGGACCAAGTTGAAATTAAAGAGGTCCGCGCAAAATCGATTTTACTTTCAGAACTGTTCATTAAGTGCATTGAAAAGACCTGCCCAATGTTGACCTTGACCTCACCCCGAAAACCAGAGGCGCGTGGTTCCCAAGTTTCCTTTGCCTTTGAACATGGCTATGCAGCTATGCAAGCCATGATTGCGCGCGGCGTTATCGGAGATTTCCGCGCACCGAATATTATGCGGTTCGGCTTTACGCCTCTCTATATCAACGAAAACGACGTTCTGGATGCATGTGAAATTTTTTCACAGGTGATGAATGAACGCCTTTGGGATCGCCCAGAATATAAAGTCAAAGCTTGGGTGACCTGACACAATAACTTTGACAGACATCTGTTCTCAATGACGAATAGATCCAAATTTCAGGTGGCTCTGGTTCAGATCAAAAAACAATACTACTTTTCTCTCACCGTACTGCCGAACGTAGACTTCGCCAAATGTTAACTGGCGTTGTTTAGAAACGTTGCTTCACACAGCAAAAGCGGCTTTCGATTTTGATGACGAATGTATGCACTGAGTTTTTGACGTGGTTTCTGGAACATTTGCAACTCTCCTTCACGACAATAGATCGATAGTTAGGTACAGGGATTTTGAGGGACAGGCTGTCGATCTCGTCCACAAAACGCTTGTCTTTCATCTGAACGATATTGGACGGACTATATCTTAAGCACCCTTAACATGGAGCAAGCCGATGGGACGGATGAAATGGGCGTCACCTTCAGAGTGGAGGACACGCAGAAATTAGAAAGGCAGGAAACACTAAATCTGCATCATGCCTTTTTGGCGATCAAGGCTTCTGCTGCGGCGCGCGCTTCTTTCGTAACAGTATCGCCTGAAATCATACGCGCCACCTCCTCAATACTGGCTGTCTTATCCAGATCCTCAACATCAGTAAGCGTTTCATTTTCAGATTGAATTTTTCTTACTTTGAAATGTTTACGAGCGAATGCGGCAACTTGAGGAGAGTGGGTTACAACCAACACTTGCACAGTTTCCGCAAGCGATGACAGGCGTCGTCCGACGGCATTGGCAGTCGCGCCTCCAACGCCGCGATCAATTTCGTCAAAGATTACGGTACGCGTATCCGCAGGTGTTCTAAGGCAAACTTTCAATGCCAAAAGAAATCGGCTCAGTTCCCCGCCAGAGGCAATTTTTGCTAAAGGTCCAGCGGGAGTACCTGGGTTTGTAGACACCAAGAATTGGACCATATCCCATCCCTCAGGCCCTGCCTCAATTTTGGACAGATCGGTCTTAAAAACCGCGCGATCCATTTTTAATGGCAATAACTCTTTTGCCATAGACAAATCAAGTGCTTGTGCCGCTGTCTGCCGCGTTGCACTTAGCTCTTGTGCTGCACCTTTAAAAACTTCTTTTGCAATTCTAACGGCCATCTCCTTTTCTGAAACAGCCACCTCTCCTGAATCCAATGAGACCAGCTTCTGCGATAGTCTCGCCGTCAAATCTACCAAATCGTCAGGCAGAACCTGGTGCTTACGTGCCAAAGCCCGTATTGCAAACAGCCTTTCTTCTGTAATTTCTAATTCTTGTGGATTGAACTCCAAATCATCTAGACAGTTTTCTATTTCTGCGGCGGCATCGTAAAGGCAGCTCAATGAAGACGAGAGCGCCTCCAAAGCGCCATCTAACTTTCCATCGAGCTCGCCAACTGCATCTTCAAGCCAACGCAACGCATCGCTCAGCATTCCTTCTGCCCCCTCGCGCCCAATTGCTTGGGAAGCTTTAGCAATATCGAATTTCAACTTTTCTGAAGCTTGCATAAGTCTGCGCCTGCTATCTAATTTGGCCTCCTCTCCAACTTCGGGTCCCAGTTGAACAAGCTCCTCAACGGCGTAACGCAGAAATTCTTCTTCATCTTTCAATGCAGAAAGCGCATCGAATTCTCTTTTTAAGTCTGCTTTTGTCTGCGCAAGACTTCGCCACGCAAGACGCGTTACCTCAAAAATTTCCTCCTGCCCCACAAATTGATCAAGCAACACGCGATGACCTTTACTATCAAGTAACCCGCGATCATCATGCTGGCCGTGCAGTTCCAGCAGACGCGAAGAAATAAGGCGTAGCAAATCGCCAGAAACCCGCCTGTCATTTATCCATGCCATTTTACGTCCATCTTTGGAATTTACTCTGCGCAATATGACTGCCCGCCCATCTTGCAAGCCTGCTTCTTCGACGACCTTGAGAGCGGGATGGCCCGTCGGAAGCTCAAAAACTGCGGAAACTTCGCCTTGTTCTGCACCCTGTCGGACAAGCTCTGCCCGTCCCCTCCAGCCCAAAACGAAGCCTAGACTATCGAGTAGTATGGATTTTCCAGCACCCGTTTCACCGGTCAAAACATTCAATCCGCTGGAAAATTCAAGTTCCAGACGATCAATGATCAGCATATCCCGAATTGTCAGATGCTTGAGCATGCTCCGCTTTGACCTCAGCGTTTAGAACCACTGGCCCTTGATGACTTGACGGTGAACACGGGCCAACCAACCACTCCCTTTTGCGCTGGGTGATAATCCGCGGTTTGTCAGTAATTCATAACTGCTCTCATTCCAATCACTGACCTCATAATTATGACTAAGGATGGCTCCAGCCGTCTGCGCCTGATCTGTGAGACCGAGCGATAGATAGGCTTCGACAAGACGATGTAAAGCTTCGGGTGTATGTGTGGTTGTCTGAAAATCCTCTACTACGACACGAAATCTGTTGATTGCAGCAGAATAGTAACCATCTTTTAGGTAATACCGACCTACCTCCATTTCTTTGCTCGCCAGATGATCGAAGGCTAGATCAAATTTAAGTTTGGCCGGTTCTGCATATTCACTGTTTGGGAATTGCTCAAATAACACACGGAATGACTCAAGTGCATTGCGGGTCACTCCTTGGTCACGACCAACGTCGTCGATCTGATCATAGTAGCTTAAGCCGATAAGGTAATATGCGTAAGCGACATCGTCATCAGCGGGATAAAAATCCACGAACCGCGATGCAGCCCCCCGACTCAATTGATAATTTTCATCTTTATGATAAGCAAATGCTTGCATAATAAGTCCACGTTTTGCCCATTCGGAATATGGATAAAGTCGTTCAATTTCGCCAAAATATTCTGCAGCACGGTTATTTTTATTTTTATTTAGTTCCAATTCGCCCTGTTGATATATTTTCGCAGGGCCCATGTTTTCAATCGATACATCTGCAGAACGCGATGTAATACCGTTACAGCCAATAAGCATCACAACGCCCGAAAAGGCGATCAGCCGCATTATGAAAACGATATTGAAACGCATTATGAATTATCCTTGTGATGAAAAGCAATCTAAGTGATTGTGACTATGCAAGCTAATCTATCACAGAAAAATAAATCGCAAAACGTGTATATGTAAAAATTTGCGCAATTGAAAAGGTTTTAAACTTTATGCAACAAGTGGAAATTCATCCAAGCTAACATTGACGCCTGGTAGCGTAGCATTCATTGCCGCATCGACTTCTACGTAATCAAAGGCAGAAGGGTCGGCGAAGAGCGCTCTTAACAGGCCGTTTGTAGTTGCATGACCCGCACAGTGTCCCACATAGTGACCGACGATTGGTGCCCCTGCGAGACAAAGATCACCCAATGCATCAAGCATCTTGTGGCGCACTGCCTCGTCTTTATGGCGTAACCCGCCTGGGCTCAACACTTCATTCCCATCAACAACGACAGCGTTTTCCAGTGTACCGCCCAGCGCAAGCCCATTCGCCCACATGGCTTCAACGTCTTTATTAGAACAAAAAGTTCGGCTATCACATAATTCCCGTACGAACGAACCATTTGAAAGGCACAGGCTTTTATCCTGCACACCAATAACTTTTTCATCAAATGCGATGTGAAAACTCATCCAAAGCGTGTCGCTAGGTGTGAGTTTGGCCCAAGCGTCTCCTAACTGATACGCGACTTCCTTCAAAATGCGGATCGCTTTCAGGGGCGCATCTTGTTGGACCAAGCCATTCCGCACAAATTCAAACGCAAACGGGCGTGCGCTCCCATCGAGAATTGGTAATTCCGGTCCGTCAACCGTAATGTGCGCATTTGTTACCCCACATCCTGCAAATGCAGCAAGAAGATGTTCAACTGTTTTGACACTGATACCATGATAATTCACCAACTTCGTACACAGTGGCGAAAGCTCAACCTGATCCCATGCGGCTTCGATTGTTGCGGTATCGTCGGGGCAATCTGTACGATTGAATTTTATACCATAATTAATCGGCGCGGAGTTCACCGTCATTGTTACATACTCACCAGAGTGCAAGCCACGTCCGGAAAATTGAAGCGGTATCGACACGGTTTTTTGCAAATTAGCCCTCGAAACAATATGTTATCGGATTGCTTCCCGATTACTCATATGTAAAAATTTAAAAGGCATTACTCAATTCAAACTTTGTAACGAATTGTTACAGGGGAGCAACGTTTGGGCGGACTATCGCCTATCTTGTGCGATTTTTGTAATTACCAATAAGTTAGACCGCCAAAACAGCAGCAAATTTCAAGTTTGAACCAAGATCAAAACCAGCGTTAATTTGCCTGACGGCGCAAGAACGCAGGTACTTCGATGCGTTCTTGCTCGGGATCAGCTGCCTTAGCGTCCTCTTCTTGTGTTTCTAGGCTTGCAGACGACAATTCAAGAGAAGCAGATTGCTTACGCATCGAAAAGCGGGATTTTTCAGTATCATTTCCAGACATGCGGTTTATCAAAGAACCGATACCAAACCTTGGCTTTTCTGCTTGATCTTGGTCTTCCTCAGGTGAAGTCTCTGGTGCGCTGTAGCTTGAAGAATTCTGTACTGCAGAGCGCAAACGTTCCATGCCCTTTTCAGACGGCGTACCGACAAGAGGTGCTTTAGGAGCAATGAATGTTTCAGCCTCAGGTTCTTCCAAAACTCGTTCCGTATAAAGTGGCGGAGGCAACTCTTCAGTATTTGCCTGCCGCGCTTCCGGCTTGGGAGGGAAAAGATGATCTTCTGCAACAGGCTCAGTACTTGGCGGCATTGCTTCAAAAACGTCTTGCGCTTCTACTGCAATTACTGGTTCGCTGACTTCTGCCTCGACAAACCGACCTTCTTCTTCAAGCGGGGCATGCTGATTGCGGCGTGGCAACGGAAGGTCGCTTGGAACTTCGGAGGCATCAATTCCTGTTGCGACGACAGACACACGCATAAAGCCCTGAATGTTTTCATCCAAAGTCGATCCCACGATGATATTAGCGTCCACATCCACCTCTTCCCGGATACGATTGGCGGCCTCATCAAGTTCAAAGAGTGTAAGATCGTTGCCACCGGTGATATTGATCAAGACACCGCGCGCACCTTTGAGGCTTATTTCATCCAGCAACGGGTTTGCGATCGCTTTTTCAGCTGCTTGAATCGCGCGATCTTCACCTTCTGCTTCACCGGTGCCCATCATGGCTTTGCCCATTTCATCCATGACAGCGCGCACATCAGCAAAGTCCAAATTGATCAAACCTGGCCGCACCATAAGGTCAGTCACACCTTTGACACCTTGGTACAAAACATCATCTGCCATGCTGAAAGCTTCAGTGAAAGTCGTCTTTTCGTTTGCAAGTCGAAAAAGGTTTTGGTTTGGAATTATAATTAACGTGTCTACCATTTTCTGTAGTGCTTCGACACCTTCCTCGGCCTGACGCATTCGTTTGGCGCCTTCAAATTGGAACGGTTTGGTCACAACACCAACGGTGAGAACACCAAGCTCCCGCGCGGCCTGAGCAATGATTGGCGCGGCTCCTGTCCCCGTTCCCCCGCCCATTCCAGCGGTGATGAAGCACATATGAGCGCCGGCAAGGTGATCCACTATTTGCTCAATACTTTCTTCGGCTGCGGCAGCACCGACGCGGGCGCGCGCACCGGCGCCGAGACCCTGTGTAACTTTTACGCCTAACTGGACTTTTTTACCGGAATGGTTTTGCGACAACGCCTGGGCATCGGTATTGGCGACAACAAATTCAACTCCGTCCAGTCGTTTCTCGATCATATTATCGACCGCATTTCCGCCAGCCCCGCCAACCCCAAAAACTGTAATACGTGGTGTCAATTCGTCTTGCTTTGGAACAGATAGATTAAGTGTCATTTTCGCGTCCGCCTGATTGATGCCCACTCATTAGGCTTTTTTAGATTTAATTAGAAGATATTATAGACAATCGCCGCCGCAGCGTCACGTAAAAAAAGCATGCGCTATACTAAATATAGACGG
>CAJXHI010000003.1 GCA_913051655.1 uncultured Alphaproteobacteria bacterium
ATTTGATGACAAAGGGCTCTTAATTTCAGAGCGGTATGTCATCTACGTGATCGCTTTGATAGATGCATTGCGCGCTGAGATTACTCTAAAGATTGCTTGAGCCGGCTATCTCAGCCACCTGTGTGGCTCATGTGGCGTGTCATCTGACCTGAGATTACTTGCCGAGAATAGTCGAAATCATGGCCTTTTGGTTTTAGCCGGATCGCCTTCCTGATCGCCTCCTCTAGTGCTTTTGGGCTGTCGGCAGTGTTTCTGAGAGGTGCTCGCAGGTCAGCCATGTCTTCTTGACCTAAGCACATGTAAAGTTCACCGGTGCACGTCAGGCGCACCCGATTACAACTTTCACAAAAGTTATGTGTCAGCGGCGTGATAAACCCAATTTTTTGGCCCGTCTCTTCGAGCCTTAAGTAGCGGGCCGGTCCACCAGTGCGCTCTAGCAGGTGAGTAAGTGTGTAACGTTGCGCCAATTGGTCACGCAATTCGCTAAGGGCCCAATATTGGCCAATACGATCTTCTGTTCCCATGTCCCCCATGGGCATGACTTCAATCCACGTCAGATCCATGTCGCGAGCATGACACCATTCTGTGATCGTAAATAGTTCTTCTTCGTTAAAGCCTTTAAGCGCCACGGCGTTAATTTTGATCCGAAGCCCAGCACTTTGTGCAGCGTCAATGCCTCGCAGAACTTGCTTAAGTCGCCCCCAGCGAGTGACACGTGCAAATTTTTGCTCATCCAAAGTATCCAGAGATACGTTTATTCTACGCACACCGGCACTGTAGAGGTCTTCTGCAAAGCGGTACAATTGGGAACCGTTAGTAGTTAAAGTGAGTTCATCCAAAGCACCGCTGTCTAGATGGCGGGTCATACGATTGAAAAAGCTCATGATATTACGCCTAACAAGTGGTTCGCCACCTGTAATCCGAAGCTTTCTAACGCCCAGCTCAATGAAAGCCGAACACATGCGATCCAACTCTTCAAGGGAAAGGAGATCCTTTTTTGGCAGGAACTTCATATCCTCAACCATGCAGTATACGCAGCGAAAATCACATCTATCCGTCACAGAGACACGAAGGTAAGTAATCTCTCGTGCAAAGGGGTCTATTAAAGCATCTTTCATTCTAGTAAACGTAAGGGTAGTTCCGCAGCTGTGCAAGAATACAAGTGAGGTAAGCGGTAGAAAACCATGTTACAATTGGTCGCAAAAACTTCGGCTGTTATCGTCCTTGGTGGACTTTGGTCCTGTGGACAAATACCAATCCTCAATTTGCTCAACAAAAAAACTATGCAGGCTGATTCTGTTTTTAAAGGAACGGGTGCCTTCAAAGGGCCAGCGGAAATGGATGTGGCGACAATTAAGGAACGTGAGGCAGCCATTGCTCAAAAACCTGTCTCTGAGGCTAAGACACTTGGTGAGACTATCGTCAGTCTGGGTAATCCTGCGGAAACTGGGTTTTGGGTGAAAACGTCACTGATCAGTAACAAAAGCACTGGGCTTGTGACGGATATTGCATCGGGCAAATCTGTAAATGTCACACTACTGCCCCTTGAAGGGCTGGGCAGCGGCAGCCAAATTTCACTCTCCGCGATGCGCGCGCTCGGTCTACCCTTAACAAGCTTGGCATCGGTTATCGTGTTTCAGGATTAGTGCGGTTAACCATGAATTTGTCAAAGCGATCTACTTATCGAGAGTGTGTAGGAGCCAGTCTGATACCCTCTCAAGGCGGCAATCCCATCAGCGAGAATCACAGCTTTCTCTGGTAAAGCAACATCATAAAGAAAAATGTTAGAAGCTTCCTTGGCGAGGGCAATTGCGCTTGCCAAACCAATCCCCCGGGCACTACCTGTTATAAGTGATATTGCTCCGTCCAAAGAAAAAGTTCTTTTATATAACGAATCGTCGTCAGCGTAAGTTTAAGAAGATGCCGCTGCTATACCCACTGCAGCAACAAACCCCGCACCTGGGGTAAGGATTGCATTCTTTCTTCTGGGATTTGTTAAATCATTTTCAGGTTTTGTATTGTCATTTATTGATTTCATCTTTTGCTCCTGGATTTGATTAAATACTCACATAATGAATAAACTACTCATCCGGTTTTTGCAGAGCATATTGAGCAATGATTTTTAGATTTTTGTGCGGTGATATTTCATTTTGGAGAATTGTAAAAAATAACCTTAATTCCCGAGCAGATTCTAGATTTACTTCCCCATTATGGGGAAAGCCTGTAAAAAACCTCGTCAATCCCCAGTTGCTATGTGATGTAAAAACACACTGAAAAATCAAAAGGCAATAGCCGATGATCAGTCGAGGTCCGTTTAATCAATTAAGATTATATCAGAACCACATCACGGCAGAGAATTACAGTCCATCAATCTGTCACGTGATTTTATTAAATTAAAGCTGCAACTCACTCAACAGTAACACAATTAAATTAGAATTATCTCATAAAATATTAAAGATATTTAGCACTATAAAATTTTTTTAATATTAGAAAAATACAGATGAAAGACCTAATGATGGTATTTACGAAAATTACTTCGAAAATGGTCTTTTGTTAAAAAAGAAATATCAATGACGGACAAGAAGATGGTTTATGGGAAAAATACTACGCTCTTTAGTTTAATTTGCGCTTTCTATCTTTGCGGATTTTTGAATTACGAACACGAGGCATAAGAACTCCATATGATTAACCATTAAGTTTTAAAATTGACAAAAGATTTATGATCTTTCACTCTTGACTTCGAAGGAAAAAATATAAAAAAAATTGATGTGAACTGGTGATTTTTTTACAGTAAAGAAGTCAGAGATGCTCAAAAGATGCTTTTATGCGGCTGTTTTTATTATAATTCCTTGCGCAGGGACAAATGCAGCTAATTACAAACAGATTTGTGACCAAAATTTTAAAGCAGCATGCAAATTCATTTTTGAGGTTACTGAAATGGAATGTATGGACGCTGCATCAGCACTTGATGAAGTAGACTCTTATTGTGGTGATGATTCACACTGTTGGCTGGAAGCTCTCGTAGATGCATCAGAAGGAGATTGGGATGAACGAGATGCCTACATATTCCTGAACGAGCTTGATGCTCTTGATCTACCGGGAGCCACAATTCTGAATTGTTATCAATATTAGTGAGCTTAATTTCAGTTATACGGTTGGTCTCTACACAACAAATCCACTTTTTGATGATCTAAAAGGTCTGTTTACAATAAAAGATTTGGGTCTTACTTTTGATGACCGAACGTTTAATGGTAGGGTCATTGATTTAGTTGGTGATTCTTCAAGTAGTTTTGATATTACAGCGATCAGTAAGATTGATTATAAGTAGTATCCTATCTCTTAAAGTTTTTTAAACGTTTTAACAAAACTATATCTCCAGATGAAATCCCAACACCCAATCCACTAATGAATGAGTTCAATTTGTTTTGTTTGATTGGGTCATCTTCGATTTCAATTCGGTGTGATAGATTTCGCATTCTCAAAACGAATGATCCTACCTTTTACATTAGAGTTATGTCAACTTTAAGGCTTCGGTGTATCAGTGTTTTTATGCAGATAAATTCTGATTATTGATTTCTCTAAAGTACAAACGGGAGAGTACCAATTCCTGCTTAGCACTTTTGATGATAGGTTTATTTTACGTTTTCATTCGCCGTTTCTATTTCATCAAAATCATAGCCACATCCTTTTTAGTGTAGTGAAAGTTCTTAGTTGCTGCAAACCCATCTCATTCAATTCCGTTGAGATTTGTTGATAGGTGTAACCCTGTTTTGAAAGACCGTTCACTAGTTTTTGACGATCTAATTAATCATCTCTTGGACCAATAATTTCTAAAATTTCAGGGGTAACTACCACCTTAAAATGAATAACAACTCTATCATTGCCTTATATTATTTAAAAATTATTCCACTGTCACTGATTTTGCCAGGTTGCGGGGTTGGTCAACGTCGGTGCCTTTGGCGACGGCGGTGAAGTAGGCCAACAGCTGCGCAGGGATGGCGTAGATTATCGGTGACAGGGTCTCGGATACTTCTGGAAGTGTAATACCGTGCCAAATCGCTAGATCTGCCGCACTTAAACCCGTTTGATCAGTGATCATAACTACTTTGCCTTTACGGGCCATGACTTCTTGAATGTTCGAAACCGTCTTATCAAAAAGCAAAGAGCTTGGGGCCATAACGATGATCGGCACTTGGTCGTCGACCAGTGCAATAGGGCCATGCTTAAGCTCACCTGCTGCATAAGCTTCAGCATGTATATAGCTGATTTCCTTTAGTTTTAAGGCCGCCTCTAGAGCAAGGGGGTACATCATTCCACGTCCTAGAAACAATATATCAGAGGCCTGTGATATATCATTGGCAGCAGTATGAAGGCTGTCACGACAATTCAAAGCTTGATTAATGAGGGCGGGGATACGCTGCATCTCAGCGATATGATGTGATATCTCAGTCTCAGATAATTCGTTCCGTGCCTCAGCCGCGGCAAGGGCAATAGATAGGAGCACCGTTAATTGACATGTAAAGGCTTTGGTTGAGGCCACGCCAATCTCCACCCCTGCATGTATCGGAAAATTCACGTCCGCTGCCCGCGCGATGGAGCTTTCTACAACATTGGTTACGGACCAGATGCTATCGGCTTTGCCTGTGCAATAGCGTTGTGCTGCCAAAGTGTCGGCTGTTTCGCCCGACTGGCTTACGAAAATTGCCAACGTGCCTTTGGGTAAAGGCGGCTCACGGTAGCGAAACTCTGATGCGACATCGACCTCGACAGGGATGCGGGACAGTTTTTCAAACCAGTATTTTGCAGTGACACAGGCCAAATAGGCGGTTCCACAAGCGACCATTGTTACTCGTTCGACAGCATTGAAATTAAAATTATCCGCGATCGGTGACAGTGGTAGGCTGATTTTATTATCCTTGGAAATATAAGCCTTAAGCGTATGGGAAAGAACGCGGGCTTGTTCGTAAATTTCTTTTTCCATGAAATGCTTGAAGCCATCCTTATCAATTCGGGTTGCATCCATGCGAATGGTTTGGATGGGGCGGGTAACAACGTCTGCATTTTTATCTTCGATTCTGACAGAAGTGCGCGTAAGGACAGCGATATCGCCATCCTCAAGATAGGTGATCCTTTCGCTGAGCGGTGCCAGAGCAATCGCATCTGAGCCCACAAACATTTCTCCGTCGCCATACCCGACTGCAAGAGGCGAACCAAGGCGGGACGCAATAATGAGATCTTCTTCACCCTCAAACAAAAAGCAAAGCGCATAAGCTCCTGTCACCGCAGACATCGCATGGCGAACAGCTTCAAGTGGTGTTTTCCCACCGTTTATCGCACAATCCACAAGCATAGCGACGACTTCGGTATCGGTATCACTTTCTGCCGTGTAATCTTGCTTAGCGAGTTCGTCACGAAGCTCCTGGAAATTCTCAATAATGCCGTTGTGAACTATGCTGACCCGTCCAGTGTTATGGGGGTGGGCATTGCCTAGAGAGGGGACACCGTGTGTAGCCCAACGGGTGTGACCTATCCCAGATTTGCCAACTAATGGCTCATGTACCAATAGATTACTGAGCTCATTGAGCTTTCCGACAGCGCGTCGGCGTTTCAGTTTACCTGCCTGTAGCGTGCTGATCCCAGCACTGTCATAGCCGCGATATTCAAGCCGACGGAGTGCTTCGACCAACTGAGGCGCAACTTCGTTTTTTCCCAATATACCAATAATGCCGCACATTTTTTATCCTAAATCTTTTTTTTGTTTACGTTTTTTTAAAATATCTATCAATTTGCGCGCCATGCCAATTTTGTTTTCTTGCGGTGCGCGCGCGAGCGCAAGCGCGCCTTCAGGCACATTTTTTGTGACGACAGACCCACTTGCCGTCATAGAGTCTTTGCCGATATTGACAGGCGCTACCATCATTGTGTTAGAACCGATAAATGCGGCTTCGCCAATCATGGTCTTATGTTTCATCACGCCATCATAGTTGCAGGTGACACAACCTGCACCGATATTGGCTCTAGCCCCGACTTCAGCATCACCGATGTAGCTTAAGTGATTGATCTTTGCCCCATCGGCAATCACCGCATTTTTGATTTCTACAAAATTACCCACGCGCACCTTTTCGCCAAGCTCTGCTCCCGGGCGCAACCGCGCGAACGGTCCAATTATTGCACCTTCTGAGACATGTGCTCCCTCGATATGGCAGAAGGCTTTGATGTGCGCGGCACTTTCTATTATCGCTTCTGGTCCAAAAATCACATGCTGCTCTACTATGCTGTCACGTCCGATGACAGTGTCAAAAGAGAAATAAACCGTTTCTGGAGCGAGGAGCGATACACCATTTTCCATATGCATTTGGCGTGCGCGTTCCTGAAACGCAGTTTCAGCCATTGCAAGATCTGCGCGGGAATTGATGCCAAGAGTTTCTTTTTCATCACAAATTACCAAGTGGGTTGTTTTTCCCATTTCACGAGCATAGGCCACACAATCTGTCAGATAATATTCACCCGACGCGTTCGTATTATCGATCTCTTCGATCAACGAAAACAACAGCGGCGCCGAGCCTGCCATAACGCCGCTGTTACACAGAGTGATGGCGCGTTCTTTTTCGCT
Organism: uncultured Alphaproteobacteria bacterium; assembly: GCA_913051655.1. Lineage (GTDB taxonomy): Bacteria > Pseudomonadota > Alphaproteobacteria > Rhodobacterales > Rhodobacteraceae > LFER01. Next base: position 6,614 of record CAJXHI010000003.1, read on the forward strand.
TGTATCTTTGAATTCGACGATGCGTTCAAGTTGAGTTCCGTGTGTGATCAATCTTCCGTATCTTGCGGGGTCTTTGGCCTCAAAGCCAAGTACCACAAGATCAGAAATGGTGCGCGCATCCCTGATTGTCTCAATCGTTGCTTTGCTGATAAATGGCGTGTCAGCATATAGAACAAGGATGTCCCCTTTAAACCCACTTAGTGGATCTTTGGCCATCGACACTGCATGCGCCGTACCGAGCTGTTCTTTCTGCTCCGCGATAATAACCTCTTGATTTATCCTGTGAGCCTCCGATGCGACCTTTTCGCCTTCGTGCCCAACAACTACAACTGTTGTCTCCGGCTCTAGGATTGCTGCAGCACGCATCGCATGCTCCAAAAGTGTTGCATGAGCCACTTTGTGAAGCGCTTTTGGAAGGTCAGACACCATCCGTGTCCCTTTACCTGCGGCGAGAATGACAACTGCGATGCTCATATGTTTTACCCTCAATAAACTTACTTCCAAGTTTTACTTCAGACACTCCAAGTCGCAAGGGGTTTTTGGGTCAACTTTGATTGCATATTGTAACAGGACATGCCAAAAATAAGCAAAGAGGTGCCCATGAATTTGCAGAAAAAAACAGTTATATTCGATTTGGATGGGACGTTGGCAGATACCAGTGGCGATTTGATCGCGGCAGCCAATCATTGTTTCGAAGATATGGGATATGGTGCCGTGTTGGATGTGGCCGAGGATGCGCCAACGGCCTTGCGCGGCGGCCGAGCAATGTTACGTTTTGGTTTGTCGAGACTAGAAGCTTCCGACGAGGGTCTGGTGGATCGCTATTATCCTGTTTTACTCACTGCTTATGAGCGTTCGCTTTCAAATCAAACGCGGCTGTTTCCTAAAGTGCGTGAGGTGGTTCAAACGCTGGGTGAGGCGGGTTACCTTTTGGGCATTTGCACGAATAAGCCGGTTGGTTTGGCAGAACAACTGATGCGAGAACTCGAGTTTCGGGATCCGTTTTTATCGCTGATCGGAGCAGACAGTCTGCCTGTGCGGAAGCCCGATCCAAGACCCTTTGTTGAAGCGGTCCGGCTCGCTGGAGGGCATGTTGAGCGTTCTTGTTTAATCGGGGATTCCATAACCGACCACAATACAGCTCGTGCCGCTGGAGTGCCTAGTATTTTGGTTGATTTTGGATTGGCGGACCAAGATATGACGGCTCTTAAATCTGATGCGTTAATCACCACCTTTAATCAACTGCCGCAGGCTTTGGAAAAAGTAGGTTTGTGACATTTCAACAAATGCTTTTTTTGATTTACAGGTTATCTGACGCCACCAACTAGCAACTCCAGAACCGTCAATGCTCCTCCTTCGTTCAGCCCATTGACGGCATCAGAGATGGATTGCGCTCGTTTTTTGCCCAGTAAGGGCTTTTCGATGATATGATATTTATTTTTGAGTTTACCAGCGCTTGGCAGGTTAGTCTCATGCCATCTCGATGCCACCTGATCTACAACGAAAACGCGATCATCTTCCAGAATGATGATGACCTTTGCCAGTCGTTTGATCGGAAAGATTTTGTTTGCATCGTTATATTCCCGCGCTAGCAAAGACTTTTAAATTCGTAAAATCTTTTGGTCTTGCATAGCCTGCTCTAATACATCAGTAGATCTGACATCCCCAGTGCTGAAGTCAATTTCACTGGAAAAGAGGCTGAGTATTACGCCTCTTCGGTTGTTTTGAGGGGATTAGTCCCGAGCAAAATGGAATCGTGAAATGTGTCGACGGCGATCCTTCCAATACTATTATCGCAGAAGCCATTCTGCTGCATCAATCCACTTGCGCCTTCAACAGAAGCCTGTGCCCAACGGCAACCGAGATAGTTTTTGTAACAATGTTCATTGATATACCAGCACGCTACCGGAACGGTTCAATATGTCTAGACTTTTTAAGCTGTTATGGCGCGCGCTCAGGTAAACCCCTTTTGCACCATTTTGGCAGTAGTAAAACTTGTCATTGCGCACCGACCTGATCCGTCTTTGAGGATGGTGAGTTGATCGCGGCAGCGCATCATCTAGCTGCGTTATCCATCGTATACTGTATTACCAAATGCGTTGTGCGGTTCTTCGGGGGTCAGCCGCAGTAACCTTGCGCAGGCGGCAGCTGCCGCGACAAACTTCCAACGTCTGGAAGTTTGATAAGCGATTATAGTTGCATTATGAAGCAAGGCGGTGCGCGCGCCAAACTTATGTTTCATCAAAAGCGCGATGAGAAATTTCTTTCCAGTTTAGAGCATCTCTGATCCGATTGAAAAAATCGCAGGGAAAGTAGAGCATTCGATATGCCCTTTGAGCGGATTGAAGCTATGATGCTTAGCCAAACTATTAATCGTCACACCGGCGGTAAGCGCCAAGCCTTGTACGCTAAAGTTTCGATGGTAAAAGAGTATTGCAAGGCGACCACCAAATTCCTAGCTACTGTGATTGCAGAATATGGAGGAAAATTCGGTTGCAATACCTGTCGCCGTGATGTTTCGCAAATCTGATAAGCTTAGGTAGCATCTATTTACGACGATATCCGTTGCTTACGAAAGACGAAAATTGTGGAAGTGATTCCCGTGCTGGCATGGAGTTACTCTTTTTCGCTTCAGTTTCACGCAAAAATTTAAAACTGAGGTCATTCTGTGACGCTTATGCGCCGCAAATGTCTTTTTATCCCATTGACCAGCGGTGATCTCTGCCTCATTAAAAGATTATGGTAGACAGATTTAATGGCAGTTTTACTCAGCAAGAAGCGATCTCAGAAGAGGCGATCGAAGCGGCTGTGCGTATCCTAAGATCAGGACGTCTTCATCGCTACAACGTGGCAGAAGGAGAGATCGGTGAAACAGCCTTGCTAGAGTTGGAATTCGCCGAAACGTTAGGCTCAAAATATTGTCTAGGTGTCGCCTCTGGTGGCTATGCTTTGGCGACGGCATTGCGCGCCCTTGGCGTAAAATCTGGCGATAAAGTCCTTACCAATGCCTTTACCCTTGCGCCCGTACCCGGTTCGATTTCGGCCGTTGGAGCGGATCCGATCTTTGTGGATGTTACCGAGGACCTAGTAATTGATTTGGAAGACCTCAAAGCCAAATCAGATCACTCGCGTTTTTTGATGCTAAGCCATATGCGCGGTCACATTTGTAACATGGATGCATTGATGACGATTTGTGAGGCTTATGATGTCACGGTTATTGAGGACTGCGCCCATACCATGGGCGCAAAATGGGATGGGCGCTGGTCGGGGCGTTTCGGCACAGTGGCCTGTTATTCAACGCAAACATACAAGCATATCAATTCTGGTGAAGGCGGACTTTTAATTACTGATAATGCAGAGGTGATGGCTAAGGCGGTCATGCTTTCTGGATCCTACATGCTTTATGAACGCCATGTTGCCTCGCCCGAGCCAGAGGTATTTTCCAAAATACGTCTTGAAACCCCCAATACCTCTGGGCGGATGGATCATTTACGGGCTGCGATATTGCGTCCCCAACTGCGCCAGCTGGAGGCGCAATGCGATGCGTGGAATAAACGCTACAGGCTTATTGAAGCGGGGATCAAGAAAACACCTGGATTGACCACTATCAGGCGTGATAAAAGGGAAAAGTTTGTTGGATCTTCAATTCAATTTTTGCTGAAAGATTGGTCTGGTACCGCAGTCGAAAATGTTCTCAGCCGCTGTGCCGCACGAGGGGTGGAGCTGAAATGGTTTGGTGCTGCGAATCCTGCCGGGTTTACCTCAACCTACAAAAGCTGGACGTATGCGTCCCACAGTACGTTGCCAAAAAGCGATGCGATCCTCGCCGGACTCATTGATATGCGCATTCCGCTGACCTTTAGTCTTGAAGATTGTGCGACAATCGCCGAGATCATTCGCGTAGAAGTGGGTGCTGTCTTCCAAAACTTCTGAACGCGCGTGTGAAATCGCTTGACCAAAGACAGGTTTTGACGCACTTAATGAACAAATGTTCAATAAAGGAGGCTCAGCGTGTTTTTAGGCTCAATGTCCTTTAACCTTGGCGAAGATGTTGATGCACTTCAGGAAAGCGTGCATCGCTGGGCGCAAGAGAGGGTGAAACCGATCGCTGCAGACATTGACAAGACAAATGAATTTCCCATGCATTTGTGGACAGAAATGGGTAATTTGGGCCTTTTGGGTCTTACCGTTCCAGAAGTCTACGGTGGTACAGACATGAGCTATCTCGCCCACACAGTGGCTGTGGAAGAAGTGGCACGTGCCAGCGCTTCAGTTAGCCTCTCTTATGGCGCGCACTCCAATCTTTGCGTCAACCAGATCAAGTTGAACGGGACAGAGGCCCAAAAACAAACCTACCTGCCAAAGTTGTGTTCAGGTGAACACGTAGGTGCGCTCGCCATGTCGGAACCGAGTGCGGGGTCGGATGTGGTTTCAATGAAACTCAGCGCGGAAAAACGAAACGGTTATTACCGTCTGAATGGTAACAAATACTGGATCACCAATGGGCCTGATGCAGATACACTGGTGGTTTATGCAAAAACTGCTCCAGATAAAGATTCCAAAGGGATCACCGCCTTCATTATCGAAAAAGCTATGACGGGATTTTCTACCTCTTCCCATTTTGACAAACTGGGGATGCGTGGTTCCAACACGGCAGAATTGATTTTTGAAGATGTAGAAGTCCCCTTTGAAAATGTTCTCGGTGAAGAGGGAAAGGGGGTGCATGTACTCATGTCCGGTTTAGATTATGAACGCGTGGTGCTATCTGGACTTGGATGCGGGATAATGGCGGCCTGCATGGATGAAATCATGCCTTACATGGTTGAACGCAAACAATTCGGGCAAAGCATTGGGGATTTTCAGCTGATGCAGGGAAAAATTGCCGATATATATACGGCTATGAATTCTGCACGTGCCTATGTTTATGAGGTGGCAAAAGCATGTGATAGGGGCAGTGTCACCCGTCAAGATGCAGCGGCCTGTGTTCTCTATGCCTCAGAGCAAGCGATGAAAGTAGCACATCAGGCGGTTCAAGCGATGGGGGGCGCCGGTTTCTTATCAGACTCTCCGGTCTCGCGGATTTTTCGGGATGCAAAATTGATGGAAATCGGGGCGGGGACGTCGGAAATTCGGCGCATGCTTGTAGGGCGCGAATTGATGACTTTGATGCGCTAGAGGTAGCGCAGGAGTATGAACTTCAACCTCCCGGCCTGCGGCATCAAAAAAAAGGTTAAGTGATGACATATATACCCACTGCTTGGATCATTCTTGGGATTGTCTTACTGGGCTTTTCTGTGATGGTGTTTCGCCTTGGTGTCAAAGCTGCATCGCTGAGCGAAACAGATCTCATAACCCATTACAGTGCACAATATTTAGATTATGAAAAGGCCGAAGGACGCGCTGGATCGCTAACCGATTGTTATGCGCTGGGTGGTGAGGGGATTTTTGAACGACTTATGGTGATCTGTGAACCTGCAACTGCCGCATCTTATCACTTTGTGATCGGTCATTGGGGACAGCTTTTGTCTTTTGTGCGCGAAACAGAACGCTCTGACGCGCCCGAAGCTTAGATAGGGATCTGCGCATGAAGTTAAGTTCAAATATCAATGCAGCCTCTGAAGAGTTTGCAGCAAACCGCACCTCGCATTTGGTAGCACTTGCGGCGGTGAAAAAGGCAGCAATTCTTGCTGCAATGGGTGGTGGTGAAAAGGCGCGTGCACGTCATTCTGCGCGCGGCAAAATGCTTCCACGTGATCGTGTGGCAAACCTTTTGGATCTGGGCAGCCCTTTCCTTGAAATTGGAGCAACTGCAGCGCATGGAATGTACAATGGCGCAGCACCTGGAGGTGGCGCTATTGCAGGGATTGGGCTGGTCGCAGAACAGCAATGTATGGTGTTTTGTAATGACGCTACCGTCAAGGGCGGGACATATTTTCCAATGACCGCTAAGAAACATATGCGCGCGCAAGAAATTGCCGCAGAATGTCGACTGCCTTGTATCTATCTCGTCGACAGTGGTGGCGGGAACCTTCCGCAACAGGCAGAGGTTTTTGCCGATCGTGACCATTTTGGACGGATATTTTATAATCAGGCCAATATGTCCGCACGCGGTATTCCACAGATAGCGGTCGTAATGGGCTCATGTACTGCTGGTGGTGCCTATGTACCTGCTATGTCGGATGTGACAATTATTGTGAAAGAACAAGGAACAATTTTTCTTGCCGGTCCTCCGCTGCTAAAGGCCGCAACCGGAGAGATCGTAGATGCCGAAACATTGGGCGGAGCGGAGGTGCATACCCGCATTTCTGGTGTGGCGGATTATTTAGCAGAGGATGATACGCATGCCTTGGCGCTTGCACGCCGTGCAGTAGCCAATCTTAATCCGAGCAATATCGCGAATGTTGCTTGGCAGTCCGAAGAAGAACCGCTTTACGATAGAGAAGACATTCTAGGTGTGGTGCCTACTGATTTACGCAAACCCTATGATATCCGAGAGCTTTTGGCGCGGATCCTTGATGGATCCCGATTTGACGAATTTAAGGCGCGTTTTGGCGAAACATTGGTCACAGGCTTTGGGCATGTAAGGGGATGCCCTGTGGGTATTATTGCCAATAACGGTGTGCTTTTTAGCGAGTCCTCCCAAAAAGGAGCCCATTTTATCGAGCTGTGTAGTCAGCGCAAAATACCCCTTGTGTTTTTGCAAAATATCACCGGCTTCATGGTAGGGCAAAAATACGAAAACCAAGGTATAGCGCGTCACGGCGCAAAAATGGTAACTGCTGTTGCCACAACTGCAGTGCCAAAAATTACGATGATTGTCGGGGGAAGCTATGGTGCGGGGAATTACGGAATGGCAGGGCGTGCGTATCAACCGCGTTTCCTTTGGACATGGCCCAACAGCAGGATCGCCGTGATGGGCGGGCCACAGGCCGCAGGCGTTCTCGCCACAGTAAAGCGTGAAGCGATTGAGCGGGCCGGCGGGACATGGAGCGCTGAGCAGGAAGAGGCATTTAAACAACCCACCATTGATGCCTTTGAAGAACAGTCCCACCCGCTTTATGCAAGTGCGCGCCTTTGGGATGATGGGGTAATAGATCCGCGAAAAACGCGGGATGTATTATATTTGTCTCTGCGTGCAGCGCTCAATGCGCCGATTGCGGAGACAAAGTTTGGTGTATTTAGGATGTAATATTTGAATTTCAGCAAACAAGATCGAAAAGGTTCTGAAATGTTTGAAAAATTATTGATTTCAAATCGTGGTGAGATTGCGATACGTATCGCACGAACAGCTCGCTCGATGGGCATTCAAACGGTCGCTGTATATTCGGATGCTGATCAAGACGCCTTGCATGTTTCAGCCGCAGATGAAGCCTACCACCTTGGCGGCGCCGCGCCTTCGGAAAGCTATCTGAATACCGAGCGAATTATTGAAGTGGCACTTCAAAGCGGTGCTGAAGCAGTGCATCCGGGGTACGGCTTTCTTTCAGAAAATCCTGAGTTTGCTGAAAGCTTGGAAAAAGTGGGACTGGCCTTTATCGGCCCATCGGCGGAAGCGATGCGCGCAATGGGTTTAAAAGATACCGCCAAACAATTGATGGAAAGAGCTAATGTTCCGACTATACCTGGATATCATGGGGCAGAACAAAGCGTGGATATCCTACAATATGAGGCGAAAGCAATTGGCTATCCCCTCTTAATCAAGGCGGTCGCCGGAGGGGGCGGCAAGGGTATGCGGCTGGTTGAAAATGCGCAAGATTTCGAAGAGGCTTTGACGGCCGCACGTTCAGAGGCGCAGAACGCTTTTGGCAATTCGGATGTTCTTTTGGAGAAATATATCACTGCGGCACGCCACATCGAAATTCAGATTTTCGGCGATGGACAAAAAGCTGTTCATCTTTTTGAGCGGGACTGTTCACTCCAGCGGCGGTACCAGAAGGTAATCGAAGAAGCCCCTGCGCCTGGCATGAGCGACTGCGTGCGCAAGGCTATGGGTGCAGCTGCCGTTCGCGCGGCCGAAAGTATTGGTTACAAAGGTGCTGGTACAGTTGAATTTATAGTCGATGGGTCCAAAGGGCTTTGCGTAGATGGATTTTGGTTCATGGAAATGAACACGCGTTTGCAAGTGGAACATCCCGTGAGCGAAGCAATCACTGGGATTGACCTTGTTGCGTGGCAATTGCGCGTGGCGGCAGGTGAAAAGCTGCCTCTGGCGCAAAGGGATATCCGATTTGATGGGCATTCGATTGAGGCGCGGGTTTATGCTGAGGATGCAGCCAACGGCTTTTTGCCTGTGACAGGACGGTTGGATCACGTTCGCTTCTCCAATCAAAGCCGCAATGACAGCGGTCTACGTTCTGGCGATGAAATTAGCCCCTATTACGATCCGATGATTGCTAAAGTGATCGTTCATGGAAGAGATCGAGAAGAGGCGTTGAGCAAATTGAGCGCGAGTTTGCGACAAACGGAATTGGCGGGATCAAAAACCAACCTCGGTTTTTTAATCTCTTTGGCAGAACATCCTGATTTTCATGCGATGCAGGTGGATACAATGTGGATTGACCGTAATGTCGATGCCCTCACAAATTTGTCAGATATTTCAACCTCTGCGTTGCTTTCAGCGGTTCTGGCTATTATCGGCAAAGATGCCGCTCAAAATGACTTTGCGGGGTTTCACCTCTGGGTTCCAGTGGCACAAACTATCGCGCTCCATCGGGAAGACCAAAAGTTCGATTTATCCTTCAATATTTCCCCAAATAAATTGACCGTCAGGAAAGATGGTCAATTTTGCGTTGCGGAATTTAAACTCGGTCATTGGTGGTATGAGAACAAACGCCTTCCTGCATCCGTCTGGGTTAAAGACGCTATTTGGATTTTCGAAAACGGCGGCGTTGTTTTGGATATCGTTGACACGCTGGACCGGGCAGGAAGCACTTTTGCCGATCTGAATGTCATCCGTGCCCCGATGCCGGGACTTGTAAACCATGTCGGCGTGACGGAGGGCGATGTTCTTCAAAAGGGCGACAAAATTTTGGTGCTTGAAGCGATGAAGATGGAGCATGCTCTCGTTGCGCCTCAGAATTGCGTGATTAATGAGGTTTTAGTGCGTGTACAGGATCAGGTTGAAGCGGAAGCAGACCTTGTCCGTCTTTCGCCGCCAGAAGATGCAATTTAATTCTTTTCAAAGCTAAATATCAGCACCTTTCTCGTTTGCAGTTCAAAAAGAGCCGCAAGTTATCACAGTGCGCATTCAATTTGTGGCTGTCGGCGTGTTTTTAGATATTTTCTTTGTGTTTTGATGGGAGCCGGATCGGATTATTGGCCTTCACCTGTGACAATTTATTTGTCTTAACCTTGTTGACGCTGGACGGTACCAAGAGTAAATGATGAGCAGCCAACATTCGTGCTAGCGCACGTGTAGAAAGGAGCCATCTGTGGAAGAGATGCAAAGGGAGTACCTCCCTATACTGATCTTTTTAGCCCTCGCTATTGGTCTTGGTCTCGTATTGATGCTTTCTGCCGTGATTCTGGCGGTACGTAATCCGGATCCGGAAAAAATCTCCGCTTATGAGTGCGGGTTTAACGCCTTCGACGATGCGCGAATGAAGTTTGACGTGCGCTTTTACCTTGTTTCGATACTTTTTATCATTTTCGATCTCGAAATTGCCTTCCTGTTTCCATGGGCCGTAGCGTTCCAAGATCTTAGCGACCTTGGGTTCTGGTCGATGATGGTCTTCCTAGCGGTGTTGACGGTCGGGTTTGCATATGAGTGGAAGAAGGGGGCTTTGGAATGGGCGTGATGACGGGGGCCCAAACAGTCGGCCTTGAAAAAGAGATCGGCGTACAGGCGATTAATAAAGAGCTTCAGGACAAAGGTTTTCTTATTACCTCGACCGAGGACATAATCAATTGGGCGCGTACCGGAAGTTTGCATTGGATGACGTTCGGGCTTGCCTGTTGTGCTGTTGAAATGATGCATACCGCGATGCCCCGTTACGATTTAGAACGGTTTGGTACAGCGCCACGTGCATCGCCCCGTCAGTCTGACTTGATGATCGTGGCCGGCACCTTGACGAACAAAATGGCCCCAGCGCTGCGCAAAGTATATGATCAAATGCCGGAACCGCGGTATGTGATTTCTATGGGCTCCTGTGCAAATGGGGGCGGTTACTACCATTACAGTTATTCTGTTGTTCGTGGGTGTGACAGGATCGTACCTGTGGATGTTTACGTTCCGGGATGTCCGCCGACCGCAGAAGCTTTGTTGTATGGTATCTTGGCGTTGCAGCGGAAAATACGCCGCACGGGAACGATCACACGATGACCGAGCAGCTGAAAGACTTGGCAGAACATGTCACGATGCGCCGTCAAGATTGTGTGCTTTCGTGGAATATCGCATTTGATGAACTGACATTTGATGTGGCGCCCGCCAACCTTTTGGGGTTTGTCAAATATCTCGCAAGTGATGCGAGATGTAAGTTTTCGACGCTTGTGGATATTACGGCTGTGGATTATCCACAGCGCACTAAACGTTTTGATGTTATATATCATTTGTTGAGCATGTATCAAAACCGGCGTGTACGCCTGCGCGTGTCTATCCGCGAAGGAGATATACTGAATTCCATCGTTGAAGTGAACCCCTCTGCAGATTGGTTTGAGCGCGAAGTTTTTGACATGTTCGGGATCCTCTTCAGTGGGCATCCTGACCTCAGGCGTATCTTGACCGATTACGGATTTCGTGGATATCCTCTGCGTAAAGACTTTCCGACAACTGGCTATACCGAACTTCGCTATGACGAAGTGGAAAAGCGTGTCGTTTATGAGCCTGTAAGCTTAGTTCAGGAATACCGCCAATTTGATTTTATGTCGCCATGGGAGGGCGCGCAATACGTCCTGCCCGGCGATGAAAAGGAGGCTAAGTCATGATGGACGGCGCCGGCAATTTCAAAGATGTTTTGACAGGCGAACAAAAAATCAGAAATTTCAACATCAATTTTGGTCCCCAACATCCGGCAGCGCATGGTGTGTTGCGGTTGGTTTTGGAACTTGATGGAGAGATTGTGGAGCGTTGCGATCCTCATATCGGGTTACTGCACCGCGGTACCGAAAAGCTGATGGAAAGCCGCACTTACCTTCAAAATCTCCCGTATTTTGATCGGCTCGATTACGTGGCGCCAATGAACCAGGAGCACGCCTGGTGTCTGGCGATTGAAAAGCTGACGGGCATCGACATACCGCGTCGCGCCTCTTTGATCCGAGTGCTATTTTGTGAAATCGGTCGCGTTCTGAACCATTTGTTGAACGTAACAACCCAAGCACTTGACGTGGGTGCATTGACCCCGCCACTATGGGGTTTCGAAGAACGTGAAAAGCTCATGGTGTTTTACGAGCGCGCCTGTGGGGCGCGATTGCACGCAGCTTATTTCCGTCCCGGCGGTGTGCATCAGGATCTGCCCGAGGATCTCATCAGCGATATTGACAAATGGGCAGATGATTTCCCCGCTGTTCTAAATGATATTGACGGGTTATTGACAGAGAACCGTATTTTCAAACAGCGCAATGTTGATATTGCTGTGGTTAGCGAGGATGATATTCTGAAATACGGGTTTTCTGGAGTAATGGTGCGCGGGTCAGGCTTGGCATGGGACCTGCGTCGTGCCCAGCCGTATGAATGTTACGACGAATTTACATTCCGAGTACCGGTGGGAAAAAACGGAGACTGCTATGATCGATACTTATGTCGAATGGAGGAAATGCGCCAATCCCTCGGAATCATCAAACAGGCGATTGCAAAGCTTAAGGTAGAAAAAGGCGATGTTCTGGCGCGCGGCAAACTCACGCCGCCGAAGCGGGCTGAGATGAAAACCTCTATGGAAGCATTGATCCATCACTTTAAACTTTACACGGAAGGTTTTCATGTACCTGCGGGCGAAGTTTACACCGCAGTTGAAGCGCCGAAGGGCGAATTTGGGGTCTATCTTGTATCCGATGGGTCCAACAAACCCTATCGCGCCAAAATTCGTGCACCCGGGTTTCCACATCTTCAGGCGATGGATCATGTTAGCAGAGGCCATCAATTGGCTGATGTTGCCGCCATAATTGGAACGTTGGACGTTGTCTTTGGGGAGATTGACCGTTGAGAAATCTTTTTATCAAATCCCATGGCTCCGTGATCTCTCAGCCTAGTTTTGCCCCAAAACTTGGCTCATTAAATAATTTTAGAATGCAGAGGGCCTAGGTAGATGCTACGTCGTTTACATCACGATCAACCTAAAACCTTCTCCTTTACGCCAGCCAATCAGGCGTGGGCTGAAGCGCAGATGACGAAATATCCAGATGGCCGTCAAGCAAGTGCGATCATTCCTCTTTTGTGGCGTGCGCAAGAGCAAGAGGGATGGTTAACGCGGCCGGCAATTGAATATGTAGCCGATATCTTGGACATGGCCTATATACGCGCGCTTGAAGTTGCGTCGTTTTATTTCATGTTCCAACTCGAACCAGTGGGACGCGTCGCCCATATTCAGATTTGTGGCACTACGTCTTGCATGATCTGTGGTGCAGAAGATTTAGTCGCTGTTTGTCGTGAAAAAATTGCATCTAAGCCTCATCAGCTTTCAGAGGATGGCACTCTAAGCTGGGAAGAGGTCGAATGTCTTGGTGCCTGCTCTAATGCGCCCATGGCGCAGATTGGCAAAGACTACTACGAGGACCTGACTGCAAAGCGCTTTGGCGAGATGATTGAAGCCATCAAAATGGGTCAAACGCCAAAACCTGGGCCGCAAAATGGACGCTTCGCCTCTGAACCTTTTTCTGGTCTGACAAGTCTTGAACAATATGCAAATGCAAGGGCTGGCGAGAACGCTTCAGTACATTTAGCACAAACTCAAGAGGACACTTTACGTCGGATTGATGGAACCGAGGTACCTTTGGTAACTTCTTGGCTTTCTGGTTCCAAGCCCGAAACACCGAGAGTGGCAAAAGCATGTGTGAAATCTGCAGCAAAAGCACTTAAAGCACCTGAGGCTGATAACGCAAAGAGTACTGGCAAAAAACCTGCGACGCTGGAAGTAGCGCGAAATTCAGGAGCAGACGATCTCAAACAAATAAAAGGCGTTGGTCCAAAACTTGAAAAACATTTGAATTCACTGGGTTTTTTTCACCTTGACCAAATTGCTTCTTGGAATGAAATGGAGTTGGCCTGGGTGGAAGAAAACCTTGAAGGTTTCAAGGGGCGTGCGACCCGTAATAATTGGATCGCTCAAGCGAAAGAACTTATGTCGTCGCAACAGCCGGATGCAAGCTAACATGCTTCATTCGCTGCGTTTATTGAAAAAATGAGGGAGAACGGCATGACAACGCCTGTAATAAACATAAGCTGTCAGCTTGCATACTGGGGTTTGGCTGTGGGAATCGCTGTGACCACTACAATCGGCTATTCACTTTCTGGAGAGATGTCGATCAAGGGTGCAATATTCCTAGGAAATGTCGCGTTGTTTTTATTGGGCGCGATGCTAAGCTGGTTGCTTTGCAGACCTTCACCGCCTTTGGAAGGAGTTGTTCAGAATAAACCAGCGACAGAGGCCACCAGAAAAGCTGGACCTGCACAACTTGTAAGAACTACATCAACAACCTTTGGTATAGGATTGACTTCACCAACACCCCTCGCAGGTGAGGCTGAATTAGCTTCTCGAAAAGGGACTTGGCGCTATGAAAGGTCAGCTACATTAGTGGACAGTGCAAAAGCAAAAGCTGTGCCAAAGAAAGCGTCACTTAGAAAATCTACGAAGGCATTAGCATCAGGTGAAGAGGTTGGAAAAGCTCCGGCGAAATTCGATTGTCCGCGCGGTGGCGTGGCTGATGACCTCAAGTGGATTAAAGGGATTGGACCAAAGTTGGAAAGGATTTTTCATAGCGACCAAGTCGCCAATTGGAATGAGGACGAAGCGGCTTGGATGGATGCAAATCTTGAGGGCTTAAGTGGTCGTGCGACGCGCGATCAATGGGAAGCTCAGGCACGAGAGCTTACCATAGGCTGAACTGGAAGAGATTAATTATGGAACAAACTATACGATCAGAGACAGAACAAAACCTCATCAAACAAGGGCGGGTGACTGCGCTTGTGATTGCGGGATCCGTTTTTATCTGGCTGATCGCAAACACCTTAGGGCCAAAATTGGGCCTCACAATGCGCTATGCCATCCTTGCCGATCTAATTGTCTTGGCAGCGTTGTTCTGGGCTTTGGTGAATTGTTTTTTTATTTGGCGGAAACGTCAGAGCAAGGAAGGATGAGGGAAATATGCTGAAGGATGAAGATCGGATTTTCACCAATCTTTACGGGATGCATGATCGCACTATCAAGGGCGCTAAAGCGCGTGGTCACTGGGATGGTACAGCAAAGATCATAAAGCAGGGTCGTGACTGGATTATTGACCAGATGAAAGCCTCGGGCCTTCGAGGTCGCGGCGGTGCAGGATTTCCGACCGGTCTTAAATGGTCCTTCATGCCAAAAGAAAGCGACGGACGACCCGCTTATCTGGTGGTGAATGCAGATGAATCGGAACCCGGAACTTGTAAAGACCGCGAGATAATGCGTCATGATCCGCATACTTTGATAGAAGGATGTCTGATTGCTTCCTTCGCAATGCAAGCGCACGTCTCTTACATCTATATCCGTGGAGAATATATTCGTGAGCGCGAAGCGCTACAGGCAGCGATTGATGAAGCCTATGATGCCGGTTTGTTAGGCAAAGACGCCGCGAAATCGGGTTGGGATTTTGACCTTTACCTGCACCATGGTGCAGGTGCTTACATTTGTGGTGAAGAAACGGCCCTCTTGGAAAGCCTCGAAGGTCGCAAAGGCATGCCGCGCATGAAACCGCCGTTTCCGGCAGGGGCGGGGCTTTATGGATGTCCGACAACTGTGAATAATGTGGAATCAATTTCGGTGGTACCCACCATCCTCAGGCGCGGACCAGATTGGTTTGCTAGTTTTGGCCGTCCCAACAATGCTGGCACCAAGTTATTTGCGATTTCAGGCCATGTGAACAATCCCTGCGTTGTTGAAGAGGCAATGTCTATCCCATTTGAAGAATTGATAGAACGCCACTGCGGAGGTATTCGCGGTGGTTGGGATAATCTGAAAGCAATTATTCCTGGGGGGTCCTCTGTGCCCTGTATTCGTGGTGAGCATTGTCGCGAAGCTATTATGGATTTCGATTACCTGCGTGAACAACGCTCTGGTCTTGGCACGGCCGCTGTTATCGTCATGGATCAATCGACGGATATTGTTAAGGCGATTTGGCGTCTGTCGAAATTTTACAAACATGAAAGCTGTGGTCAATGTACGCCTTGTCGTGAAGGGACGGGTTGGATGATGCGCGTTATGGAGCGACTGGTGACAGGAGAGGCTGAGGTCGAAGAAATCGATATGCTTTTCGACGTTACAAAACAGGTCGAAGGCCACACAATCTGTGCCTTGGGTGATGCGGCAGCTTGGCCCATACAAGGTCTCATCCGAAATTTCCGCGATGAAATCGAAGATCGCATTCGACACAAGAGAGCAGGGCGAAAAAGCGCTGTGGCTGCGGAGTAAATGATGCGCGCGTTGATGGCGATATTGCTCACTCTGGGTCTTTTTTCTTGCGGGGAACGATACCGCGACAATCAGGTCGCCTTTGAAGGTATCAAATTCAAAGCCAATCTAAGCCAAGTTAAAGGCGATGACTTTGCCTTTCTTGTGATCGTTAAGAATGCGGAAAAAAACCTTTCGGGCGCCCGCGAGGCTGGGCGTTATGAGGCAACGAAATTCTGTATCGAACGTCTCAGCACCTCTGATATCGAATGGACCAACAGTCCCGATGCAGACCCGTTGCCGATCAAGGGCGGAAATCTGGAAATCTCGGGAAGGTGTGCATCATGACAGACCTCAGAAAAATTAACATAAATGGCGAAGTGATCGAAGTTGATGGCGCAATGACGCTTATCCAGGCCTGTGAAATAGCGGGTGTTGAAATCCCACGTTTTTGCTATCACGAACGCCTATCGATTGCCGGCAACTGCCGTATGTGTCTTGTCGAAGTGGTGGGAGGGCCTCCCAAGCCTGCGGCTTCTTGCGCAATGCAAGTTCGCGATCTGCGCCCCGGTCCAGAAGGACAACCCCCAGAGGTAAAAACCAATTCACCTATGGTCAAAAAGGCCCGCGAAGGTGTGATGGAGTTTTTGCTGATTAATCATCCTCTTGATTGCCCCATTTGTGATCAAGGTGGCGAATGCGACCTGCAGGATCAGGCGATGGCTTATGGCGTTGACTTCTCCCGCTATCGGGAAGGAAAACGCGCGAGCACCGATCTTGAGCTTGGTCCTTTGGTTGAAACCCATATGACACGTTGCATATCGTGTACGCGCTGTGTGCGTTTTACAACTGAAGTGGCTGGCATCACACAGATGGGCCAAACTGGGCGCGGGGAAGATGCGGAAATTACCTCATACCTTGGTCAAACGCTGAGCAGCAATATGCAAGGCAATATCATTGACCTCTGTCCAGTTGGAGCACTGACCTCTAAACCCTACGCCTTTACTGCAAGGCCTTGGGAATTGACCAAGACGGAAACCATTGACGTTATGGACGCGCTTGGGTCCAACATTCGTGTTGACACGAAGGGCCGCGAAGTTATGCGCATTTTGCCTCGCAACCACGACGGGGTGAACGAAGAGTGGATTTCCGACAAAACGCGCTTCGTATGGGATGGGTTGCGTCGTCAAAGGTTGGACAGACCCTACGTTCGTGAAAACGGAAAACTGCGGCCCGCGACATGGGCCGAAGCGCTCGCTAAAACTGCGAAAGCGGTAAAACACGCCGAAAAGCTCAGCGGTGTGGTTGGTGATCTTGTCCCCGTTGAAGCAGCTTTTGCACTTAAGGCGTTGATTGAAAGTCAGGGTGGTCAAGTTGAATGCCGTACAGACGGGGCAAAACTGCCTGCAGGCAATCGCTCAGCCTACGTAGGAACGGCTTCTATCGAAGATATCGATACTGCAAAATTTATTCAGCTTATCGGTACAAATCCAAAAGAAGAGGCCCCTGTTTTCAATGCACGTATCCGCAAAGCGTGGCTTAAAGGGGCGCAGGTGAGACTTGTCGGCGAGGCGGTTGATCTAACCTACGACTATGCGCATCTCGGTACAGATCGCAGCGCACTGGCCGGTATTATCGGAAAAGACCATAGTGCAGTTCTGGATGCGCCATCTGTAGTGATCGTCGGGCAGGGGGCTTTGACAGCTGAGGATGGTGAAGCTGTGCTCTCCCAAGCTATGAAACTTGCTGAGGAAACAGGTAGTAAGTTCATGATATTACACACTAGCGCGGGCCGTGTCGGCGCGATGGATATTGGCGCCGTTTCGAGCGGTGGCATCGCAGTTATCATGGATGTATCCGATGTGATCTTCAATTTGGGTGCGGATGAAATTGACATCCCCCAAGGTGCTTTTGTCATTTACCAAGGAAGCCATGGCGATCGCGGAGCGCATCGTGCGGATGTGATACTGCCTTCAGCAGCCTACACTGAAGAACATGGGCTTTTTGTCAATACCGAGGGTCGGCCACAATTGGCAATGCGCGCTGGTTTTGCGCCCGGTCAGGCCAAAGAAAACTGGGCGATTTTGCGCGCACTTTCAGGTGAGCTTTGCGAGGTACTGCCGTATGATAGTCTGGTGCAGTTACGGAGCGCCTTGATAGAGGCCCATCCGCATTTGGCCTCTGCGGATGAGCTGGCTGAAAATGAATGGACCCCACTTACACTCTCGGATATGAGTGCGGGTGATTTCGAAACGGCTATCGATGATTTTTATCTCAGCAACCCGATTGCACGCGCATCGTCGCTGATGGCGGAGCTTTCAGCGCAGAATAAGGCGCAGAATACGGAAAAGGTGGCAGCAGAGTAATGCGGCAAATGACGATGTTATATACGTTGGTTTTGGCGATGACGGGCGTTGTTTCGGCTTGCGAGCGAACGGGCGCGACAGCCCTGTCCACAAGGGGTGTGAATTATGTTTCTGCGGAGGCTGAATTGATCGGGGATGGGTTAGTAAAAATTTCCGCCTCTGTCAAAAATGCCGAAAGCGATCATTTTGCTAGTGATTTTGCTGCCTGTGTTGCGGCGCGTTATGCGCTTTTGCGTGGATTTGGCTTTGCCCGTCTGGTCACTGACAGTGTCAGCCTAACCCAAGATATCAGAACCGCTACTTCCGTCTACAGCATCACGGCGCGTCTGCCCGCTGGCGTGCGAAAATTGGATGCAGAGGTTGTCGCCGTCAATTGCGCGGAAAACGGAATACCAATGGTGTGAGGAACAATGAGCGATTTTTTTGATTCACCGGCTGGAATTGCAGTGCTTGTTGCCTCTCAGTGCCTTGCTGTGATTGCTTTTGTGATGATAAGCCTTTTGTTTCTTGTCTACGGCGACCGCAAAATATGGGCGGCCGTGCAGATGCGACGCGGCCCAAACGTAGTGGGTGCATTTGGGCTTTTACAAACTGTGGCGGATGCGCTCAAATATGTGGTAAAAGAGGTGGTGATCCCTGCCGGTGCGGATCGTACAGTATTCATGTTGGCGCCGCTCATTTCCTTTGTTTTGGCCATAATTGCTTGGGCGGTAATCCCCTTTAACGACGGTTGGGTTGTCTCTGATCTGAATGTCGCAATTCTCTATGTTTTTGCGGTATCCTCGCTTGAGGTCTACGGCGTGATCATGGGGGGCTGGGCGTCCAATTCGAAATATCCATTTTTGGGCTCTCTGCGTTCCGCAGCACAGATGATTTCATATGAAGTCTCCATCGGACTCATAATCATTGGAGTGATTATTTCGACAGGTTCCTTGAATTTTACCAATATTGTCCGGGCGCAGGATGGTGACTGGGGCTTCTTTAACTGGTATTGGTTGCCTCATCTACCGATGGTTTTCTTATTTTTTATCTCAGCACTTGCTGAAACCAACAGACCCCCGTTTGATTTGCCAGAAGCAGAAAGCGAACTGGTTGCGGGTTATCAGGTGGAATACAGTTCTACGCCCTTCCTTCTGTTTATGGCGGGCGAATATATTGCTATTTTCTTGATGTGTGCGCTGACTACACTGCTTTTTTTTGGTGGATGGCTGTCACCCATTCCAGGTCTTCCGGATGGACCGGTTTGGATGGTTTCTAAGATGGCGTTTTTCTTTTTCCTATTTGCAATGGTGAAGGCCATCGTGCCCCGCTACCGCTATGACCAATTGATGCGCCTTGGCTGGAAAGTGTTCCTGCCAATGTCTTTGGCATGGGTTGTGATAGTTGCGTTTCTTGCAAAATTCGAAGCCTTCGGCGGTGCCTATGCACGTTGGACTATAGGAGGGTGACATGACCCAGATCGATTACACTCGCGCTGCAAAGTATTTTTTGCTTTCTGACTTTTTCAAAGGCATGAAATTGGGATTGAAATATTTCTTTGCGCCAAAAGCGACGTTGAATTATCCACACGAAAAAGGTCCGCTTAGTCCACGATTTCGCGGAGAACACGCGCTGCGCCGTTACCCTAATGGTGAAGAACGCTGCATCGCTTGTAAGCTGTGCGAAGCGGTTTGTCCGGCACAAGCCATCACGATTGATGCAGAACCGCGCGACGATGGTAGTCGCCGCACAACTCGGTATGATATAGACATGACAAAATGCATTTATTGCGGTTTCTGTCAGGAAGCCTGCCCTGTAGACGCAATTGTTGAGGGACCAAACTTTGAATTCTCCGCTGAAACACGTGAAGAGCTTTTCTACGACAAGGAAAAACTCTTGGCCAATGGCGATCGCTGGGAAGCAGAAATCGCGAGAAACCTAGAAACGGATGCGCCCTACCGATGAGCTTATTTGCCAATCAATCCGATGATATGTTGCTCGTAGCAGAAGATATGTCTGATGAGATTCAGCAATCCTTTCCGTACTCTAATGCGTCTCAACCTGATGCGGATTGGCGCACGATGTCTAAAGAATGGCTGAAAATGCCTCTCGATATTGCGATCAATACCGGCGGCGTGGACGCGAAAAGAAAGTTTCTGTGATGACGCTAATTGGTCTTATAATTCAGCGGCTAAAAAATGAGAAAGTTTTACGCCCGACGATCCGTCACATCAAAGAAACGGAGTTGAGCGGTCAGGTATTTACAGAAACCATCGCTGTTATGTCTACGTTTTTAGGATTGCCGGCGATGGCCAAAGCCACGACACTTGCAGTAGCGGTTTTATCGCCAAATAAGGAAGAAGATCGATGAACTTTGCCGGTTTTGCATTTTATCTCTTCGCGCTTTCAACGATCATCGGTGGCTTTTTCACTGTAATGGGACGCAATCCTGTGCATTCCGTACTTTGGTTGATCTTATCATTCCTCTCGGCTGCGGGGCTTTTCGTACTACTTGGGGCTGAATTTGTCGCAATGCTTTTGGTGATCGTTTACGTTGGAGCGGTTGCCGTTTTGTTTCTTTTTGTCGTAATGATGCTTGATGTTGATTTCGCTGAGCTTAAAGCGGAAATGGCACAATATCTGCCGCTAGCTTTATTGATCGGTTTGGTGCTTTTAATGCAACTGGGCATGGCCTTTGGGATTTGGACCGCTTCCGAAGGTGCTGAGGCAGCACGCCAGGCGATCAAACCACACAATGTGCATAATACGGCTGCTTTGGGTCTCTTACTTTACGATGAATATTTCCTGCTCTTCCAATTGGCAGGACTAATTTTGCTAGTTGCTATGATCGGAGCTATTGTTCTGACCCTGCGCCACCGCAAAGATGTAAAACGACAAAATGTGCTGACGCAGATGTATCGTGATCCAGCGGCCACCATGGAATTAAAAAACGTAAAACCGGGACAGGGCCTTTAGATGGGAATTGACCGCGGATAGGGAACTGAGGAAATTATGATTGGTTTGGAACATTACCTGACGGTGGCGGCGACGCTTTTTGTCATAGGTATTTTTGGGCTCTTCCTTAATCGGAAGAATGTCATCATCTTGTTGATGTCGGTTGAGCTTATCTTGCTCTCGGTTAATATCAATCTTGTGGCCTTCTCAAGCTTTGCGCAGGATCTTGTCGGGCAGGTGTTTACGCTTTTGGTTCTGACAGTGGCTGCCGCAGAAGCCGCCATTGGCCTTGCGATCCTTGTAAGCTTCTTCCGAAACCGCGGCACGATTGCGGTCGAAGATGTAAACGTTATGAAGGGATAGGCGATATGTTGGCAAAAATTATCCTTTTTGCTCCGCTAGTTGGGGCACTGATTGGTGGCTTTGGCTGGCGCATCGTCGGTGAAAAAGGCGCGCAATGGATAACAACTGGATTGCTATTCTTCGCGGCGGTTTTGAGCTGGATTGTTTTCCTTGGCCTTGATGCAAGCGAGACCCAGCATCTGAAGATCCTTCGTTGGTTGGAAAGTGGAACTTTGAGCACTGATTGGTCCATCCGGCTTGATCGGCTGACAGCCATTATGTTGATTGTTGTAACGACCGTTTCCGCGCTGGTGCACCTCTATAGCTTTGGCTATATGTATCACGATCCGCAGTGGAAAGAAGGCGAATGTTACAAACCGCGCTTCTTTGCCTATCTATCCTTTTTCACCTTTGCAATGCTTATGTTGGTCACGTCCGACAATCTGTTGCAGATGTTCTTCGGGTGGGAAGGTGTTGGTGTCGCGTCATATCTTTTGATTGGATTTTATTATCGTAAGCCAAGCGCCAACGCGGCGGCGATCAAAGCGTTTGTCGTAAACCGCGTCGGAGACTTTGGTTTTGCTCTTGGCATTTTTGGGCTATATTATTTGACTGACAGCATCCGATTTGATGACATCTTTGCCATGACTTCGGAGCTTGCAGAAATGCAAATCCTTTTTTTATGGACAGATTGGAATGCGGCAAACCTTTTGGCATTTTTGTTGTTCATTGGTGCCATGGGCAAATCTGCACAGCTTTTCCTACACACATGGTTGCCGGATGCGATGGAAGGTCCGACGCCTGTTTCTGCGTTGATCCATGCAGCAACCATGGTGACGGCGGGTGTGTTTCTTGTCTGCCGAATGTCACCTCTGATGGAATTCGCACCGCAGGCGATGGGCTTTGTGACAATACTAGGTGCCTTCACCGCGTTTTTCGCGGCCACCGTGGGGCTAGTACAAAACGATATCAAACGTGTGATTGCCTATTCGACCTGTTCCCAGCTTGGATATATGTTTGTGGCCGCCGGCGTCGGTGTTTATTCTGTGGCTATGTTCCATCTGTTCACTCATGCCTTTTTTAAGGCAATGTTGTTCCTCGGTGCGGGATCCGTGATCCATGCGATGCATCACGAACAAGACATGCGTAACTACGGTGGACTGCGTAAGAAAATCCCTTACACATTTTGGGCCATGATGATTGGTACTCTTGCCATTACCGGTGTGGGTATTCCGTTGACGCATTTTGGATTTGCTGGGTTTCTATCAAAAGACGCAGTAATTGAAAGCGCATGGGCCGGTACAGACGGCGGGGGCGCATTTTGGCTCTTGGTCGTCGCGGCATTGTTTACATCCTTCTACAGCTGGCGTTTGATGTTTATGACATTTTATGGTTCGCCACGAGGTGATCAGCATACGCATGACCACGCTCATGAAAGTCCAATAGTCATGTTGGCCCCCTTGGGCGTATTGGCTCTTGGCGCCGTGTTTTCCGGAATGATTTGGTATAATAGCTTTTTTGGCGATCATAAGACGGTGAATGCGTTCTTTGGGATCCCCAATCACCACAGCGAAGCAAGCTCAAAAACTGATCATGGTGACGATGATGCTGCGCATGGGGAAAGCGCAGCTAAGGAAGACACTATCCATAGTGAAATGACCAATATAGGTAAGGTACCGCAGGGAGCAATTTTCCATCATACGGATAATCATGTTTTGGATGAGGCTCATTATGCGCCCAAATGGGTCAAGGTCAGTCCGTTTATCGCTATGTTAATAGGGTTTGTCACTGCGCTATGGCTTTATGTATGGGACAAGGCCGCGCCGGCACGTATCGCCGAATTAAATCGTCCGCTGTATCTGTTCCTTCTGAACAAATGGTACTTCGACGAAATTTATGATGCCATTTTTGTACGTCCTGCAAAAGCGTTGGGACGGATCCTCTGGAAACGCGGAGATGGAGCAATAATTGATGGCACAATCAACGGGGTTTCCATGCGCATCATACCCTTCTTTGTCCGTCTTGCTGGGCGCGCGCAGTCTGGATATATTTTTACTTATGCCTTTGCCATGGTGATCGGGATTGTGGTCTTTATCAGCTGGATGACGTTTACAGTGGGGGCAAAATAAATGGATACGCTTTTGCTATCATTTGTGACTTTCGCGCCTGCCATTGCGGCATCAATCCTTTTGGTTGTGGCACGTGGCGAGGACGCTGCTGCAGATCTTGTGGCAAAACGTTTTGCTTTGGCGGCTACGAGTTTCACCTTTTTGGTTTCTCTTTTCATTCTGGCGCAGTTTGATGCGTCTAAAACAGGCTTCCAGATGGTGGAAGAAGCCGATTGGATCATGGGTTTGAAATACAAAATGGGTGTGGATGGCATCAGCATTCTTCTTGTGATGCTCACAACCTTTATGATGCCGTTGGTGATTGCAGCCTCCTGGGGAGTTAAGACCCGCGTCAGAGAATATATGATAGCTTTTCTATTCCTTGAAACTCTCATGCTGGGCGTTTTTATGGCACTGGATCTGGTGCTCTTTTATTTCTTTTTCGAGGCAGGACTGATCCCGATGTTCCTAATTATTGGGATTTGGGGCGGGGCCAAGCGGATCTACGCATCATTCAAGTTTTTTCTTTATACCTTCCTTGGATCGGTCTTGATGCTGGTCGCAATGGTGGCGATGTTTGCGCAGGCAGGCACCACCGATATTCCAAGCCTGATGATACATCAGTTTGCTTTTGAGACCTTTAGCATTTTGGGGATTCAAATCGTCGGTGGTATGCAGACACTTTTGTTCTTGGCTTTTTTTGCGAGTTTTGCAGTTAAGATGCCCATGTGGCCCGTTCATACATGGCTGCCGGATGCGCACGTTCAGGCACCCACGGCTGGCTCCGTGGTGCTTGCAGCGATCCTGTTGAAAATGGGGGGCTATGGGTTCTTGCGGTTTAGCCTACCGATGTTCCCTGTGGGATCTGAGGTTATGACGGAATTTGTGTTTTGGCTCTCTGCGATTGCGATTGTCTACACATCTCTTGTTGCGCTTGTGCAAGACGACATGAAAAAACTCATTGCCTATTCATCAGTTGCGCATATGGGCTATGTCACCATTGGCATTTTTGCCGTCAACCAACAAGGTGTGGATGGCGCAATTTTTCAGATGCTGAGCCACGGCTTTATCTCGGGGGCTCTCTTTCTCTGTGTTGGAGTTGTTTATGACCGTATGCATACGCGAGAGATTGTCGCCTATGGAGGCCTCGTAAACAATATGCCGGCCTATGCGCTAATTTTCATGCTTTTCACAATGGCGAATGTGGGTCTTCCGGGAACGTCAGGGTTTATCGGGGAGTTCCTGACATTGGTCGGTATTTTCCAAGTCAACACTTGGGTGGCTATGGTGGCGACTTCAGGTGTGATCCTTTCTGCTGCATATGCGCTATGGCTTTACCGCCGCGTTGTGATGGGCGATTTGATTAAGGAAAGCCTCAGGGCCATGACCGATTTGACCCGACAAGAAAAGATGATCTTTGCCCCGCTGATCATCATGACAATTCTACTTGGTGTCTACCCAGCACTGGTCTTGGATCTGACAGGGCCATCGGTTGCAGCCCTTGTAGAAAATTTTCATGCGGTGACGGCTGAGGCCGGATTAAGCAACAAAATTGTGGCATCACAGTAAGGAGAATGACATATGATACAGGCAGACCTGAACGTCATCCTTCCTGAGATTTTTCTGTCTCTCTTTGCAATGCTGGCGCTTTTAGTCGGTGTTTACGGCGGCAAAGACCGTTTGAGCGTGCCTCTTATCTTTGCGACCGCAGGCATTTTTGTGATCCTTGCCTTTATGGTGTCGGGATCGTCAAACGGGACGCAAATCGCCTTCAAGAGTATGTTTGTGAATGACGGCTTTGCGCGTTTTTCAAAGGTGCTTATCCTGATTGCTGCCGCCGTGGTTTTAATAATAAGTCCCGATTATCTGCGATCGTGCAAATTGCTGAACTTTGAATACCCGATTTTAATCGCCTTGTCGGTTGTCGGTATGATGGTAATGGTGTCTTCGGGTGACCTTATGTCTCTTTACATGGGCTTGGAGCTTCAATCGCTGTCCCTTTACGTTGTGGCATCGATGCGGCGTGACAGTTTGAAATCGACCGAAGCAGGCTTGAAATATTTTGTACTTGGCGCTCTATCTTCCGGGCTTTTGCTATATGGTGCCTCGCTTTGCTACGGTTATGCCGGCACGACGAATTTTGAAGGGATTATCGCCGCAGTGGGCGATGACAATACCGATGTCGGTCTCTTGATTGGGCTTGTGCTGATCCTATCGGGATTGGCGTTCAAAGTGTCCGCAGTGCCATTTCACATGTGGACCCCAGATGTTTATGAAGGGGCACCAACGCCTGTCACTGCATTTTTTGCTACGGCCCCAAAAGTTGCGGCGATGGCACTTTTTGCACGTGTGATGCATGATGCATTCGGCGGGATTGTTGGAGATTGGCAACAAATCATAACACTCATCTCTCTTTTATCAATGTACCTCGGCGCCATCGCAGCGATTGGTCAGAATAATATCAAACGTTTGATGGCATATTCTTCGATCGCGCATATGGGATATGCCCTGATGGGATTGGCTTCTGGAACTGCTGTTGGGGTTGGAGCGATGCTGACATATATGGCGATTTACGTGACAATGAATATTGGTACCTTTGCCTTTATTTTGACCATGGAACGTGAAGGTCAACCAGTGACAGATATTGCGTCTCTCTCAATGCTTTCACGCGCTGAGCCAGCCAAGGCATTGGCAATGCTTGTTTTGCTCTTTAGCCTCGCAGGTATTCCGCCATCACTTGGTTTCTTTGCAAAATGGGGCGTTTGGAACGCTGCGATAAATGCTGATCTCATTTGGCTGGTAGTAGCCAGCGCTTTGGCAAGTGCGATTGGTGCCTATTATTATCTGCGCATTGTATACCTAATGTATTTTGGACAAGAACCTCAAGAAGCGCTGGACCAGTGCCGTGCGCCTATTTTGAGTTCTGTGATGGGCCTCAGCGCTATGATCATGGTTGTTGGTGTTGTCAGCCTTTTCGGTATCGAGGGTGCAGCAAAAGAAGCTGCAAACACATTGGTACGCTGACATTTTGGAAGGCTACAACAAACAGATCTTTAAAGAGGTGGACAGCACGAACGAACTCGCGCGGCGCCTATTGAACGATATTACGCGCCCCACTTGGTTTATGGCGGAAAAGCAAACTGCGGGGCGGGGGCGGCGCGGTCGCGCTTGGATTGATCAAAGTGGTAATTTTGCAGCAACTTTGGTGCTTTTTCCCGAAGAGCCACCAGCGGTTCAGGCATTGCGGTCATTTGTCGCCTCTCTTGCGCTTTTTGATACAT
This sequence comes from uncultured Alphaproteobacteria bacterium, assembly GCA_913051655.1. Classification (GTDB taxonomy): domain Bacteria; phylum Pseudomonadota; class Alphaproteobacteria; order Rhodobacterales; family Rhodobacteraceae; genus LFER01. Next base: position 33,214 of record CAJXHI010000003.1, read on the forward strand.
TTGTCATGCTCACCGGTCAGGACGCATCGTTTTCTCTCAAATGGCCAAATGACGTTTTGCTTAAGGGGCATAAAGTTGCAGGAATTTTATTGGAAACGCAAAAGAACAAGCTTGGGCAGGACGTATTGTTGATTGGCATCGGTGTGAACCTTCTCAGAGCGCCAGAAATTACTGATCTGGAAGAGTGCGCAACAGCTCCTGTCGCATTATTTTCTGAAACTGGTTTGAAAATTGCGCCTGAGGATTTTCTTGAAACACTCATGACGTCTTATGCGCGCTTCGAAGCTATGTTTCAGACAGAGGGTTTTGCAACCATTCGCCAAAGCTGGACCAAGCGGGCCAGCCATATCGGAGAGCAGATCACAGCACGGCTTCCTGATCGAGAGATAACAGGGTTATTTGACAGGATTGATGAAAAAGGTCATTTGGTTATCCAGACAGCCTCCGGCAAACACAGCGTTGCTGCGGCTGAAGTCTATTTTGAGGGAGTGTGAGCATGCTGCTTACAATAGATTGCGGGAATACGAACACTGTCTTTGCAATCTGGGATGGGGTAAAGTTCATTGCCACATGGCGTACAGCAACTGAACATCAGCGTACGGCAGACCAGTATTTTGTCTGGCTGTCGACCTTGATGGAAGCGCAGAAAATTAACGCCAATATTACGGATGTTGTCGTGGCGACCTCTGTGCCAAGAGTAGTATTTAATCTACGCGTTCTTTGTGATCGTTATTTTAGGTGCAGGCCTTTGGTGGTTGGTAAACCCGAATGTCATTTGCCGGTAGAACCCAGAATTGATCCGGGCGCGCGCGCAGGCGGAGATAGGCTTGCGAATGTAGCTGGGGCTTATGCACGCCATGGCGGTGATTGCGTTATTGTCGATTTTGGCACGGCAACCAATTTTGATATGGTTGCAGAAGATGGTGCCTACGTCGGAGGAATCATTGCACCGGGCGTAAACCTCAATCTTGAAGCGTTGCATACAAGTACTGCAGCGCTGCCACATGTGGATATCAGCCAGCCTGATCAAGTCATTGGAACAAATACGATTGCTTGTATTCAGTCTGGAATTTATTGGGGATGCGTTTCGATGATCGAGGGACTGGTCGCACGGATGCGTAAAGAAGCAGAAAAGCCGCTAAAAGTTATTGGAACTGGAGGACTTGCGCCATTGTTTGATCAGGTCCCCGGCCTATTTGATACGATAGAGGATGACCTGACCATTTTCGGACTGACAGTGATTTTCGCATTTAACAAAACATTGGAGCAGCAATGAGCACAAATCGATTGATTTACCTGCCGCTTGGTGGGGCAGGTGAGATCGGTATGAATGCATACGTATATGGTTACGGCCGTCAAGAGAAAGAACGGTTAATCGTCGTGGACCTTGGTGTAACCTTTCCCGATATGGATGGCACTCCGGGAGTAGATCTTATTTTGCCCGATGTTTCTTGGCTGGAGGCGCGACGCAATCAGATAGAGGCAATCTTTATCACGCATGCGCACGAAGACCATGTGGGGGCCGTCGGTCATCTTTGGGAAAAATTGGGAGCGCCAGTATATGCGCGTGCTTTTACGGCTCATCTTGCAAGGCACAAATTGGCTGACTACGGCCTGCCAGAAACAGTGGTGCGCACGGCATCCTCTTGGCCTGAAAAGATCATTGCAGGACCTTTTGAGGTTTCCTTTGTACCAGTCTCCCATTCCATCCCTGAAAGTAGCGCTTTAATGCTTGAGACGCCAGGAGGACGACTCATCCATACTGGTGACTTCAAACTGGATAAAACTCCGATCGTTGGTGAACCCTTTAACGAGGCGCTTTGGCAAGACGTTGCAAAGGATGGTGTGAAAGCGCTCATATGTGACAGTACAAATGTATTTTCTCATCCTAAAGGCAGCTCGGAAGCGAGTCTTGGAGAAGACATCGGAGCGCTCGTGGCGGGGGCCTCAAAAATGGTTGTCGCAACGACCTTTGCAAGCAATGTGGCGCGGGTTAAAACCTTGGCAGAGGCAGGTGATAAAGCGGGACGATCGATTTGTCTTATGGGGCGGGCGATGCATCGCATGATTGAGGTGGCACTTGAGACTGGTGTGCTCACAGATTTTCCCAAAACTGTGAGTCCAGAGGACGCTGGTGCAATCCCACGTGAAAACTTGATGCTGCTAGTCACCGGTAGTCAAGGAGAACGCCGCGCCGCCAGTGCGCAGCTTGCAGCAGGAAAATTTCAGGGTATGGAGCTCAGGGAAGGCGACCTTTTCGTCTTTTCGTCCAAAACCATTCCAGGCAATGAGAAGGGAGTTATCCGGATTATCAATCAACTTTCTGAGAAAGGGGTTGATGTGGTTGATGACAGCGCTGAGCTCTATCACGTGTCAGGCCATGCAAATCGTCCTGATCTCAGTTTTATGCATAAGCTCGTTGACCCACAGATGGTGATTCCCATGCATGGCGAACATCGCCATTTGCGCGCACATCGCAAACTGGCCGAAGATAATGGAAAAAGATCCATTATCTGCGTGAATGGGATGATGTTGGATCTTTCGGGAAACGCGCCCAAGGTTGTTGAATATATTGAAACCGGTCGGGTTTATCTTGATGGTAAAGTCAAATACGGAGCCCTTGATGGTATCGTGCGTGATCGCGTTCGGATGGCCCGGAATGGTATTGTGAGCGTCAACGTCGTTTTGGATGATGAGCATTATCTTTTGGGCGAACCTTGGGTGGAAACGCGCGGAATTGCGCTTCAAGGAAGTTCAAACGCACCTTTGGAGGATATCCTTGAAGAAGACCTAAGCCAGTATTTGGGTCGCGCGGGGCGCAAAACGCTCAAAGATGATGATGCGCTTGAGGAAGGTTTGGTAAAAATTGCGCGCCAAAGTTGCCAGTCAGAAACCGGCAAACGCCCCGAAGTCTGCGTGACTATAAGCCGGTTGATATAATTGTGGCTCATTAAAACGACGGAACACCTTTTTAAAGTTCTTTCTTTAGCAGAGAGTTGTGATCTTAGCAGGATTTGTTTTGAATTATCTTGCTGAATTCACCCTTGTCGTCAAGCAGAGTGCATCACTGCATCGTTGGCAGGTCTCAGGATGCGCATGAGTTCCAACATCAGGCAGGATTTTCCAACAGCGTTGGCATTTGTTCCCAGTGGCTTTTTCAAAAACCACAGCGACTGACTGATCCCCACCCTCAAGGGTAAAGGCATCATCTGGCGCATTGCCGACCTCAACGCTCATTTCAGAAGTGATACAGATATCTGCAAAAGGCACAGATTTGAGAACATCTTTCATCTGTGCGTCTTTGACGTAGACAATGGGCGCTGCTTCAAGGCTTGCGCCAATTACTTTTTCAGACCGCTGAATTTCAAGCGCTGCTGTCACCACACGACGTGTGGCGCGGATAGTGGACCATTTTTCTGCCAAGGCTGCATCTTGCCATATGCTGGGTGTGGGCGGGAAATCTTCGAGGTGGACAGAACTGTCCTCTCCTTCAAAGCGTTCTAGCCAGACCTCTTCCATTGTGAAAACCAACACTGGCGCAAGCCATGTGGTCAAGCGATGAAATAGAAGGTTGAGTACTGTGCGGACTGCCTTGCGTACATCCGTGTCGCCATCGCAATAAAGCACATCTTTGCGGATATCGAAGTAAAATGATGACAAATCGACCGTGGCGAAGTTGAAGACCGCCTGAAACACGCCTTGGAAATCATAGGCTGTATAGCCTTCGCGCACCACTTTATCCAATTCCGACAGACGGTGAAGCACCCAACGTTCTAGTTCCGGCATATCAGCAGGGCTTATGCGGTCAGCATCGCGGAAATCTGTCAACGAACCCAGAAGAAAACGCATTGTGTTGCGCAAACGACGGTAGGCATCTGCAGTATTTTTAAGGATTTCAGGTCCGATGCGCAAATCAACCGTGTAATCGGATTGGGCCACCCAAAGGCGCAGAATATCAGCACCATATTGTTTGATGACCGCTTCTGGCGCAACGGTATTGCCCAGTGATTTGGACATTTTCATGCCTTTCTCATCCAAAGTGAACCCATGGGTCAACACACCCCGATAAGGCGCGTTTCCCTTCGTACCGCAAGATTGCAGCATGGAAGAATGGAACCAACCACGATGTTGGTCTGTACCCTCAAGATAGAGATCCGCCAACCCGTCTTCGGAACCGTCTTCTCGGTCGCGAAGCACAAAAGCATGGGTTGAACCGGAATCAAACCAAACGTCGAGAATGTCGAAAACCTGATCATAGGCGTCCGGATCAACGAGACCATTGAGGAAACGTTCTTTTGATCCTTCTTTGTACCATGCGTCAGCACCTTCTACTTCAAAGGCATCTAGAATGCGCTCGTTGACCTCTTCATTGCGTAAAAGAAAATCACGGTCTGTTGGAAGTGCGCCTTTTTTGCTGAAGCAGGTCAAAGGTACACCCCATGCACGCTGCCGTGACAGAACCCAGTCGGGACGGGCTTCTATCATTGAATATAGCCGGTTACGGCCCGTTTGCGGCGTCCAAGTCACCATTTTGTCTATCGACACAAGCGCGCGTTCGCGGATCGTGGTACCATAATCATCTTGTCCGTCCCCAATGGGGCGGTCCATAGAGGCAAACCACTGAGGCGTATTACGATAGATCACAGGCGCTTTGGAGCGCCAAGAATGAGGGTAGCTGTGCTTAATTTTGTCACGTGCCAGCAATCCACCCGATTCCACCAATTTATTGATTATTGTGGAATTCGCATTGCCCTCTTTACCTTTGGCATTCAAAATCCTTGTTCCGCCGAAAAAGGGTAGGTCAGGTCGCATACTCCCGTCTTCCATAACGTTGTAGGTAATGACTTGTTCGAGCATCCCAAGACCTCGGTAAAGTTCAAACTCCTCCATCCCGTGAGAGGGGGCGCAGTGCACAAACCCTGTGCCCTCCGTGTCGGTCACGAACTCTGCAGCGCGAAAATCGCGGATATCGTCCCATTCCCCTTTTGACCCTTCGCTGCCATAAAGCGGATGTGTCAGCTTGACGGAGGATAGCATATCTAGGGAGATATCGCGGATACGACGATACATGCCTTCGTCCAGTCGCGCCTTGTTCATCACGTCTGCAGCAAGCTTATCAGCTAATATAAAACGTTCTCCGATTTCGGCCCAGCATTCATCAGGCTGATCGGTGACCTCATATAGCCCATATGCAATATCAGCTCCATAAACAACTGCTTTGTTCGAAGGAATGGTCCAAGGCGTAGTGGTCCAGATCACAACCTGAGCATCTTTCAAATCGTCAACATCTGTGGTGGCCACTTTGAATTTGACCCAGATGGTAAAGCTCTCTTTATCCTTATATTCAACCTCCGCTTCGGCAAGCGCTGTCTGTTCGACGGGCGACCACATAACGGGTTTTGACCCTTGATATAGCGTACCAGACATGAGAAATTTCATGAATTCTTCTGCAATCACGCGTTCGGCATGAAAGTCCATCGTGAGATAAGGTTTTTCCCAGGTCCCTGTGATGCCCAAACGCTTGAATTCTTCGCGCTGAATATCAATCCAGTCTTCGGCGAATTTACGACATTCCTGACGGAAATTTACGATCGATACTTCGTCTTTATTCTTGCCTTTTTGCCGATAATTTTCTTCGATTTTCCATTCTATAGGAAGCCCGTGGCAATCCCACCCCGGAATATAACGCGCATCTTTGCCCATCATCTGTTGACTCCGCACGACCATATCTTTGAGCACTTTGTTCAAAGCATGCCCGATGTGAAGATGCCCGTTTGCATAAGGGGGGCCATCATGCAGCGTAAAGGACTTTCTGCCCTTCTTTTCGCGTAGTTTTTGGTAGACCCCAATCCGTTCCCAACGAGCAAGCCAGTCGGGTTCGCGTTTGGGGAGCCCCGCGCGCATCGGGAAGTCGGTTTTTGGAAGGTTCAAAGTGTCTTTATAATCAGGTGTCTCGGCGCACATATGTGTCATCCTTGGATCATGGAATAATTTATCGGGGAAGGGCAGCGCGACGCATCAGGCGCTTTATCCCGGCGCCTCTTCTTCTCAGAGCGCCGGGCAGATAATTCGATGTATGTGCAACATAGTCATTCTCATTTCGATTTGTTATACTCATCTGGTGTGTATTGGTCCAGACGCAAGATAAGCTATTTTCTCAGTCAGTATGCCTACGGATTATACGTCATTCAGAACGCAGACAGCGGTAATCGCGCAGAATGCGTTTAAACTGCCGTATCCTCAAGATAGTCGTTTATCACTTGGCGCAGGTCGGTATCTCCGTTCTCGCAAGCGTTGGCTATAATGCATTCAAGGGCGCCAAGGTTTGTTTTGCGAATGAGGTGTTTGACAGGTCCGATGGAGGCCGCGCGCATAGACAACGTGGTGATCCCGATGGCTGTTAAGCAGAGCGCCTCAAGTGGGCGACCAGCATCTTCACCGCAATAAGATAAAGTGGTGTCTGTCGTCTCACAGCGGTCTTTGATATGTTTCAAAAACGCAATGTAGCTACTGTTCAAAACATCATATCTCTGGCGTACAAGTTCATTTTCGCGATCAGCTGCAAAGAAAAACTGCTTTAGGTCATTTCCTCCAATAGATATGAAATCCACCTCTTTGAAAAAGCTGTCAGGCGCGTAGGCAAGGGCAGGTGTTTCGAGCATTGCGCCCACTTTTAGCTTTTCGGGAATGGGATGGCCAAGACGTTTTTCTCGAGCAACGGCTTTGGCAAGTTCATCTTTTGCAGCAAAAAATTCTTCGGGTATAGATACAAACGGAAACATTATGGACAATTTGCGCCCATTGGCCCCGCGTAAAAGTGCCTGAAGTTGCATCCGCAAAACACCAGGTTTGTCTAACCCAACGCGGATCGCTCGCCAGCCAAGTGCTGGGTTTGGTTCGGCGACGTTTTTCATGTAGGGGAGCACTTTATCAGAGCCGATATCGAGTGTGCGAAAGATAACTGGTAAATTTTCAGCAGCATCCATAACGCGTCCGTAAATACTGCTTAACTCACTCCGACGGGGCATTTGATTGCGCACCAAAAACTGCAGCTCTGTACGAAATAGTCCGACTCCTTTCGCGCCTGAGTCCTTGAGACTTGGCAAATCAGCCATAAGGCCCGCGTTCATCATAAGACGAACATAGCGGTTACATAAAGAAACAGCTTCTTCGTGACGGATAGCTTGATAACGTTCTTGAGCCTGTGTCGCCATTGCCATTTTGTCTTTGAAAGCGCTTTGCACACTTTCATCTGGACGGAGATGTACAATACCTTGATCCCCGTCAATGAGGATATGATCACCATTCAGGGCCTCTGTCGTAATATTTTCCGCATGGATGATTAGTGGGATAGCCAAAGCGCGTGCGATGATTGCAGCATGCGATCCAACTGACCCTTCTTCTAGCGCAATACCCTTGAGTTTTCGCCCATAGTCCAAAAGCTCGGCTGGACCAATATTGCTTGCCACTAGGATGGGCCGCTTTGGCATTTCCGCTCCTGTGTTATTGCCCTGACCTGTGAGCAGCCGTAAGAGCCGGTTGGAAAGATCATCCAGATCATGCAACCTGTCGCGGATGTAAAGATCAGAAGCGAGGCTCATCCTTGCGCGTGCCTCGGATTGTTCTTTTTCAACCGCTGCCTCGGCTGACAAACCTTTATCAATGTCAGTTTCCATCCGTCTGAGCCAGCCACGGGAATGGGCAAACATCCGATAGGTTTCCATAACCTCTTTTTGCTCTGATGCCCCTCGTGACACGCTGCTGAGCATTTTGTCGATACCGACGCGCAATTGGTCTAACGCATCGTTAAGCCGTCGCTTTTCGATGACCGGATCTTCGCTAACCAAATTAGTAACAACGACACGGGGCTCGTGTAGCCAAACCTGCCCAGACGCAGCACCATCCTGCGCGACGCTGCCTCGAAACATTATAGCCTCTTTATGGCGCGCGCGCAGTGCGGCACCCTCACCGACGAATGCGCCAAGCTCTGTCATTTCCGCAAGCACCATAGCCACGACTTCGAGGCCGTAGACTTCATCATCGGTGTATTTGCGTGGGTCTTTGGATTGGACAACCAATACTCCAAGGCGTTGGCCTAAACGTTGAACCGGTACACCGAGGAAGGAAGAATAAATTTCCTCTCCCGTTTCCGGCATATATCGAAACCCTTTTTCTTCTGGAGCGATGGCAGTGTTAATCACATTATTACGCTCCGCGACGCGGCCAACCAGCCCTTCGCCAAGGTTCATTCGGGTTTTGTGAACGGCTTCAGGATTTAAACCCTCGGTTGCACAAAGTTCCAAAGTGCTCGGATCACGAAACAAGTAGATGGAGCAGACTTCGGTTTTCATCGAATCCGCGATAAGGTGTGTGATCTTATCGAGGCGCTCCTGACCAGCGGCCTCTTCTGCCATCGTATCGCGCAAACGACCTAAGAGTTTGCGGCTTTCGCTTTCTGAACGTTGCGCCATCAATAAGGCGACCTTTTTTTAGGATGCGTTTTCAAGTTTAAAGGCATCATGCAGTGCTTGCACCGCCAGTTCCATATATTTTCGATCAATCAGCACAGAAATTTTTATTTCCGAAGTGGCGATGACCTTGATGTTGATGCCTTCTTCGAAAAGGGTTTTGAACATTTTGGCAGCAACGCCGGATTGACTTCGCATTCCGATGCCCACGGCAGATATTTTTGCAACGTTCGTATCGGCTAAGAGGTCTTTGAAGTCGATCTGGCGGTCGGATTTTGCTGCAGTGAGCGCTTTATCAGCGCGTGCAACCTGATCTGTCGGGCAGGAAAAGGTCATATCCGTCTGACCGTCCTCTGCAATGTTTTGGATAATCATATCCACATTGATGCCCGCCTCAGACAACCGTCCAAAGATCGCCGCGGCCGTGCCCGGACGATCGGCAACTGACCCGAGCGTCATTTTTGCCTCATCACGCGAATAGGCAATGCCTGAAACGATGTTGGATTCCATGATTTCCTCCTCATCGCAGACCAACGTGCCTGCATCTTCGTTGGGTTCTTCGAAACTACTAAGAACTCGTAGTTTGACTTTGTATCGCATGGCCAGCTCAACAGAGCGTGTTTGCAGAACCTTTGCTCCAAGTGAGGCCAATTCCAGCATTTCTTCAAATGAAATCTTTTCAAGTTTGCGTGCTTTCGGTGAAATACGCGGATCTGTTGTATATACTCCGTCAACATCCGTATAGATGTCGCAGCGTTCCGCGCCAAACGACGCGGCAAAGGCTACAGCAGTCGTATCTGATCCCCCACGTCCCAGCGTGGTGATGCGGCCTTCACCGCTGATGCCCTGAAAGCCCGCAACAACCGCGACTTGCATGCCTTCTGCGAATTTAGTGTTGAGGTTTTCCGTTGGAATTTCTTCGATGCGCGCGGCCGAATGGGTGGACGAAGTTTTAAAAGGTACCTGCCAACCTTGCCAACTACGCGCTGGAATATCCATTTCTTGCAATGTCAACGCCATCAAACCGGCAGTGACATTCTCACCCGAAGACACAACAGCATCATATTCGCGTGCATCATAGAGAGGAGATGTTTCATTTACCCAACCAACCAATTCATTGGTTTTGCCGGACATCGCAGAGACGATCACAATGACGTCGTACCCTTTGGCAACTTCCATACCCACACGTTTTGCAGCGCGTTTGATCCTATCCAAGGTGGCAACCGATGTACCGCCGAATTTCATCACTAAAACGGGCATTTCACTCCTTTGCACGAAATATCGGCGGGTTTAGGCTGTTCTTAGCGAATTGACAAGCAGCAGAGAAGCTTTTTCAGCGCAAAATTGGGGTCATTTTTCCCGCCCGTGAGCGATGTGTTCAGTTTGATCTTCGCTTAGGCGCAAACGGCAGCGGTGCCACTGGTATACCGTCGTCTATCAGTTTTTTGGCTTCCATGGGATTTGCCTCGCCATAAATAGAGCGTTCGGGTGTGTTGCCTTCGTGCATGTCTCGGGCTTCTTTGACAAAATCCCTCCCTACGTAGTGCGAATTCTTTTCCACGTGTTTGCGCAACTCTTTGAGCGCCTGCTCTGCTGCAGAGCTATCGGATTTCAGCGATGGTGTCTTTTTCTTAGAGGTAGAAACACGCGGAGCCATGATAGCCTTTTCCACCTGTGTTGACCCACATAATGAACAGGTGATCATGCCCGCTGCCTGTAATTTCTCAAAAGCATCAGCAGATTTGAACCAGCTCTCAAAAGCATGATCCTGATTGCATTTCAATGAATACTGAATCATTTTCTTAAAGTCCCAATTGACTTGTTGTAGATAGATATAACGTAGGCAATTTCAAGGGCGATTTCGTTTTGCCGTTCGCAGGATCTGGTGGATATTTTCACGTAATTCATGAATACCATCCCCTTCGCAGTCTTTGCTTGTGTTCAGCGCCATTTGTGCTTTTTTAGCACGTTGCATCTGTGTTGCCTCATCTTTCAATAAAAGAATAGCGTTAGAGAGAATTTGCGCATTTTCGCAGTTTTGGCTGGCCTGTGAAGCAACGAGGGTGTCAAATTCATTCCGGAAATTATCGACGTAAGGGCCATGTATTATTGCGCATCCATACGCTGCTGGTTCATAAGGCGTGTGGCCTCCATAATCCTGAAAAGTTCCACCGATGATGCACATTCCGCACTGTGCATACCACTTATCCATTTCACCTAATGTATCGGCCAGAAATACATCCTTGCGATTAACATCGAAGGCATGGCCTTCACTTCTAAGATAACACTCAAACCCTTCTGCGCTGATTGCCGTTATTATGTCGCCTGCGCGTTTTGGGTGGCGTGGAGCAATAATCATACGTAATTCAGGCCAGCTATTGAGCGCAGATTTATAAGCTTCTAAAATAAGTTCTTCTTCTTTAGGATGGGTTGATACAGCAAGGCAGATTGAGGCGCGCTGTTGTAGGGATAAAACAGGCTGTTTTGCTTTAAATAAGCCCTTGAGGTTGAAGGTCACACCGATCGCCTCTGGTCGCAGACCGAGCGCAATAAACCGATCCTTAGAAGCGGCATCTTGTGCTGAGACATACTTTATTTTTCCCAGAGTACTTTTTGTAACACTGCCAAACCATGCCCATGTTCGCGCAGAACTGTTACTAAGGCGCGCGCCGAGAAGCACGCAAGGTATTGATGCTTGATGAAGCAGATGTAGGCGGTTGGGCCAAATTTCGGACTCAACCATAACATATACTGAAATCACTTTCGATTTCAAAAATTTTTGAACCGACCATCTGAAATCAAGTGGAGCCAATTGCGCCGGGTATCCATTATCTTGCGCAAGTTCAACACCGCTAAGTGAATTGCATGTGATGATAACGGCAAAATCTGAAGAATGTTGTCGCAGCTGATCTAAAAGCGGCAGTACTGACCGCAATTCACCATTTGAAGCGGCGTGTAGCCAAAGTTGGGGAACAGCCTTGTCTGTTGGTACAGAGGATAAACCTAATCTCAGAGCAAGCTGGCCCCAAGTTTCCTGTCTTTTAAAACTGCGCATGATCAGCATCAGAATAACTGGTAAAAATAGGATAGACACGAAAAGGCGATACAGCGTCATAACTTCTCTTTTATGGCGTTTTAATGGACTTCATTGATTTGCTTGGGCAATGGACACAGATTGTTCTGCCTTTACCTTGCAGATTGTTGGCTATCATGCGCCTGAAACATTTAAAATGTCCATAAGCTCCTGCTGTTGTACCTTACATTCGAACGATATATTGCGTAAAAGTACGTAAAAGATAAGTCTATGCAATGAAGAAAACATAAGGCTCGACCATGTCCGTATTTGAAGAAGATTTGTTTTTGACAGGTTTACAGCAGCGTAAGGCGACATTAGGTGCCGAATATGTTGAAAAAAATCTGGCAGCCGCTGATGATTTAACACGACCTTTTCAAGAGGCCATGACAGCATGGTGTTGGGGATTCGGCTGGGGTGATGACACAATAGATGCAAAAACCCGATCTATGATGAATTTGGCAATGATCGGCGCTCTTGGAAAAATGACTGAATGGGAAATCCATTTAAACGGCGCCATTAAAAATGGTGTTAGCCAAGAGGAAGTGCGCGCCATCATTCACGTGGTTGGTATTTACTGTGGAGTGCCTCAGGCATTGGAGTGTTTTCGGGTGGCAAAAAAGATATTCGATCCAGAAAATCATGCGTAATGAGACGCCGCTGTGGCCATTTGTCTGTGGAATAACTGCTAAAGACGTTAAAAAAAGGTCAATCTTACGCTTTGTGCTTGCCGAAAATTAAATTCGAGTTATTTAACAACCAGTTTGTGTATTTTTGTAAATATGCAGATGCGCACTGAGAAACTGCGCTTTAATTAAATACTGTTCAGGGAGAGTATATCATGGAACGTCGTCACTTTATTAAGGGAGCCGCACTCGCGGGGACCGGTGCGGCACTGGCAGCCCCTGCCGTTGCCCAAGGCGTAAAAACGCTTACTGTTGTATCCACTTGGCCGCGGGACTTCCCAGGCTTGGGAACGTCTGCACAGCGTCTTTGTGCTAGAATTGACGCCATCTCAGGCGGTTCAATCAAAACAGAGTATTTTGCATCAGGCGAAAAAGTGGGCGCGTTTGACGTGTTTGACGAAGTTGCCGCTGGTAATTCGCAAGCATATATTGCAGCCGACTACTACTGGATTGGCAAGCATCCAGGTTTTGCGTACTTTACTTCTGTACCATTTGGCATGACAACACCTGAGTGGAACGCTTGGGTTAAATTTGCAGGTGGCCAAGCCCTTTGGGACGAGTTGTCAGCAGGTTTTAATTTGAAAGCAATCACATGCGGCGGAACGGGTGCACAGTGTGGTGGCTGGTTCAACAAAGAAATCAATTCTCCAGAAGATCTACAAGGCTTGAAAATGCGTATTCCAGGACTTGGTGGAACCGTCTTGTCCAAACTTGGCGTGTCAACCGTCTCGCTGCCGGGTTCACAAATCTACGAAAACCTTGTCTCCGGATCTATAGACGCGACGGAGTGGGTTGGTCCATATAACGACTACTTTCTCAAGTTTTACGAGGCGGCAAAGTATTATTACACGGGCGGAATGCACGAGCCAGGTGGTGGCCTTGCTTTTGGCATGAACCTTGATTTCTATAATGGTCTAACGGATCATGAACGTGCAATCATCGAAGCGGCTTGCTATGAGGAAAACGCTGCGCAGCCAGAAGAGGCGATGGCCAACAACGGAATATACCTCGGCAAATTAGTAAACGAACATGGCGTGCAGCTGCGTGCTTATAATGATGACGTTTGGGATGCGTTTGGGGAGGCTGCGGAAGAAGTGTTTGAGGAAACGCGGGAACATTCTGATCTCGCGGCTCGCATAAATGATTCTTATCAGGCTGCGCTGAGAAGTATTGGTGGTTTTAGGGCGATTGCGGAAATAGAATTTTCGAGCCAACGAAACCGCGTATTAGGCCTTACCTAGTCGCCGCAGAGTAATGGGAAAGCCCGTTACGGCGGGCTTTCTTCGTGACTAAAGTTGTATGCTGAATGTTTTGAACGGGAGCATACCCTATGCAACAGGCGAGATATGACGACATCTGCTTCTTTAGCGCGTGCTGTCGACGACGGTAAACCAGCGGTTTTTGTACGAATAATCGGTTGGTTGACGTTGTCGGCGATGGCGGCCTTTTTTATAAATAATATTTTAGATCTTGGATTTGGGATAACGCGAGCTGTGGATGGCTTCGGTGGGTTACTTCCTTGGATTGTGTACGCAGCATTTGCGGTGGGCGCGGTGATATTGGTGCAATGGACCGCTGCGCGCAGTCTAAGGCGGGACGCTCTTATCGTGTCGAACTTTAATACCTATCTTATCCGTGGTTGCTTCTTCGCGGTTCTTTATATTGGAGTGGTGGACGCAGGTATTGCATGGCTTCGTGTAGAACGTATGCTACCAACCCTGTTTAGCGAGGAATTGGCGTCTGCTCTGTTGCGCTCCGGCTATATCGGACCAAATGTTCACTTACCTTTAGCGTTGCTTGGTTTTATAACTGCTTGCTTCTCGCGAACGCTTGGATTTACTTGGCTGGCGCTGTTGATCGTTATGGCGGAACTTTTGATTGTGATTTCACGATTTGTTTTCTCTTATGAACAATCGTTAATGGGCGATCTTGTGCGGTACTGGTATGCCGCTCTCTTTTTGTTTGCGTCGGCTCATACGCTCTTGGAAGAAGGGCACGTACGCGTTGACGTGGTCTTTGCGGGTCTGAGTGGACGAGGAAAGGGTCGTGTGAACGCTTATGGAACGCTTCTTCTTGGTATGACGACAACTGCTGCGATCTTTTTGATCTGCTTGTGGTCGAAACAGTCGATCGTAAATTCTCCAGTAATTAATTTTGAGGTTTCGCAAACGGGTACGGCTGGTATGTATATTAAGTATCAAATGGCAGTGTTTCTATTGATTTTTGCCATCACGATGCAAATCCAATTTGTCAGTTATTTCTTTGATGCTGTCGCAGACATGCGTAAAGAAGGTGGCAGACGCGAAGTTGCTCCTATCTCTCACTGAGGCCATAAATGGAACTGTTTTTTCTTTTACTGCTTGTGCTGATCATGGCGGGTGCCTTGGGATCGGGCTACCCCGTTGCCTTTGCATTGCCAGGTGCTGCTATTTTGTCCATCGTTGCTGCTGGGGTGACCGGTTATTTGGCAGTAGGCGACGAATCTGCGTATTTTCATCAGGGTGGACCTTTTCAGTGGCTGTCCTCTGGTGTGACCAATCTTAGGGGGGTCTATTGGGAAGTTGAACGAGACACGCTGATCGCTATTCCTTTATTTATTTTCATGGGTATCATGCTGCAAAAGTCTAAAATTGCAGAAGACCTTTTGGTGGTCATGGCGAACTTGTTCGGTCCCGTTCCGGGGGGGCTGGGAATTTCGGTTGTTTTCGTTGGCGCATTGTTGGCAGCAACTACCGGAATTGTTGGAGCAACTGTTGTGGCGATGGGCCTGATTTCCCTTCCTGCGATGCTACGAAATAATTATTCCAAACCATTGGCCACCGGCACAATTGCCGCGTCTGGTACATTGGGCCAAATAATCCCGCCCTCAATCGTGCTTATCATTCTTGCGGACCAGCTTGCGTCTGCTGCGGATCAGGCCGGTGCGTCGCGCAAAGTGATCCACAAAGAGGCTACGGGCGAACTTTCAATGCCCAGTAGCTTTGACGTGGTTTCTACAAGTGCAGGTGAAATGTTCCTAGGAGCCCTCGTCCCTGGCCTAGTTCTTGTGGCGATTTATATGCTTTTCATTCTAGTCTTTGGTATTTTCAACCCAAAGGCAGCCCCTGCGGTGCGCTATGAGGGCAAGATGGATTACCAATTCTGGGGTAACGTCGCGCTGACGCTTATTCCGCCTTTGGGGCTTATCTTCTTGGTGTTGGGATCCATCATAACCGGGATTGCAACTGTTAACCAGGCCGGTGCAATTGGTGCGAGCGGTGCTTTGATCATGGCCGGCTATCGCCTGACCGAGGGCATGAAGGGGCGGTATACTCCTGCCCTTATTGCCATTTTAGGTCTCGCTTTGATTGCTTTCGGATTGTCGAATTACAATATGAACGTCAAAGCCATTATCGTTACTGGAGGTGATCCAACAGGTATCTATTGTGGTGCTGTCGGCTCTTTGCTGCTAGTTGTAGCGCTTCTTTGGAGCGGCTGGCGTGTCCTGAAATTGGACAACATACTTGATGGCGTCATGCTTGAAACAGCCAAAACCACCTCACTTGTGTTTATAATTCTGCTGGGTGCCGCCATGCTTACCGCAGCATTCCGTGCGTTTGGCGGTGAGGAACTGGTTCGCGATTTCCTTAACTCCATGCCGGGTGGTTTCTGGTCAAAGTTCATCATAGTTATGGCTGTCATTTTTATCCTTGGTTTTTTCCTAGATTTCATCGAAATTGCAGTTGTTGTTGTTCCAATAGTTGCGCCGATCTTGTTGGCGGATCCTTCGGCGAACATCACAGCTGTATGGCTTGGCGTTATGATTGGTTTGAATATTCAGACGTCCTTCTTGACCCCACCCTTTGGATTTGCGCTCTTCTACTTGCGTGGGGTAGCTCCTGCGATTGTAAAAACGCTGGACATTTATAAAGGCGTTATCGCATTTATTTGCTTGCAGTTGATTGCACTTGGTGTAGTTGGTTTTTATCCGCAGCTTGTGAATTACTTGCCAAACCGCCTGAGCCTGCTTTCTGAGAAATCGCCGCCGCCGCGTAACCCAAAATTACAGGTTTGTTTGGAAGAGTTCACTAGGGATACTTTAGCTGACAATGGTTCGGTTATACGCAATGCAATTTCTAAGGCTGAAAACCTTGATATCAGTGTACTGCCCAAAAAAGTTGGATCAAAGCTATCTGATGCTTTTGCATCGGCTGAGATAGCGCTGTCTTCCTTGGACGCTATCTTTGCAGCTGAAGCAGAAGTCCTTGCGAACTCGGAAGACTATAGACCTGTCTTGCGGCTTGTCAGGGGGATCGAAAGCACAATTCGCAGAGAACAAGCTGAAATTAAAAAGTTAAACGACTCTTTAGCTTACCTTAAAGCAGATAAGGATGCGTCGAAACGGGAAAATGTGCGAGCTAAGATCGGGTCTTTGGAGTCAGAGGTAGAAGAACTGCGTGCAAAGATCCCATCTGATTGGGACGAAACCTATGGGGCGTTCAGTAAATTAATTAATGCCGAGAGCAAAGCGCGCGTGTCATATCGCCGTGCAGCCGATCAAGCCTATGGTGATGCGAACGAGTTCCTATCTATTTTGAAAGATAATACTGCTTTCTATGCCTTGGAGAGTGATTTGCTTGCCGTGAAATCCCTTCTGAACGAAAATAAAGCGGAGGAGGGCGAGGCATATGTCAAAGAGCTTGCCAAGTCATTCTCAAGTGTTGCTGGTGCCTCCTCACTTTCTAGAGCTGTGAAGAAAGTGTCTAAGGGCCTACGCATCAAGAAGCTTGATGTCGATAAAGCCGAAAAGGCCTATACCAAGGCGTTGAGAGCCTTTGAGGAAGAAAAGGCTTGGCGAATTAATGCGGAAGCCGAACTAAAAGAGGGCATTCAAAGTTATTTGAATGCAATCAAGAGCACCATTGGTGCGCGCCAGCAGGAAAAACTGACACGAGATCAGGCGTTATATATCGCGAGCTGTAACGCAGTACATAAAGACATTTCACTGAACTTTTAAGGCAGATAAAAGAGAGAAGGAAATTCAAGGGGGCTTCATAGAAGTGCCCGTTGGTTTTTATAGGTAGGTCATTCTAATCTAGTAGAGCAATTACCTTGTGTTAAGGATCCGTATGAACCGCATCGATTATAGCTGCTACAAGAATGTCGAGTGTATCTATGCACCGCTGAGGCTGATTTTGAAGTGCTTTGCCCAACAGTGAAAATTCTGAACAGGCAATCAGCTGTACACCTGCGCCAGCTTTGGCCAATGCGTCAGAAGTCTGTTGCAGAATGGTCTTAGCGGTTTCTGTCGGTCCATGTTTTTTAATCAACTGGATCGCATCGAGCATTTTATCGCTATCTGATGGCCAAAGCGTCTCTTTGTGAAATGGTGCGAGTGCTTTATCAAAAAGACCGGTTAATCTCACTGCAGGAGAAGCAAGCATTCCAACACGTGGGCCTGTTTCGTTAAGCTTGTTCACATAAGCCGCTGACAATTCAATCATATTCAAAAACGGAATATCCACGGCGTTTTGAATCGCACCGGCATAATGGTGGGCCGTGTTACACGGCATGGCGAGCGCCGTTGCCCCAGCACCTTCGAGTCGGCGTGCCATTGATGCCAGAACAAGCGAAGGATCCTCCCCCGTGCCCGTAATCAAATGCGCAATCCGTGAAGGCACTTGAGTGTTCATATCAATGAAAAGGGGAATGTGATGCTCGTCCCCCGTCGCGTCGGGTAGCGCGCTCATCAGCTTTTGCTGAAAAAGTATCGTGGCTTCAGGCCCCATGCCCCCCAAAATACCAATTGGCCTTGGTATCACGCGCTGCTCCATCTGCGTTGTGCTTCAAATGCAAAGTCGTAGCCAAACAGCCCAACCGCACCCCCAGTGTGTAAAAATACGACGCGTCTGTCTGAGGCAAAGTGACCTTTGCGGGCCAGGTCAATCAACCCTGCTGCCCCTTTTGCGGAATACACAGGGTCCAGAAGAATACCCTCAAGGGCTGCGAACATTTCGATGGCTTCGACCCCGCTCTCTGTGGGGAGCCCGTAACCTTCGCCCACGTAATCAGTGTTCGCCATGACATCTTCGCGCTTCACAACTCCTGCGCAGCCCAGTTTTTCGGCTGTTTTAAGAGCAAGGTCATAGACCATCTGTTCTTGTTTGGGTTGTGGTGCACGCGTGCCGATACCGAGCAACGGAATATTGGCATTCATCGCACAAAGCCCCGTGACAAGCCCCGCTTGCGTTCCAGAAGACCCTGTCGCATGGACAACACGATCAATTTTGAGTTTCATATCGTTCGCCTGTGATAGCATTTCGAACGCACAATTGACGTAGCCTAGCGCGCCTGTTGCATTAGAACCGCCGCCGGGGATAACATAGACGTTGCGAGCCTCTGCACGTTTTTGCTCTGCAGCTTTATTCATCTCTTCGATCATATCATGACCGCCAGGGAATTTTTCGGTGCTAGCGCCATGTAGGTGATCCAACAAAACATTTCCGTTGGTGTTGTAATTGGCGTTGTTGTAGCCGGTACGGTCCTCAAGAAGTATATGACAGTCCATACCAAGTTTTGCCGCTGCCGCAGCGGTTTGGCGCGCATGATTAGATTGTGTCGCCCCCTGCGTCATAACCATGTCGGCGCCAGAAGCTTCTGCTTCTGCCATCAAAAATTCAAGCTTGCGCGTCTTGTTCCCACCTGTGCTAAGACCCGTGCAGTCGTCGCGTTTAATCCAAAGATCAACGTTTAATTCCTTAGACAGACGCGGCATTGGTTCCAGAGGTGTTGGTAAATGAGCAAGATGTGTACGGGGAAATTTGGCGAGATGCATGATCACACTTTTCTAAACTTTACTAGACTATAGATTGTTTATAGGGGCAGGGCCCCGCTGACAAGGGCTCTGCCAAAATTCGATTTAACAACTATGAGCCAGTTTACTTGCCGTACATTTTGGCGAGATCAGTGAGGAGGTGGAGTACTCTTGTTTTACGTTAGCGGGCAAGGATAGTCGTCCCGTCAATTATTAGTTGCCATTGAGTATAATTTTCTCATTTCTCTGCTTGCGTTTATAAGTCTTATCTGAACTAACGGGTAGTATTGCTTCAATCAAGAGAGTGTGTAGTCTTTGTGGGGAAAGGATTTTAATATAATATGTGAACAGGTTGCAACGTAAAACTGATTGCGATTTTTCACTTTCGCGTGGGGTTAAGAAGTTATCATGCTTGCGGGCATTCGCATTATTGAATTTGAAGGCCTAGGTCCTGGGCCATTCGCGGCAATGTTGCTGGCAGATCTTGGGGCAGAGGTGATCACGATCCACCGCGCAGTGCCTGCTGATACGCCGGGGCGGAGCGAACAGAATCCTTTAGATCGGGGCAAGCGATCTATCGTTTTGGATTTAAAATCAGAGTCGGACCTTAAAATTGCCAAAGCGCTCTTGCAGACTGCTGATGGGCTGATTGAAGGTATGCGCCCGGGCGTTATGGAACGTCTAGGGCTTGGTCCGGACATCGTATTTCAGCTAAATCCGAGTATTATCTACGGACGTATGACCGGTTGGGGACAAGATGGACCCTTGGCAACCTCTGCTGGTCATGATCTGAACTATATTGGACGGGCAGGAGCACTTTGGTATGCGTCTAATCCAAGCGAGGCTCCTTTTACGCCACCCACCTTAGTGGGCGATGTTGGCGGCGGCGCGATGTATTTGGCAGTTGGCATGTTGTCAGGGTTTTTAAGTGTGAAAAATGGTGCAAAAGGATGTGTTGTGGACGCTGCCATTGTTGATGGTGCGGCCCATATGATGTCCCTCTTGATGTCGCTGCGTAGTGCTGGGGGACTTTACAAAGAGCGGGGGCAAAGCACTCTGGATGGACCTCATTGGAGCCGGTGTTACGAAACTAAAGATGGGGGATTCATGTCGGTGCAATGTCTCGAGCCAAAATTCTACGAAACCTTTCTTTCCTGCCTTGGGTTGGAAAAGGATCCAGAGTTTTTGCTTCAATTCGAAAAGACTCTCTGGCCGATCTTGATTGATAGGCTAAAAGATATTTTTCTCACCAGATCTTTAGTAGAATGGGATGCTCTATTCATCGGAACAGATGCCTGCGTATCACCGGTCCTGTCACCTGAGGACTCTGGACAGGATCCCCATATCGTCGCAAGAGGTATCTGGTTTGAGGAAGAGGGCCATCTTCAGGCGCGGGCAGCGCCCAGGTTCTCTCAATGGCAGCCAAATAGCATAGCTAAAATCCACGAAAAAGACGCCGATCGCATGAGTCTTTTGGCAGAATTGAAAATGGAAGAAAACAAATGAGCGATACAATTAAAGCATTGAACGCATTGCTTGACGGGCGCTATTCCTGTCGTGGTTTTTTGGAGGATGAGGTTCCACAAGATACCATCGAAGCGATTGTAAGAACGGCGCAGAAAGTCCCCTCCTGGTGTAATTCGCAGCCGTGGCAGCTTTCCGTCTGTGCGCCCGCAAAAACTAAAGAACTGGCAAAAACTTTGACAGAGGCTGCAAAAAGGGGCCTGCATTCGCCAGATATTGCCTTTCCCGAACGGTATCAGGGAATTTACAAAGAACGTCGCTCCATATGCGGGTGGCAACTTTATGACGCTGTCGGTGTTGTGAAGGGTGATAAAGAGGGTTCATTCAAACAGATGATGGAAAATTATCGTTTCTTCGGGGCGCCGCAAGTGGCGATTGTGAGTACATCAAAAGAACTTGGGGCTTACGGTGCGCTGGATTGCGGGGCCTTTGTGACGGCCTTTACACTTGCCGCACATGGGCATGGTGTTGCCACAATTCCGCAAGCGGCGATTGCGGGTATGTGTTCTTTGGTTCGTAAGGAATTAGGCATCAGTGAGGATCGGGATATTCTCTGCGCCATCTCATTTGGCTATGAAGATACAGACCACCCTGCCAACCAATTCAGAACTGCCCGCGCTGAGGTGGAGGACGTGATCGCTTGGAATTGAACCAAAGCGAAAAAGAACACTTTTGCAACGGTGTGCACAGATACTATGCCACGCCATTTCAAACTATAACTGCTAGATTGGATTGCTTGTAAAGGCGAGTTATGGTTTCCAATCTGGTCCGCGGAGAAAATCAATGGGTACCATGATCTCAGGTTCGATCACACTCACTTTTGGCACAGCTTTGATCAAAATCTCAGCGGATTGTTCCAAAAGAGGAAATGTTTTGTAGTGACAGGGAATGATGGTCTTGAAATCAAAGAATCTCGCTGCGGCATAACCAGCGCGTTTCATATCCATGGTGAAATGCCCGCCAGCGGCAAGAATGCCGATGTCGGGAGAATGAAGATCGTTAAAAACGCCCATGTCTGCCATGACGTCAGTGTCGCCCGAGACATAGATCGTATGACCTTCTCCTGAAATCATGAAACCACATTCTGTGCCAACCCATTTTGGGCCCTCTGATGTGCTCATACTGGAACTATGCACAGCATGTACCATAGTCACTGCGACATTGCCCAAGTAGACAGTGCCGCCCTTGTTAAACCCTACGGTTTCTACGGCTGCTGTATCCGCCCAATGACGCATAAGATCATATTGTCCAACTATGGGGATCCGGTTTTCTTTCGCCAGTCACAGAGTATCAACGATGTGATCAAAATGACCGTGGCTCAACAAAATATAGTTTGCGCCATCGACTGCTTTGGCATGATCGGTCTCTGGTAAAACTGGGTTGCCTGTGAGCCAAGGATCAATCAGTAAAACCTCACCAGCAATGTCAATTCTGAAAGAGGCATGACCAAGCCAAGTGATTTGCATAATCAAACTCCATATATGTTGCGCAAACGCCTGATAATTTTGGCAACATTAGGGGGATATGCAAGCATTTTAAGAGCTCTTTGCTTGCAGCGCTCTTAAGCGTTGGGTAAAGCATCTTCAAAGAAGGCAATGGAGAGCAATATGTCGATTGATATGGCGACAGCAGCACGGGTTGCAAAACTGGCCCGCATTGAAGTAGATGAAGAGGCTTTGCCTGGTCTGGCAGAAGAATTTAATATAATCTTTGGATTTATCGAACAGCTTAATGAAGTAGATGTTGCCGGTGTTGAGCCAATGACGTCTGTCACACCCCAGCGGCTCAAGCGACGCAAAGACGACGTCACCGATGGAGATCAACAAGGAAAAGTGCTCTCTAATGCGCCGGATGCGCGTGAAGGTTTTTATGCTGTGCCAAAGGTGGTAGAATAATGGCCGGGTTGAACTCACTGACGCTCTTTAAGGCGCGCGATCTGCTACGCAAAAAAGAGCTGACATCACTGGAGTTAACTGAAACTTGTCTGAGCGCGATTGAAGAGGGGACAAAGCTTAACGCTTTTGTCCATAAGGCTGTGGATATCGCATTAGATCGCGCTCGGGCCGCAGACGCAAGACTTGCAACCGGCGATGCACCAGAGATGTGCGGATTACCCATTGGCATCAAAGATCTCTTTTGTACAACTGGCGCGCCGTCACAGGCGGCAAGCAAAATTCTTGAAGGTTTTATTCCTGAATATGAAAGTACTGTGAGCCAGAAACTTGCCGATGCGGGGGCCGTTATGCTTGGCAAACTCAACATGGATGAGTTTGCGATGGGCTCTTCAAATGAAACATCTGTTTATGGCAATGCCATCAATCCATGGCGTGATAAGGATCAAGAACTGACACCCGGTGGATCCTCTGGCGGTTCCGCAGCGGCTGTTGCGGGTGACCTTTGTCTTGCCGCAACAGGAACAGATACTGGCGGATCTATCCGTCAACCTGCGGCATTTACAGGGATCGTGGGGATCAAGCCGACTTATGGTCGTTGTTCGCGCTGGGGAATTGTGGCTTTTGCGAGTTCTCTTGATCAAGCTGGCCCGATGACAAAGTCTGTTCGTGACGCTGCCATCATGCTCGAAGCAATGTGCGGTCATGACGCCAAAGATAGTACAAGTGCTGACCTGCCTGTCCCAAACTTTGAGGCGGCTCTGACGGGCGATATTCGCAATAAAAAAATCGCTATCCCCAAAGAGTATCGGATGGATGGGATGCCTGCTGAGATTGAAAAACTCTGGAGCGATGGCGCAGATATGCTACGCGATGCAGGCGCTAAGATCATTGATGTCTCTCTACCGCACACGAAATATGCACTGCCATCGTACTACGTGATTGCGCCGGCGGAGGCCTCTTCCAACCTTGCGCGTTACGACGGTGTCCGCTACGGACGGCGCGCCCAGATCGATACGAGCGAAGGTATCACGCAGATGTACGAAAAAACCCGTGCGGAAGGCTTTGGCTCTGAAGTCCAGCGCCGCATAATGATCGGCACTTATGTGCTGTCAGCAGGATTTTATGATGCTTATTATAATCGTGCGCGCCGTGTTAGGGCCCTCATAAAAAAAGACTTTGATGATGTATTTCAGGCTGGTGCGGATGCAATCCTAACCCCTGCGACACCGTCCGCGGCGTTTCCAATTGGTGCTATGCAAAATATGGATCCTGTTCAGATGTATCTGAATGATGTTTTTACGGTAACCGTCAATCTGGCTGGTTTGCCTGGGATATCAGTGCCGGCAGGACTCGATCAAAAAGGGTTACCACTTGGATTGCAGCTGATTGGCCGTCCGTGGGAAGAGGCTGATTTGCTGAATACCGCCTACGCATTGGAACGTGCCGCCGGCTTTGTGGCGAAAGCGCGAAAATGGTGGTAGCCTCGACCTAGGCCCAGTGAATGTGAAAGAAGGTTCAATGAAGCGTACAGCAATCTTTATAGGCATTCTCGGGCTGACCGCTTGTCAACTAACGAGCACTGACAGCAGCTATAGGCCGAATCAGGCTCCTACTGAAGCGACGGGTTTGCCAGCACAAAACGCTGTTCAGGAAGAGACGCTAGAGACAGCCTCAGCGCCGCAATTTTATGATGAAAACGGAAATTTAATCAGGGAAATATTGTCTGATGAAAATGATTTTGAAGCTGTTTCAAGCCGCCAAACCATTGAAAGTGATGCAGTGCGTATTGCACACAATCGATCGCGCTACGTCAGTATTGAACCCACAGAGTTGCCTGTGCGGCCGGGAACGAATATCCCCAACATTGTGTCTTATGCTTTGCAAACCAACAATCCTCTTAAAACACAGCTTTACCAGCGTGGTCCATTTGCATCGGAAAAGCGCGCTTTGGTGAACTGCAACGCTTATCCCTCTCCCGGAAAAGCGCAAGAAGTCTTTCTGTCGAAGGGAGGGCCAAAGCGGGATCGCTATGGACTTGATCCAGATGGAGATGGATTTGCCTGTACTTGGGATCCTACACCGTTTCGACTGGCGCGATCTGAGGGATGATTGGCTTTGCGCAAGCAAAGCATTTTCCGTCCCAAAATTATGGGGTAAGGCGCGGCGTGACTGCGCCTGATCTGATTATTTTGCATTACACTGCGATGCCCGATGCGTGCGCCGCACTTGAGAGGTTGTGTTCCCAAGAACATGAAGTCTCAGCACATTATCTGATTGCTTGCGATGGCAACGTATTTCAATTGGTAAGTGAGGATCAGCGCGCGTGGCATGCAGGGAAATCCTTCTGGAGAGGGGAGGTGGATATAAACAGCCGTTCCATTGGGATTGAACTGGATAATGTAGGTGCTAACCCATTTCCCATCTCACAGATGCAAAGCCTTATCCGGCTCTGCCGTGATATTCAGCAGCGATGGTCCATAGCGCCCCAAGCGGTGTTGGGACATTCCGACATCGCCATTGGGCGAAAAACGGATCCTGGCTGTAGATTTGATTGGGCGGGTCTTGCGCGTTTTAACATAGGTGTGTGGCCTGCAAATGCCCCTTTACTTTCTCCGATATCGGAGGAGGCATATTTGAAGTCGGCCTCTCGAATTGGATATGATGTATCCTTGGGTCTTTCTCCAGTTCTTGATGCTGTGCGCCTGCACTTTTCGCCCTCAATTAATGGCCCTCTCACGGCGGCGGATTGCGCCCTTATGATCAGTTTGGAACAGGCGTTTTTCATTGACCCACCTGTAAAAACAGCTTAATGCGTTGATGTGCGGGGGGCTGGATGGCTGCGGACCAATGCGGTTCGAGGAAAGTCCGGACTCCACAAAGCAACGGTGCCGGGTAACTCCCGGGCGGGGAAACCCGACGGAAAGCGCCACAGAAAGCAAACCGCCTGTGACATCATAGGTAAGGGTGAAAGGGTGGGGTAAGAGCCCACCGGGGGGTTGGCAACAGCTCTCGCATGGCAAGCCCCACCGGGAGCAATGCCGAATAGGAACCCTGCCGCGGTTTATCGCATTACCGATATTATCGCAGGGCAGCTTTGGCCTTTTGGGTTCGGGTTGGCAGCTAGAGGCGCGAAAGCAATTTCGCGTTTAGATGAATGGTCATCCAAGGGATATTCCCTGGACAGAATCCGGCTTACAGGCCACCCGCATGCTTACGGTTCAAAAATTTTCTCATAAAGATGGGGCTGACGGTTGACAGCGCGGTGATCTCCATTAAAAAGACAAACTTCAGAGTTTCTATGGTCGATAAGGCCGGACGCAGGAGTTTTCCATGGCGAAGCCAACCACAATTAAAATCCGCCTGAATTCCAGTGCGGGAACCGGACATTTCTATGTGACGAAGAAAAATGCGCGAACGATGACAGAGAAAATGGTAGTTCGAAAGTATGACCCCGTTGCCCGCAAACACGTCGAATACAAAGAAGGAAAAATCAAGTAACTGCTCTCTTCTACTGCTAGAAGTTATTTCACTGCTTTGTCAGCGCACTTTTGAACACGTACTCCTGACGTGAGGAAATGAGGTTTGGAAAAAAACCGAGCTAATTGCCCGGTTTTTTTTTGCCTAAATTATTCTTGGTTTCCCATAAACATCAGCAAGAATTGAAACATGTTCAAAAAGTCGAGGTAAAGGTTTAACGCTCCATGAATAGCCGATTTGTCCAGCCATTCCTGATCCCCATGATGGGCATGCGCAAGATAAGCGTTTTTTATATTCTGCGTATCATATGCGGTTAGTCCTGCAAAAATCAGAACACCCAAAATGGAGATTGCAAACATCACTGCAGGTGAACCGAGAAAGATATTTATTATAGACGCAATCAAAATCCCGATCACGCCCATGACGAGAAAAGATCCCCAGCCAGAAATATCTTTTTTCGTGGTATAGCCCCACAACGACAGACCAGCGAATGCAACCGAAGTAACTAGAAATGTTTGAACGATGGAATAGCTCGTGTAAAAAATAAAAATAGAGCTAAGCGACACGCCAATTAAGGTTGCGAAGGCGAAGAAAAATAATTGGGCACCACCTGCAGAGGCACGCTTCATCACCGTACCGAAGGCAAAAATCATCGCCAGCGGAGCAAACATCACCACCCATTTTAACGCCGATGTATAAAGCGCGACACCCAGGCCGGTCAGCATTGTTCCGTTGCGCATCGCCCCTGTGGCAAGCGCCGGGTCTGATGTAGTCGCAAGCCCTGCTATCGCCCAAGCGGCCAGTGCCGTGATCAACATACCTACCGACATTGTTCCGTAAACTTTATTCATGTGTGCGCGAAGACCTTCGTCAATTCGCGCCGAACGCGCTCCGACTGCTGAGCGCATTGTGTTATAGTCTGCCATCATAAGCCTCCTATGAAATTAGATTAGGTTAGTATTATAACATTACCCTTTTATATCGTATCTCTTTTATCTCGTTTCAAGAACAGAAAAGATGTGTTTTGTGCAAAAATGACGCAATAGTTGGGTTATTGCATCTCAATTACCAATTTTCCGATCGCTTTTCGGGTTGCGAGCAGTTCGATACCCTCCAAAGTCTGTGCAAAAGGCAAAACATTGCTAACGTGCGGCCTCAAATCCCCTTTAGCGGCCCAATCCATCAAAGTTATCAGGCTATTGCGTAGCGCGTTTGGATTAAATCTTATGTATGCCCCCCAATTGACGCCCAGGAGAGAAATGTTTTTGACCATCATATGATTGGCTTTGATCGCTGGAACATCTCCACTCGCGAACCCGATAATCAGTATACGTCCGTCCGGATTGGTTGCTCTGAACAGATCGCTGAATTGATGCCCTCCAACAGGATCATACACCACATCCGCTCCACCCAAAGATTTAATTTTCCCACGCAAATCGTCACGATCAGAATCGATAAGGTGGTCTGCGCCAGCTCGCGATGCGATCGCAAGTTTTTCGTCACCGCGCGCCACAGCTACCACACGTGCGCCAAGACGCTTGCCTATTTCTACGGCGGTTAATCCAACACCACCTGCTGCACCCAATACAACCAAGGTTTCGCCTTTTTTCAGTTGTGCGCGATGATCTAATGCAAGGTGACTTGTTCCATAAGCAATTTGAAAACCGGCGGCTGTGGTCACTTCCAGTCCTTCTGGAATCGCAATGCAACGTTCTGCATCAAATACGCCAAACTCAGCCAAACCACCTTGGCCACTATAAACAGCTACATGCTGGCCTTTCTGAAAGGTGGTGACGTCAACACCGATGTCGATGATTTCGCCTGCCAATTCCAGCCCAAGAGTAAACGGAGGCTCAGGTGTATCTTGGTAGGATCCTTTGATCATCAGTAGATCCGCAAAATTTAGTCCACACGCCTTGATCCGCAACAAAACCTGATGCGATGCAAGCACAGGGATTTTTACCTCACAGAATTTCGGTGTTTTATCAAAAGCAACGACTTGAAGTGCTTGCATGGAATTCACCCCGCTTATCACTGTTTCAATTTTTTATACGTATTCAAACTTAAGTCCCTTTGCCGCTTCTGAGCATATTTGTACACGCCATGTAAAGCTTTTAAGAGTGGCATTACTTTGGTCTATTTTTTTAGTACATGATTATATAAAGTTGCTAAAGATTCTAACCGTTTTGTTTAAAAATCACATCGAAGGTTGTGAGATACTTGCTGAAGCCAGAATAACAGAAACCAAGATGATATTTGGAATAGAAAGAAACTTTTTGAAGGAGGGAAGGTATGGGGTACCCTGTTGATGTCCATATACGTAAAAAAGTACGACACAGTCGTTGGCTCGTTGGCATAAATCAGCAGCAACTTACACAACATTTTGGCATCAAATTTCAGCAAATTTAAAAATATGAAACTGGTACCAACCACGTAATTGCCTCCCGCCTTTGCCATATTTCTGAGAAACTTGAAGTGCCTCTTAGTTTTTTTTGAGGGATTGAAGCGTGAGCAGGTTAAACAAACCGTGACAGAAACCGTACCATCGGACCTGATGGTTAATAAAGAAGCGATAGGCTTGATCCGCTCTTACTACTCCAGCCCTGAAAATCAACGACGCCGTCTTTTTGAACTTGCAAGGGTTTTGAGTAACATTGCTTGATTTTTCTCATATTTCTATATAACGGCTAATGAAGCTAGGGGACAAACTTTCGCTAAGCTTGGGGGACTGCCGTGGTTGGGTATATAACGCGAAATGACCTTGATCCTGAGCTTCAGGGGACGCTCATCAAACTGATACATGAAGCGGCAAATGCAGCGCGCTTAGAAATACTTCCACTTTTTCGGAGTCATCGTCTTGAAACATCCAATAAAGATGCGGTGGGTTTCGACCCTGTAACGCGGGCTGATCGAGCTGCAGAGCGGGCTATTCGGACGATTTTGGCTAAATCTCGTCCAGACGACGGGATACTAGGCGAAGAATTCTCTAACTTAGAAAGCAAATCTGGGCTTACTTGGGTTGTTGATCCGATTGATGGCACAAGAGGGTTTGTCAGCGGAACACCAACTTGGGGTGTTTTAATCGCTCTGTCTGATAAAGCGGGTCCTTTTTTGGGTGTGGTGGATCAACCTTATATTGACGAAAGGTTTACCGGAGGTTTTGGCAATGCGGAATGTACGGGCCCGTCAGGGAGACACCTGCTGGCCACGAGTGACACGACCAACCTGTCTGAAGCCATTCTATTCACCACTTTTCCAGAGGTCGGCCGAGATCAGGATTATGCCGGCTTTCGGGCAGTCCATGATAGGGTAAAACTTGTTCGATATGGAATGGATTGTTATGCCTACGCGTTGCTTGCAGCAGGTCAAATTGATCTGGTGATTGAGGCTGGACTTCAAGCCTATGACATTCAAGCTCCAATCGCCTTGATTGAAGCCGCAGGCGGAAGCGTCACGAATTGGACAGGCGGTCCCGCACACATGGGCGGACAAGTGGTTGCTGCATCAAACCCTTCCCTTCTCAAGGCGGTGCTGACCCTTTTGGCACTACACGCAGATTGAGGCCAATGTCCCGCGATGTTCTCATAAAGAATGCTCAAACGGTTTTGACGATGGATGATACACGGCGTAAATTGCATGCAGTGGATATTCATCTCTGGGATGGTCAGATCAAAGCCATTGGCGCCAATCTAACTGTTCCTGATGCTACGCATATTTTAGATGCATCTCAGTGTATTGTGACCCCGGGTCTGGTTAACACTCACCATCATCTTTACCAGTCGCTAACGCGTGCTGTGCCTGGTGGGCAGGATGCGCTTTTGTTCGGTTGGCTGCAAACGCTCTATCCTATTTGGGCAATGTTCACGCCAGAGCACATGCGTATTTCTGCCATGGTTGGGTTGGCTGAATTGGCTTTATCGGGCTGTACGATGAGTTCAGATCATCTTTACCTCTTCCCAAACGGATCGCGTCTTGAGGATACGATTGAGGCAGCATATGAAATTGGTCTACGTTTTTTTCCAACGCGCGGCTCCATGAGCATTGGTCAAAGCCATGGCGGATTACCGCCTGACAGCTTGGTGGAGCGTGAAGAGGATATTTTGGACGATTGTATCAGGGTTGTGGACCAATTTCATGATCCGGACCCCGCTTCTATGGTACGTGTGGGCATTGCTCCCTGTTCTCCGTTTTCGGTGAGTCGCGAATTAATGCGTGATGCCGCTTTGCTCGCAAGGGATAAAGGAGTTTATCTGCATACGCATTTGGCAGAAAATGATGAAGATGTGGCCTATTCTCTTGAAAAATTTGGCTGTCGGCCCGGACAGTATGTAGAGGATTTGGGCTGGATAGGGTCTGATGTCTGGCATGCGCATTGTGTAAAATTGGATGCCAATGAACAGACTCTTTTTGCGCGTACAAAGACAGGCATCGCCTATTGTCCTTGTTCTAATTGTCGGTTGGGATCAGGTATCGCCCCCATCCGTCAAATGCGTGATAGAGGCGTTCCAGTAGGCCTTGGTGTAGATGGCTCCGCGAGTAATGACGCTGGGAATCTGATACTTGAGGCACGCCAAGCGATGCTGCTTCAACGTGTTATAAATGGCGCGGATGCAATGAGTGCACGCGAAGCTTTGGAGATTGCGACACGCGGGGGAGCAGACATCTTGGGACGTCCGGAATGTGGACGCATTGCGGTGGGAAAACGCGCTGATATTGCCCTTTGGGATACTAATCGTCTTGAAAACGCCGGAAGTTGGGATCCAGCTGCGCTTTTGCTTGCTGGCCCAATGCGGGTGAAACATCTCACGGTACAGGGGCGCGTTATTGTTGAGGACGGACAGCTTTTGACAGTGGATTTGCCCCGCCTGATTGAAGCACAGCGCAAGCTGGCAGAGGGGCTGGTTGCCCGATCAATATAGCGTGTTTTTTACGCACTGCCCAGCAGTCCATACAGCATGGACGGCTCTGTCGTCACCCATCATGATAGTCGGAAATAAAGCGCTCCAGATGTCCTCTGCCCGTTCTGCCCGTTGCGTTATTGAAGGGGTCGAATATAGATCCAACACTGTGATATCCGCATATTTCCCAGCCTCAAGCGATCCAATCGCATGACATAGGTGTAGCGTTTTTGCTGATCCCAGTGTGGCGAGCCATAGCAATTCTGAGGGGTGTAGTGGTCCCGCGTTCAACTGTCCTATCTCATATGCCGCGGCCATTGTGCGCAGCATGGAAAAGCTTGATCCGCCGCCGGTGTCTGTAGCAAGCCCTATACGCTGGTGCGATGCGCTTAGTCCCGCCATATCAAATAGCCCTGAACCAATGAAGCTGTTAGAGGTGGGGCAGTGGATTAAAGAGGCGCCAACCTCTCTTATGCACGCTTTTTCACGCTCTGTTAGATGTATCGCATGTCCAAAAAGCGCTTTTTCCCCCAAAAGGCCCGCGCGCTCATAGGTGTCGAGGTAATCCCGCGCCTCAGGAAACAGCGATTTGACCCATTCGATTTCTTCTAACTGTTCACTCAAATGAGTTTGCATAAGGCAATTTGGATATTCGCGCCAAAGCGCTCCGAGCGCTAATAATTGCTCTGGCGTTGAAGTTGGCGAAAATCGTGGCGTAATTGCATATCGGCAGCGTTCATTTCCGTGCCACTTTTCGATTAAGGCTTTGCTGTCGTCATAAGCCGTTTTAGCAGTATCACAAAGACCCATAGGTGCATTACGATCCATACAAGTTTTGCCAGCAACCACCGCCATACCAAGCGCGCTTGCCGCTTCAAAAATCGCGTCTACACTTTCGGGATGAATGGTTGTAAACGTCGCGAAGCTTGTTATGCCGTGGGAAAGGGCAAGGTCAAGATAGGCATGCGCCTGCTGCCTGGCGTATGTCGCGTCACCAAAACGCATTTCTTCAGGAAATGTGTAGCTGTTGAGCCAATCAATCAACCGTTTGCCCCAACTTGCAATTATGGCCGTTTGCGGGTAATGCACATGGGCATCCACAAATCCTGCGAGCAGAAGTTTATCTTCGTAATTGATGATCTGCCCATCAAAGTTGCTTTTTAAAATAGTTTCTGCCGGTCCAACGTCTGTGATTTTACCGTTTAAAATCTTTATGGCACCGCAACGTTCATAATGCACAACATCGCTCAATGCGTATTCAAAAGGTGAACCTTTAAGCGTTAAAACCTGGCCACGCAGCACAATTTCCTGTTGTTCGGACACTATCACCTTCCAAATTTCTTTTTCTTTGAGTGAGTTTAATTGGGAAAGTCGATGACGTAAACGTCCCGATCTCATCTGTTTTCTAATTTATTTTAGCCTAAGAAACAGTAAAGAATGCATGGGATATGTTAATATGGTGCATACTGATTTAAACCAAACTGTTCTGGATACTGATCAGGCCGTCTATTACTCGACCGGCGCGATATGGCAAAAATATTGTATGCTTTGGATATGCAGAGTCGTGATCATTTGATCACTGCTATGGACCCTATGTATCCGGCAGACATCGCTGAACTTTTGAAGCAGATCAAACCGTATTGATCGTAGTTGTTTATTCCTGCTATATGATCGCGATTTTGATGGTGAAATTTTGACCGAATTGCGAGAAGAGATTATGGGACTTCTCAATCCTGATAT
Source organism: uncultured Alphaproteobacteria bacterium (assembly GCA_913051655.1). GTDB lineage: Bacteria > Pseudomonadota > Alphaproteobacteria > Rhodobacterales > Rhodobacteraceae > LFER01. Next base: position 65,768 of record CAJXHI010000003.1, read on the forward strand.
TCTGGCCCACGCGGTGCGTGAAATTGAAGTCAAAGACGTACTGGATTTGGTCGAAGAACTTGGAGATAAACCGCAAAAGCCCTTCCTTAGATTTTAGAGGATTTTGACCGATTCATATTGGAAAGCTCACTCAATTATCCGGAGTATTCTGCTGAACGTTTGATACAACGTGAACTGCTCATTGCGGTTGAAGATTGGTGGTAGGGAGCCGTAATCAATAATTTTTGCGCCGCTGCAAACCGGCAGTAGCAAATTTTTCTTGTAACTGTTTTGTACGGAAAAGTGCATCCAGTTGCAAATTTCAGCCTAGGCCCTGTGATAGCCAAGCGAAGCAACGAGATGCTCAAAGATATCGCGGAAAAAACTTTCCAAATCATGCCGGTGACGCAAGATGAAGCGGATGTTGCCCAGGCGTTTTACCAATATCTTCTTAATCCAACGCCGGTTGATGACGAAGATGGTTGTATTGCGGGTGTGATCATTATTCATGACGCTATTGTGATTTTGGATGAGGATTATGAAGAAAATATCTTGCGTCTTGCTGGTGTTGTTGAAGTGGATTTGAGCGATACTGTTTTGCAAACAACATGGCAATGCGTTCCATGGCTTGCAGTCAATTTGGTGGCGGCAATTCTAAGGTCGCTGGCCAATAAAGCAGGGATGCAGATTCTGACAGTGGCTGCGCGCCCGCTAGCGTCCAAAGAACTGACTGGGTCCAACGTTCGGCGCGTCCCTCGACTTGAAGTTTTCGTCGGTTTGATCAATGGTACACTTTTCGTTGTGCTCATGGGTGTGGCTGGAGTAATTTGATTTAATTTCTTAATTTTGGGTTATGTTATTGCCTTGTTCATGCTATTAAATCTTGTGACGGTGGCGCTGGCTGGAACTGCCGCACCCGCTGTTTTGGTGTCCTTCGGTGGCAATGTCATCTTAGCCTCAGGTGGCTATGTGACCTCTGTGACTTATTTGGTTGGATTTTTTACCTTTATTGTGCTTGCGGCATGGATGTTGCTTTGATGGAAGAATTGGATGAAAAAGCGCTTGCGCGCAACGCTGCATTTTCAAGACGTAGGGTCGCACATGCGATGTATAAGGACAATGCCGCCGCACTTCTGTCCTCGTTTCTTGAAGGATATCGAGGTGTTGATCTGGCAGGGTATATGCCAATTCGGACAGAGATTGATCCTCTTTTAGCCATGGCTGAGGCCTCCGCCCATGGCCGTGTTGGAGTGCCTGTGATTATTGGAGAGGGACAGCCGCTTAAATTTTCTGAATGGACTCCGGAGATTTTTATGAAGGACGGTCCTTTTGGTGTAAAAATTCCAGAAGAAGAACGATTTTTTGATCCGGAGATCGTCATTGTACCTCTCGTTGCATTTGATGCGAAGGGCGGGCGCTTAGGTTATGGCGGTGGATTCTATGACCGCACGTTAGAGATTCTGCGCGACAGGCAAGCTACCCTCGCCGTAGGTTTTGCGTACAGCGATCAAATGATGGAACACCTTCCATTAGAGCCAACCGACCAACCTCTTGATCTGCTCATTACTGAGAGAGATATTTTTAATTTTAACTAAATTTTATCTTATCAAGGAAAAGGAACAGACGTTTGGCACAGCATATGTGCATAGCGTATGTGAAGTGGGCATTGGACAGCGCATTATAAGGTCAACGAACGCACTTGGGAACTTTGTTCCCCTCGAAAACCCAAATGGTCTGTTCTAATGATCCCCTTCTGGGCGGTGACTCGTTGTATTACAAGCCCAAAAAATATGTTGAACGGCGCGCTCAGCACCTGATACATATTCTGGTTTTTGTATCTGGCATCTGACGTAAGGCTGATTGTGTAGTCCTATGAGAATTGCTCCAAAGCAACTGCCTAAACGCTATCTAGTAGGGCGATTTGTTTTCTTGAAACAACACTCTTTCTATATATAACGCTTCGAAACGGAAGCAGTCCTGAGGCTGCAGGTCAGATATATGAAAAGTACATGATTTTTGCCTTATCTTGCGGTTTATCAAATTCCCCGTGCTCTACGCCGTAAAATATCGTTCTGCCTAAGCGCTTACACTTGCTCTTCTGGGCTTCACGGCTTAGCGTCATCGTTTATGAGAGTACTTTTCCTTGGCGATATTATGGGCCGTGCTGGTCGAAAGGCGGTCATTGAAAACCTTCCAAAATTGCGCAGTGAGGGACGTTTTGACCTAATTGTCGCAAACGGTGAAAACGCGACCAGTGGGGCGGGGTTAAACCCGGATCATGCAAAGGCCATTCTAGGAGCCGGAGTGAATTGTATCACGCTTGGGGATCATGCGTTTGACCAGAAAGATATGCTGAGTTTCATAGAAAAAGAGCCGCGGATTATACGTCCCTTGAATTTTGCTAAAAATGCTCCGGGACGCGGCGTTTATATTGCCTCCGATAAAAGAGGGCGAAAGCTTATGATCACGCAGGTACTAGGACAAGTGTTTATGAAACGCGCCTTTGATGATCCCTTCAGTGCACTGGACGAAGTCCTGCGCAGGCATCCATTGGCGGGTACAGTGCAGGCAAGTTTGGTTGATATTCATTGTGAAGCAACCTCTGAAAAAATGGCTGTTGGGCATTTTTGCAATGGCCGTACTAGCGCGGTCGTTGGTACGCATACCCATGTGCCGACAGCGGATGCCATGGTGCTATCTCAAGGAACGGCTTATCAAAGTGACGTAGGTATGTGTGGCGATTATGATAGTGTGATTGGTATGCAAAAGGAAGAACCTTTACGCCGTTTCGTAACTGGCATGGGTAAGGGCCGATTTGTACCGGCGGTTGGGCAGGCCACACTCTGTGGATTGAGCTTTGAAACGAATGATCAAACTGGCCGGGCAATTTCGGCTGAGATGGTGCGTGTCGGTGGTTGCCTGAGCCCCACATCATAACAGAGTAAGTAAGGCCTGCCTGTCAGAATGCCTCTCGGCATATTATGACCGACGGGATGTAAAGCGATTCGCGGACAGGTAAAGTGGCTTTTCCAGATTAGGATAATTTTTAGCGATTTGTTTATTGCTGGTCGTAATTATAAGGTTTTTTGGTTTCTGGTGAAACAGATCTGACAAAGGTTATCGCCATTTTTGGTAAGTCTGTTTTTTATTAGCAGCATTTTGTTTTATCATGAAGCGCCAGATAACCCGTCTAATCTCGCGCCTTTATTGCTCGCGGTTGAGCACAGCACGGCGACGTTTTTGTCAGATCGATCAAAAGTAAGATATATTGCTGAGGCAAATATTCAGCGCCTTGCACCCCATGTGAGTTAATTTGTTTGGGCTGTTGCAGTGATTTTTGCCGCAGGTGCAATTGATGCAGAAGAAGCTTTTTCCTTTGTCAATGGCCGACTTTTGGCGTTGATCTTTTCCTGCTTGGCCATTGGTGCGGCGATTACAACATCCATGGTTTTAAAACTGATCGTCAACCTTTTTATACCATTAGTATCATATATAACACCATTTGTGGCGATATGGTCTGTTTATCTTATGACGTCCGTTTGAACGGACTGTTGCCCAATAACTTCATCGCGGTCATGGTTACACCTGTTTCGATCTGATTAGCGGGTGCTTTGGGATTTTATGCACACGTTGTATTGCGGTCATTGTGGCCGCTACGGCATTGTTTGCAAACCCTTTAGGCTACACGACCAATTTTCTGGTCTAGGTACTGGGGGATATAAGTTTTAGACTTTATCAAAGCTGGTCTGTCGCTGGACCCCTCTATTGATGTCTTTTCTTCGTTGCCCGTTATATTTCTTTGGGCGTTTTAGAGCTGGGAAACGCCCTTGCCCAACTTGTTCACTCTGTCCTATAAAAACGCGGGTTAGTAATATATCGAGGGCAAAATGGCCGGACATTCCAAATGGGCAAACATTCAGCACAGAAAAGGACGTCAAGACGCGGCTCGGTCAAAGCTGTTTTCGAAGCTATCCAAGGAAATTACGGTCGCCGCGAAAATGGGTGATCCTGATCCGGATAAAAACCCTCGTTTGCGTCTCGCAATTAAAGAAGCCAAATCAAACTCTGTGCCCAAAGATGTGATCGAACGCGCTATTAAAAAATCAACGGCCGGAGACGGGGATGATTACGAAGAAATCCGCTACGAGGGTTATGGGCCTAGAGGCATTGCTGTAATTGTTGAAGCAATGACAGACAACCGCAATCGCACAGCATCAAATGTTCGATCTACATTTTCCAAGAATGGTGGCAATCTGGGAGAGACAGGCTCTGTGGGCTTTATGTTTGAGCGTAAAGGTGAGGTTGCCTACGGATCAGACGCGGGGGACGCTGATAAAGTAATGATGGCTGCCATTGAAGCTGGTGCCGAAGATGTAGAAAGTTCTGCCGAAGGTCATTTGATTTGGTGTCAGGATACTGATCTCAATGAAGTGTCGAGTGCTCTGGAAACAGAACTTGGGGAAAGCCAGTCAACCAAGCTCATCTGGAAACCGACCACAACGACCGAACTTGACCTTGAGGGGATGAAAAAGCTTATGAAGTTACTCGATGCCCTAGAGGATGACGATGATGTGCAGCGCGTAACAGCAAACTTTGAAGCATCGGATGAAGTTATGGAGCAGCTTTAGTTTGGTTCAAAATCAAATGGTATCTTTGATGGTTTGCAGCCGGCCCTATGGCTAGCGCTTGTATGTTGAATTTTCTTTGTTTTGCAACGATTTTCAGTAAAACTGAAAGACTTTACAATGATAACCGCTATTTTTAATTTTCTGTTTCATGAGTTCTTATTCGCATTTTGCAGATCTGGTTGGCCCTTCTGCATTTTTTTGCTTGGTCTGTTTACATCCAGTTAAGTGATGCAAAAAACTAAAGTATTGGTACTATTCAAATAGGATGTATTGCGTTATGCATTGTATCATATTTGTGTTCAATAGCATGATTTCTTATGTAAGCTCAGACGAAAAAAACCAAATCGACCAAATCGCTGCAGTATTTATGATCTTAGTCTCTCAGATTTTCGGCTTTCACTCAAATAATTTTACTTAAAAATTGAAAATTTCAGTACATTGATCCCATAAAGTATACATACTTTCTAAAATTTAGTCTTGAGATGAGAGTGAAAAAGTACATGAATGTTGTGCAGTTGCGCGAACTTCTGCTGGAAACGGAACGTGACATGGGTTAGGGAGACTGGTCGGAAAAGCAAAAGGCTGGGGTCTATGCGCTTTATTCAATTATTGCCACTCGTCGTGGCATTTCGAAATCAGACGAAATCAAAAGTCGCGATTTGGTCGGTGATATGAAGAAGGTGACTTACCATCGGTTTTTCAAAAACATTGCTTATATGTGTTTTGGGGAGCCCGCACCGAATACCAAGGTTGAATCTTATGTATCGCCGCAAGAAAGTGACGATGCTGCTGAAAGCGCCTGAGCTGCATTTATGGGGGTTGTATACTTTAATGGATTGATTATAGGCCTTGCATTCATTGTCGCAATTGGACCGCAAAATGCATTCGTGTTGAAAAGCGGCCTTTTGCGACAACATGTTTTCATTACTTCTTTGATATGCGCTGCGTCTGACGCTGTTCTTATCCTAGGCGGCATAGCAGGGCTTGACCGGTTACTGATCAAATTTCCGATTCTGTTGGACGTTTTTCGCTACGGCGGAGCTGCTTTTTTACTGTTCTATGGACTCGTCTCTGCGCGGTCTGCTCTTAAGGGAGGAATTAGCTTGGAGGCGATAGGACAGCGAATGTCACTTAAAAGTGCTGTTTTGATCTGTCTCACGTTGACATGGTTAAATCCGCATGTCTATCTTGATACTGTTGTTCTATTGTCTTCTATCGCTTTGCAGTCAAAGGCGCCTTTAATCTTTGGTTTAGGGGCCATAAGCGGAAGCTTCTTGTTCTTTTTCTCTCTGGGATATGGTGCAAAATATCTTGCACCAATCTTTTGCAACCCATTTTCATGGCGCATACTTGACCTGGCGATATGCGTAATCATGTGGACGATTGCACTGCAGTTATTATTTTCCGGCTAGGGCTTGCTCAATTCTGGAAAAAAGGCTGAATGAGCATCATGACTGATGTAAAAATTTCATCGCCCATCGTAGGCGTCTTTTGGATGATTGTAACGGGGCTTCTTTTCGTTGCTGTCACAGCGGTTGTGAAATATCTAGGAACTGCGATTCCAGCCGTAGAGGCCGCATTTCTACGTTATGCTTTGGGGATTATCCTATTGATTCCGATGCTCTCGCGGATGGTGAAAACACATTTTACATCTCAGCTTTGGAGACTGTTTTTGGCTAGGGGCGCCTTTCATTGCGTCGGGGTTACCCTTTGGTTTTATGCTATGGCACGGATTCCAATTGCCGATGTGACCGCCATGAATTATCTTGCACCCGTTTACGTGACACTGGGTGCGGCACTTTTTCTCGGCGAATCTTTGGCCTTGCGCCGAATTGCCGCCATTGCCGCGGCTTTGGTCGGGGCAATCATTATTTTACGACCGGGTTTTCGTGAAATTGAAACAGGCCATCTCGCTATGCTCCTTGCTGCAGGGGCTTTTGGAGGATCTTATTTATTGACTAAACGGCTCAGTGATGTGGTTGCTCCGGGTGTCATTGTTGTGATGTTATCGATTTGTGTTCCGATTGGACTCGCACCGCTGGCTGTTTCGGTTTGGGTACCGCCTAGTACAGCAGATATTGGGCTTTTGTTTATTGTGGCGATTTTAGCAACCTTGGGACATTACACGATGACGCTCGCCTTTAAGGCAGCGCCCGTTTCTGTTACGCAACCTGCCACCTTTTTGCAGTTGGTATGGGCTGTAATGCTTGGCGTTTTGATCTTTGATGAGCCCATCGACATTTGGGTGATCATTGGTGGTCTGGTGATCATCTTTGCGATCAGCTTTATTAGCTGGCGCGAGGCTGTATTAAAACGCAGAACACTAACTCCTCCATCACCAGCTACAAAAGTATAGTCAAAATGGACATTGTAATTTTGACCGTTCGTTTGGGAATTGCATCTCTTTGTCCTATTTGCCAAGGTTCATTAGTTCATGCATAAAGAGTGGCTAGAATGCAGGCAGATTATGTAATTATCGGCGCAGGCAGCGCGGGCTGCGTAATGGCTTATCGCCTGAATGAGGCTGGACATAGTGTTATTGTGCTCGAGTTAGGCGGGAGCGATCGCGGACCGATTATCCAAATGCCTGCTGCACTAAGCTATCCAATGAATATGAAACGTTATGACTGGGGTTATCAGAGTGAACCGGAACCCCACCTTGGGGGGAGACGGCTGGTCTGCCCACGCGGTAAGGTTATAGGTGGATCATCAAGTATAAATGGAATGGTTTATGTACGCGGCCATGCCAAAGACTATGATAAATGGGAAGAGATGGGAGCTTCTGGCTGGAGTTATGCGGATGTGCTGCCGTATTTTCAGCGCCTGGAATGTTGGGATGATGCGGGACATGGCGGAGATCCGAATTGGAGGGGGAGTTCCGGTCCATTGCATGTCACGCGTGGGAAAATGGAAAATCCTTTGGTACGCGCCTTTGTTGAGGCAGGCATTCAAGCTGGGTATCAAACGACTTCAGATTACAATGGAAAACAGCAAGAAGGCTTTGGCCCGATGGAACATACGATCCACAAAGGGCAAAGATGGTCTGCTGCCAATGCATACCTCAAACCAGTATTGGCGCGTGAAAATTGTCAATTGATCAATGGATTTGTCACCAAGATCGTGATGGAGGGTAACCGCGCCATTGGCGTAGAGTACGACGTCGGTGGTAAATGTCAAACGGTAAAGGCCAACTGCGATGTTATCGTTGCGGCTTCTTCAATCAATTCGCCAAAATTGCTTATGCTTTCAGGCATTGGTCCCGCACAACATTTGAGAGACCACGGAATTGCCGTGGTGGCCGACCGTCCGGGAGTGGGACAAAATCTTCAGGATCATCTAGAATTATATTTGCAGGTGGCTATCAATCAGCCGATTAGCCTTTTCAAATATTGGAACCTTTTTTCGAAGGCGCGAATTGGACTTCAATGGTTGCTGACGCGTGGTGGGCTAGGAGCTTCTAACCAATTTGAAAGCTGTGCGTTTATCCGATCCGATATCGGGGTGGAATACCCGGATTTGCAATATCATTTTCTGCCGATTGCTGTGCGTTATGACGGTCAGGCCGCTGCAGCAGGACATGGTTTTCAGGCACATGTCGGACCTATGCGGAGCCCTTCGCGCGGGGCTGTCACACTGCGGTCTTGTGATCCTAAAGATCCGCCAAAAATTTTTTTCAATTACATGGCGCATGAAAAAGACTGGGTGGATTTCCGCAAAGCTATCCGTTTGACGCGTGAGATTTTTGCACAAGATGCGTTCAAAGATCTGATCCGTTATGAAATCCAACCCGGCGAAGCTATGGAAAGTGAAGATGAATTAGATCAATTTATAAAAGAGCATGTGGAAAGCGCTTACCATCCTTGTGGAACCTGCCGAATGGGAAAAGCGGAAGATTCGATGTCTGTTGTAGATGAAACCGGAAAGGTCATTGGGGTTCAAAATCTGCGTCTTGCCGATAGCAGTATTTTCCCCCAAATTACCAATGGTAATTTAAATGCTCCTTCTATCATGGTTGGCGAGAAGGTGAGCGATCATATTCTCGGCAAAGCTCCATTGGGGAAATCAAATCTGGAACCTTGGTTTGCTCCGGACTGGCAGACATTGCAGCGGTGAGTTTTACCAAAAAATTGAAACTTGTTTTGAAAGATTATTTTTCAGTGGATTAAAACGGTCACAATTTGAAAGCTATCCTGCGTATTAGTGCGCAAGCCTTTGGACAGCTTTCCGAGCACATCTGTGCGCTTGAATCATCACGGATAACTGCAAAAGGTCAGCATTCCAAAATTAATTTAAATGATTGACCTAAAGGGAGATCTATCTGCAAATTTTTCGTACGTCATTACATAATGGACGCTTACGGCAGGCAAAAAGCTTGGTATGTTCAGCATAAATTTTTTAAAATACTATCGACCTGCGTCCAATGTTTAACAAACGGTAGATAGCAGACTTCAATCTGAATGAAGCCCGCACCGCGCGCCGATTTCCCCTTGCAGGGAGCTTGTGAGGCTGCACAGTCCTCGCAAGCCGCCCTAATTCATTTAATGCAGGGAGATCGAAAGCAAGCGCGGATGAATTGGATTACTTTCAAAACTTGCGCTCTACGTCGGATGCTCGAATAAACAATTATTTGACTGATTTTTGATTGTCACATTGCCGTCGAAAATATCTGGCCTTTTCTGCTATGAAGGCGCCCTGTACTTTACGTAGATGACATAAAAACTGCACACTAGCCCAAGCGTCGTTGCTATGCACATGACCAAAGCCATGGGTGCTTCTCTTGTTTGGCCGTGCATAATAAAGCTGGCAAACATAGACAAACCTCCTCCAATGGCTATCATAAGTGATCCGCCCAGACCGGAGGCTGTCCCCGCCAAATATGGGCGTACGGACATCATACCGGCCGTCGCGCTGGGCATTGTGATTCCATTGCCGACACCAGAGAGACTCATCACCAAAAACAATAAATTCACTGACCCAAAACCATTTAAAATCAGCAGTAGAGCCGAACTGATGACAGTCCAAGAAATAAAGAGACCACTAACTACCATTTTTTCAATTCCAAAATACTTCGAACAGCGCCCGGAAATGTAGTTTCCCAAGATATACCCAAGTGCTGGAGCACCGATGAATAAACCCAATTTTTGGGGTGTGAGGCCGTAAAGCGTTCCTCCGATATAAGGTGCAGCCCCTAAAAAAATAAAAAATGAACTGGCCCCAAACGATAATGCCATACAATATGCCCAAAACTGTTTCGACCCAAGTAGTTCAGGGTAAAGCGCAATCTGTTCGAAAAGCCCTTTTCCATTTTTCTGAAGCGTCTCCGCCTGATCAAAGTAACAAAAGCACAAAACAGCCATGGCCAGTCCTGCTATAAAATAAAAATTTGCTCGCCAACCATAGAACCCGTCGATGTATCCCCCTAACGTTGGCCCGATCATAGGTGCGATGGCCATGCCCATAGTGACATAGGCTAGACGCGCGCTGCTCGCCTCGGGCGAGTCTGTTACATCACGTACAATGGCACGGCTAGTAACGATACATGCCGCAGAGGTCGCCTGAAAGGTACGTAAAATAAAGAATGATGCCGTATCAACGGCGGCAATGGGCACCAAAAGAGTTGCAAAAATAAACATACCCAATGCCCATAGGACCACCGGGCGGCGTCCGTAATTATCAATCATAGGACCAATCAAGATTTGAAAGGCAGCGCTTGCGGTCAAGAATATACCGACTGACATGCCCAGCACAGACGCGGAAGTCCCAAAATTTTCAGCCATTCTTGGTAGGCTAGGTAGGAAAAAGTTCATCGATAACGGAGAAAGACTTGACAAGATTATGAGCACAAAAAGTGTCGGAGGAGTTGTTCTATCTAGAAATCGTGGTTGCTGCGCATAATTCATTTAGACTCTGGACTTTAGGACCCCGATTTGTCTAAGGTCTGATTTTTCAATCAGATTTACCGGCGAGACCTTAGATAAGTAGTTTTGCTTTTTATGATTGCAACACAATTCCGAATAACAGCCTTTTTAATAATTCCAATTATACCACCCTTTCCCATTACCTAACAAAACGGTATTACAATGCCCAGACAAAGAGGAAAATATGAAAGATATATCAACCGAATTAGAAAATCGACGCGCACTGGCGCGTGAAGGTGGTGGACAAAGACGCATTGATGCCCAGCATGCTAAAGGCAAATTGACCGCTCGCGAACGCATTGAACTTTTGCTGGATGAATCCAGTTTTGAAGAATTTGATATGTTTGTCGCCCATCGCTGCACTGATTTTGACATGGAAGAACAACGTCCGTCAGGTGACGGCGTTGTCACAGGCTGGGGTACGATCAATGGTCGTATGGTTTATGTCTTTTCTCAGGATTTCACTGTCTTTGGGGGGTCTCTTTCTGAAACCCATGCGCAAAAGATTTGCAAAATTATGGACATGGCCGTGCAAAACGGCGCGCCCATAATTGGGTTGAACGACTCAGGCGGGGCACGTATCCAAGAGGGCGTTGCGTCTCTCGCGGGATATGCCGAAGTATTTCAAAGAAATGTTATGGCCTCCGGTGTCGTACCTCAGGTCAGTGTGATCATGGGGCCTTGTGCAGGTGGCGCTGTCTATTCGCCTGCTATGACGGATTTCATCTTCATGGTTAAAGACAGCTCCTACATGTTTGTAACTGGCCCAGATGTGGTGAAAACCGTCACGAATGAAATTGTGACTGCCGAAGAATTAGGAGGGTCGTCCACCCATACCAAAAAATCTGCAGTCGCAGATGGCGCTTTTGATAACGATGTGGAGGCACTTGCAGAAGTGCGTCGTTTGGTGGATTTCCTTCCCCTCAATAATCGCGAAAAAGCCCCTGTGCGGCCTTTTTACGATGCGCCCAACCGGATCGAAAACTCGCTCGATACATTGATCCCCGATAATCCCAATTCGCCCTATGATATGAAGGAATTAATCCTCAAGGTGGCTGACGAGAGGGATTTTTACGAAATTCAGGAAGATTTTGCAAAAAATATTATCACTGGTTTCATTCGTCTCGAGGGCCAAACCGTTGGCATTGTGGCCAACCAACCGATGTTTTTGGCGGGTTGTTTGGATATCGACAGTTCCCGCAAAGCGGCCCGCTTTGTACGGTTTTGTGATGCTTTTGAAATCCCAATCCTGACCTTGGTGGATGTACCCGGCTTTTTACCGGGAACGTCGCAGGAATACGGTGGCGTCATTAAACATGGTGCGAAACTGTTGTTCGCATATGGCGAAGCGACAGTGCCGAAGGTAACCGTTATCACGCGCAAAGCCTACGGTGGTGCCTATGATGTGATGTCCTCAAAACATCTGCGCGGTGACTTCAATTATGCTTGGCCAACCGCCGAAATCGCCGTCATGGGAGCCAAAGGCGCCACAGAAATCATTCATCGTGCAGATTTGGTTAATACCGATAAAATTTCGCAGCACACACAAGATTATGAGGACCGTTTTGCTAATCCTTTTGTGGCTGCAGAACGCGGGTTTATAGATGAGGTTATCCAGCCCCACTCTACACGTCGGCGCGTGAGCAGGGCTTTTGCATCGCTGCGAAACAAAAGCCTCAAAAATCCTTGGAAAAAGCACGACAATATCCCGTTGTAATCGGCAGAAGGTGGAGCAAACATGGGGTGGGTCACGCAGAAAACTTCGGAGACGGTTTTGATCTCACGCCGAGCGCCGGTCAGATTTGACGTTTGTGTTAAGGCGCGCTTTCCCTTTACTAAAATGGGTCGGTTGGCCTATCAAATCAGGCAGGACATGTGGAGTACGATGCAAATTTTGCGCGGATTTCTACCCGCTACTGAGATCAGCAAAATTACCTTTGATTTGTCTGTGCGGGCAGGGTGGCAATTGACCTGTCCAGTGCATCTCGGCCACGCTGAAGAGTGTCTTTGCGAGCTGTTACATGACCCTCAGATGCGGTCGCGGTGGTTTCGGTTTGCCGTCATTGAAGCAGAGGTGGTAAGATGCTGAAACATCGCGGATTTCCCTCTCGTTTTCCTGGTACAGATTTTCAATTCACCATTCGTCGCTCCAATCCCAAAGGCGTCACCCCCTTGACGCGTCGCGAAAGATATAAGGATCGTCGCCCCGCTGATCGGCGCGCAGATGCGGCATTCTTGCGTGCGTTGATGGTGCATTTTTGGGACCAGCCCTTTCAGAGGGGTAATCTGGATGCGGGGCGGCTCAGTTGGTTTTTTGAACGAGAAGTTAAACCTTGTGAAGATCCATTTGATCGCGAAAGCTACGAAGCAATGTTGATTTTGGATTTACCTCTTATTCAATCCACATTCCCCGAAGCCTGTGAGCTTGGTTAGAAAGGACGCTTTCATGTTCGACAAAATCCTAATTGCAAACCGAGGTGAGATCGCCTGCCGCGTAATCAAAACAGCGCAAAAAATGGGGATTAATACGGTTGCTATTTATTCGGATGCAGACCGCAATGCACTTCATGTGAAGATGGCTGATGAGGCTGTGCACATTGGCCCGCCACCTGCAAATCAATCCTATATTGCGATTGATAATGTCATGGAGGCGATCCGCAGAAGTGGTGCCGAAGCTGTCCACCCAGGTTACGGATTTTTATCTGAAAACAGTAAGTTTGCCAAAGCTCTTGTCGCAGATGGCGTGGCGTTTGTCGGCCCACCAGTTGGGGCCATTGAAAAAATGGGCGATAAAATTACCTCGAAAAAGGTCGCGCAGGAGGCCGGTGTGAGCACAGTCCCGGGCTATATGGGATTGATTGAGGATGCTGAGGAGGCCGTACGCATCAGCCAAGAGATTGGTTATCCCGTAATGATCAAAGCTTCCGCAGGTGGTGGTGGTAAGGGCATGCGCGTTGCATCAAATGACGCCGAGGCGCGCGAAGGTTTTCAATCTTCTAAAAATGAGGCGGCAAATAGTTTTGGTGATGACCGGATATTCATTGAAAAATTTGTGTCTCAACCCCGCCATATAGAAATTCAGGTGCTGGCTGACAGCCATGGCAACTGCATCTACCTGGGTGAAAGAGAATGTTCCATCCAAAGGCGTAACCAAAAAGTCGTAGAAGAGGCACCATCACCGTTTCTTGATCCTGCAACTCGCAACGCCATGGGCGAACAAGCGTGTGCTCTAGCCAAAGCGGTTGGGTATACAAGTGCCGGTACCGTCGAATTTATTGTCGATGGTGAAAAGAATTTTTATTTCCTTGAGATGAACACGCGCCTTCAAGTGGAGCATCCTGTCACGGAATTGATCACGGGGGTCGATTTGGTAGAACAGATGATCCGTGTTGCGCATGGGGAAAAACTCACAATTGATCAAGCCGATTTAAAGCTGACCGGTTGGGCTATCGAGTGCCGGCTATATGCTGAGGATCCCTATCGTAATTTTCTTCCTTCCATCGGGCGCCTGACGACCTATCGTCCGCCAGCAGAAACAGCTATGAACAATAGTGTCTTACGAAATGACACAGGTGTTTTTGAGGGTGGTGAAATCAGCATGTATTACGATCCTATGATTGCAAAGCTTTGCACATGGGCGCCTGACCGATTAGGTGCGATTGAACAGATGCGCCTTGCATTGGACCGGTTTGAAGTCGAAGGTATCGGTCACAACCTGCCCTTCCTAAGCGCCGTCATGGATCATCCGAAATTTGTCAGAGGAGACATTACAACCGCATTTATTGAAGAAGAATATCCTGACGGCTTTTCTGGGGTGACATTGAAGGAGCAGAGGCTTAAATCAATCGCTGCTTGCTGTGCGGCGATGAACCGTGTGGCAGAGATTCGACGCACCCAAGTGTCTGGGCGTTTGGACAATCACGAGCGGAAAGTTGGGAATGATTGGGTCGTAGCATTGCAGGGGCATTTTTTTCATGTTTGTGTTAACGCAGATCCAAATGGATCGGATGTTGTTTTTGAAGACGGAACATCTTTGCGGGTCACTGGGAATTGGACGCCAGGGAAAACGCTTGCCGATATGAAGGTGGATGGCGAAACGTTCATTATGAAAATCGGTAAAATTTCTGGTGGCTTTCGTGTGCGTAGCCGAGGTGCGGATTTAAAAGTCCACGTGCGTTCTCCAAGGCAGGCTGAGCTTGCCAAATGGATGATTGAAAAATTACCCGCCGATACGTCAAAGCTTCTTCTCTGTCCGATGCCGGGCATGATCGTTAAAATTGATGTTAGACAAGGTGAAGAGGTTCAGGAAGGACAAGCGCTTTGCACAGTGGAAGCGATGAAGATGGAAAATATTCTGCGTGCCGAGAAAAAATGTATCGTTTCGAAAATTCTCGTCAGTGCAGGCGATAGTCTTTCCGTTGATGATGTCATAATGAAATTCGAATGAGTCACGCGGAAAAAACCTTTTTTTAGTTGGCGATTACTATTTTACTGCGTTTAATTCCTGACGCCGCATGGGCATTTTGTCGATTACGCGGGACAATTCGCGCACGCTCCAAGGAAAGGGTTTGCGTAATTTGACCTGCCCGTCTTTTCCAAATAGTATAAGAGCAAAGCCTCTTGGGCGTAACGCGTCTCTAAGTGGTGTTGCAAGCTTAGGTGTTGTATCTGTCAAGATAATTACATCACGGTCAATAAGACTTTCAATTTCTCTCTCTAACATCTTGATTTGTCTTTGATAATTGACATCTTCTGTACTATTGGCAAACACCACGACAGGGCGGTGGGTCCATTGATACGCAGAGAGATCGGTGTCTTTGCTGACTTCTAAAAACAGAGGACTGTCCTCTGCAAATCCGACGAATGGGATAAAGATGCATGCCGCGATTGAAAAAAACTGTTTCATTCTGCTACCTCTGTTCTCATATATAGGGTGGGCCATCGCTATTGCGAAGGGCAGTTAAGGCTTGTACCCAAAAAAAGGTGCCTTATAGCCAAAGCACAGCGTGAACGGAGGAGACAAAGATGACACAGGACAAAGACGTTTGGCGCTCACTTGCGGAAAAAGAACTGCGTGGCAAGTCGCTGGATGCACTGGATTGGAACACTCTTGAAGGCATCACTGTAAAGCCGCTCTACACGCAGGATGATGTCGCAAAAATGACCCATATAGGCGGAGTTCCCGGGCAGGAACCGTTTACGCGCGGGGTTAAGGCTACGATGTATGCAGGACGGCCTTGGACCATTCGCCAATATGCGGGTTTTTCCACGGCAGAAGAGTCAAATGCTTTTTATCGCAAAGCGCTCGCTGCTGGTCAGCAGGGGGTCTCCGTCGCTTTTGATTTGGCCACTCATCGTGGGTATGATAGCGATCACGAACGGGTGATCGGCGACGTGGGAAAAGCTGGCGTGTCGATCGATAGCGTAGAAGACATGAAGATCCTTTTTGACGGGATCCCACTTGATCAAATCTCAGTGTCTATGACAATGAATGGTGCGGTTATTCCGGTTTTGGCGAATTTCATTGTCGCAGGTGAGGAACAAGGCTTTTCAAGAAATTTGCTTTCAGGAACGATCCAAAACGATATTCTCAAAGAATTTATGGTACGTAACACCTACATTTACCCGCCCGAACCATCGATGCGGATTGTGGCCGATATTATCGAGTATACCTCAAATGAGATGCCAAAATTCAATTCGATCTCCATTTCAGGTTACCATATGCAAGAGGCCGGTGCCAACCTTGTTCAGGAATTGGCTTTTACGTTAGCGGATGGCAAAGAATACGTGAAAGCTGCAATTGACCGTGGCATGGACGTGGATAAGTTTGCAGGCCGTTTGTCCTTCTTTTTTGCCGTTGGAATGAATTTCTTTATGGAGGCTGCAAAATTGCGCGCGGCACGGCTATTGTGGCATCGCATTATGACGGAGCTTGGGGCGAAAAATCCCCGTTCAAAAATGTTGCGCACCCATTGCCAGACTTCTGGAGTAAGTCTTCAGGAGCAGGATCCTTACAACAATGTTGTTAGGACAGCCTATGAAGCATTAAGCGCGGTTTTGGGGGGTACCCAGTCACTTCATACAAACGCTTTGGATGAGGCCATAGCACTTCCCACTGATTTTGCCGCACGAATCGCGCGCAATACCCAATTGATTTTGCAGGAAGAGACTGGAGTGACTAAGGTCATTGATCCGCTTGCGGGGTCTTATTACGTTGAAAAGCTTACCGCCGACTTGGCAGATGAAGCATGGCAAATTATTCAAGAAGTCGATGAAATGGGCGGTATGACCAAAGCCGTGGCAAGCGGCATGCCCAAACTGCGTATCGAAGAAGCTGCTGCCAAGAGACAGGCCGACATCGACCGTGGCGATCAGGTGATTGTCGGGGTCAATAAATACCGGCTTGAAAAAGAAGATGAGATCGAAATCCTTGATATCGATAACCAAGCCGTTCGTGAGGTACAACTTGCGCGGTTAAATAAAATTCGAGCTGAAAGAGATGAGGCGCAGTTCCAAACCGCACTGGATGAACTAACACGCCGTGCTAAAGAGGGTGGAAATCTACTCGAAGCTGCAGTGGAAGCGGCACGTGCAAGAGCCACGGTAGGAGAGATCAGCATGGCCATGGAAAAAATATTTGGACGTCATCGTGCTGAGGTCAAAACCTTGGCAGGAGTCTACGGTAAAGCCTATGAGGGCGATGAAGGGTTCGCGGCCATTCAGGCATCTATTGAAGCCTTTGCGAGCCAAGAGGGGCGACGTCCCAGAATTCTTGTCGTGAAAATGGGGCAAGACGGACATGACAGAGGAGCTAAGGTTATTGCAACAGCCTTTGCCGATATCGGGTTTGATGTGGACGTGGGCCCCTTATTTCAAACGCCGGAAGAGGCTGCACAGGACGCGATTGATAATGATGTTCACGTTATTGGTATTTCATCGCAGGCCGCGGGTCACAAGACGCTTGCCCCTGAATTGATACGCGTGCTCAAGGAGCGCGACGCGGACGATATTCTGGTGATCTGTGGTGGTGTTATTCCTGCACAGGATTACGCGTTTTTGAAAAACGCAGGTGTAAAAGCTGTATTTGGGCCTGGGACGAATATTCCTGATGCAGCAGGAAAAATACTCGGACTTATCCGAGCCACTCGCAATTAAAGGAAAACATCACTGCGTAATTCGCTAAATTTGTGTCGCTGGTGTTTTTTATGACTGAAGCCCTGCCGAGAAATAAAACTGTCAAATTTGTTAAAAATATTGAATTTACTACGCTTAATCATGAACAGTGTTCAAGTGGTGCAGCAAAAACGTCACAATGGGCAATTCAATTTGGAATGAGATTGACTTTAGGGGCAGATTTTGAATAGTGATTTGTGACTAACGCCAAATCTCGTGGTGAATAACGTTGTTACAGGCCCTCGGAGGAAGACATGATTTCAGTAAAACGCATAGTGATGCCGCTAGTTGTCGCATCTATAATGCCATCAAGCATTCTAGCTGAAGGGCTGGAGAGAGTGGATATAGACCCGAGCTTTTTGTTTGAACCTGGAAATCATGTGGAATATTCTTGGGGCCAAGTAAACCCGTCTATTCCGGCAACTTTGGGCGGAGTTAATATCGAGAATGTAGCGCAGTCGTTCACGGTGAATAATGCTGCGGCCAAGACTTCAATTGGCGATAAAATCGACATCGGATTCTGGTATACGAACAACGGAAATGGCGTCGCTATTGACTGGGGCGACACCCCAATCGGTGCTCAACTAGAGATGCCAACATTAGCTGGAATGGTACGGTACCGGCTAACTGACTCAATGTCGATTATTGGTGGTTTGAAAAGAGTTACGATTAATGATGGTGGTACTTTCGAGACGTTAATGGATCTTGACGGGACTGCTGGCAATGGCGTCGGTGGAAGCGATTCCGAAGTTCTTTATACAGCTACGGCGTCGACTGCCACTGGAACTACTAGAGTATATGGCATCGTAACAGAGATACCCGAAATCGCTCTGAGAATGACCCTGTTAATGGAAGGAGATATTGCTCTCAATGTTGACACAAATTTCAACCAGACTGATATCACTGGCGCTAACAGTGTGGCAGGCGCGGCGGGGACTACACGAGCTGGAATTGGTGATGCAACGACAATAAGCTTTCAAACTGGTATAGCGGCTGATACCCTTCTCTTTGGTAGTTTGAAGATGTCGAAGTGGCAGAATGACCAAATATATGTACCTATATCTATAGGTGGAAATGTTATAACTAGTCCAACTGCTGTGACAGATTTTGAGGACGGTCAATCCTACACTATTGGAGTTGGACGGAAGTTCACTGATAACTTTTCCGGTTCTGTTTCTTATTTCAGAGACCCCGCATCAGATTGTGACTCAGTCTCTCCACTTTCTCCGAAGTGTGAAACTCAGTCTATCAACCTTGGCGCCAAGTACTCGGTAAGCGATAATATGGCGATAAATTTTGGCGCAACTTGGACCCAGTATGGAGATGCTACGGTATCAAACGGTGCTACTACTAGCGATAGCAATAAAACAAACTATGGCTTCAAACTGAGCTATAAATTTTGAAATCTAAATCAGTCAAGATGCAAAGGACGCTCTTTGGAGCGTCCTTTATTCTATTTATGAGTTAAATCAGTGTCTTTTTTGCAAGATCTGTGAAAGACCCCAGTCTTCTATTCTTAATAGCGCCCATAGCTTCTAAAGTTTCGTCAATTTTAAAGTGAGATGCATTCCACAGCGCCACATAATCAAGAGTGTCAGATGTGCTATGATCTCTCGAATAGTTTATGGTCGCTTTACAGCCGAAAACTGCGTGAGGTGCCTTAGATGCAATTTCTTGCGCAATCTTCATTACATTGGTAATCATTGCCTCTTGTGTTTCGTATAAAGAATTGACCAAACCGAAACGGTATGCTTCCTCGGCATTTATACGTTTACCAGTGTAGGCCATTTCTTTAACAAAGCCTTCCGGTATAAGTTTGGCTAACCGTGGAAAGGTTCCCACATCCGCAGTCATTGCCAGATTGGTTTCAAAGAGTGTGAAAAAGGCGTCCCTTGTGGCGTAGCGCATGTCGCAGGCTGTAATGAAATCAAGACCACCTCCGATACAGCCCCCTTGTACTGCTACCAAAACAGGTAGTCTTGCATTTTCCAGAACCGTGAAGGTCCGCTGCAACTGTTTTACCTCCTGATAAAACATGGCCTGCGCATATCGCAAATTGTCGTCTTTTTTTGACACGGACATTTCAGCGAATAAAGAGGTGTCAATACCTGACGTAAAATGAGGTCCTGTCGACGAAATAACGATAACACGAGCGCGCACATTATTGTCAATATCCTCAATTAGGTCTGGAAGTTCACTCCAAAACTCACGAACCATAGAATTGCGTTTTTCAGGGCGGTTTAATACGATATGTGCGATGTGATTTTTTATTGTTAGGTCAAAACAGGTCATGATGTTCCCGATCTTTGTATGATGTCTGCTTAACATGATGTGTAAATATTCCGTCCATGACAACGATCATTCGCTAGATAGGTCTGGTAACCCTGCGTTAAGGAGTTGTAGAATTAAAAAGTCGAATTGTCGCCGCATCGACAGGAAACACCTGACCTAAATTTCGAACTTTGCGGTCTTACGATGTGAATTCAGATTGCAATTGAATACGCCTGATTATAGCCAATTAATGAAAGTGGTAACGCGCGGCAATAATCAGGCGACTTTTTTGAAGGGTAGTCCGTGGTGAGATGCCGAGAGCCACGCAAATGTCGCGTGTAAGCTCTGGTTTTTTCAGCGTGTAGTAATGTAAATCATTCAACCGTCCCTTTAGGCAGATATGAACAAAACTCAGTACCAAGTGCTACTGACAAAAGATTACTCAGATTATCGCTTTGTGTGCTTCAAAAGGCTGTATCAATCTGACTTCTAACTCGGCGTCTCAACGATGCGCGAAAGCTTTGGTGCGAGCCTAATTTTCAATGGGCAGAATACTGAGCGTGACGGTAGCATTTATACCTCTTTTCATACATAGATCTTGGACACCGACGAAAGTGTTTGCTTTGAAAAAAAAGCGGAGTAATTGCCTCGCGAATGCAAGCCCAAGTGTAAGCCTCCATCCAGCGCTTGGGCCGTTGTACATCCCTTTCCAATCTTTCTGCCAGTAGATGTCTATACTGCAAGGCAGTGGCGCTAATATTAAAATCTTGAACCTGCGCAAATGCTTCATTGAAATAATAGCTTTTTGCGGATCCCATCGGGTGGGCAAAATTGTCGGATGACCTAATTGGGCCGTGTAGCGCTACGATATTTCTAACCCTGATATCAACCCAGAATTTGACCAAGAACAGCATTTTTCTTTTGTGGCAGCCAAACAGGTCAAATGCGTGGACGCAGAAAGATCAGTTGCGCCTATAAACGTGCGTCCGGCTGCGCTAACCGCGCTGTTCTTTTTGGGGTACAGGTGACAGAAACTAACTTTGGTAACAAAGATGCCTTGTTCGTTTTGAACAGACAAAATTTGAAGGAGACATTCACAAAGGCCTTATCATATTACATTTGCAATTTTTTACTAAGTGTCATAGTTCATTCAGTAAATATATTCATAAGATTAGTAAAAGTTATGAATTTCATATGAAGATGAATATCGAATTTCGTCATTTACGGACAATAAAAGCCATCTATGAACATGGTGGTTTGTCAAAAGCAGCTGATATTTTAAATATTACGCAATCTGCCTTGAGTCATCAAATCAAAGGGCTTGAAGATCAAGCGGGCGTGCAATTATTTGTCAGAAGATCGAAACCGATGAAGCTTTCTGCGGCTGGAATGCGCATTTTGCGGGCGGCAGAAAATGTCCTTCCTGAAATTGATGTATTGCAAAGCGAATTTGACGGTTTGCGCGATGGGACTAGTGGAAGGCTTCATATTGCGATCGAATGCCATGCCTGTTTTGAATGGCTTTTTCCGGTTTTAGAAAAATTCCGCAAACACTGGCCGGATGTAGATGTGGATATCCGGCCAGGCCTTGCCTTTGACGCACTGCCCGCCTTGCAAAAAGAAGAGGTAGATCTCGTTATTTCTTCTGATCCGGAAGATATTCCTGACGTCGAATTCAAACATTTGTTCGATTATGAATCAGTTTTTATCGCCTCCAAAACGCACCCTCTAGCACGGAAAGAGTATATCACAGCCAAAGATTTTCGGGATCAAACCTTGATCACTTATCCTGTTGAACGTACGCGCCTTGATATCTTCAGTCAGCTGCTAATTCCCAATAAAGTTGAACCAGCTTTCCTCCGTCCGGTGGAATTGACTGCTGTAATTTTATTGCTCGTTGCCTCAAATCGAGGTGTTAGTGTCTTACCAGATTGGGTAATCAGAGAAGAGAAATACAGCTCAGAATACGTAACGCTTCCCATCACTTCCAATGGCATTCACCGCAAGCTTTTTGCCGCCACAAGAACAAGTGACCTTAGAAAAGCATTTGTCGCCGACCTCATTGAATGGGCCGGTTTAGAAGCCAAAATACTTCGGAGCTATTAACCGCACGTAGTAAGATACCACGCCAAAAGATCGGATGACTTAAAGCGCCTTAAGGTCAGAGGCCATCTGGCGACCATCGCGACCTTCTTGAAGCTCAAAACTCACTTTCTGATTGTCGGCCAGCCCTGTCAGGCCAGACTTTTCAACAGCAGAAATGTGTACAAATACATCCTTACCGCCCCCATCAGGTGCGATAAAGCCGTAGCCCTTTGTGGTGTTAAACCATTTCACGGTGCCGTTTGGCATGGTCCGTGTCTCCTTTACTTTGCATTATCCTGCGATAACAGGCTTCCTTCATGGTCCACAAAAGCGTTCCCGCTAGTGCTAAGCACTTAAATATCGAAACGTGCAATTCCAGCAGTAAGCTGGTACGCCTTTGTAAATCCACGACTAAAGACTAGTGTAAATTTTGGCAAATCCAACTGTTTTTTTGAAAAAAGGAAATAAAGCATGGAGATTTATGGTTTAAAGAACTGTGACAAATGTCGTACGGCCCGCAAAGCGCTGAACTTATCCAATATAATAGACATCAGTAAAGAACCAATTCCACAGGAGCTTCTTCAGGCAGCGTTTTCAACATTTGGCGAAAATCTCATCAATCGCAGCTCTACAACTTGGCGTGGTTTGAGCGGTATTGAAAAAGATGCAGCCCCCTTAGTTTTGTTAAAGAAATATCCCAAACTGATGAAAAGGCCACTGATTAAAACTGCGGAAGGACAATTATTTATAGGTTGGTCAGAAGACATAAAATTGGCAGTAAACAGCTTAAACTAAATGTATAACAACGGGCACTTTCACATGGAGATCGTTACCTTATAAAACGGTACCACGCACGGATTTACTATAATGTTTTATCGCAGATCTGGTGGCGTAGCCTCCGTTTTCAGTTCAATCGCAATTTTCTCTAGGCTGCGTATATAAGTTTGCTTTTCACCTAGTTTGCGCACAGAGACAGACTTGTTCTCCACCTCTCGCATGCCACAGGCAAGTATAAAGGGTACTTTGCCAACAGAATGCTCACGTACTTTGTAATTGATTTTTTCATTGCGAAGGTCGGCTTCAGCCTGCAGGCCTGCCGCTTTTAAGTTATCAACCACTTCTAGCACATAATCATTTGCATCTGTCACAATCGCTGCAACAACAACTTGACGCGGGGCAAGCCAAAAGGGCAGTTTTCCGGCATGTTCTTCTATCAGTATACCGGTAAAACGCTCAAGTGAACCAAAT
This sequence comes from uncultured Alphaproteobacteria bacterium, assembly GCA_913051655.1. GTDB lineage: Bacteria > Pseudomonadota > Alphaproteobacteria > Rhodobacterales > Rhodobacteraceae > LFER01. Next base: position 89,070 of record CAJXHI010000003.1, read on the forward strand.
AAAGCGCGATGCAACATAACTGGCGCAACTTTTTCGCCAGATGCATTCACAAATGTGGATCCGAAGCGTTCCGGTAGATTGTAATCAACTTGTAGTGTTCCGCATTGCCAGTCCCTGCCTATTGCATCGCGGAGGACATACTCTAATTTTGGTCCGTAAAATGCGCCTTCACCTTCAAAAACTGTGTAGGAAATGCCAGCGCGGTCTAAAGCATTCTTCAGAGCAGCCTCTGATAAATCCCAGCTTTCATCACTTCCGATGCGATTTTCAGGACGGGTCGAGAGTTTGATGTGTACATTTTCAAAGCCAAAATCTTTATAAATCGACAAGATTAAATCATTTACTTTCAAACATTCTTCCGTGAGCTGTTCAGGAGTGCAATAGATATGCGCATCGTCTTGCGTGAAGCTACGTACACGCAGCAATCCGTGCAAGGCGCCCGATGGCTCATAGCGGTGTACTTTTCCAAACTCAGAAATTTTCATTGGAAGCTCACGATAGCTTCGCAGGCTCTCGTTGTAGATCATCATATGGCCTGGACAGTTCATCGGCTTCAACGCGTAATCCCTATCGTCATGAGTTTGAGCTAGAAACATGTTTTCCATGTAGTTAAACCAGTGCCCAGAGGTCTCCCATAACGCCCGGTCCATAATATCTGGTGTATTAACCTCCAAATATCCAGCTGTGTCCTGGCGACGGCGCATATAGCTGATTAATGTTTGGAATAGACGCCAACCGTTTGGATGCCAGAAAACTGATCCTGGTGCTACCTCTTCAAAATGGAATAGGTTCATTTCACGACCTAGTTTGCGATGATCTCGCTTTGCCGCCTCTTCAAGCATTTTTAGGTGTGCGCGCAGATCTTCCTTGTTTAAAAATGCCACACCATAGATCCGCTGTAACATTGGGCGGTTGCTATCCCCACGCCAATATGCACCCGCAACCGACATTAGTTTGAAGGCATCGGCAGGTACCTGACCTGTGTGTTGTAAATGAGGACCGCGACACAAATCTTGCCAATCACCATGCCAATACATGCGCAAAGGTTCATCGCTGGGTATAGCGTTAATCAGCTCGACTTTGTAAGGTTCATTGTTATTGTCATAATACTCGATTGCCTCTTCACGTCGCCAGACTTCGGTGCGCACCGGATCCTTTAAATTGATGATTTCCTTCATCTTTTTTTCAATGAGCCATAGGTCCTCGGGGGTGAAGGCTTCGCTGCGATCAAAGTCGTAATACCAACCGTGTTCGATCACGGGACCAATGGTGACTTTCACGTCGGGCCAAATTTCTTGCACCGCGCGCGCCATCATATGGGCGAGATCGTGGCGAACCAGCTCGAGTGCTAGCTCGGAGTCTTTCAGCGTGTTGATCGCGATAGAGCTATCCTCAATTATTGGCCACTGTACATCCCAATGTGCACCATTAACTGAAGCGCTTACTGCCTTTTTGCCCAGCGTAACTGAAATATCTCTAGCGACTTCGGCAGGGGTAACACCGGCTATATAGTCTTTTTGCTTGCCATCGGGAAAGGTCAGTGTGATTTGTGACATATTTGTCCTGCTCGTCATTTTGGCGCCAACTCATACGCCCGATTGCGGGTTTTATTGAGTTTTTGGACTCTCTGAAAGACTTAGTCAAGCTTGCTTCTTAGAAGATCATTAAATAGGTTCTGACTACGTAATTTGGGCATAGAGTTTTCGGCGGAAGTGCATTGGGTTGAAGTCCGACGAATACGTTTCACTTGGTATAACCTCGAAGGGAGGAACAAATGCCGCCGGAGTATTTGGAAACTCGGTCAAAACGGATGCTGGCCTTTCACAAAACGGAAGGAAAGGGGCCGACCGTGGTGTTTCTTGGGGGCTTCAAATCGGAAATGGCAGGGACCAAGGCACTTCACTTGGAAGACTGGGCAATACGTAAAAGTAATTCGTATTTGCGGTTTGATTACTCTGGACATGGTATGTCTTCTGGCGAGTTTTGTGAGGGGTGCATCGGAGATTGGGCAGACGATGCCCAAGAGATCATTCAAGCGACAACAGACGGTCCCTTGATCCTGATTGGGTCTTCGATGGGTGGATGGATTTCCTGTCTAATGAAGGAGCGTATGACAGAGCGCATTGCGGCTCTCATAACCATTGCTGCCGCGCCTGATTTTACCGAAGACGGATTTTGGGCACAGTTTTCATGTGAGCAAAAAAGGGAGGTTTTAGAGAATGGCATTACATTCCTGCCTTCAGAATATGGTTCATACCCGATCACACGCAAATTGATAGAAGATGGGCGGAATCATCGCATCCTGAGTAGCCCATTCAAAGTGGATTTTCCTGTGCGCATGCTGCAGGGCGATCAGGATCAAAGTGTGACGCGGGAAACAGCATTGCGGCTGTTTGACCATATGGAAGGTGATGACATTCATCTAAGCTTCCTAAAAGGAGGCGATCACTCATTGTCGAGTCCCGATAATTTGGCCGTTCTTGAGTATCACCTCAATACCCTCATCGCACTGCTAGGCTAAAAACCATTTGAGAAAAACTGTATCGTTGGGTCGGCGTCCTTTAGGCCCAAAAAGATTTTGCACACGTTTGCAGAAATGCCTTGATTACCAATTTTTTGACGGTATCTTTGGTTCAAATTGAATGGGCTTGCCCCACTATTGTAAGGAAAGACAGAGTTATGGCGGAATATCTGAAGGAAAGTAAACCTGAGGCTGAAAAAGCGGCAGAGGACTCTAAAGTGCGCGCAATTGTAGAAAGCACATTGGCTGAGATTGAGCAGAATGGAGATAACGCCGTACGTGATTTGTCTGAAAAGTTTGATGGATACCGGCCCCAAAATTTCCGTCTGAGCCTTTCTGAAATTGAGGCGTTGATCGACAAATTGAGTTATCAGGAAATTTCCGATATCAAATTTGCTCAAGAACAAGTACGCAATTTTGCCAAAGCGCAACGCGACAGCATGCTGGATATCGAAGTTGAAACTCTACCTGGTGTGATTCTGGGCCATAAAAATATCCCTGTGCAGTCCGTAGGATGCTATGTGCCTGGTGGAAAGTTTCCTATGGTGGCTTCTGCGCACATGTCGGTGGCCACAGCAAGCATCGCGGGCGTTCCACGCATCATTGCCTGCACTCCGCCCTTTAAAGGCCGTCCTAACCCTGCTGTGATTGCTGCAATGCATTTTGGAGGTGCACATGAAATTTATGTCCTTGGTGGCATTCAAGCGGTAGGAGCCATGGCCGTGGGGACTGAAAGCATTGAACCGGTGCATATGCTTGTAGGTCCCGGCAATGCCTTTGTGGCAGAGGCAAAAAGACAATTATTCGGACGTGTTGGTATCGACCTCTTTGCTGGACCAACCGAAACCATGGTGATTGCTGATGACACGGTCGATGGGGAATTATGTGCCACTGATCTTCTTGGACAGGCAGAACATGGTTACAACAGTCCAGCGGTACTTCTTACGACCTCGCGCAAATTAGCAGAAGCTACTATGGTTGAAATTGAACGGATCCTTACAATTATACCCACACGTGAAACTGCTGAAGCCAGCTGGAGAGATTATGGCGAAGTCATTTTATGTGAGAGCTATGATGAAATGCTAGACGTGGCTAATGATATTGCATCAGAGCACGTACAGGTGATGACAGACCGTGATGATTGGTTCCTCGAAAACATGACAAGTTACGGCGCTCTCTTTTTAGGTCCACGTACTAATGTGTCAAATGGTGACAAAGTGATTGGCACGAACCACACGCTACCCACTAAAAAAGCGGGTCGCTATACAGGTGGTCTTTGGGTTGGTAAATTCCTCAAGACCCACAGCTATCAGAAAGTGCTGACCGATGAAGCAGCGACCATGATCGGTGAATATGGGTCGCGCCTCTGCATGCTGGAAGGCTTTGTCGGGCATGCTGAGCAGTGCAATATCCGCGTACGCCGTTATGGAGGTATAAATGTTCCCTATGGCGAAGCAGCCCCCTATCGTGTCGCAAACATTTGATTGGCAGATGAGCAATCAGACCAACAAGCAGCAGGTATGGGCCTTTTGGGAGGCACTTAATCACGCAGAACCAAAGGACGTTTCAGACCTTTGTGCTCAGTTTTTCTCACCCGACTGCGTTTGGACAGGCCCTGCGCCGATCTACCAACTGATTGGACCAGAGGCGATCTCTGAGTCATTCTGGGCACCGCTGAGATCCGCAATACCAAATCTTAGGCGGAAAACCCATATACTGATGGGGGGGGCCTCCTCTGGGCGCGCAGATGGTGGCAAAGATGGACGCATGTGGGTCGCAGGTACGGGGTATCTTATTGGGAAGGCGGTAAACCACTTTCTTGAAATACCCGTCACTGCAAAGAATCTACAATTGCGCTGGGGTGAATTCTATCGATTTGAAGAAGGTATGATCGTAGAAGCTCATGTTCTTATTGATTTTATTGATTGGTTTGAACAAATCGGACTCAACGTTCTTGTTGAACCGCTGGGTGTCGCCCATGTCTACCCAGCACCCACAGGTTACAATGGTCTTTTGATTGATCCACAAGACCCCGCCGAAACGAAAAAAACGCTCTCCTTAGGACGTGATTTTATTTACGGTGCGCTTAACAGTTTTGACACTATAGACTTGTCCACCATGGGCATCGCCGACTTTTTTCACCCAAATGTGAAATGGTATGGACCGGGGGGCATAGGCGCTTGTTTAAGTCTTGAAGAGTTCCAAGATAGACATCAAAAGCCATGGCTTATAGCTTTCCCCGACCGGAAGGTCCAGGACTTGGACTCACTTGTAGCAGAAGGTGCTCTTCTGGCAGCCTCTGGTGTTGTAGGGGTCAAAGCATTTCATACAGGACCCTTTCGTGAGACCCCTGCAAGCGGAAGGCTCATAAGATTTAGTGGGCTCGATTTTTGGCTGCGCGATGGTGACAAATTTACAGAAAACTGGGTCTTTGTGGACATGGTGGATATGTATTCACAAATGGGTCATGACCTATTTAAGATCGTTCGTGCACAAGCAGTGGTAAGTTAGGAAAGAGAACCATGATTAAACTCCCCAAAACCCCATCATTTAGGTTGGATGGTAAAAAGGCACTCGTAACGGGGGGATCGCGTGGCATAGGGCTTGGTTGCTCTGTTGCATTGGCAGAGGCGGGAGCAGATGTAATCATCGCTGCGCGGAGCCAGGGCCAGGTCGAAGAAGCAGCAAACGCCATTAGTGAAGCGGGTTTGAAGGCGGAAGGAATTGTTTTAGACGTCACGCAGCTTGATGATGTCAAGGCACTTTTTGCAAAATATGGACCTTTAAATGTGGTTGTAAATTCGGCTGGCATTGCAAAGCACAGCTCCCCCTATGAAACCACAATTGAGGATTACGATGCTGTCACAAGCGTGAATATGCGTTCCGCGTATTTCCTGGCTCAAGAGGCAGCCTTGGGCATGAAAACTATTGGTGGTGGTTCGATCATTCAAATTAGCAGCCAAATGGGGCATGTTGGTGGACAGGACCGCGCGGTGTACTGCGGCACAAAACATGCGATTGAGGGATTTAACAAGGGTATGGCCATTGATTTTGCGCCAGACAATATTCGCTTGAATTCTATCTGTCCCACTTTCATCCGCACACCACTTACAGAACCGACATTTGCCGATCCGGCGAAAGTGGAATGGATCAAAGATAAAATAAAACTCGGTCGTATTGGCGAAGTAGAGGATATCATGGGGGCAGTTCTCTTTCTCGCAAGTGATGCAAGTGCCTTGATCACGGGCACATCTATCCTTGTCGATGGAGGCTGGACAGCCGGTTAAGGGAAGGGGAATACTATGTTTAAAAAGGGGCATTAAATGCGTGGTTTTAGCAATAATTGGAAAGACTTTCCGGACTACATTCTAGGGATCACGAAAGAAATATGGGAAGACCGTGGCATCGGTCCCAAAATCCGCGACTATTACGGCAAAGACGTGATTGTGCGTATGCCAGGGGGTATATCGACTGGGGTGGAAAATACTGTGGCCGCTACCGCAGCAACCTTGAATGAATTTTCAGATCGCCAGCTTTTGGGCGAAGACGTGATCTGGTCAGGTACGCCGGAAGAGGGCATGTTATCTTCCCACCGGATTTTATCCACTGCAACGCATCGAGGCAGTGGAGTTTTTGGGAAGGCAACAGGCAAAGTGATCACCTATCGCGGGATTGCAGATTGCTATGCAAAGGATAATATGATCACAGACGAATGGTTGGTTCGTGACAATGGTGCCATCCTCCGGCAAATCGGGCAAGACCCGCGCAAATGGTCCGCTGCCAAAGTTGCAGAGGGGGTACGCGCCTTTACACCTGATCAGAATATCTCTGGACCCTATTTGGGCAAGGGAAATGACAATGAATGGGGTGCCGAGCTAGGCACAATCCTAACATCAATGATGCAATCTGATTTTTCTGTTGTGTCCTCACGATACGATAGAGCATGTCATCTGGAATATACTGGTGGTGTATCGGCCCATGGGCATGGGGCGGCAGACGCATTTTGGCTATCATTACGGGCCTCTTTCCCAAACGCTGAATTCTGCATTGATCATCAGATTGGCTTGGTCGGTCCCCTTATGTCGCCGCGCGCAGCGGTACGATGGTCGCTCACCGGTCAACATGACGGGTGGGGTGCTTTTGGTGCACCAAGTCATGCATCGGTTTACATCATGGGAATTACTCATGTGGAGTTTGGCCCCTATGGTGTACGCCGAGAATATACACTTTTTGATGAGACAGCCGTCTGGATCCAAATCCTGACGCATTTGGGATAGGAGGGAAGGCTATGACCCCACAAGAAATGCAAAATCGTATGGTACGATATGGAGATTTGATCCCCTGTCGAACCGCATTTATCGACGCACATACGCCCGGCAGTGATCAGAAAGAGAACTTCACCATCATCGGTGCGGGTGTATCAGAGGCTGCGGATCAGCATGTGCATATTCAGGATACTCCAGGCTTTAACATCGGAGCGGCGGGCCAACCTCCGAAATGTCGCAATTCGCTACACAGTCATCGTACGGCTGAAGTTTTCTTTGTCTTAAAAGGCCGATGGCGGTTTTTCTGGGGTCGCCATGGGACAGCAGGCGAGGTTACGTTAGAGGAAGGGGATATTTTTAACATCCCTACTGGCATTTTTCGTGGCTTTGAAAACATTGGGAGCGACTATGGTATGATCATGGCAATACTGGGTGGTGATGATGCCGGTGGGGGGGTTATATGGGCGCCTCAAGTGATCGAAGACGCAGGCGCACATGGTTTGGTTTTAGGGGAAGATGGACGCCTTTATGACAGCAAAAAAGGGCATAGCCTTCCTTCGGGCGTCGCGCCCATGCCGGTATTGACAGATGAACAGCTGCAATCGTTTCCAGAGCCAAGTACAAAAGAAGTTGTTCCGAATTTTGTTGCCCGATATTGGGACATGGTGGCTCTATCCGATAAACAGCCTGTCCAAGTGATCGGTGAATCTGGAATATTACGAGACAGACCAGGGTTTGAAATTGAATTCCTAAGTCGTCATTCCCTTTCAGTCACGCCACAACAAAGCGATAGGCATAACGTTCTGATGGGTATGAAAGGGCATTGGTCGGTGCGCTGGGAGGAGAGCGAGCTAACTCTGTCGCCAGGCGATACGCTGGCAATTCCGCCTCGCTTGTCCTATGTTCTGACGCCCTCTATGTCAGGGGAAGCTGCGCTTTATCGAGTGATAAATACGGATGATCTTGCTGGAGTGACAAAAACCTCTTAAATGCCAAGCAAAAATACGATAGATCGGCATGAAACGTGCCAAGCTATGCGTTCAATATAACAATGCAAGCAGGTGGTATTTTTTAAAATTGAGCCAAAGCTCTAGTAGTATTATTCAGCTTAACAAGACAAGCAAATGTTTTTTTGTCGTCTGGTACAGATTTGTGAGTGGATCAAAATAAGACAAATTGTCTTTGGCGCGCTTGCGGCCCTGTTTATGTTTGCGGCACAGGTGTCGGCAGGATGATGCGATGTGATGTACAAGATCAAATGGGGCGAAGAGATTGTTCGAGCCATTCTGGGCGCACCTGTCCAGGTCAAAGTTTTAAGAGAGACGCCCGTGTAGCGTTGCCAAGCACGAGGCGCACAGCTTTTGACTGTTGAGGATTATGCACCTCTCACGGACAAAGACATGCTGAATAGCGGTCTGATGGCCTAAATTGTTGATGTTTTGAATACCTTTGCCACAGCAGAGGAAGGTTACCATATCCATTGGGTCAAAGATTGGGACACACATTTAAATATGTTTCTGACCTATTGCATGTTGGATATGTAATATTCTTGGTTCCAATCGGATTACAAATGGAAGTCTGATCACTATCTTTTCGCTAACTACCATTTTTTCGGACAACTGTTTGAGATGTTGCTTCTATTTTTTATCGATCGCAGGCGACTGCTGAACTTAATACAAAATTTAGATATTGTAGAAAAAAACACTTTGTCGTCCTTAGGGATATTTTACCAACGATTTGTAGCGCAAAAGGCCGTGACTTTATAATTGATGCGTAATCATTCTGGCATTGGCAGATAATTCTGATGCGTGCTCGGATCGTTTATGAGTGGCTTAAATAATGCTGTCATGGTAAAGTAGTTTTGCGCTGGATAAAGATCAGAGAGTTAGGACGAAAGGATATCGTTGAGCCACTGCATAGACCCTTTCCCATTTAGGGCGTCCTTGTTGTGACATCCAAGAAGCACTAGCGGGTGACGACTGATCGTTGCGATTTCAATTTTATGCCAGAAGAGCTCAAAAAATCAGAGTGTTATGAGAATGGTCTGTCGCGCTGCTTGAGTTTGTTACGGGCACGGCTGGAATGAAAAACTATTTTCAGCCTCTATCTTGACGCAAAGGTCTTATTTCAGTGAGTATGGTATCTAAGAATGTTAAATTTGCACAATCATCGCGGCATATCCACTGGATTCGATCAACGGAAACTGTGCATAGGTTTCGACGGGCAAGGAAAGGTCTAATCCGCCAATGACAAAGATAAAAACCACGCATGTAGGAAGCCTGCCAAGATCGCAAGAAGTTGTCGACTTGATTTTTGCCCGCGAAAATAGAAAACAGTTTAATCAAGCCCATTTTGATAAGATAATGGCGTCTGCATGTGCGCAGACGGTAAAAAATCAAAAAAATGCGGGAATTGATATAGTAAGTGACGGAGAAACGTCAAAAATCAGTTATGCGACCTATGTTAAAGATCGTTACACTGGCTTTGATGGAGATAGCCCGAGAAATGCACCTGCGGATCTGAAACAATTTCCGGGCTTTCTTAAACGTCTTGCGGATGATGGCGGTACGCCGACCTATGCCCGTCCTATGTGTGTTGGGGAGGTCAAAAGTAAAGGTCAAGATGAGCTTTTAAAGGACATTGCGAATTTAAAAGCAGGTATGCGAGAAAATGGCATTAACGAAGGGTTTATGAATGCAGCATCTCCAGGGGTTATTTCGCTGTTTCTGCAGAATGATTTTTATTCGGAACGCAGTGCTTATCTCGCGGCTCTTTCTGATGCGATGCGCGAAGAATACAAGACGATCGTGGACAGTGGTCTCTTCCTGCAACTTGACTGTCCGGACCTCGCCTTGTCACGTCATATGCTCTTTTGTGATTTAAGCGACGAAGAATTCCTGAAAATTGCAAATCTTCATGTTGCAGCGCTGAATAACGCCCTATCAGGAATTGATCCGTCACGGGTGCGGGTTCATATTTGTTGGGGCAATTATGAGGGTCCACATGTATGCGATATAGACATGGCCAAAGTCTTTTCAACTTTGATGTCGGTCAAAGCGGATTACATTCTGTTTGAAACCTCTAATCCAAGACATGCCCATGAATGGACTGTTTTCCGAGATCGGGTGGATGAGATCCCTGAAAGCAAGGTACTCGTGCCCGGTGTAATTGATAGCACCACAAATTTTGTAGAACATCCCGAATTGGTTGCAGAACGAATTGAAAAATTTGCTCGCATCATTGGTAAAGATCGCGTGGTTGCGGGTTCGGACTGCGGATTTGGGACATTTGCAGGGTTTGGAGCGGTAGATCCTGATATTGCATATGCGAAATTACAGACTCTAAGCGAAGGAGCTGGGATCGCGGAAAAAAGACTTTAGTGGTTGAAGAAAAATGTAAGGTTTAAAATGCAAAAAAAGCTGTGGTTTGTCTGCGCTGTATGATGTGGTATCCATCATTATGTATTTAAAATGTATTGGATGACACCTTGCCGGTCCCGTTCAAACCTTTAATTCAACAAGGCTTCGACTTTACGAGTGATACGCCAGCCCGTTGGCCGCACGGTTGAGCCAAAGCTTGCTACCATACGGCCCTCTTTATCCAACAATATTTTGTTGAAGTTCCATGAGGGAGAAAAATCATATTCCTCTTTAACCCACTTATAAAAGGGGTGGGCGTTCGGTCCTTTCACGTGATTTATCGTGGTCATAGGAATGGTAAGGTCATAATTGATTTCACAAAACTGTTTAACCATATCCTCATTTTTTAACTCCTGACGGAAATCGCCGGATGGCACGGCTACGACTTCTAGGCCGTTGTTTTTGTAGGTCTCGTATAGTTGCTGAAGGCCCGCATATTGAGACGTGAAGCCACATCGGCTTGCAGTATTGACTATAAGGACCGCTTTGCCCCGTAAATTGGTCAAAGAGATACGACCCCCGTCGATATCTTCAAATGTAAAATCTGCCGCCAGTGCGGGAAGTGTAGTGAACATTAGCAAGATCCAAGATAAAAAACGCATGTAAATTCCTCTCTTAAAGAAGAATAGGTGCTTGAGCTAAAAATCAAGTGGCCTTACGGGGAATGCGTAAAAACAATTGTACATCCGCGACATTTGTTCCTGTTCCCCCTGTAATCAAAAGATCGCCGCTGTGCTTCAGGGCAGAATTACTATCGCTTTGGTCAAGAAAACCTTTGATGTTGTGTCCCGATCGCGCTAACCGATCAATAGTGCCTGCATCGACGATACCGCCTGCTGCATCAGTTGGTCCATCACGTCCGTCTGTGCCAGCGCTCATAAATATCCACTCACCTTGAATAGTACTAAGTTTCTCTGCAACTCTTAGCGCCAATTCTTGGTTGCGTCCCCCTTTGCCACCACCTTTGACCGTGACTGTGGTTTCGCCGCCCCAGATCAAAGCCTGAGCCTCATTCTTCAGTTTCCTGTGAATATCCTTGACGATTGTTTCTGCGGCATCTGCTACATCCCCATCCAGTCCGAAATTAAGGATTTCAGCGTCAAACGGCTTTGCTGTGTCTTGCATGGCCAAAAGGCTTTGCCGGTTGGAGCAAATCAATTTATTTGTGACTCTCATACCATTAATATCCGGCCTCGCAGCTCCAGGCTCTGAAAGCGTCGCTTGAACGGTTGTTGGCAATAATGACCAATGACCGCGCGATTTTAAAAGAGCTACGGCTTCGCTTTTTGGCGCGATAGGCGACACGGTTGGCCCACTGGCGATGACTCTCAGATCATCTCTAATGACATCTGAAATGATGAAGCTTTGAATTGTGCTTTTTTGCGCAAGTTCTGCCATTCCACCACCCTTAAGTTCAGATAAGTGCTGCCGGATCATATTGATCTCGGTTATGTTATAACCGTTTTGTAAAAGAATTTTGTTTGCCTTGATTTTGTCCTGAAGGGTCAAACCGGCGCAAGGGGCAGGCAAAAGTGCTGACCCACCACCAGAAATCAATGTCAAAATATAATCATTTTCATCAGTATTCTTGAGCATTTCTATGACGCGGATTGCGGCTGATGCGCCGTTTTCATCTGGAACCGGATGTCCTGAAGCATGCACTTCGCAGCCTTTTATGAATTGGAAGTTCTCGTAATTTGTGACTGCCAGGGCCTTGTACGTTTTGCCAGCGGGGATGTGATTGAGTGCTTCTTCCATGAGCGCAACAGACGCTTTGCCAAAGGCTATCAAAATGATCTGACCATCGTCATTGGTTGGAAGTGGATTTTCCTGTAATGCTCTGCGTAATGAAAGCTTTGGATCAGCCGCAGCCACAGCCGCTTTGAAGAACATAACGGCTGTGGTTCGTAAGTCAGTCAAAATCATCTTTCGGCAATTTGGCGGACTTTATTAACCATAACTTCAGCTTGTCGAATGGAAGCGTAATCAATAAGACGTCCATCAAGGGACACCGCGCCTTTTCCTGCCGCTTCGGCATCTGCCATAGCTTTCAGAATGCGCTCAGCGCGGTCTACATCAGCCGCAGACGGGCTCATCACTTCGTTGGCAAGGGCAACTTGACTGGGGTGAATTGCCCATTTGCCTTCACATCCAAGCACCGCCGCACGATGAGCAGCAGCGCGGTAGCCATCGGGATCTGAGAAGTCGCCGAAAGGCCCATCCAATGGGCGCAAACCATTCGCGCGCGCCGCAACAACCATACGAGACAACGCATAATGCCACATATCTCCCCAATGTACGTTCCGGCTTTCGTCCTCACTGGAACCGGTAAGAACAGAATAATTTGCGTTCGCTCCACCAATTGAAGTCGTTCGGGCACGAGTAGAGGCAGCATAATCCGCAACACCAAAATGCAAGCTTTCGTTACGTTTTGAAGCAGCAGCAATTTCATGCACATTTTGCATACCTAACGATGTTTCGATAATATGTTCTAATCCGATGCGTTTTTTGTAACCTTGTGCATCCTCTATCTGGGTGAGAATCATGTCAACGGCGTAGACGTCAGAGGCTGTCCCAACTTTTGGCATCATGATCATGTCAAGCCGCTCGCCTGCTTGCTCTACTACGTCAACAACATCACGATACATATAATGTGTATCCAGACCGTTGATTCGAACTGATATGGATTTTCTGCCCCAATCGATGTCATTGATGGCCTCAATCACGTTTTTCCTGGCTTGCTCTTTTTCGTCGGGTGCAACCGCATCTTCAAGGTCAAGAAAAATTACGTCAACGTCTAATTTTGCTGCTTTTTCAAACATATCTGGCTGGCTGCCTGGGACTGCCAGTTCGCTTCTGTTCAGTCGCGCCGGCGCCTGTTCTACCGTGTAAAAGCTCATATCAACCTTCCTTATATTTCCTCACTGACAATGGTGCCGAAACAAATGTTTGTTTTTTCAGTAAGTCAAGAAATTAAATTTTAAATGCGGTTTCATAAAAAAGTGTTGTGTTTAACGGTCATTCATCTTCACGTGAATACCGATTCGAGTAATAGTACGCGATCGCTTGCGCGCGATTGCGCACAGAGAGTTTATCAAACAAGTTTGACAGGTGAAATTTGACGGTATTTATGGAAATATTTAACTCCGAGGCAAGCTCGCGATTGGTTAAACCTTTTGACAAAGCCTCTAACATAACCTGTTCCTTGCGGGACAATTGCTGAATAGGGTCTTTCTGAAGTTGCCGGATATCCAAAAAAGGGAATACCATTTTTCCTTCGTAGACATCCACGCAGGCGTCAAGGAGATTATCAATTTCATCTGACCGCGATGCAAACGCCGCTGCTCCCGCTGACATTGCGATCCGCGGTAGATCTCTTGCACCATCCCCATAAACAACGATGCGCGGCGCAGCTTCTTGGTCGCGCAATACCTCAATTAGTTTTGCGCCACCAAGCGCGGGTATATCCCAATCGATAATGCCTACATCCACCGGTACCCTCATAACAGTCCCTAAAAAACCTTCGGCAGTAGAGCTGGTAGCGACTAATGAAAATCGTGAATCACGGTCGAATATTTCAGACATGGCGCTCAATACCAGTGGATTCGCATCAGCTAGGACGATTTGAATTTGTCGAGCCATAACTACCTATTTGGGTTGTTTTGTTCGCGCTAACGCCAGAATTTTGACTAACGGGTAGTTTAAAAACTATCCATTTAGGTGCCTATAACTGTAGTAACTGATGTTGTTTGAAATGTCGAAACATATTTTAAGGCGCGATAACATTTCAATCGAATGCTTAGTTCAGCATGGCATATAGGAGGAATTTACCATGCCAGGAGTAAAAAGTCTTTTCGTACCTGGACCAACTAATGTTCCAGAAAGCGTACGTCGCGCAATGGATGTTCCTATGGAGGATCATCGTGCCCCTGACTTGCCAAACTTTACACTTCCGCTTTTCGCAGATTTGAAGAAGGTATTCAAAACAGAATGCGGCAAAGTATTTTTGTTCCCTGCTTCAGGCACGGGGGGATGGGAGGCTGCTCTGACGAACACATTGAGATTGGGAGACAAAGTTTTGGCGTCTCGCTTTGGTCAGTTTTCACACCTCTGGATCGATATGTGCACACGTCTAGGTTTGGAAGTAGAACTCGTCGACTGTGAATGGGGAACTGGAGTTCCCACTGAAAAATTTCGCGAAATTCTTGCCGCTGATAAAAATCATGAGATTAAGGCCGTTCTGGCAACGCAGAATGAAACTGCTACGGGAGTACAATCGGACATCGCAGCAACCCGGCGTGCGATGGATGCCGCCAATCACCCGGCGATGCTTTACGTTGACGGCGTGAGCTCCATCGGATCTGTGGATTTTCGCATGGACGAATGGGGTGTCGATATTGCGGTCTCAGGCTCACAAAAAGGGTTTATGCTCCCTGCCGGCCTTTGCATTATGGCTGCAAGTGAGCGTGCGATGGAACTCTCCGGACTTGACACCATGCATCGGTGCTATTTCGACTTCAAAGATATGGTCGTAACTAATGCAACGGGCTATTTTCCTTACACACCTCCTATGACACTTTTACGTGGATTACGTGTGGCGGTAGATCGTCTTTTGGACGAAGGATTAGATAATGTTTTCGCAAGACACAACTTTTTAGCTGAAGGTGTTCGCAGAGCAGTCGCAGCTTGGGGACTTGATCTTTGCGCAAAGGGTCCAGAATGGTATTCTGACACTGTAACAGCCATTATGGTCCCCGAAGGTAACGACGCAAACGAGGTTATCAAACATGCCTACAATCGGTATGGCCTTAGTCTTGGTGCGGGTCTCTCAGTCGTTGCCGGCAAAGTGTTTCGGATTGGACACCTCGGCGACCTGAACGAATTGATGTTGATGAGCGCGTTATCCGGCGCGGAAATGGCAATGCGTGATGTTGGTATCGACGTGGTGCCAGGTTCGGGTGTTGCCGCAGCACAAGAGTTTTATCGCCAAAACTCGCCAAAACTTGCAATGGCAGCAGAATAATTTGAATTGAAGGAGTTTTACCATGGATATTCATGAGTATCAGGCCAAAGACATTCTTTCAAAGTTTGGTGTGGACATCGCTCCTGGAGCGCTTGCCTACAGCCCAGAACAGGCCGCCTATCGTGCCAGAGAACTGGGTGGAGAAAAATGGGTTGTCAAAGCGCAGGTGCATGCCGGTGGCCGCGGTAAAGCGGGCGGCGTAAAAGTTTGTAGCAATGACCGCGAAATCCAAGAAGCCTGCGAAAATATGTTCGGTCGCAATTTGGTAACGCATCAAACTAGTCCGCAGGGCAAAGGGATTTATCGCGTTTATGTCGAATCAGCAATGTCCATTTCGCGCGAGATTTACCTCGGTTTTGTTTTAGATCGCTCCACGCAGCGTGTTATGATAGTGGCCAGTGGCGAAGGTGGCATGGAAATTGAGGACATTTCTTTGCAGAAACCGGACTCAATCGTGCGCTCAACCGTAGAGCCTGCAGTAGGCTTACAGGATTTTCAAGCGCGTGAGCTTGCCTTTGCGCTTGGCATTGAGGATGGCATGGTGCCGCAGATGGTACGCACGCTTAAAGGATGCTATCGTGCTTTCCGCGATTTGGATGCAACGATGGTTGAGGTTAATCCACTCGTTATAACCGTTGACAATCGTATCATTGCGCTTGATGCAAAGATGACATTTGACGACAACGCTCTATTTCGCCATCCGCAAATTTCGGAATTGCGCGACAAGAGCCAAGAAGACCCCCGTGAAAGCCGTGCTGCAGACCGCGGATTGTCTTATGTCGGCTTGGAAGGAAACATCGGCTGTATTGTAAATGGTGCGGGCCTTGCGATGGCGACGATGGACACCATCAAGCTGGCGGGTGGGGAGCCCGCGAACTTTCTCGACATTGGCGGCGGCGCAACACCTGAACGGGTGGCTAAGGCCTTTCGCCTCGTTCTGTCAGACGAAAATGTGCAAGCCATTCTTGTGAATATCTTTGCTGGAATTAACAGATGTGACTGGGTGGCAGAAGGAGTTGTTTCAGCGCTCAAAGAGGTACAAGTGGATGTCCCTGTGATAGTGCGTTTGGCCGGTACAAATGTAGAAGAAGGGCAGCGTATCTTGGCGCAGTCTGGCTTGCCGATTATACGCGCAAGCACCTTAATGGAAGCCGCCGAACGCGCCGTGGGCGCATGGAGCAACGATTTGAAGCTTGGCGTTAATGTGAGGGCCGTTTGATGAGCATTTTTATTGACAGTGATACACCGGTGATAGTTCAGGGCATCACGGGCAAAATGGCACGTTTCCATACGAAAGATATGATTGAATATGGCACGAATATCGTTGGGGGCGTTGTTCCTGGTAAAAGCGGTGAAACGGTAGAAGAGGTGCCAGTCTTCGACACGGTAAAAGATGCGGTGAAGGAAACTGGGGCAGAAGCAAGCCTCGTATTTGTTCCACCGCCATTTGCCGCTGACAGCATTATGGAAGCCGCAGACGCAGGAATAAAATATTGCGTGTGCATAACGGATGGTATTCCAGCTCAGGATATGATCCGCGTCAAACGATACATGCGGCGTTATCCTAAAGACGAACGTATGGTTTTGACGGGTCCAAACTGCGCAGGTACGATCAGCCCTGGCAAGGCGCTTTTGGGTATTATGCCGGGTCATATCTACCTTGAAGGCAATGTCGGGATTGTGGGTCGTTCCGGAACCTTGGGTTACGAGGCGGCAGCACAATTAAAAGAACTCGGTTTGGGTGTTTCGACCTCCGTGGGTATTGGCGGAGATCCGATAAATGGCTCGTCTTTTAAAGATATACTTGAGCGTTTCGAAAACGATGATCAGACCGATGTGATCGCGATGATTGGTGAAATTGGTGGACCACAAGAAGCCGAAGCCGCAGAGTATATACGTGATCACGTAACAAAACCTGTTGTTGCCTATGTTGCAGGTCTTACCGCACCCAAGGGGCGCACGATGGGACATGCTGGTGCCATAATTTCAGCCTTTGGCGAAAGCGCCTCTGAAAAGGTGGAAATCCTTAGCGCTGTTGGTGTAACCGTCGCGGAAAATCCCGCTGTGATTGGCAGCACAATCGCAGGCGTGATACGCTAGATTGCAAACTCATTACGAAAACGAACCTGGAGGCAGCGATTAAGTCTTATGAGGCCGTCAGCAAACCGTCACGAATCGTATCGGAGCATCCGAGCTACATGTTTTCAAGGCGCCGGCAAATGTGTTTGTCAGTTATAAAGCACGCAACACGAACATCGATGTGGCGGCAGCACGCGTATAAATAGAAAAATTGGATCATGCTTACATCGGATTTAGTGTTCAAATGCACCGCAGATCGTGCGATAACCCTGCATCGATGCCTTATCTCGGAAGTGCGACGCGATCAACAGAGAAGCAATCGGATTTAGCCTAGTTAATAAACTGAAAGTTTTTTTGAGGACCGTACGCCTCGTGACTTTGGAGCTTGAACAAACGTGAAAGTAAGCCAGCGGTGCGTCAGCGGATAGATCAGGTGTCAACTTACAACGCAAAAAAGCACAGACACGGAGTAGGTAGCCTGATTTTAATAATGCACCGCTACCATAGAAATTAAACAAGGAGAGTTGAAATGAATGCCCCTCACAAAGTGAATACATTTTTCTCAGGCAACCTCGAAACACAAGATTCAGCGGTTTTTGGAGCGATCCGTTCTGAGTTGGGTCGTCAGCGCGACGAGATTGAATTGATTGCATCTGAGAATATTGTGTCTCGTGCAGTACTTGACGCTCAGGGATCTATTATGACCAATAAATATGCCGAAGGTTACTCTGGGCGGCGCTATTATGGAGGTTGTCAGTATGTTGATATCGCCGAGGATTTAGCGATTGAGCGGGCCTGTGCCCTGTTCAACTGTAATTTTGCTAATGTTCAGCCCAACTCTGGTTCACAAGCCAATCAGGGTGTATTTCAAGCGCTTTTGCAGCCGGGTGATACAATTTTGGGCATGTCTTTGGATGCCGGTGGTCACCTTACCCATGGGGCGGCCCCCAATCAGTCAGGCAAATGGTTTAAGGCCGTGCAATATGGTGTGCGCAAGCAGGATAATCTGATTGATTACGACCAGATCCGCAGCCTTGCGCTGGAACATCGTCCCAAGATGATAATCGCTGGAGGTTCTGCCATCCCACGTACCATTGATTTTGCAGCCATCCGTGCGATTGCAGATGAGGTGGGGGCCTATGTGCTGGGCGATGTGGCTCATTTCGCGGGGCTGATTGCGGCGGGGGAATATCCCTCTCCGTTTCCGCATTGCCATGTGGCGACCACGACAACGCATAAGACGCTGCGCGGGCCGCGTGGGGGCTTGATCCTCACCAACGACGAAGCTTTGGCAAAAAAGTTCAACTCTGCGATTTTTCCAGGGATTCAGGGCGGGCCACTTATGCATGTGATTGCCGCCAAGGCGGTGGCCTTTGGGGAAGCGCAACAGCCTGAGTTCAAAAGCTATATCCAGCAGGTGATCAAAAACGCCCAAGCTCTGTCTGATCAGCTGATCAAAGGTGGTCTCGATACGGTGACCCACGGCACGGACACCCACGTGATGCTCGTCGATCTGCGCCCTAAAGGTGTGAAAGGCAATGCGACGGAAAAAGCATTGGGCCGCGCTCATATCACCTGTAACAAAAACGGGGTACCGTTTGATCCAGAAAAACCGATGGTTACCTCAGGCATTCGTCTCGGATCCCCCGCTGCCACAACCCGCGGTTTTGGTCAAACAGAGTTCCGCCAGATCGGTGACTGGATCATTCGAGTGGTCGATGGCCTTGCCCAAAACGGCGAAGAGAGCAACGCAGAAATCGAAAACCTCGTCAAAGAAGAAGTCAAAACCCTCTGCGACAAATTCCCAATATATTAAGGGAATGGATGCTTTGAAGATTGTCAGAGACCCTCATTCATTTGGGTGAGGGCTATTTAGGTTATCTGTAAATGTTATGAACACCTTTCGCGTCTTGGTTGGCGCCATTGCGCAACCAGCTGTGTTCCGATGCGATAAAGAACATCGTTAAACCATAAGCTTTGTGCCAATCCTGAGCCTTTTGGGCATTCGGAACAAAACTCATTGCGGCTTTTTGAGCCTTGTGTGCGACGGTTGACACATGCTGAAGGGCATCCTGCAAATCTTGTGAGTTCTGATCCGTCTTACCATAGCCGACCGACAAATCTGCTGGTCCTATGAAAACCCCATCAATTCCATCTACAGCAGCAATGGCCTCCGCCTCATCAACACCTCTGGGTTCTTCAATCTGTGCGATTACCACTGTTTCCTTTTTGGATTTTTCAAGTAGATCTGACATTTTTTGGGTGCCGTAGTCTGCCCAACGAGAGGACCCTGCATAGCCGCGTCCATTAAGGCCAAAGCGTGCGGCACGCGCCAGATCTTTTGCTTTTTCCGCCGTGTCAATATGGGGCGCTACGATTCCAACCGCTCCATAATCAAGCGCCTGAAGGATTTCGCGATGTGAACTATCCCCAACCCGGATCAAAATAGGAAAATCCAAGGCATTAGCCACTGCCAAACAGGAATCAAGGGTTGAACGATCAAATGGAGCATGCTCTGCATCCAAACATAGAAAGTCGAGTTTTGATTGAGCAAGAACCTCAATCATTACGTGATGCGGGGTTTTCAGAAAGGTTCCTGCAAGAAGATCTCCTGATAACATCCGCTTTCTAAATGAGTTTGTTTGTGACATAGAGGTCTCTCTTTTTTAAATGATTGTTGCGACCCTAACTGAGCCGCAAAAGAGATGCAAAAAGAGCTTGGTTAAAACTGGCAAAAAATGTGCTAAATCCTAAGTAAAGTTTATGGAAACGCAAGACACGCTTACATTTACATCAAATGGAATTTATTGTTCCGCGGGAGATTTTTATATTGATCCCTGGCGCCCTGTGCCCCGTGCATTGATCACCCATGGACATGCCGATCATGCGCGCTTTGGTCACCGGTCCTATCTTTCAACTGATATCGCAGCGCCAGTCATCAAACATCGATTGGGCGATATTAATATCGAAACTATATCCTATGGTGCCACCGTTCAGGTTGGGTCTGCAAAAGTCTCTTTTCATCCTGCGGGCCATGTTCCCGGCTCCGCTCAAATTCGTGTTGAGGTCGGTGGGGAAGTCTGGGTCGTCTCTGGCGATTATAAAACTGTGTATGATGGTCTATCTGACGCGTTTGAGCCGTTAAAATGTCACAGTTTTATTAGCGAGTGCACATTTGGATTGCCCGCGTTTCAGTGGAAAGAGCAGAGCGTCGTCTTTGAAGCAATCAATGCATGGTGGCAGCAGAACGCAAATGACAGGCGGGTCAGTATCCTAGGCGCTTATGGATTAGGAAAAGCGCAAAGGTTACTTTGCGGATTGGATCGCTCTATTGGTCCGGTCCTTACACATAGCACTGTTGAGGGCACCAATCGTGTAATGCGTGCGCAAGGCATCGCACTGCCTCCAACACAGCAAGTGATGCATGATACAGATCGAAAAGCGCAGAGCGGTGCCATGATTATTGCACCGCCCTCCGCGCTGGAAAGCTCATGGGCGCGTGGGTTTGGAGATATTTCCACCGCTTTTTCCAGTGGTTGGATGGGCCTGCGCGGGGTACGCCGTCGTCGTGCGGCTGATCGTGGTTTTGTCATTTCTGATCACGCCGATTGGGAGGGTTTGAACGCAGCGATTTTGGAAACGGGTGCTGAAAATATCTATGTGACACATGGTTATACAGATACATTTAGCAGATGGCTCATTGAAAAAGGGTATAACGCTAAAGTTGTTCCAACCCAATTTGGTGATGCAGAGGAAGAACAGGGCAACGACGTATGAAACGCTTTGCTGCTCTTATTTCAGATTTGGACCAAACTACTAAAACGCTTCGAAAAATTGCCGCTCTTGAGCGTTATTTCAGAGAAGCTCCTCCAGAGGATCGCATTTGGTGTCTGGCACTTTTTTCAGGTCGCCGCCCCAAAAGGATATTGAGCACAACACAGTTGCGGGAATGGGCGGCAGAGCTGTCTGGATTGCCACTTTGGTTGTTGGAAGATAGCTATGCGGTTGTCGGAGATCTTGCCGAAACAATTGCCCTTGTACTGCCACCTGCTAAAGGGAATATTGATAAATCTCTGAGTGAATGGATCAGCGCTTTGCGCGCGATTGCTGGAGCAGATGCTGAGGAAAAACGTAAATTCATTCTTGAGGTGTGGGATGCGCTGAGTGGTCAGGACCGCTTTGTGCTGAATAAGCTGATTACAGGCGGCTTTCGAGTTGGCGTCAGTCAAAAGCTGATGGTGCGTGCACTTGCTGGTGTGACGCACAAACCTGAAGCAGAAATTGCCCATCGATTGATGGGGGCATGGAACCCCGAGGAAACATCTTGGGAGAAATTGATAGAGGCCGAAGATTTGGGTACAGATCTATCGCGTCCTTTTCCGTTTTTTCTTGCCCATGGTGTCGAAGGAGAGATAGCCGAGCTTGGATTACCTGAAAATTGGTGTGCTGAATGGAAGTGGGATGGTATTCGCGGGCAAGTAATCATACGGGGTGGAACTCATTATGTTTGGTCCCGCGGAGAAGAGCTTATTACAGACCGTTTTCCGGAATTTGCATCCCTTTGCGAGGCTCTCCCAAAAGGAACTGTGCTTGATGGGGAGATTTTGGCATGGCAAGACGAGGCGCCACTGCCGTTTAATTTGCTGCAAACGCGGATCGGACGAAAAACAGTGCCCAAAGCGATTTTATCAAAGGCTCCAGTGATCCTTTATGCCTATGATTTGCTGGAATGGCAGGGCAAGGATATCAGAGATAGATCCTTTAATGAAAGGCGCAGAATGTTAGAAAGTCTCTGCGCCAATCAGTCAAAGGCGCTTCCGCTGCGGCTGTCGGAGCGACTTTCTTTTGATACTTGGGCAGTCTTGGGCGATTTACGTGACGTGGCACGCAGTCATCACGCCGAAGGCTTGATGATTAAAAATAAACAAAGTCCCTATGGAGTTGGGCGCAAAAAGGGTTCATGGTGGAAGTGGAAACTTGATCCCCTCACCATTGATGCAGTTATGATATATGCGCAGGCCGGCCATGGGCGGCGTGCAAATCTCTACACAGATTTCACCTTCGCGGTCTGGCAGGGAAATGACCTTGTTCCATTTGCCAAAGCCTATTCCGGTTTAAGTGATGCAGAATTTAAGGATATCACCGCATGGGTGCGGAAAAACACCTTACAGCGCTTTGGCCCTGTGCGTCAGGTGACCCCAGAACATGTTTTTGAAATTGCCTTTGAAGGTATCCATAAAAGCACGCGTCACAAATCAGGCGTTGCACTTCGCTTTCCCCGTATGGCACGATGGCGAAGAGATAAATCCCCTCAGGATGCAAATAGCCTTGAGGATTTAAAGGACCTTTTGAATACCTATGGATAAACCGATAGCGCCGCGCCCTTATGACCCTACCGCCCCAAAGAAAAAAGTACCGCGTGGTGCATGTGATTGTCATGCGCATATGTTGGCTGGCCCGAATGATTTTCCCCTTTGGGAGGGTCGCGTTGAAAGCCCTGATCCTGCGATCGATTTTGAAGGCTGGCTTGCGGAGTATCAAGAAAATTTGAAAGCCCTCGGCTGTATGCGCGGTGTGATTGTGCATTCAATCTTTTACGGAACTGATAACAGCATCACCGTGGAAGCAATCCGACGTTTAGGCCAAAATTTTCGAGGAATCGGATTGCTGGCAGATGGTGCCACGAAAAAAGATGTCAGACAGTTTTCCGATTGGAATATGTCAGGTGTTCGGTTGAATTATGTGCACGGTGGGGTTCTGAGCTGGGCTGGTGCCAAAGAAATGGCGCCGATCCTTGATGAGCACGGTCTTCACATTCAGATGCTGATACATGCTCATCTGCATATGGAAGATTTGTTTGCGGACATCATGCGCCTTCCCGTGCCCGTTTGTTTTGACCACATCGGCTGGCCAGATTTAAGCCTTGGTGTTGGTCATAAAGGCGTTGGGCGGTTGTGCAGTCTTCTTGAAACGGGGCGCGTTTGGATAAAGCTGTCGGGATTGTATCGCCTGGCCAATACGCCTTATCAGGAAACTGATGAGATTGTTGCAGCCCTCGTAAAGGCTAATCCTGACCGGTGTCTATGGGGATCAGACTGGCCTCATATCATGCTCAATGGGGCAGAGATGCCACGCTCTGGTGATATGATAGATGCTTTAGATCGCGTTGTGGGTGATGCCGAGACGCGTCAGCGGATATTGGTATCCAATCCGGTTGCGCTTTATGGATTTTCAGAAACGATAAAATAGCTGAAGCTACCTTGTCAGCCCATCCCCCAAGATTATGTCATATCGAAAGAATAGAGGTAAAAATTTATGTTCTTATCACCTTTTCCTGTAAAAGACGCCAATGCCGCCAATGGCAATAAAAACTTAGGTGATTTGCCCGAATGGGATCTAAGCGATCTATACACCGCTCCCGATGCTTCTGAACTCAGTGATGACCTGACTTGGCTTGAAACAGAATGTGCCACGTTTGCTATTGATTATGAAGGGAAACTTGCGGAGCTAAGTGCGGATAACATGCTGACCTGTGTGGTGCGAAACGAAAAGATATCGACGACCGCAGGGCGCATTATGTCCTATGCGGCGTTGCGCTATTATCAGATGACCACTGATGGAGAGCGCACAAAGTTTCTATCTGATTGTCAGGAAAAAATTACTGCTTTCACCACGCCTTTGGTATTTTTCTCTTTGGAATTGAACCGACTTGAAGACGATCATATCGAAGGTTTGCTTACGCAAAACGCTGATCTTGCGCGCTACCGGCGTGTGTTTGAGCGCATGCGTGCAATGAAGCCTCATCAGTTAAGCGATGAATTGGAAAAATTCGTCCATGATCTGGGGGCTGTGGGGGATGCTTGGGAAAAGCTTTTTGATGAAACTATTGCGGGTCTTAGTTTTGAAGTCGATGGAGAAGAAAAAAACATCGAAGGAACTTTGGATTTTCTCACTGGTCATGACCGTGACAAACGCGAAGCGGCAGCAAGAGAATTGGCACGTGTTTTTGCGCTTAACATCAAAATTTTTGCCCGCGCACACAACACGCTTGCCAAAGAAAAGGAAATTGTCGACCGTTGGCGTAACATGCCCTCAGCACAGGCTGGGCGTCATCTTTCAAATGATGTTGAACCCGAAGTGGTTGAAGCCTTGCGCAACGCAGTAGTAAACGCCTATCCAAAATTGAGCCACCGCTATTATGAGCTGAAACGGAAATGGCTCGGCTTAGAAAGATTGCAGGTATGGGACCGTAATGCACCATTGCCGATGGAAAGCGAACGCATCGTGAATTGGTCCGAAGCAAAAGATACTGTTATGGAGGCCTATGGTGAATTCGATCCGCGGATGGCAGATCTGGCAGAGCCATTTTTCTCAAAAGGCTGGATAGATGCAGGAGTAAAACCGGGGAAAGCGCCTGGTGCTTTTGCACATCCAACCGTGACTACTGTACATCCCTATGTGATGCTAAATTACCTTGGTAAGCCGCGCGATGTCATGACGCTTGCCCATGAATTAGGGCATGGTGTGCATCAGGTGCTTGCAGCAGGGCAGGGAGAGATGCTATCCAGCACTCCTTTGACTCTCGCGGAAACGGCAAGTGTGTTTGGTGAAATGCTGACATTTCAAAAGATGCTGGATAGTGCAAAATGTAAAAAAGAACGCAAAGTTTTGCTGGCCGGTAAAGTGGAAGATATGATCAACACGGTTGTGCGCCAGATCGCATTTTATGATTTCGAATGTAAGCTTCATGAGGCGCGCACTAAAGGTGAACTCACTCCGGATGACATAAATGCCATTTGGATGAGCGTGCAGGGCGAAAGTCTAGGACCGGCATTTGAATTTATGGATGGCTATGAAACCTTTTGGGCGTATATCCCGCATTTTGTGCATTCACCGTTTTATGTTTATGCATATGCATTTGGCGATGGATTGGTGAACGCGCTTTATGCGATTTACAAGAATAATTCTTCGGGCTTTGAAAGTAAATATTTTGATATGCTTAAGGCGGGAGGCTCTATGCATCACAAAGACCTTCTTTCGCCTTTTGGTTTAGATGCTAGTGATCCAAACTTTTGGGATCAGGGTCTTTCTATGATTTCAATCATGATAGATGAGCTTGAAGCCTTGGAGGATTAGTTCCCTTAGGCTTAGCTATTTCATTGAGATAAACGTTTAAATTAAATTAGAGTTCGCTGCGCCATTCAGTAAACAAATTAATTCAAATAAATGCTCAGCGGGGTCTTTGATATTGATGAAGGTAACTGGCATCCACCTTATGAGCTATAGCTCTTTGCTATTAGCAATCGCGGTGACTTATACTGGCATCGGGGAGTGTTGTCTGGCAAAGCTTTACAGCTCTCAGCTGCTCTGTACTCAGACGTGCATGTAAAAGATAGGCTTTTGAAAAAATGGTGTTTGTTAAATTTGCGCCGGAAAAATCTGCCAGCTCAAGCTCTGATCCCGTGAAATCAGCGCCACTCAAATCGGCCCCGACAAAACGCGCTCCATTTAAATAAGACCTTGCAAAGATAACCTTTGTCAGGTCCGCCTGTGAAAAATTAGCGTGTACTAAATAAGTTTCAGTAAGGTCCATAGGATGCGGGTCCATTTCATTGTCGGCGATGGACCCGATTTGTATATTTCTTAAATCACAAAAAGAGCAATAACCGGTTTCCAACAGGCGAGCCAAAGTATCTTTTGCTAGTATTTCTTTAGGGCACATTAATAAGATAAGGCCAAAGAATAATTGGATTATATTGCTTCTACGGATATGTGACATTTACCCTCTCCCAGATTAACTTTACGAAGATCGAAACGAAAATCGACCCTTTTTTGCTGCTCGTTGGTCTGTTTAAGAGGTCAAGAATATGCCAACAACCACCGCCATCAACCCGAGTGCGGATACAAATAAAGAGCCAAGGTTCAGAGGCAAGGCTTGCTTAACGGAGTTCCGTAATTCCTCTTCGCTCTTCGCTCTTTTCTTGGCCTTGGCCACTCTGCGGATGCAAACCAACAGCCCCAGCAGTCCGATCACTGATATGACTATTCCACTCAAGATCAACGCGCTCATTTGGTGACATCCTTTCCGAACATTATTTACGTGCGTATTGGATTTTTTGTGATGCTGCAAGCGGATCACACTTGCACAGTCGCACACATGCAGCTACGTCACTGGAAATCAATGCAGGAGGAGTTAATGCAAGATTCTATCGACACGACTTATCGTGTCACCGCAGATGAATTGAAGCAGTTTATTGAACGCATTGAAAGGCTCAATGCCGAAAAGAAAGATATTGATGATCAACAAAAAGAAGTTTTGGCTGAAGCTAAAGGACGTGGATATGACATTAAAGTGATCCGGAAGTTAATCACACTGCGCCGGCGCGACCAAGGGCAGGTAGCTGAAGAAGAGGCCGTGCTTGAACTATATAAAGAAGCTTTGGGCATGTCATAGGGGCGTGTAGAAAATGCAGCGATGCAAACCGTCGAACCGACTGGTATGACCTGTATCTAAGTTAGAATTTGGAAACATCTAAGTGCAGAAACTTAGATAAGAAGCAAAGGTTTTTTGGAGATTCGTGAAATCGCCTAGATACCTTTTTCCCAAGTAATGTCATTATTTGGAACAACGTATTTTTTAATTTGGCGAATTCATCGTTTCTTCCATGGTATTGGTAAGAGCCAACATTTAGGCAAAGGCAAACACCATTCTTTTGATTTGGCTTACATGCGTGTCTAGATGTATTACCAAGCATTGGTAGTACCTTCCGAATGCGTCGACTGGTAAAATTTTTTCTGATAAGATCAAAATCCTAACGAATTTTCTGGGGATAAGGTCAATTTATAAGGCTTCCGATGATTTGGCTCCAAACAAAGGACTTATCACCGCTGTACCACGGAAACACAGGCAAATCTTGAACGGTATTGCGCAACCTGAGAACAAGCTCATTCTATCTTGGGGACATGGGGTTGCTCTTGTTTTAAATGCTATCGGGTCCAGTGACATTTGGGTCGTGAAAAAGGTTTGGAACGAAGTTCGTGGTGTGTCTGACAGCAAAGGTTAAAAGAAGGTCATCTTTCTGACTTACTAGAAGAAACTTTGCCAGACGGAGCACAAATTTGGGATAAAACCGATCATTTGAGATTATCTCTCTGGGAGGCCAAAAAAAGCGTATTGGACAGAAACAAAGTCTCAATATCATCAGTTTGACTTTCCAGAAAAATATCACGAAGAGTATCGCCCGCGTTTTCACTGCAGCATTGATAACGCATTTTATTTGAAGTTTCGTGCAAGGTGATATGATAAATTCAGGAGCATTGAGCTGCCATACGTTGTAAGGAAAGAACATCACGATTATTGCGCAATCATTTCAAAAGCTGTTCTTTATCTGTACATTTTATAGCCGCGTTAAGCTCAATTTTCACTACATGATCTTTCTCAAGGTATCGCTATTATATTATACAAATAATCAACGGTAACTGAAAACCGCGTTTATTGGCCCTGACGAAGGGAACTTAATTGTCGATAACTTCCGTTTTCCAGAGCATCATACATGGAGAGCACACTCCGTGTTTTTCCTCTTGTCATAGCTACAGAGTTCCATTATTCCGCTCTTCACAGCCCCTATAGCTCAGCTGGTAGAGCAACTGATTTGTAATCAGTAGGTCCGCGGT
>CAJXHI010000004.1 GCA_913051655.1 uncultured Alphaproteobacteria bacterium
AGCTTCGGCCTAGTCTAGTGTTAGTTTAGCCTCTCGAAGATTAAATGCTAGCGTCTCCATCTTGTAATATTTTAGGTGTATTGGGCAAACATGATGAATTTCGGCGACGTCGATTTTTCTCATATCAAAGCTCAAGACAAGCCTTATTTTGTATGGCAATTTGGAAAGCTTGTCGAATAGATGTGTCCAAATAACGTTGCCGTATGTCTATGTGAGCTTAGAAAACTTGACTTACAACCAATGTGTAAGAATTTTCGGTACGTATCTTATCCAACCAAGTGTGCCGATAACATCAACGAATTGCCAGTATTTCGATAGAACATGTCAATCCGATTTAACTGAATTCGGGATATGTGGTCGTAAGGATCTGTATCAAAATCAATAAATTCGATCCTATCCAAATCTTTATCACTAGGGCCTTCTAGAGAATAGCTCTGCCACGGATGTTGCTTTTTACAAACGTGAACTTCTTTGTCACTTTTCACAAACTTGGCGGGTATATAGGGACCTGTTCCAATTGGAGAGAATTCTTCTTCAGAATATGTTCCCTCTGGGTGTATTATAGCGGTGAGGTGATCCGCTAAGCTACTATGTTAAAGATGTAAGGCAATAAGAATTCTAGTAAACCAAGTAACGGTTTATTGGACATTGATCTTTAATTTAAGATTATGCATTTTGGCGGAAATCAATTTCTTGTAATTTTGAAGTTTTAATTTTCCTCATCGCGATTTTATTATCTCAATATAAGTTAAATTGTTTATTTCAGAAATTTATACTGTACCGACGCCATTCTTTCATATTATTGCGAAACCACGTGCGCTGACGTTTTGCAAATTGACGCGTTGCAATGGTGGCTTTTTCGACGGCCGCTGCCAGTGACAGTTCGCCTTTAATACAGGCCATTAGTTCTGCAGCACCGATGGCCTTCAAAGAGGGCACGTTCAAGGGCAAAAGCTGTAAGTTTTCTTGCGCTTCTTCAAGTGCTCCCAATGAAATCATTTGTTCAAATCGCTTTGCAATGCGTCGGTTGAGCCATTCAGTTGGGGACGAAATTACAATTGCTGTGCACTTTCGTTGGTCTAAAAGCGGAGTAGGGGTTTCTTTCTGCCACGCTGTGATTGATTTTCCAGTGTAGTGCTTCACTTGCCAAGCCCGCAGCACGCGCCTTGGATTTTGTATATCGATGCTATCTGTGGTCTCGTCGTCAAGTTCATCTATAAGGGGCTGAAGCCCTTCGGCCTTCCAGCGAGTCTCTGATAGATTTTTGAAATGCTGCGGAATGGTGGGTATATCAACGAGCCCTTTGGTGAGTGCAGAAAAATAAAGCCCAGTACCACCAACAATAATTGGTCTTTCTTGGCACATTAAATGCGGCGCGATATCGCGCAGCCAATGACCCACCGAATAGTTTGTTTGACCATTAACATGCCCATAAAGAACGTGTTTTGCGCGGCGTTCCTCTTCAACGGATGGGCGGGCGCTAAGCACACGCCAATTCGAAAAGACCTGTAAAGCATCGGCATTAATAATGATTCCGCCAGCCGTTTCTGCGATGTGCATCGCAAGGATAGATTTACCTGAGGCCGTGGGGCCCGCTATCAAAACAGGTTTATCAGATGCAATGTTATCTATCCAACTCTCAACAAACACTTTTATCTCACATACGGTAGCCTGCTATTCAACGCATCACATATTTTTTTAATAAACGTCAACGACTCATTGAACTGAAGTAGTTTTTCATACATCTACCAGCGCAGCTAACCAGAGTAAAAGAGGTACCCATGTCCAAAACCGCAGCGCCCCGAACGTCTTTCAAACGTGTTATGTTGAAAATTTCTGGGGAGGCGTTGATGGGAGAACAGGGTTTTGGTCTGCATCCGCCGACCGTGGAACGGATTGCCGATGAGGTTAAAAACGTTCATGATATTGGTGTAGAAATTTGTATGGTTATTGGAGGCGGAAATATTTTTCGTGGCCTGCAAGGAAGTGCTCAAGGCATGGAACGCACGACAGCAGATTATATGGGCATGCTGGCGACTGTAATGAATGCGCTCGCGATGCAAAGTGCCCTTGAGGCTCGCAGTGTTTTCACGCGTGTAATTAGCGCTATCCCTATGGATCAAGTGTGTGAGCCTTACATTAGACGCCGCGCCGTGCGTCACCTTGAGAAAAACCGCGTTTGTATTTTTGCGGCAGGGACGGGAAATCCATATTTCACAACTGACACCGCCGCGACACTGCGCGCGAGCGAAATGGCTTGTGAAGTTATATTCAAGGGCACAAAAGTGGATGGTGTATACGACAAAGATCCTTCGAAAAATACCGATGCGGTCCGCTTTGATACAGTAACATATAATGAGGTTTTGGCAAAGCGCCTTGCTGTAATGGACGCCAGCGCCATTGCCTTGGCTCGTGACAATGGATTACCCATCATTGTATTCTCTTTAGATGAGCCGGGCGGGTTCAAGGGCATTCTTGCTGGTAAGGGTAAGTACACCAAAGTGACAGAGTAAGCTGAACTTATGCTGGAAAATGGCGCTACCTCAGGTTACTGAGTAAAAAGAAATCGGCAGAGACGAGAGTGGTATCAAAATATGTCAGAAGATTTTATGCTGGACACCGATAATCTGGAGCGTCGTATGAACGGAGCATTTTCTGCCCTAAAAACTGAATTTGCTTCGCTTCGTACAGGGCGGGCGTCAGCGTCAATGTTAGAACCGGTTACAGTTGAGGCCTATGGCCAACGTACGCCGATCAATCAGGTTGGTACGGTAAACGTACCTGAACCACGTATGGTCACTATCAATGTTTGGGATAAATCTTTGGTTGGTCCTGTTGAAAAAGCTATCCGTGAAAGTGGGCTGGGTATTAATCCTCAGCTCAACGGTACGATTATTATGTTGCCAATCCCTGAATTGAACGAGGAACGGCGGCGGGAGTTGTCGCGTGTCGCCGGACAGTATGCAGAAAATGCGCGCATATCTATCCGCAATATCAGACGTGATGGGATGGATCAGATCAAAAAAGCCAAAGGGGACGGTCTTTCGGAAGATGATCAGAAGCTCTGGGAAGACGAAGTGCAGGATATGACGAACGAACATATTTCTGCAGTTGATACGGCACTCGAGACAAAACAAAACGAAATTATGCAGGTATAATAATTATGACAAAGGGGTCTTTGGTGGATGCCGCCAGACATGTTGCAATTATCATGGATGGTAATGGGCGTTGGGCGCAAAAACGGGGTAAACCCCGTTTGTTTGGACACCATGCTGGATCAAAACGTGTACGAGAGATTTTGCAAAGTTGTCCACACCTTGGTGTAAAGTACCTTACAATATTCGCTTTTTCTACGGAAAATTGGAGACGCACACAAGAAGAAGTCGCAGGTCTTATGACACTGTTCCGCAGATATATTATAAGAGAAGCTGAAAACCTTAATAACAATGGGGTGCGCGTCAGATTTATTGGAGATCGGATGCGACTTGCAACGTCGCTTGTGGATTTAATGGATAATCTCGAAATGATTACCCGTGATAATGACATTGTCCATTTGACTATCGCCATCAATTACGGTGGTCGTGACGAAGTGGCTCGCGCCGCGCAGAGGCTTGCCTATGACGTCAAATCCGGACGGTTGTTACCTAAAGAGATTAACGAAAAGACCCTCCCAAGGTATCTTGATACATACGTTTTGCCAGACCCAGATTTATTGATACGGACATCAGGCGAAGCACGTATTTCAAACTTTCTGCTGTGGCAGGCGGCTTATTCTGAATATGATTTTGTAGATACGCTTTGGCCTGATTTTACGCCTGCGATGTTTGAAGAGGCGCTGGCGCGATTTGCTAACCGAACCCGAAGATTTGGTGGTATTCCTGCATGACGGCCGGAGACTCATGGAGCGATCTATTGCCTCGCCTCGGCACCGCTATAATTCTCGCATGTGTGGCAGCAGGAGCCCTTTGGATGGGTGGGATTATTTTTAAATGCCTTCTCCTGATTGCTGTGGCTTCAATGCATTGGGAATTAGGCCAGATGCTTAATCCAATGTCCCAACAAAGCGGATACTTTGCTGCTAGTTTTGCGGTCGGCACCTCTGTGCTAGTGTTTTTGGCGGAGACTTGGGGGTGGGTTTTGGTCTGGTTGATTCTGGGTGCAGCAATCCAGACTTTATTTTTCTACGCCCATAAACGTTCAGGATTCATTGTATCTTTGGCGATACTTTTAACTGGTTTTGTACTTGTTAGTCTACGCGATAATTTAGGCATTGGAATTGTTTTTTGGCTCTTGACTTTGGTCATTGTGACGGATCTTGGTGGGTATTTTGGCGGTCGTCTTATCGGAGGACCAAAATTAATTCCACGGTTCAGCCCGAAGAAAACGTGGTCTGGAGCAGGTACTGGATGGGCTTTAGCAGTTGTATTGAGCCTTTGCGTCGCTGAAACAGCACTTCCAGGTCTGTCCTTGAAGTCTGTCATCGGGTTGACAATCATCCTATCTATCATGTCTCAAGTGGGTGATATAAGTGAAAGCGCGTTGAAGCGGGCGTGTAATGTAAAAAACAGTTCTCGATTGCTGCCTGGACATGGAGGGGTAATGGACCGATTTGACGGAACGGTTGGTGCGACGCTTGCATTCGGGGCGCTCTCGCCGTTTTTGGTAGGTTTATGAAACGTTTAAGTATTTTTGGCGCAACAGGTTCAATTGGCCAAAATACATTGGATCTAATTCGACGCGAACGAGAGAACTATCATATTGTTGCTCTTACGGGCGCTCAAAATATTGACGCCCTTGTAAGTATTGCGCTTGAGTTCCGCCCAGATTGCGTTGTTTGTGCGGATGATAGCAAGTTTGGCACGCTGAAAGAGTGTCTGGCCGGCAGAGGTGTTGAAGTACTAGCTGGATTATCAGGAATTAAAGATGCTGCCGAACGTCCTGTAGACCTTGCGCTCTCAGCTATTGTCGGGGCGGCAGGATTAGAACCTGGCTTGCGTGCTATGCAGGCCGGAGCACATTTGGCACTGGCCAATAAGGAAAGCATGGTAGCTGCTGGCGCTTTGATGAAAAAAACCGCAGCAGAAAAAAATGTTAACCTTATTCCGGTTGACAGTGAACATTCTGCGATTTTCCAGGCGTTGATTGGAGAAGACCGTGCTACGGTTGAGCGCGTGATTTTGACAGCATCGGGGGGCGCATTTCGTTGCTGGACATTGGATCAGATCGCAAAAGCAACTCCTGAACAGGCCGCAACACACCCCAATTGGAATATGGGCCAGCGGATCACTATTGATAGCGCATCTTTGTTTAATAAGTCCCTTGAGGTTATTGAAGCGAAAGAGCTTTTTGACCTTCAGCCCGATCAGATAGAAGTACTGATACATCCCCAATCCATGATACATGCTATGGTCGGATTTCAAGATGGGGCACTGATGGCTCACATTGGGCCGCCCGACATGCGCCATGCTATTGGTTTCGCACTAAACTACCCTAAACGAAAACATCTTCCGGTAGAAAGGTTAGATTTAACAAATATTGGCCGGTTTGATTTTCAAAAACCCGATACGGAAAAATATCCCGCATTGCGCCTCGCCTTCCAAGTTCTTGAAATTGGTCAGTTGTCCGGTGCGGTCTATAATGCGGCCAAGGAAATAGCGCTGGATGCTTTTATTGCACGTAAAATTGGCTTTTTGGATATGGCCGTTGTCGTTGAACGGGTACTCGAGCGTAATTTCGTCAATTCAAACGATTATATTGACCCGTTAAATCTTGAAAATGTGCTGATGATGGACCAAATAGGTCGAGCGCATGCACGAGATGAAATAAAAAAACTTACAATTAGGACATAGGTAAAAAAGTTGGATTTTATGTCATTTATACCAGCGTTTGGCGGACTGAGTTTTACGCTTTTGGCCTTTGTGGTCAGTCTTTCTGTGATTGTTTTTGTGCATGAATTTGGCCATTACATCGTGGGCAGGTTGTCTGGTATTAAAGCTGAAGTGTTTTCTGTAGGCTTAGGTCCTGTATTGATTTCAAAGACTGACAGGTGGGGTACGCGCTGGCAAATCGCGCTCATTCCATTTGGCGGTTATGTGAAATTTCTGGGGGACAAGGATGCAGTCAGTGGGGCAGATGATGATGCGCTCCAAAACCTGCAAACGGACGAACTGCGTCATACAATGCATGGGGCGCCGCTCTGGGCGCGCGCGGCAACTGTTGTAGCAGGGCCAATATTTAATTTTATTCTTGCTGCTATAATTTTTGCGGCAATCGCATTATGGCAAGGTCAGGCGCGCGATCCCCTCACTGTAGGAGAACTCTATCCTTTGCCATTTGATCATGGTTTAAAAAATGGAGATATCATATTAAAAATAAACAATATTGATGTTCCATCGCTTGATGATGGGGGCGCATTTTCCGCCTTTTGGCGCAAGCTTGGGGACCGCGACGTGTATGCATATACCGTAAAGCGTGGTGACAGAGTTACCGATGTAATCGGACCAAACCTGAGTTTGGCGCGTGTTTCACAAGTCATTCCAAGATCAGCAGCGTCTGAGGCTCGTCTCGGTGAAGGCGATGTCATTATTGCAGTGAACAATTCGCCTGTTATCCGTTTTAGAGATTTGAAAGCTGCTGTTGAGGGGTCAAATGGTGCCACACTAGAGCTCATAGTCTGGCGGAATGGAAAGGAGTTGTCTGTTCCGCTTACCCCGAAGCGTGTTGATGAACCAGTACAAGGCGGTGGATTTCGTACTGCGTGGCGGATTGGTCTTGTTGGCGGTGATTTTTTCTTCAAACCGCAATTGACGACGATTTCATTTCTACCGGCACTGAGTTTTGGCGTAATCCAAACCTGGCAAATTATGCGCGGATCGGTAGAGGGCCTTTATCATGTTGTCATAGGATCAATTAGTACTTGCAATCTGTCAGGTCCCATAGGAATTGCCGAAACCTCTGGTGATATGGCACGCCAAGGTGGGGAAAGCTTTATCTGGTTTATTGCGCTAATGTCGGCAGCTATCGGCATGGTTAATCTTTTTCCAATTCCGGTCCTTGACGGAGGCCATTTGCTCTTATTTGCATATGAGGCAATTGTCGGTAGACCACCGGCGCCAGCTTTTTTGAACATGTTGATGACGGCAGGGTTGTTTATCATTCTGTCCTTTATGGCCTTCGCGCTGATAAATGACTATTTGTGCTGAAAACCGTTTGTAAATTTTTGTGGCTGATTGTGATCAAGCGGCATTGGCGAAAATCAGTAAATAGTTACGGTTTTGCAGTTTTGACAAAATGTGCCTTTCTCTGTACTAAAAGAATAAAACTGTACTAAAAGATAAACAAAAGGCTGAGGAATTGAGCATGGGACAGAGGGGGCAGTGTATTGCTACCGGTACGCACATTGCGCACTATGGTCTGATACAGCATTTATTATTTGCGGTAATATTTGTTTTGAGCGCTGCGGTAATAGATCTCAGTATTGCTTATGCCCAACAATTTCGGTTCTCTACGATCCAAGTTGAAGGTAATCTTCGGATAGAAAGTTCGACCATTCGAAATTACGCTGGGGTGCTGACAGGGCAGGATGTGTCCGCCGCAGATCTAAATGCGGCATACCAATCTGTATCGTCCAGTGGGCTTTTTGAAGAGGTTGAGCTTATCCCAAGAGGATCGCGCCTTCTGATAAAAGTTAAAGAGCTTCCAACCGTAAACCGTGTTGCCTTTGAAGGGAATTCGCGCCTCAAAGATGACGTTCTTGCAGGTATTATAACAAGCCAAGCCCGCAAAGTCTTCAATCCTACAGATGTTGAGCAGGACCGCGCTGCGATCGCTGAAGCCTATGCAAACTCTGGTCGGCTTGCCGCCAGAGTTAACCCAAAATTCATTCGCCTTGCGGACAATCGCGTTGACCTCGTGTTCGAAATTTTTGAAGGTGGATTGGTTGAAATTGAACGGATTAGCTTCGTCGGCAACCGCGCCTACTCTGATCGTAAGCTACGTGGTGTTATGGAGACTAAACAGGCGGGTGTCTTACGCACTTTCATACAAAGGGACACCTTTGTTGAAGACCGCATTGAGTTTGACAAGCAAGTGCTGTCCGATTTCTACAAATCCCGAGGTTATGCAGATTTTCGCATCAACAGCGTGAATGCTGAAATTTCACAGGAAAGAGACGGCTATTTCATAACCTTTAACATTCGCGAAGGTCAAAAGTTTAAGGTTGGAGATGTTACTGTAAGTTCGGAGCTAAACGGCATTGATACTGCCGCGTTTTCTAATGCAGGAAAAGTAAAGGCGGGACAGACCTATTCTCCTTTGTTAATCGAAAATGACATCACAAGGATGGAACGTTTCGCGAATCAAGAAGGCTTGGAATTTCTCCGGATAACGCCGCGCGTCAAAAGGAATGATAAAAGTCTTACTTTGGACGTAGACTACGCCGTAGAAAGAGGTCCACGTGTTTTCGTGGAACGGATTGATATTGAAGGCAACACGGCGACACTTGATCGCGTGATCCGCAGACAATTTCGCATTGTTGAAGGTGACCCATTCAACCCCAGCGAAATTCGCGCGAGTGCGCGTCGAATCAGAGCGCTTGGTTTCTTTTCCCAAGCTGATGTGACATCGCGAGAAGGCAGCAATCCAGAAAAAGTGGTTGTCGATGTTAAAGTGATAGAGGCACCTACGGGCAGTCTGAGTTTTGGTGCAAGCTATTCGACAGCCGCGGGGGCTGGCGGGTTGATGGAATACGCCGAGAAGAACTTTCTTGGCCGTGGTCAGGCTTTGTCATTAAAGCTCACCGCGGGGTCAGGAACACAGACCTATGCCTTCGATTTTATGGAACCTTCGTTTCTGTATAATGATTTAAGTCTATCGCTCCTGACATCCTATTCAGAAACACAACGGCAATTCAGTCAGTACAACACGTCTGTTTTGAAAATAAGGCCTCAGTTGTCTTTTCCGCTTAGTGAACGTACAAGGCTTGGTGTGCGTTATCAGTACTCGGAAACAGAACTCTCCAACGCATCGATTCTGGCAGGGGGCGTTATCACGGAAGAGCTTGCCCTTGGCAACGTTAAAGAGTCGGTTCTGGGTTATACGCTCAGTTTTGACAGCCGCCGCACAGGACTTGATCCGAATGCTGGCGTTCTGGCGCGTGTTGAGCAAGATTTTTCTGGACTTGGTGGGGATACAGCGAGTGTGAAGACGACTGCTTCTGTGTCAGGTGAAATGAAAGTCCTGGGCGAAGAAGTTACGCTGGTTGGAACTATTGAGGGTGGCATACTGAGCTATTCTAAAGGACAAGGACGCGTCATTGATCGTTTTCGTCTAGGCGGTAATACAATGCGCGGATTTGAGCCCGGTGGTATTGGTCCAAGAGAATACGACCCGACGAAGGGTGTAAACGACGCACTTGGTGGGGAGAAATTCGCCGCGATGCGTCTGGAAGCGCTTTTCCCGATTGGAATTCCCGAAGAATATGGTATTTCCGGCGGTGTGTTTTACGACGTGGGCAACCTTTGGGGGCTGGAATATAATACCGATTTACATCCAATACACTATGAAAGCGGATCATGGCGTCAGGCAGCAGGTTTTTCTTTGTTTTGGATAACTCCTGTTGGTCCTTTCCGGTTCAATTTTTCAAGAGCGATTTCAAAAGAGATTCTGGATACGCCAAACGATTTTGAGTTGACCTTGGCGACCAGACGGTTCTAGCTGTGTTAAGTCGTCCTCGCATTTCAGTTGTGTGGGCGTACGCTTGGATCTTTGCGTTTTTAGGTTATGTGCCAAATATAGTTTTGGCGCAAAACCTGTCTTTTGACACGAAAGCTAACATTCAAATTTTGGTTTTGGATGTCCGAAAAGTACTGAATGAAAGCAGCGTAGGTAAATTCATTTTTGATCGTTATAAACAAGAGATTATTGCCCTGAACAATGAATTTAACATTTTACAAACCCAATTGATTGCAGAGGAACAGAAACTACGCGATGTGCGTCCAACGATGGAGATTGACGCGTTTGTCAAACTTGCCGAAGCGTTTGACACAAAATCTACTGAGACTCGCGAAGAATATCGAGCTCGGAAACAATCGATTGATGACGGATTAAGCAAAGATACGGATCGATTGGCGCGGATATTGTCACAATATGCGGGTGAGGTGATGGAAGAAAAAGGTGCGAGCCTTGTACTAATGAAAAATCAGGTGATCGTCTCGTCTAACGCCATTGATATCACATTGATCGTAATGGAGCGGGCAAACCAACTGATTAATATCGACATTTTCCTCAAGCCGGATTGAATATCTATGCGCCTCTTCAAGCTTAACGCTTGAAATAATAGACAAAGCTTGCCTGTAGGTATGTGACTTGTTAGGGACATCAAAAGACCTCAAAAGGAAACCATATGTCAGAGCAGCTTATCACAGCCGATATTGACCTCATCCAACGAATTATTCCGCATCGTTATCCGTTCCTTCTGGTCGATAAAGTAACCGATATTAATGGTACAAAAACGGCAATAGGTATCAAAAATGTGACGTTCAACGAACCACATTTTCAGGGGCATTTCCCGGGCGCTCCTATCATGCCCGGCGTGACAATCGTTGAAGCAATGGCGCAAACGGCAGCGGTGATGCTTGGCACAAGTCTCGGATTGGTCGGCAAAAACCTCTTAGTTTATTTCATGGCAATCGATAAATGCAAATTCCGCCGTAAGGTTGTTCCGGGTGATGTTTTGGAATTATCTGTAAAAACACTGCGGGGTAAGCCCGGTGGTAAGGTCTGGCGGTTTTCCGGGGTTGCAAGTGTGGAAGGTGATATGGCAGCCGAAGCAGCATTTACCGCAATGATGGATATGCCAAAGGAGTTAGTTGAGTGAGCGTTGCTTCTATTCATCCGAGCGCTGTGGTAGAGCCCGGTGCATTGATTGGAGAGGACGCTGTTGTTGGCCCATTCTGCCATATTGGTCCGCAGGTCAAAATAGGTGCACGAGTTACACTCAAAAGCCATGTTGTGGTCAACGGAATGACCGAAATCGGTGAAGATACGGTTGTCTTCCCTTTTTCAGTACTTGGTGAAATTCCTCAAGATCTGAAATTTAAGGGCGAAACAACGCATCTTAAAATAGGCGCGCGCAATCGCATCAGGGAACACGTCACAATGAATACCGGCACGGAAGGTGGCGGAGGGCTTACCTATGTGGGCGATGACGGGGTTTTTATGGCAGGATGCCACGTGGCGCATGATGTACATGTTGCTGACCGTGTAATCCTTGTAAACAATGTCGCTTTGGGCGGACATTGTGTTCTGGAGGACGAGGTCATTGTGGGGGGGCTATCAGGTATACACCAATTTGTACGCATCGGACGCGGAGCAATAATTGGTGCAGTAACGATGGTCGCGAATGATGTCATTCCGTATGGATTGGTCCAAGCACCGCGTGGGGAATTAGACGGTCTGAACCTTGTAGGTTTGAAGCGGCGCGGCGTTGCACGAAGCGATATAACGGCGCTAAGAGCAGCATTTCAAATGCTGGCCCAAGGCGAAGGTACTTTTCAGGAACGCGCACGTCGTCTTGGTGAAGACAGTGACAGTGAATATGTCCAGCGTATCGTTGAATTTGTGACAGCGCAAAGCGATCGTTCATTCATGACGCCAGGGCAGTAGCATGAGCCGTAATCTTGCAATACTTTCTGGCGATGGGCACCTAACAGTTTTATTACAAAAAGAATTGCCAGATTCAGTTATGGTTGTTTTTGAAGGAATGGCCCATCAACTAGAGGGAAAGCCTGATGTTGTGGCGAAGTTTGAACATCTGGGGGCGTTGTTTGATAGCTTGAAAGAGCGCAATGTTACGGATGTATTAATGGCAGGGGCTATGTCTCGTCCACATCTGAATCCAGCTGAATTTGACTCTTTTATGCGTTCTATTGCGCCAGATTTAGGCGCGATGATGTCTGAGGGCGATGATCATCTCCTGCGCTTTGTAGTAGGCCTTTTTCATGCGCAGGGGTTTAAGATATTGAGTGCCCTTGATGTTCTGCCTCAATGCGCCGCCGATCCCGGCGATATTGTTTCTGGGTGGGACGAAACTTACGTGTCTGATCTTACCAAAGCCGATCATATTTTATCTCTTATGGCAGAAGCTGATATTGCACAGGCAGTTGTTGTTGAAGACGGAATGCTGCTCGGCATTGAAACGCTACAAGGTACGGATGCAATGCTTGGTTTTGTATCGCAAACGCAGGCAAAACTTAGAAATGCGACGCAAAAGGGTATCTTGGTTAAACGGCCTAAATCTGGTCAGGATTTGCGCGTCGATATCCCCACGATTGGCCCAAAAACTGTTGAAGAAGTAGCGAATGCAGACCTTGCGGGTATCGTGATTTCCCCCAAAAATGTTCTATTGCTTGACAAGGGCGAGCTGAAAGCGCGCGCAAAAGATCTTGGTATTTTTATCTATGCTGTCGAGCCTGCTATATGAAATTTTTTATGATAGCAGGTGAACCTTCCGGTGATCGACTTGGTGCTGCGCTGATAAAAGGGTTTGATAAGCTTTTGGCCAGCCCGCAGAATTTTATTGGGATTGGCGGCGCCCATATGATCGGTTTGGGGTTTGAAAGCCAGTTTCCAATGGAAGATATTTCAATCATGGGCGTAGGCGAAATACTGTCCCGTTATTTTTTTCTGAAGAAACGCATTGCTCAAACGGCTAAGGCGGTTTTGGAAGCCAAACCGGATGCTTTGATTACAATTGACCTGCCGGAGTTCAATTTGCGCGTTGCCGAAATTGTCAGTAAAAACAGCGCTATCCCAATTATTCATTATGTTGCGCCCACGGTCTGGGCATGGCGGCCTAAACGGGCTGAAAAAATGGCACGGTTTGTTGACCATGTTCTTGCACTGTTGCCCTTTGAGCCGCCTTACATGACTTCTGTCGGAATGAGTTGCGATTTTGTAGGGCATCCTGTCGTGGAAGAACCTGTTGCCTCTTTATCTGCCGCGAAAGCGTTTCGCGAAAGCTATTCCCTTGGTGACGTGCCAGTGATACTTTGCCTGCCCGGCTCTCGATCGTCAGAGATCGCGCGATTGACGCCAATATTCAAAAAGACACTACAAAAAATCAAGGAGCAAAAGCCGGAAGTTCGTGTTGTTCTGCCTGCTGCTGCTGAAGTCGTTTCGCAGCAGCGTGCACTGACCTATGACTGGGACGAGGATATTATTTTTCTTGATCCCAGAGATCAGAGCCCGGAACAGGCCTTAGCGCTTAAACGTGCCGCTTTTCGTGCCGCCGATGGAGCGCTTGCAGCCTCTGGGACCGTGTCACTCGAACTGGCTGCTAATCAAACGCCGATGGTCATCGGCTATGACATGGGATGGTTTTCAAGACAGATAATTGGGCGTCTTGTGACTACTAACACGGTAACATTGGTAAATCTGGTCTCTGAAACACTAGATGTGCCTGAATTTATTGGTTCGCAATGTAAGTCTGTTAATTTAGAAAAAGCACTTTTAGAAATTTTAGCTGTGCCTGATCGACAGTTGAAAGCGATGAATGAGACGATGAATCGCCTTGGTAAAGGCGCTACACGTCCTGGAGAACGAGCAGCAAGTTCTATTTTAAATTTCATTGACCAAGGAAATTAGATTAAAGCCAGTAGAAAGCGTTACCCGCCAAAAACAGAGGTTCTGCCATAAGCCTTAGTAAATCCTTTCAAGGACATATCAAACGTAATCGGTTGGTTTGGTCTAGATATATGCACCACGGTGATTTGTGCTACAGCGCCCTTTTTCATGAGATCAATTTCGGACTCTGTAAGTCCGATCCGAGCAACACATCCGACCTCGTTGCAAAAGGTATAGGGATATTGTTTGCGCGTTCCCTCAGCGAAGGCAACGACCATAGGCGTGGTTAGTAAAGTTTCCAAGGGCACAATAATATTTGCGCCTGCTACTGCTCCTTTATCTGCAGGAATTCGGAAAAACGAAACTTCGCTCATTGGCTGTCCCTGATCATTGAGCAATAATTGGATCATTTTGCAGGGATCATTGCCACCTTCGGTGCGAATACACTGCAAAGACCAATCGCCAAATTTTTCACTGAGATAAGCTTCACCAATCTTTGGAAGGTTAAGCGGTGCGCCCAGTGAGAGGCTATCAGACTCGCTCTGTGCGAACGCCGTCGCGCTCACTAAGAACATGGCACATGTCGCCTTGAGTAGGGTATTAAAAATCATGGCTATACTCCCGTAGTTTACGAGCAGAATTAACATGTCATTATACAGTTGTCAGTCCCGAACATTGAAAGCAAAAATTTCGAGCATTAAGATCCTCAGACACAGCAAAAATTTCGTTCAACAACCGTACATTGCTCAGCCAAAGTGACTTTCGAAGCATGTCTCGTAATCATTCTCAAGCGTTGCCAAAGGTGCTTCAGAACAGCCAAATCGCACATTTAGACCAGTAAATTCTCCAACCCTTGTGACGGGCACGTTTGCCCGCTCAGCCGCCGTCATCAAAGCCTCTGCTTGATCCACATTGCAAGCAACAAGGTAACGCGCTTGGTCTTCAGCGAAAAGATAATCTGTTTCATCGCGATCAATATCAATTCCGACACCCGCAGATTGCGCCATTTCAAATGCTGCCATAGCTAGGCCGCCGTCGGAGAGATCTGTGCAGGCTCCGATCCAATCAGTATGCGCCCGGATGAAATCCCCGTTGCGTTTTTCAGCGTCGAGATCAACGAAAGGGGAATCGCCATCTTGTCTTTTAAACACAGTTTGCAAAATCGCGCTGCATCCGAGGTGGCCTGTGGTCTCACCGATTAATATTGCTTGGTCGCTTTCGCAGGCGGTTCCCTTGATGAGCTCCTTGCGTGATGGAATTAATCCAACTGCTCCGATTGTTGGGGTTGGCAATATCGCCTCACCATCAGATTCATTGTACAAGCTGACATTTCCAGAAACGATTGGCATATCCAGTTTAACAACAGCCTCGCCAATCCCTTTGATCGCACCTACTAATTGACCCATGATTAATAGTTTTTCTGGGTTGCCAAAGTTCAAATTGTCCGTGCTGGCAAGGGGCAGGGCGCCTACAGAGGTTAGGTTGCGATAGGCCTCTGCCACCGCTTGTTTACCTCCCTCAAATGGGTTGGCGTAGACGTAACGAGGGGTTACATCACTTGTAAAGGCGAGCATTTTGTCAGTACCATGAACCCGAATAATGCCTGCGCCATTTCCCGGTGTTTGTACAGTATCGGCCATGACCTGACAGTCGTATTGTTCATACACCCAAGCCTTGGATGCATAATTTGGATCTGACAATAAAGCCTTGAGTCCTTTGATTGGATCAATTTGCGGGACTGGATCTTTTAAGTTGTCTTGTATTGGGGTTGGTGTATGTGGGCGGTCGTACTCTGGTGCATTTCCAGACAGCGCCTTGAGGGGTAAATCAGCTTTTACTTTGCCATGGTGCATAATGAGGAACCGGTCCTCAGAAATAGTTTCACCGACGATGGCAAAATCCAGCTCCCATTTTTCAAATACTGCGCGCGCCACGTCTTCTTTGTGCGATTGCAGAACCATCAGCATCCGTTCTTGCGACTCAGAAAGCATTATCTCATAGGCAGACATTGATCTCTCACGGGTTGGTACTTTTTCCAAATCAAGGCGTACTCCTAGGTTGCCCTTATCCCCCATTTCAACTGCTGAACACGTGAGGCCCGCGGCCCCCATATCTTGAATGGATATTACTGCGCCTGTTTGCATCAATTCAAGACAAGCCTCCATAAGGCGCTTTTCGGTAAAAGGATCTCCCACTTGAACTGTTGGGCGTTTATCATCATTTGTGTCATCAAGTTCCGCAGAGGCCATTGTTGCCCCGCCAATTCCATCCCGGCCAGTCTTTGCACCTAGATACACAATGGGCATACCCACGCCTGAGGCGGCTGAGTAAAAGATTTTATCCTTATCTGCCAAACCTGCTGCAAATGCATTAACTAAACAGTTGCCGTTATAGGATTTGTCAAAACGAACTTCACCGCCCACCATTGGCACGCCAAAGCAATTGCTATAGCCGCCCACGCCGGCAACTACGCCATTAACCAGCTGACGTGTCTTCGGATGATCTGGCGCGCCAAAGCTCAACGCATTCATCGCCGCGATTGGGCGTGCACCCATAGTGAAGACATCGCGCAAAATGCCCCCGACACCTGTGGCAGCACCTTGGTAAGGTTCTATGTAAGAGGGATGATTGTGGCTTTCCATTTTGAATACCACCGCCTGGCCATCTCCGATATCAACAACACCTGCATTTTCACCGGGGCCACATATAACTTGGGATCCGCTTGTCGGCAGCGTCCGCAGCCACTTCTTTGACGATTTATAGGAGCAATGTTCGTTCCACATTGCAGAAAAAATACCAAGCTCCGTGAAGCTCGGTATGCGCCCAATTAGTTCAAGGATTTTTTGATATTCTGCTGGCTTTAGTCCGTGGGCTTTAATTAATTCCCTAGAAATGTCTGGTTCGCTCATGACTACCTCGCAGCTCTGTCGTCGTCATATGTCAAGTAGAGGTTGTCAGCAATAAGGCAGCATTCAAAAA
Source organism: uncultured Alphaproteobacteria bacterium (assembly GCA_913051655.1). GTDB lineage: Bacteria > Pseudomonadota > Alphaproteobacteria > Rhodobacterales > Rhodobacteraceae > LFER01. The sequence continues at coordinate 16,603 of CAJXHI010000004.1, forward strand.
TGAATGACCTTTTAAAAGAAAATGCCTTTTTACCCAAAAATTTAACGTTGTTGCGTAGAAACATCTTTTTAGTTGATAGTAATTGTTCAAGTTAGGATCTTTTTTGTACGACTCTCAATAGTTTTATCGACTTTCAAGTCCCAAATACTTTCTCAGTTTCTATACGCTAAATCTTCTATTGAAAGGCTGTGATATCCTAGACCTCCGCCATCACACCCCCGTTCATTCGGACATCACTATTATTCCCGTCGGTGGTTATTTATATTTCGGAACCGGCTTCGGAGGTTTTGGCGGTAACATGAGCTGTGCTAATTTCAACTTTTTGAAGTGCGAAATTTTTGATGATTGCATCACTTTCTTTGTCAGCTTAAAGAAAAGCATAGATGGAATGCACTGTCTAAATTGCCACTAGATTTGGTATCAACTGCATCCGCGATCAATACAACACTGAAAGCGCCACCTTTTAGGACAATGTTATTATTGGTATTATCCTATTATTACAGGTATGAAGTCTGCCGTAGGAATTGCTTGAAGCCCGTTGTCATAATCCATGATATCACCTTCTTAACCACCATATGCTGTTTCATCAGCTTTGTAATCAACGCGCTTGTTATTTTGCAGTGGATTGTTTTTACTATAGCAATAGCTAAGATCAATCGTATCGTCGCTATGGGCTGCTAGTGTGATGTCATTTTTCATTTTCTCTTAATTATAAAATTTCCCAAAACAGATTGAATCCGGTCGTTTTCATCAAGACCACCTATTTTGTTAGCGCGGCGAGTAACGCGTAATGTATTATTTTCTTCTTTTCTGTTTATTTGGTTTACGGTGAAGCGACGTTTGAACAAAGTGTATTTACCACTATTTTCTGCGTTTCACTCGACAATGTGCAGTTGTCAGAAAAGAAAAATTCCTACATTAATTCAGTTTCAACAGAACCAGCTACCGACAATAAGCCTGAAGCATTTTGCTTGGTTACACAGTAAAGTATAATTTAGTTATTTTTCACTCCTACCCAATTAAACTTTTTATATATCAACGACGGGGACAGTATACTTACAAACATATGAACATATTGTCTCTAAATTGTGTTCAATAAGGCCATACGTAAATAAATTGACCACATTTGAAAATATTATATTACAAGGTCGATAGTTTGCTTTTTACCACACAATCTTTCATGAGGGGGTCATAATGACGCGACGGGGACATCACATGGATAAAATGCAAACTCCGTTTCGAATTACCAATGGTTTTGATGTAGACTATCCTGATCTTTTGACTAGCGTGGATGTAAATCGACCAAAATCCCTCTTGTCACGGTGCCCTGTAGCAAATGTGACGCCCCTTAAGACTTTGACCGGCTTTGGCAGTGCCGGCGAAGTATTTGTAAAAGATGAACGCTTTCGAACGGGTGTTGGAAGTTTCAAGGCGCTTGGTACTGCCTATGTAATTGCGCATACCGCTCAAAATGCCGACCAGCGCGGGATCACCTGTGTTACGGCAAGTGTTTGTAATCATGGAATTTCAGTTGCCACCGGTGCGTGGGCCTTTGACGCACAAGCGGTTATTTTTCTATCTCATCAGGTGCCCAAAGGTTTTTCTGCTTGTCTCGAAGAGCATGGAGCAAAAGTTGTCTTTGCGGGTTATGATTATGCCCAAAGCCTTGAAGCCGCTAAAAAAGTGGCAGAAGAAAACGGATGGACGTTGCTTTCTGACACATCTTGGGACAGCTATTGGGAAAAACCAAGACGTTTGATGGAAGGCTATTTTGTTGCTGCTGCGGAGACCGCTGTGCAAATTCCAGAACCTCCCAAGCACATCTTACTTCAATCTGGTGTTGGCGGGCTCTTTTGTGCGGCTGCGGCTTATTTCACGAAGATTTGCGGAGATGGCCCCAAAATTATCGTTGCAGAACCAAATGCAGCGGTAGCGCTCTATCAGAGTATCGAAAACGGTAAACTGAACACCGCAGATGGTCCTGAGTCGAGTATGGGACGTTTAAATTGCAAAACACCGTCTTTGATTGCCCTTAACGGACCTGCGCGTGATGCAGATACATTTTTGCTAATTTCAGACACAGAAGTTGACGCCGCACCTCCAGTGTTACAAGAGCAGAATTTAAAAACTTCTCCTTATGCCGGCGTTCCAATGGCAGCACTGTATCATGGGATTGAGGGGATTGGTGCGCCGCTTCTTGTTTTATGCTTCGTCAGTGAACAAGTGGCTTAACTTGAATGGAAAAGCAGTTTCCATATGATCTTGGCTCTGCCTGCGGGAGTAAAACATCCTTCGGTCTGATCGTACTTCAGTCAGATGAGACGATTGAACATGATATGCGTCGGCTTCTGCCAAGACAGGGCGCGGCGCTTTATATCTCTCGCGTACCAAGCGGGGCAGAGGTCACCACGGAAACTTTGGGTGAAATGTCTGGTGCGCTGACAGGCGCAGCATCGCTTTTTCCAGAACCAGTGTCTTTTGATGTTGTAGGGTACGGTTGCACATCAGCAACCTCCGTTATTGGTTCAGATAAGGTAGCAGAAATGATATCAAAGGGATGTAAAACACCCCATGTCACCGAACCTGTAAATGCTTTGCTTGCCGCCTGTCGCGCGCTCAAAGTGCGCAAGATTGCCTTTTTATCACCCTACATAGAGGAAGTTTCCGCCACTCTTAGATCTGTATTAAAAGATAACGGGCTCGAAATTGTGACTTTTGGCACGTTTAACGAAGCCAGTGAAAGTAAAGTGGCACGCATCACGCCAAACTCTATTCGCCAAGCTGCCTTGGGTTTGGTCAAAGGATCAAATGCAGAGGCGGTATTTTTGTCGTGCACAAACCTTCAGACACTTGATATCATTCAAGACATAGAGGATGTGACGGGAATTACCGCTTTATCCTCTAATTTGGTCTTGGGGTGGCACATGTTGAAACTTGCGTGTTGTGACTTTGGCGCTTCGAATATGGGTGGGCTGATGCAAAAATAATGGAGTTGAAATTTACTAAAAACGCTGGTGAGTAATTCATATTTTTTGCACTTCTTTCATTTTTCCGCTTTTATATCGACGTCTTTTCTGAAACACCAATCAGTCAACTTTCTGCCTTATCGCGTTTTTTAAATCCCTTGGTCTTTGAGGTTTTAAATAGATAATAGACAAAATCAATAAGTATAAAGGAGAAGACGAGGAGGGCGTAAAAGTTTTCATTTCTAAGGACCATTATTGCAATGTTGCTGTCCAAGGACCAAAATCCGGGAAATACATTAGAATATCATCTGGGCGCCGCCCATACAGCCCACAGTGGAAGAACTCGTTTTGTTCCGTTTTACAATCTGGCGTATCTGGATTTTCACGGATCCTCTGTCTTTATGAGCAGGACAGGCTGCGCGTTTTCAGCTGATAAAGGCAGGTGCATTAGTGTGATACCGAGGTTATTGTCCGCGCTAAATAGGGGGTACATGATCTCCTTATGCAGATCATCTATGAACGAGATCTTATTTTAAGCAGCTTATGGGTTATTTTCAATAACCTGTTTTGGTTTTAGTGGAAAACTCATCGTGTAACTGGTTGTTTTTTGCATCCATGCGAATGCTGTACTTCTGATTTCACTGTGAGAGGTCGTTTTTGCATACCTATGGGCTCTACCGCGTTTTTGAAATTACGCATATTCGCCCTTTGGTGGCGGTTATCGAGGCATATCCTGTTTTATCTTTTTTGTATGTCGCATAAGCAGGGGTTGAGTTTCATCTGTCAAAATGGGTTGCCGTGATCGTCGGTTTTTTTTAGGGGGGGGGGCGTGGCAAACATTACACAGTACTTTGCATTTGTAGACTAAACTTTTGCAAAGTCCAGACGAGCCATATTCCAGTCAGGACGCCATACTTCCGGTGATATTCGGATGCTTACGTTTTATGTGCGGTTGAACGGTCTAGCATCTTTGCTTAAGATCGGCGATTTATCACGACAATTACAATGGATCCCCTTTGCTCTTTGGCCCATTCCTCTTCTTATGGCGGTTCTTGATACTGGCGGCTTTGCAATTGGAATTGCGCCAGACATATTTCCAGTCCTGAATATTTCAATGCTGCTTCCTCCATCTCTGGACTTGAAGTTATCCCCTAAGGTGTTTTTTTAGAAAAAGAAGCAAGTGGTTCCGCCACAATGGATCATTGCCGGAACTGCTTTTGGCGATGTCTCGTTCATCAGTTTTTAACAGCAGTGGTTAATCATCTGTGAATCTTACGGTGCCGATATAGGCCAGATTTCTGTTTCGCTGCGCATAATCTATGCCATAACCGACAACAAATTTGTCCGGTATTTCAAATCCGGTCCAATCTGCCTTGATCGAAACTTCTCTTCGTGTTGGTTTGTCAAGCAAAGCGATGGATTTCATGCGCGCTGGATTGCGTGAGGCCAATAGATTTACCACATGTGTCAGTGTAAATCCTGTATCAACAATGTCTTCGACAACAAGCACATCGCGCCCCTCAATCGCTCCACGAAGGTCTTTGAGAATGCGCACTTCGCGTGAACTTTCCATGCCGTCCCCGTAAGATGAAGCTTCAAGAAAATCGACTTCAACGGGCATTTCCAATTCCCGTACCAAATCGGCAATAAAAATAAAAGATCCTCTCAGAAGTCCTACGACGACTAACTTATCTGTGCCTTCGAATTCTTGCCGAATTTCTCGGCTCAATTCTTCAATACGGGCGGCAATTGCTTTTGCAGAGATTAATTTATCAATGACATATGGACGCTGCACAAAAGTCCCCTCTTGATTTTCTAACTCTTAATTCCCTATTCAGTTTAGACTGATACGCCTAAAGTGGGAAAAATGCCAACACATTCCGAAGTTAAAACGCTACCTTACAGCGCGAGGCAAATGTATTCGCTTGTGGCAGATGTTGAAAGATACTCTGAATTTCTGCCATGGTGTGCGGGAGTTCGTATTTGCAAAAGAAGTGCACAAGAACAATTTGAAATTCTGGATGCTGATCTGATTATAAGCTTTAAAGTTTTTCGGGAAAAATTTTGCTCTCGGGTAACGCTCTGTGAACAGTCGCTCAAAATTGACACGGAATATCTTGATGGTCCCTTTAAGTACATGAAGTCAAATTGGGCATTTTCGGATGCAGATGACGGTTGCAATGTTGAGTTTTTTGTCGATTTCGAATTAACACATCCAATTTTACAGCGGATTATCGGAATTGTTTTTAATGAAGCAATGCAGCGAATTGTTCGCGCTTTTGAAGATCGTGCCATAGCTCTCTATGGCGCACAGGGTAGGCGCTTCTAGCAACTGTGGTCCGCAATAATCAGCTATTCATATCGTAAGCGCGTTCGCCATGAACGCTCAGGTCCAGTCCATTGGTTTCACTCTCTAAATCTACACGCAATCCCGTTATGGCACCGACGAGCTTGACTAAAACCGTTGTAACAATACAAGTGAAAACTCCCACAATGAGTAATGAGCCAATTTGTGCTGCCCAGATAGCTTCGCCAAAAGCAGCGATTATAATGGTACCAAATATACCGCCGACACCGTGGACCGCAAAGACATCCAATGTGTCATCTATTTGCAGTATGTTGCGCACAAGCGTGACGGCCTCTTGACAGAGAATACCGGCAATACTGCCGATGATAAGTGCCTCAATCGGACCAACAAAGCCGGAAGCAGGTGTGATTGATGCAAGACCAGCAATCGTACCTGTTACAAGCCCAACGAGTGAGGCCCGCCCATATTTTATTTTTTCCCAGAACGCCCAAGTGAGCGATCCAGCAGCTGCAGAGATATGGGTGACTGTCACCGCCATTGCCGCTCCACCGTCTGCCGCGAGTTGTGATCCTCCATTAAATCCGAACCAACCGACCCAAAGCATTGCTGCGCCGATCATCACATATCCGGGATTATGGGGAGGAGTCGATTTATTGCGACGGGGTCCAAGAAAAAAGGCGATAATTAAAGCTGCTAAACCTGCGGTTTCATGAACGACAATGCCGCCCGCAAAATCTTTCACGCCGGTCTCTCCGAAGATACCTCCGTCGGCGAGGAACCCGCCACCCCAAACCCAATGCACCACTGGTGCATAGCAAAATAACATCCAAAGGGCCGAAAACGACAATACAAATGCAAAGTTCACTCGCTCCACATATGCCCCAGCAATCAATGCGGGTGTGATTATCGCAAAAGTCATCTGAAACGCAAAAAATAGCACCTCAGGCAGGGTTAAAAATACGCTGTCTGCCGTTACACCGCTCAAGAAAGCTTTACCAAACCCCCCCCAATAGCCTGATCCGCCCGTGCCAAAGGCGATGGAGTATCCAAATGCCATCCAAAGAATACTCATCAAGCATGCAATCGCATAGCAATGCATGAACACGCTCAAAACATTTCGCGATCTCACCAAACCGCCGTAGAAAAGCGCAAGCCCAGGCAGAGTCATAAAGAGTACCAAGGCCGTTGCAACAATAATCCAAGCGGTATCAGCACCGACCATCTTCAACTCCTTATCAAGAATATTAACATGCACCTCAATCGCCTAAATATTTTCAACTGACGAGTAATTCTTGCGCACCTAATTTAGTTTTTTATTATTCGCATAAAAAATGGGCGAAAAATTCAACATTTGCCTCATTTCCGGCAGGAAATAAAATCAATCCTCGTTTAGCAGCCATTCAAGAGCAAATTGACAGCTTTTTAATCGCACCTTTTTTCGACTCAAAGGGCCGAATTCTTTTGTGAGGGTTTGACAAGTACCATTTTTTTTTGCGCGCGCAAAACAAACGCGCCCTACTGGTTTGAAGTCTGATCCGCCAGGGCCGGCAATGCCGGTGACGGCGATTGATACATCTGCATCCGAGTGTTCCAATGCACCCGTCGCCATTTCGCGCGCGATCTCTTCGGATACCGCGCCAAAGTTGTCTAACGTTGTCTCAAGAACGCCAAGCATGTCTTTTTTTGCAGTATTGGAATAGGTAATATAACCGTACTCAAAAATTTCAGAGGAGCCGGGAATATCAGTGAGGGCTGCAGCGATCATGCCGCCGGTACAGCTTTCTGCACAGGTAATTGTTTGATTATTTTGACGGAACTTTTGTAAAATTGATTCCTTAAGCTTATCAAATTCCATGAAATGCTCCCGCCAAGATGAGAACACCAATCGCGGCATAAAGACCCGCAAACACATCATCCAACATGACGCTAAGTGCGGTTGTCCCTTTGTCAAATCGTCCGATAATACCAGGCTTGCAAATATCGAAAGCGCGAAAAAGCACAAATGCTGCTATCCACCCCGGCCAAAGCATTTCTGTGCCGACACCCATCACGGTCGCGCCAACAGCTACAGGTATAAGGGCAATAAATTGCCCAACGACTTCGTCAATGACCACTTCTGAGGCGTCATGCCTTTTAGTTTGATGCGAATAGGTTTTGATCGCATTCCATCCAAAGTAGAAGGCTGCGAAACCGACGAGTATGACCCCTATTAAGCCAGCAATTTCATATGTCATCCAAAACAATGGTAGTGCGGCAAGTGAGCCCCAAGTACCAGGTGCTGGTTTTAACAGACCGACCCCAAAAAAAGTTGAAATGAGTTTGTTCATTTAGAAACCAGACACGCGGTCGCCATTACTGCTATTCCTTCCTCCCGCCCCGTAAATCCAAGACGTTCGCTAGTGGTAGCTTTAATACTGATACGTTTCTCTGAGACTTGCGTTATGTCTGCAACAGAACGGCGCATTATATCCCAATGAGGTGCAATTTTTGGCGCTTCGCAGATAAGCGTGCAATCTAGATTTGAAATTTTAAAACAGTGTTTTGAGCATAGCGCTACCGCATGTTTTAAAAATATTTCACTTGCTGCACCCTTCCATTTGGCCTCGTTTGGTGGGAAGTGTCGTCCAATGTCTCCATCTGCCAAGGCACCGTAGATCGCATCTGTAAGTGCATGTAATGCAACATCAGCGTCTGAATGACCTTTGAGAGCAAATTTATGGGGTATTTTAACCCCACATAAGATCACATGGTCACCACTTTCGAAAGCATGCACATCAAACCCGTGGCCTAATCTCACATCCATCTAATAATCCTTTAATATCTTACCCACACGGCCGAAATCTTCGGGATGGGTAATTTTAATGTTTTCTTCGCTACCTGCCACGATTGCAACATCAAGGCCGGCCTGCAAAGCCACCTCTACATCATCCTTTGCGGTTATCGCTGTTTTTTGATGGGCGGCGAGGATTGCGGCAAAGTGAAAACCTTGAGGTGTTTGGGCCCTGAACAAACCGTCTAGTGTTATTGATTTATGAACGATGCTGCCTTTGCTTTGCCAAAGTGCATCGGTTACCGGAAGGGCTGGTGCAGCACCTTGATGGGTTTTTAGAGCGTTAATCACATTGCTGATCAAATGGGTTGGTGTTGATGCCCGAGCAACATCATGAATGAGCACCAAATTGGGCGGATTTTGGCTGAGCGCTTTGAGACCGTTTAGAACAGAGGCCTGACGGCTATTGCCCCCCACAGCACGTTCTATGTTTGTATCTAGCAGCTGCAGATCGGCCGCATGTAACACTGTCATAATGCGATTTATTTTCGGATGTTGCGCAAAAAGATCTATGGTATGATCAATCACTCGTTTCCCCGAGACAACTTGCCATTGTTTTGGCACAACGCCTCCCGCGCGTGATCCGCGGCCCGCTGCCACAATTAAGGCGGCAATTTGCATGGCATTGTCCACTTCCTAACCTTCTTGGCTATTATTACTGGCAAGTTGACATTGAAACAATACTCAAGTAAATGATTAAAAAATAAGCAAGTGGGGTTGAATGGTGAGAATTTGTGTACAGATGTTTTGCTTACGGGTAAACTTCCAATTATCTCGCGTCACATGCTGCGTGTTTCTAAAAACCTTCTAATAAACTTTGGCACTTCTTTCCCTGTTCTCTTGGCGCCAATGGCTGGGATAACTGATATGCCGTTCCGAAAATTAGTCGCGCGTTTCGGTGCTGGCCTTGTAGTGAGCGAAATGATTGCTTCTAAAGATATGGTTTTGGGACGTTTGGGAAGTCGAGAAAAAGCTAAGCTTGCGGATGGGATAGAGCACAGTGCTGTGCAGCTGGCTGGCAGGGAAACTCATTGGATGGCTGAAGCGGCACGGATGGCTGAAGCCAATGGCGCAAAGTTGATTGATATTAATATGGGGTGTCCTGCGAAAAAAGTTGTTAGCGGCTATTCCGGTTCCGCGCTGCTGAAAGACCTTGACCACGCACTTGATCTTATTGATGCTGTCGTGAACGCTGTAAAAGTACCAGTGTCTTTAAAAACCCGTCTTGGCTGGGATGATAGATTGCATAATGCGTCCGATCTTGCCCGCCGCGCGGAAGACAGCGGTATTGCTATGATCACAATTCATGGGCGTACGCGATGTCAATTTTATAAAGGCAAAGTCAATTGGGCGGCAATTTCAAAAGTGAAAAAGGCTGTTAATATTCCTGTGGTGGCAAACGGGGACATTGTCGATTTTACTACTGCAAAAGAGGCGCTTCGCCAGTCTCGCGGCGATGGGATCATGGTTGGTCGCGGCGCGTGCGGCAAGCCGTGGTTGCTAGCAGAAATTTCGAAAAAATTTAAGGATATGACTGCGAATAATGTACCGGATAACTCCGAATTCTGTAGAATAGTGGCTGAGCATTATGAAGATATTCTGCAGTTTTATGGAAAGGACTTGGGCCTTCGCCTGGCACGAAAACATTTGGGCTGGTATATGAATGTAGCTCACACGCCCTTAGAGTTACGTCAGACTATATTGCGTGCAGAGAGTTCGGCAAAGGTACTTGCTTCTTTGCCGATAGCATTCGAGCGGTGGAATTCGGAATGACGTATCCAGAATTAACAGATGCAATTTGGACCTCAATGCCAGTGCCTTCAGTAATTTATGACGATCGGGAAAGGATCGTTGACGTCAACCCTGCTGCAGAGGCTTTTTTTAATGTTTCTCGCCGCGGGATGATCAATAGTTTTCTATGGCATCGCCTGATCCTAGAGGAGAGCCTTAGAGAAAATTTTTCGTATACTTATGAACAGGCGGCGCGTCTTTTTGTAAACGAGGTCACCGTGAGCACACATCAGGGGGACACCTGCGTTTGCAATCTCAAACTTGCGCCGATGTCAGGAGAAGGCGATTTGATGTTGCTAATGATTGTGCCTCGGGAATTGGCCGGTCGCATGCCTCAAACTCAAACCGCCCAATCTGCCTCTAAATCTGCAATTGGAATGGCAGAAATGTTAGCACATGAAATCAAAAATCCATTGGCAGGGATAACTGGGGCCGCGCAGCTTTTGTCAATGGGGCTACCTGCTAAAGACCTTGAGCTTACGGACTTAATCGTTGAGGAAAGCCGCCGCATAGTAAAGCTTTTGGAGCAAGTGGAGCAGTTCGGAAACCTGCGTCCGCCGTCGCTGAGTGAAGTGAATGTCCACGATGTCCTTGATCGTGCAAAACGTTCTGCCCAGCTTGGATACGGAGCGAATATGCGATTTGTTGAGGATTACGACCCTTCTTTGCCCGCAGTTTATGCTGATGACGACCAGTTGCTGCAAGTACTACTGAATTTTCTGAAAAATGCCTCTGAGGCGGCATCAGCCAAAGGTGGGGTCATCACGCTCCGCACATTCTATGAACATTCGTTCAAAATGCGTCGGGCGGATGGTGCAGGTCATTCTATGCCGCTGCAAATAGAAATTGTCGATGATGGCCCGGGGATACCGGACTGTATAAGGGCAAATATTTTTGAACCTTTTATATCTGGCAGAGAAAATGGTAGCGGTTTAGGACTTGCGCTGGCGAATAAAATTATTTCTCAGCACGACGGCTGGATATCCGTGGAATCAGCCCCTAAGCGTACAGTATTTCGTATTTCTTTGCCGCGTGTTCCGAGTCATACGCAGAGTCTGGAGGAGTAGAATTTATGGATGGGACTGTACTTGTTGCGGATGATGATAAAACCATTCGCACAGTGTTAACCCAAGCTTTGACGCGGGCAGGATGTCGAGTGCATGCTACGTCAAGCCTGACAACCTTAATGCGGTGGGTCAGTGAGGGAAAAGGTGATGCCGTCGTGACAGATGTGATGATGCCTGATGGTAATGGTATAGAAATGTTACCGAAAATTAGCGAGGATCGACCTGATTTACCTGTCATTGTGATTTCTGCACAAAATACCATTCTTACTGCTATTAAAGCCAATGAAGCCAATGCCTTTGACTACCTGTCAAAGCCTTTTGACTTACCGGAACTAATGAAACGGTGCGCAAAAGCGCTTGATCAAAAAAAATCTCGATCCAGCCGTGAAATGTTGGAAGTTTTGCCTGATGAGGATCAACAAACACTGCCTTTGGTAGGTGCAGCGCCAATTATGCAGGAGCTTTATCGGACTGTCGCAAAACTGATGCATGCAGATTTACCAATCATGGTCTGCGGTGAATCGGGCACGGGAAAGACGCTTATCGCCAAGGTGCTGCATAATTTTTCCGACCGGCGTACGCTACCTCTTGTTACTGTGACGGAGGCAGATTTCATCGAAATGGAGGGCCCAGTAAAAATTCTGACGCGTGCTAGAGGGGGCACTGTTCTAATTGAACAGATCAGTGATTTTAGTGACGAATGTCAGGCGCGCATTGTACATATGATTGATAATCCACTAGATCCTGCGCCACGTTTTATTGCCACGATGCAGGAAGACTCCCACCAAGTAGTAGAAAATGGTTTGATCCGACGTGATTTGTATTATCGGCTCGCGGGTGCCATTATTTCTGTGCCTGCGCTACGTGAGCGGGTAGAAGATATCATTGTCTTAGGAGAGTATTTTCTGAATAAAGGGGAGCGGGATGGTGCGTTTCAGCGCGTTTTTAGTCCTGAGGCCTGCGGGCTCTTCCGAACCTATAGCTGGCCCGGAAATGTTCGACAGTTGGAAAATGTAGTAAAGCGCCTAGGGCTAACCGCACGTTCGCCGGTAATCACACTCACTGCATTAGAGCACGTCTTACATGATCAACCAGCCATAAAGTCTGCTCAACAAAGAGGGTCGACCGATAAACTTGCAAGTGATGTGGCGCGTCATATGCGGAGATATTTTGATCTGCATGGGAATATGTTACCCCCACCTGGCCTATATGGCCGCATTTTAAGAGAGGTAGAACGCCCCCTGTTAGAAATTGCTTTGGAGGAAACAGGGGGAAATCAGGCAAAGTGTTCGGATCTTCTGGGGATTAATCGCAATACTTTGCGCAAAAAGATAAGTGAGCTTGACATTGTGGTCACACGTCGACGAAAACTGATGTAATCGGGCAACATATTGAGGAGTGCATGTGGCTGGCTCTGTCCAACATCGCAGACCAAAGTTTATGGCTTTGTCGCCCATGAACCTATCTCGTTTGAGCAGGCTAAGGATGCAGCGCCGTGTTGCCAATTTCATTAATATTGGTCTCATTGCTCTGGCTCCGGTTTTAGCACTAATGACGTATCTTGCCTTGGGGCCAATTGATCAGGGCCGCGACTCCAGTTTTTTGCGAGTCATTTTATTGTGTGATCTTTTATATCTGCTTGCCTTGACAGCGCTTGTTATGCAGCGCGTTATGCAAATCGTCGCGCAACGTCGACAAAAGTCTGCTGGTTCCCGACTGCATTTACGCCTCACTGGCGTGTTTTCGGCTATGTCGCTTCTACCAACAGCCACCGTGGCGGTTTTTGCTGTTCTTTCAATTAATATGGGTTTTGAAGCATGGTTTTCAGATCGTGTCCAAGGCGTGATTGAAGACTCCTTAGAGGCTGCGCAAGCTTATGAGCAAGAACAGGTGCGAGGCTTAAGGGAAGATATCACGGTCCTAGCCACTGGTCTTGAAACCTTCCGCCGCTCAGCGATAAATGATACTCAACGACTGCGCCAAAAGTTAAGTGATGCTCAAGAAAACATGCAGCGGGGCCTTAAAGAGGCGTTTATTATCGATAATCAGGGAGATTTGATCTTACGAGGCAATCGATCCTACCTGTTTGACTATGAAGAACCGAGCGAAGATCAAATCAGAGCAGCCATTCGTGATATTGTCATTATTCCAGATATTCTCAATAATGAATTGCGTGCCTTGACCTATCTCAATGGGTTTGGATCGCATTTCCTGCTTGTGTCTCGTGTTATTGATGGCAACCTCTTCGCGCTCTTGGATGAAACACAGGCGGCGGGTCAGTTTTACCAACAACTGGAATCACAGCGTGGCGCCTCGCTCTTTCGCTTTGGAGTCATCTATCTAATTTTTGCTGTTTTGCTGATTGCAGCCTCTGTTTTTGCGGCGTTGTTTTTTGCCGAACGTCTGTCTCGTCCAATAGGGCGCCTTACGGGGGCTGCGCAGAAAGTGGGCGATGGTGCCTTGGAAACGCGTGTAGTCGAGGAAGAGGGCGATGATGAAATCAGCCAACTCTCAAAATACTTTAATCAAATGACGCAGCAACTTGAAAAACAACGGGAAACCCTTCTTGAAAGCACTGAACAAATCGAGTTGCGCGGACGGATGTTTGACTCCGTCCTGAGTTCTGTGACCTCGGGTGTTTTAGGGTTGGACGCTGAGGGCCGCGTGTCCTTTGTAAATAAATCAGCTGAGCGTCTTTTGGGTGGGCAGGCCATTCCTGAAAATACATCTCTATCAGCTGCTGCACCTGAATTTTTCCCGTTGTTTGAGAGGCTCAGGCAAACGAAAAATGAAACACTTCAGGAAGAGCTGAAAACTGTCCGAGCAGGGCAACTTGAAAATTTGTTGGTGAGAGTGGGGCGGCGGCGTAACGAAAAGGGACAGTTGGAGGGCTATGTGATTGCCTTTGATGATGTGACTGATCTGGTTTCTGCGCAACGCTCCGCGGCTTGGGGGGATGTTGCTAGGCGCATTGCCCATGAAATTAAAAACCCGCTTACCCCGATTCAGCTTTCTGCGGAGCGAATTCGGCGCAAATTTGCCCCAAAATTGTCTGACGAAAGCGATGAGCTGGAACGTATGACAGATGTGATTGTTCGCCAGACTAGTGATTTGCGCCATATCATCGACGAATTTTCTCGTTTTGCACGCCTGCCGCAGCCTAAAAAATCGAAAGAGGATTTGGTTGCGATTGCGAAATCTGCGGTGCTTCTTCAAGAGAATGGCCAGCCGAATATCCATTTTAAAAGTAACATTCCTTTTGACGTGCTGGAGATTAGCCTGGATGCGACAATGATCTCTCAGGCGCTGACAAATTTGTTAAAAAACGCTGGCGAGGCAATCGAAACACGGCGAAATAAATTGGGGATCGAAATTGTAGGTGAAATTCGAGTTGGTATTGAAGAAAGAGGCGACGTCGTGGCAATTATTGTGGATGATAATGGGATAGGTTTGCCTCAGGATCGTGCGCGCCTTTTCGAGCCGTATGTGACTACGCGCGAGAAAGGGACGGGCCTTGGCTTGGCAATTGTTAAAAAAATCGTTGAAGAACACGGTGGAGCTCTCGCTCTAGACGATGCTCCGGCGTTTGGGTCTGCACAGTATTTCGGAGCGAGGGTGATCATATTACTTCCCTATATATCAAAAGATGGCACTCATATTACAAAGGGAATCAGATAAATGAGCGACATTCTTATCGTAGATGACGAACGTGATATTAGAGAACTCATTGCCGATATTCTGGAAGACGAAGGATTTCCGACACGCAAAGTTGGAACGGCAGAGGACTGTATGGATGAAGTCATTCAGGCTCCGCCAAATCTGTTGATTTTGGATATTTGGCTTAAAGATAGCGACATGGACGGGATCGATATATTGAAAAAGGTGAAAAAAGACTATCCGGACACTCCGGTGGTAATTATTTCCGGCCACGGCAACATTGAAATTGCTGTTGCCGCGATAAAGCAAGGCGCCTATGACTTCATCGAAAAGCCGTTTAACATTGATCAACTTTTAGTCGTTATCAAACGGGCCATGGAAACCTCCCGTTTGCGCCATGAAAATACGTCTCTTCGTCAAAAAGAAAGTCCGAACGCTCGGATGTTGGGAAATTCGCCAGCATTCAAAACGCTTATGTCTCAATTGGAAAAACTTACGAAAGCTAACAGTCGCGTGATGCTGGTTGGCGCTTCGGGTAGCGGCAAGGAAATGGCTGCGCGCTTTATTCACAACAATTCTGATCGCTCACAGTTTCCTTTTGTTGTTGTAAATTGTGCTGCGATCCAAGGGGATCGCATGGATGCCGTTTTGTTTGGGCAGGAGGGAGAAAATAAATCTCACTCTGTTGGGTTGCTGGAGCAGGCGAATGGGGGCACAGTTTATCTAGACGAGGTGGCCGATATACCTCTTACCACGCAATCAAAACTATTGCGTGTCCTTGTCAATCAAGGTTTCTCAAGGATGGGCGGCGTTGACATGGTGAAGGTTGATTTTCGCGTGATATCTTCTACTAGTAAGCATTTAGAAAAATCGATTGAGCGGGGTGTCTTTCGAGAGGAATTGTTTCATCGATTGAATGTGGTGCCTGTTGTTGTGCCTTCGCTAGCACAACGGAGTGAAGACATTCCAGTACTTGCACAGCATTTCCTGCGTTTTTTCCATGAAACTCAAGGCCATCCTTTACGTGATCTCACTGATGATGCGGCAGGCCTTTTGCAAACTATGTCCTGGCCAGGCAATATACGCCAGTTGGCAAATGTGATGGAGCGCATATTAATACTTACTGGCGGAACAGGGCCGATCGCCACGGACCAAATCCCAGTTGAAAATAATGAGCAATCTGACAATCAAGAAACAAGCACTATAAGTCCATCTTTGGCTAGCTTACCACTGCGCGAGGCACGTGAGGCTTTTGAGCGGGAATATTTGATGAACCAAATCAAGAGATTTTCCGGCAATATTAGCAAAACTGCGAATTTTGTTGGTATGGAACGCAGTGCGCTGCATCGTAAACTTAAATCATTGGGTGTTGTGAATTCTGGAAAATCAGCAAACACTTCATCTTCAGCTCGCTCATAAAATCAGCAATTGACCAAGCGTTAAGCATCTGCCATGCACTGGAACAGTTCGTGTTATAACACGAGGGAGTGTGATGAAGGTCATCATTTGCGGTGCCGGACAAGTCGGTTGGCAAATCGCGCGTCATCTTTCTGGCGAAAGAAATGATGTGACGGTAGTAGACAGTAATCCAGATTTGGTACGTAGGGCGACAGAAACGCTGGATGTTCAGGGAATGGCGGGATTTGCCTCATATCCAAATATTTTGGAGAAAGCAGGCGCGCGTGACGCTGATATGATCATTGCTGCAACCTTTTCGGATGAGGTCAATATGGTCACATGCCAAATTGCGCATTCGGTATTTGACGTCCCAAGGAAAGTTGCACGATTGCGCAGTCAGTCGTATTTGGATGCTATTTACTCCGATTTGTATCGGCGTGATCATATGCCAATTGATGTTGTCATAAGTCCAGAAAGAGAGGTCGCAGCTGCAGCTTTGAAACGTCTATCAGCAGCAGCGGCTTTTGACACAGAAACTTTTCTAGACGATCAAGCACAATTGTTGGGATTGCGGCTGGATGAAAATTGCCCTGTGATAAATACACCTCTGCGACAGTTGACAGATCTTTTTTCGTCTCTTCGGATTATCGTTGTGGGTATTCGCCGCAAAAACATTCTTTATGCACCGGAAGCTGGTGATCAACTTTTTCCCGGTGATGAAGTTTATGTGATGTGTCACGTGGATGACAGCGCACGCGCTTTAGAGGTTTTTGGAAAAGCGCAGGGCAAAAGGGACCGCGTCGTGTTGATAGGTGGCGGTCATGTTGGCCTTTCCATTGCTAAATCACTTGAACAACAGGAAAGGCGTACTCGTGCTAAGATCATTGAAAAAAACCGCGATATTGCTGAATTTGCCGCCGGTGAATTGGAAAAAACAATCGTTCTGAATGGGGATGGTTTGGATACCCGCCTTCTCGAAGAGGCCAATGTTTCCAAGTCAGATGTTATTTTGGCAGTGACGGATGATGACAAAACCAATATGCTTGCCGCAGTGCGTGCAAAAACACTTGGGTGTTCGCGCTCAGTAGTTTTGGTCAATGATCCTAGCCTTGTACCTCTGATGGGAGCGATGGGAATTGATGCTTTTATTAATCCACGCGCGACTACTGTAAGCTCTATTTTGCGCCATATCCGCCATGGACGGGTGAAAGGGGTTTATTCCATAGGTGATGCTGAGGCAGAGATCATTGAAGCGCAAGTTCTTTCAACCTCTCCACTGAGTGGGCAGCGTATAAAAGACATTGATTTTCCAGAAGGTGTTCTGGTGGGCGGTGTTCTGAAAGAGGGAAAACTTGTTATGCCTACAGTGTCTTTGCGCTTTGATGAGGGGGATGTGATCGCATTATTTGCAGTGTCCAAAGACATTCCCGAAGTCGAACGGCTTTTGCAGGTCTCGATAGATTTCTTTTAAGCCGTCATGTGGTCCAGAATGTTACAGATGCCATTTTTTTTCCAACTCTTCGGAGTGGCGTCTCTGGCGATGTATTTTCCAAGTGCTCATGCGCTTAGTGTTGAAAATTTTGCACAGGCGCGGTCTTTTTTCTACACTGGCACATTAGGGTTGTTTTTCCTCTTTATGGTCACGCTAGCAACGTCTAATCGCCAATTGGAAGAAACGGGCATTCAACAACTCGTATCTTTGGCTTTAGGGCTTTTCCTTTTGCCGCTTTACCTTGCTATACCCGAATATGATTCCGTTCGAACAATTTATTTCTTAAATGCCTATCTGGATATGGTGAGTGCGTTGACAACAACAGGCTTCGTGATTTTCGAGCCTGATCGGCTGTCTGAAACATTACACTTATGGCGTTCACTTGTAGCTTGGCTTGGTGGAGCATTGATTTGGCTTGCTGCTGTGGCCATTCTGGCACCGCTGAACTTGGGTGGTTTTGAGGTTGCAAGCAGCAAGCGAATCCATCAAAGGCAATTTCTTACAACATTGGAACGCAGAATGTTAATGAGAAGAAATTTTGCGGCTCTTTTTCCAATTTACGGTGGATTGACCGCTATTTTATGGATCGCATTGACAATCTTGGGTCTGCCGGGTTTTGATAGCCTAATCTTTGCCATGTCCATCCTGGCAACAAGTGGCATCACCGCGACGCGAGCGTTGTCTGATTTTGATGCGAGCTTGACAGTGGAATTGATTATTGTGTTATTTCTTACCCTCGCTCTTACAAGAGGATTGATCGCACGGGAACGTGTTGCGGCGGGTGTAGTGGGTTTTTCGACTAGAGCTGAATTAAAGATCGCGCGCGTGGTGATCTTGGGGGCAGTGATTTTATTGACATTGCATCAACTCATCGAAATAGGAAATAGTGAAAGTACGTTTTTTCACATGAAAACAGTTCGGATGATTTGGAGCAATTTGTTCACGGTCATATCGTTTCTAACCACACATGGTTGGCCATCTAACTATTGGGATGCGTCGCAAAAGTGGTCTGAATTTTCGACACCCGGTCTTCTCTTTCTCGGCCTTGTTTTGGTGGGTGGGGGTGTTGCAACTACTGCAGGGGGAATAAAGCTTCTACGCGTTTATGCGCTTTATGCTAACGCGGTACAGGAGATGGACCGCCTTGTTCATCCATCATCCATAGGGCAAACAAGGAGCGTCTCACAAGGGGAATTGCGCTCAAAGGCTTTTATAGCATGGATTTTTTTTATGTTATTTTTTATTGCACTGGCCGGTGTGACTTTATTGCTTGCGGCAAGTGGGTTGAATTTTGAAACAGCTTTTGTTGTTGCGATCAGTGCTTTGAGTACAACGGGACCCTTGGTCGAAATGGTTTTAAATGCGCCGATTGATTTCGCAACTTTAGGTGTGGTTGCTAAGTTGACGTTGAGTTTTGCAATGGTGCTTGGAAAGCTTGAGGTATTAGTGTTATTGGGTTTGTTCACCTCTGAAACATGGCGGGGGTGAATAGGGGATAGACGCTCGCTTGTAGTTGTGATTTTATGCTCACATCTCGTGGTTGATCCTTACGGGAATTTGACCAGGTGGTTGGAACAAATAAAAAGGTAAAAAAATGGCTTCTGATCGTCAGAACTTGCAGGATGCTTTCTTAAACCATGTGCGCAAGGCGAAAGTCCCGGTGACAATTTTTCTCATCAATGGTGTAAAACTTCAGGGTGTTATCACCTGGTTTGACAACTTCTGCATTTTACTTCGCCGTGACGGGCAGTCACAATTGGTATATAAACACGCAGTCTCAACGATAATGCCGTCGCAAAATATTTCACTCTATGAAGGCGAAGAAAGCGTTTGAGCCAATCGCATGTCGTGCGCATGACGCGCGCTTGGGTTTTACATCCAGATATCAAATCAGATCCTTTAAGTCGCGCTGCTGAGCCTGCTTTGCAGGAAGCTATATCACTTGCGTCGGCCTTACCTGAGCTTCAAGTGGTTGGAAGCGATGTTGTGCGTCTGCCAAAACCACAGGCTGGCATGTTGTTTGGTTCTGGCAAGATAGAAGAGTTTAAATCGCTTTTCCAAGCTAATCACGTGGAGCTGGTTTTAATTGATGGGACTGTGACGCCTGTTCAGCAGCGCAACCTTGAAAAGAAATGGTCTTTGAAACTGTTGGACCGTACTGGATTAATTTTGGAAATATTCTCTGATCGCGCAGCCACACGAGAGGGTGTTTTACAGGTAGAAATGGCTGCTCTTAGCTATCAAAGAACGCGGCTTGTGCGCGCTTGGACACACCTTGAACGCCAAAGAGGTGGGCTTGGTTTTGTTGGTGGGCCTGGCGAAACGCAAATCGAAGCCGACCGACGGGCCATTGATTTACAGCTTTCAAAGCTTCGCAAACAACTTTCTAAGGTGGTGAAAACACGACGACTACATCGAGCATCGCGTGCGAAAGTGCCCTATCCCATTGTGGCGCTTGTTGGTTACACAAACGCGGGCAAATCAACTCTGTTTAACTACTTAACGGGTGCTGAGGTCATGGCGAAGGATATGCTCTTTGCTACATTGGACCCAACGATGCGTTCTCTTAAAACGGATAGGGGCATTGAGCTTATTCTTTCTGATACCGTTGGATTTATTTCTGATCTTCCAACAGAACTTGTTGCAGCCTTTCGTGCCACGCTAGAAGAAGTGCTCAGCGCGGATATAATCTTACACGTGCGCGATATTTCTCATTCCCAAAGCGAAGAGCAGTCCAAAGATGTGCTGAGCATTCTTTCGGATGTTGGGGTGCCGCATAATCTGCCCGTATTTGAGGTCTGGAATAAAGTTGATCAACTTAACGAAGACGATTTATTGCGCCTCACAAATAGCGCGACGCGGCTTGAAAATAAGTTTCTTTTGTGTGCTTTAACCGGTGCCGGAGTTGATGCATTGATCACTGCTGTAGAAAGTGAACTCAACTCTCAGAATTTTGACGACGCTTTGAACCTGAATTATCGAGAGGGAAAGAGACGCGCATGGCTCTACGATCAAGGGGTTGTGCGGAACGAAACGCAGACCGAAGAAGGTTTTCAATTTGCTATTAATTGGTCTGCGCGGCAAAAAGCTCAATTTCAGTTAGTCTAAAGCAGGTTCTGGGAACAGTCGCGTTGTTCCAATCGCGCCACTGCTAATAAGATTTTTATCAAGAGACATACGCCAGTATTCCCCACGTCGCCATAGTTGGCCCAAATCATCGTAATACCTCGATAAAGGGTGTCCCGATTGACCTGTGGACAACACGAATATTGAACTATCAGGATCGGAAAAATCATAAACACCTCTGTATCCAGCAGCATGGCTGTTTAAAAACGGATCTGGACCAGACCCCTTGGTTCGCCCTCGTTGAATGGTGTTGTCGCCACCACTAGTTGGCTGCTCTATATTCACAAAATATTTCAGAAGAGGGACGGTGCCCAAAGTCTCATGTATGTGAATGGCCTTGTGCGCGTCTCCCCACCGAAGACCGGAAAGCGATGTTCCGTAACGTTCAGAAAGCCATAAAAGGGCATCATCAAGAGCGGTGCTGGCAATATCGGAGCAGGTTTCAATCACAGTGCTTTGCGTAATATCGCACCAAATTGACGCACCATCAACATCTCTGAATACCCTTTCAATGAACAAAGGTTCTACATGGGTAAAGGAATCAGCCATTTGACCAATCTCATCTCGGATTAATCTGTCCTGCAAGGCACGCATCCATGCGGCATAAATAAGCGGTTCTGGACGGTATTCATCCATATCGCCGTTCCATCCCGCCAAGAGTGACATCGCCTGTCTTCGATTGTCTGCCTGCGTGCCAATCGCACCACCTTGTTCCGTAAAAAAAAGATCAGCCCCCACTAACGGCAGCAAAGTACGCGCCGTATAGCTCACGTTATCGAGCTGCGTTTCTTTGAAACTTTCGTGGGTATGGACTTTACGCTGGCTAAGCAAACGGCTTAGTCTCTGGATACGCTGACTATCCCCCCATTGGAAGGCACCATGGTTTGGAAAAGCCGCATCCGTGAGTTTGTTGTTACTTGTGACCACAATTCCATCCAACGGATTTGTGATCCGCGTACCGCTATATTCAGGTAAAAATCCCAACCACTTGTTTTGTACTTCGCTTCCCAGGCTTGGATATCGACCAAATGTGCGATGTTGTGGATCACGTAGAGGACGTAAGCCGGCCGTTTGAAGGACAATATTGGACGCGTCCACAAGCGTTAGAGTCAAAGAAGGAGAGTGGAAGGTCTCCAACGCAGTTTGGGCCTCAAGCACCGATTGACTCTGCATCAAATTCAAAAATGCCTCAATGGAGCGATCATTTTGTTGAAGTGCGGTCGCTGCTAAAGCGATCACGTGATTTTGATGGGTGACTTTAAATAAATTACCCTGGCTTGGTGACAGGATTGGGCCATTTTCGCTCCAACGCAGCATAACGGTGACTGGTGGCTGATTTCGTATTTGTATAATCGACGGGCGGCTTCGAAATTTTTTAGGACCCTCCGCTGTCTCATAGTACTCGGTTTGATCGGCTGTGAGTGTTTCTAAAATCAAATCTTGATCGTCAATATAACTGGCAGTGATCGCCCAACCAAGCGCATCACCGCGCCCAGACATTATCAAAGGTAAGCCTGGTATGCTTGCCCCGATAATTCCGCCATGCTCAAGCTCTAAGCGTGCTAAATACCATAATGAAGGTGCGGAAAGCGCGTTATGCGAGTCATTTGCCAAAAGCGTCTTTCCGGCGGCAGCACGGTTTGGGGCTGCGGCAAAAGCGTTTGATGCCCCGGTTAAGCCTATCCTTGGCCATTTCGTTATGACGAGCCTCGTAAGTGCTTCTTGATAGATCTGAGGATTTAGCCGAAACGCCGAGTTTTGTTGTGATTTGAACGGCACGAGAGTTGCTTTTCCTGGCACATCTGGCAAAATATCCTGCACCAGTTTGTCATTATTGAGTGCCATTAAAACTTGCGCATAAACCACTTCTCGAGTCATTTGGTCGGACCACTCGACCCCCAGCATTTTTAAAATCGCGATCGAATCAACAGGGGTCCATATGGCAAAGGGGGCATCAAAAAAGAACATTTCGGGGGCCCCGCGACCTAAAGAGCCAGCGTTTACCTCCTTTATACGAGCGTTAATGCCTTTAGAATATGCGTAGAGGATTTCTTTGCTAGACTTTGAGAAGCCTTCATAAGAATTTCTTGCCAAAGTGTAGAAATCTAACCGTCGATAGAATTGATCACTTTCAAATGACGTGATGCCAAAAACTTCTGCAAGACGTCCCTGCGCACGACGGCGCATAGTTGCCATTTGCCACAGCCTGTCCTGTGCGTGTGCATACCCAAGTCCAAAAAATACGTCTTGATTATTGTCACCAAAGATATGTGGAACATTATGGGTGTCGCGAACAATCTCTAATTCACTTTTTAGCCCTTGCAGCACAAGCTCTTTATTGTAATTAGGAAGCGACTGGGAAGCGAGATAGTAGGCTAATAGAACCGCCAAGGCGCTCAGTAATATCAAAATAACTGTGAGTCGAAATGTCCAACGGAACAAAAATGCCATCTCACCTGCTTTCTTTAAGCTAGTCTACTACTCTTGTAATTTCTGCTGTGCATGGTTTAGGAAAAATGAGCAAGGTCGGTAATCACTTTTGAGGAATTTAACATGGCTAAAGTAACATTTCTTGGATTGGGCGTCATGGGTTTTCCTATGGCAGGGCATCTTCAACGCGCAGGACATGACGTGACGGTCTATAACCGCACACTCGCAAAGGCCGAATATTGGGTTCAAACCTACGGTGGGCAGATGGCTTCGACACCGGCATTGGCCGCAGCGGAGTCAGAGTTCGTCATCAGTTGCGTCGGCAATGACGATGATCTGCGATCCGTGTTTTTAGGTGATGATGGCGCGCTGAGAACAATGAAGAAAGGCTCTATCTATATTGACCATACTACCGTTTCTGCAAAAGTCACGGCAGAACTTTACGCTCTTGCCGGTGAAAAAGGTGTGGATTTCGTAGATGCCCCGATCTCAGGTGGACAAGCTGGTGCGGAAAATGGCGTGCTATCCATTATGTGTGGTGGGGAGACGTGTGCTTATTATCGCGCCGAAACAATAATGTCAGTTTACGCGCGAATATGTCGCCGCATCGGTGACTCTGGTGCCGGTCAGAAGACGAAAATGTGCAACCAGATTGCGATTGCCGGTTTGCTGCAAGGTCTTTCTGAGGCATTGCATTTTGCGCAGAAAGCGGGACTCGATGGCCGCGCAGTTGTTGAAGTTATTTCACAGGGTGCAGCTGGAAGCTGGCAGATGTCAAACCGTCATGAAACCATGTTGGATGATCACTTTGATCACGGCTTCGCCGTTGATTGGATGCGTAAAGACCTTTCGATTTGTTTGGCTGCAGCCGATGAAGTTAAAGCATCCTTACCTGTGACTGCGGTGGTCGATCAGTTCTATAAAGACGTTCAAAAAATGGGTGGGGGCCGCTGGGATACCTCCAGTCTCTTTAAGCGATTGGGAAATATCGGCTGAGTTTTGCCAATAACTTTGGGCTTCGTCACGAATACCCATTGTCATTTTCTCAATTCACGTCATAAGGTAATAGAACGTGGTTTGAATTTTTAAATCACCTAGACAGATTGCTGCGGTCAAGTCCGCGTCCTCAAAATGTAGGATTGCGACGGGGCGCTTTGATATGATCGAGAAGGTCAAAAGTCTTCTTTCAGCATTTTGGTGGAAGAGAGTTAATTGGCGGGAGTAGAAATCAAAAATGTCCCGCTGGAAAGTAATGCGATGAACCTTAACGGACATTCAGAACGGGCACAAGTGAGCGGGCCAAATAGACATCCGCAGTGCGAGGTCATCGCCCGTAACAAATCGAACATATCATATCGACAATTGCGATTGTTGTATTCGTGGTGTGTTTGTAATTGGACATTATGGCTAAGAAAATGCTTATCGATGCCACCCACGCAGAAGAGACACGCGTCGTGGTGGTGGATGGAAACAAAGTTGAGGAATTCGACTTTGAATCTGAAAACAAACGCCAGCTTGCAGGAAATATTTATCTCGCAAAAGTTACTCGCGTAGAACCTTCTTTACAGGCGGCCTTCGTTGAATATGGCGGTAATCGCCACGGTTTTCTCGCTTTTTCCGAAATTCATCCTGATTATTACCAGATCCCTGTCGCTGATCGTGAAGCACTTATGGCCGAAGAACAGGCCTATGCAGATGCTCAGCGCGAATTGGAAAATAGTGAGGATGAAGAGAAGCCAAACCGGCGGCCCGCATCTCGGCGTAGCCGTGCCCAGTCTACCAAATCAAAAGATGCAGTGAAGCGTCAAGAGATCGTTGAGTCGGATGCTACAGGTATGGAAACCATTGATCTTGATGGTCAGGAACCCGGCTCTTTATACGATAATGACAAATCCACGCAGGCCGAAAAGGGAGCAGGGAACGAACCAGAAGTTGTTGATGGTCTTGATAATGAATCTGGTGCTGACGCAGAAAAAGAGTTCCAAGAGAATCCAACTGACGAAGATGTCTCAGTCGAATCCATTCCCCTTGATATTTCGATTGATCCTGATGATCCGGAAGTAGA
Source organism: uncultured Alphaproteobacteria bacterium (assembly GCA_913051655.1). Classification (GTDB taxonomy): domain Bacteria; phylum Pseudomonadota; class Alphaproteobacteria; order Rhodobacterales; family Rhodobacteraceae; genus LFER01. The sequence continues at coordinate 41,733 of CAJXHI010000004.1, forward strand.
CGAAGCAGACGACAAAGAAGAAACCGAAAGGACCAGTGACGCATCGGCTAAGGACGAAAGCATTGAAGATGTGGCAGAAGTTGACGATGAATTTGAATTACGTCCGGTGCGTAAACCTCGGCCGAGACGTTATAAAATTCAAGAAGTCATTAAAATGCGCCAAATCCTTTTGGTACAAGTCGTTAAAGAGGAGCGCGGAAACAAAGGCGCAGCACTGACCACTTACTTATCGTTGGCCGGTCGTTACTGCGTTTTAATGCCAAACACAGCGCGTGGTGGTGGTATCAGCCGTAAAATAACTAACGCAGCGGATCGCAAAAAACTCAAGGAAATCGCAGGATCAATAGAAGTCCCGCAGGGGGCAGGGCTTATCATTCGCACTGCTGGTGCAAAGCGGACCAAGACAGAAGTCAAAAGGGATTACGAATACCTTCAACGACTTTGGGAGCAAATTCGCGAACTTACTCTAAAATCTATTGCGCCTGCCAAGATTTATGAAGAAGGAGATCTGATTAAACGGTCTATTCGTGATCTGTACAATCGAGAGATCGACGAAGTGCTTGTGGAAGGTGAACGCGGATACCGTATTGCTAAAGACTTTATGAAGATGATTATGCCGTCCCATGCAAAAAATGTTAAAATTTATCAAGATCCGCTTCCACTGTTCGCAAGATATCAGGTAGAAAGCTATCTTGGTACTATGTTCAATCCAATAGTGCAGCTGAAATCAGGCGGTTATATTGTGATTGGTGTGACGGAAGCTTTGGTTGCGGTCGACGTTAATTCAGGTCGTGCCACAAAAGAGGGGTCTATAGAAGATACCGCCTTAAAAACAAACCTAGAAGCGGCGGATGAAGTTGCCCGCCAATTGCGCTTGCGCGACCTTGCGGGTTTAATTGTTATAGATTTCATTGATATGGATGAACGGCGCAACAATACCGCTGTTGAAAAACGTATGAAGGATCGCCTTAAAACAGACCGGGCGCGTATTCAGATAGGACGTATATCTGGTTTCGGTTTGATGGAGATGAGTCGTCAAAGGCTGCGTCCTGGTATGCTTGAAGCCACCACACAGGCCTGTCCTCATTGTCATGGTACCGGCCTGATTCGTTCGGAAGACAGCCTCGCCTTGGCAATCCTGCGTCAGATTGAAGAGGAAGGTGTGCGCAAACGCTCACGTGAAATACTTTTGAAATGTCCCGTGTCCGTCGCAAACTTTTTGGTTAACCAAAAACGCGAACATATTGCCCAGATTGAACAACGCTACGGGATGGCGGTGCGGGTTGATGGTGTAGTTTCTCTGATCAGTCCGGAATATGAAATCGAAAAGTTCAAAATCGCCAGCCGCTTTGTACCTGAGCCAAAGGAGAATGTCGTCTCGGTTGATGCAATGCTTTTTGACAAAATTTCATCTGAAGAGTCGGAAGAGGAAGTGAAAGGTTTTATAACAGATGAAGAAGAGGATGGAGACGAGGGCCGGCATAAAAAACGCCGCCGCCGCCGCCGCCGCCGCCGTGGTAAAGGGGAGGGCGGACAAGACACAAGTGCAGATGGTGTCGTAACCGCGGCTGATGATGTTTCTTTATCAGCTGAAGGTCCGTTTCCAAGCGAAGGTGAAAATAAAAAAGGAAGTCATTCGGAAACGCTAAGTGACATATCGATAGAAACGTCAAATGATGACAGTGTTCAAATGCATGAAGCAGATTCAGAGGCTGAAAGTTCAACGGTGGATGGCGAGGGGACCGGTAAGGCCACCGAAGAAGTTCCTAAAAAGAAAACACCTCGTAAACGCAAACTTCGCAGCACGGCGAAGATTAAAGAAAAAGATACGGAAGTTTTAGATCCAGTAGGTAAAAACTCGCTTGATCCTGATACCAAAACGATTATTTATAGGAAAAATCTAGAGCTTGCGGAGGCAAGTGGCAAAAAATCCGAAGATGAAAGGCCCAAGAAAAAGCGTGCGTCTAGAAAACCGAAGGCATCCAAGACCGAGGAGCTGAAAGGCCTTGCCGGAGATGTAAATGCGGACGAAGGAAAACTGGAAGCGGTAAAGCCAGAGGCTTCTGCAAATGCAGAATCTGCACTTGAGGCTGGCGAAGCGGCAGAGGTTTCCCAAACGCTTGAAAATCAAGAAACTGAGAAAAAGCCGCGTCGTCGGGGATGGTGGTCGCGCGGTTGACACGGGCAGGAGGGACTATGATTTTTCGATCAGATAAAGCGTGGTCCCGTGTTCAAGCTCTCGAATATCCTTAAGGACATGCCCATCTTCTTGACAAAACAACGGGAAATCGACCCAAGCGGCGGGGTCATTTGCCAGTACTTGTAATACATCTCCCCGTGAAAGAGGCAATAAACGCTTACGCGCTTTTAATACGGGTAATGGGCACAAGAGGCCTCTTGCATCGAGTTGATGTATCATACAAGATAAATAGTCTTAAGTCAGTATCTTGTCCATACGGATATTTGAGCAAAGAGCACCGTGACGCAGGTAATATATTTCGTTAAGGATTGAGCATGTTTGGGATCGAAATAATTGACGCGACTTTAGTCCCCGCCCTAAGCCTTGCATTTTTGGCTGGAATCGTATCGTTTTTAAGTCCGTGTGTCTTGCCAATCGTGCCACCGTATCTCGCCTATATGAGCGGAATTTCTATTAAGGATGCAATAGATAATGAAAAACCCAATTCTATGTTTTTGCCAGCATTGTTTTTTGTACTCGGATTGTCCACAGTCTTTCTGATTCTGGGTTTCACAGCCTCTGCGCTTGGCACCATATTTTTAAGCTATCAGAATAAATTAAACACTATTGCGGGCCTATTGGTGATGGGTTTTGGATTACATTTCTTGGGAATAATCCGGATCAGACTTTTGGAACGGGAAGCACGATTTGAAGCCTCCTCCCAAAATGGTTCCGCATTCGCGGCATATGTGCTTGGATTGGCATTTGCATTTGGGTGGACACCCTGTATCGGACCACAGCTCGCGTCAATCCTTACATTGGCCGCAAGTGAGGGATCGCTTGTGCGGGGTACATCACTTTTGGCCTTCTATGCACTTGGACTTGGCGTGCCTTTCTTATTGGTGGCACTATTTTTGAGCCGCCTTTCGACCACGCTTAACTGGCTAAAGAAGAATATGCAGATTATCGAGCGCATCATGGGGCTTTTGCTTTGGACAATTGGTTTTATGATCTTGACCGGAGGGTTTGCAAATTTTTCTTTTTGGATATTAGAGACATTTCCAAGCTTGGGCAGCTTTGGTTAGCCTTTATAACCCAAAACTTTCAAGATGTGACTGTCGACATTGAAAAATGCAATTGGGTGAGGCGCAGCGTCTTTTACATTCCTTATTTAAGAAGATTTAATGTTTGACTCAGACGCGTACGGCTATTCATGAGTGATTTTATCCTTATCTGTTGGTGCCGATGATGTTGCGCGAAACGACACAAACAGAAATGTTGCACGACGGAGTGCTGAAAAGGTGCGGTAAGATTGTGATTTACCCGTGGCACGTTCACCGACAAAATTGGTTTTGGGACTATTCGAATGATTTTAATCCGGTAATGTGTTAAAATGAAGAAAGAAAAATCTGTCAAAGACAGGTCTTCGTACCCCTTTTCGTTGGATCAAATGTATGTCCGTCCGCAGGTTTTGTGTTCATCGAAAGCATCTTTTTATTGTAAAATGTATTTAAAAACCTATCACGTTTGTTCTGCGGATTGCGATAGATCCACGCCCTTCGCGCATTTCGCTTAGCGGGCAGCGCAAGGGACTTTTCTTAAATTTGAAATAGGATACGCGGCCTCAATACAGATCACCGGTTGTTTATTATAATTCAATCTTTGTCCATATAATAGCGTAGCACATAATCGCGGATTGTACTGGCAAGGCCTGAATCAAAGTTTCGTTTAGCATCAATCTCTGCTGCTAATGTGTTGATTGGGATATTTTTACTTTTTGCAATGTCGCAGAATGCATTCCAGAAACGATCCTCTAATGTCACACTGGTTTGATGACCTCGTAAATTTAGGGATCGTTTTTGAGGGCGCAGGCTCATCCGTCTCTCTTGTGATCGTCCAGATCGGATACACTCTTTCGGGACCTTAAGGTTGACTTTATTGTTTTTTTCTTGAGACATCACAATTTTACTCAATTTTCTGCTGCTTGGACTTTTTTGCCTACGCTCGTTTTGTGTTCTTATGTTTGTTTAGATTAATGAGTGTGTTCATGCCTTGGGACCAATCATATTTTCGGGACGCACGATCGTGTCAAAGGTGTCTTCGTCCACAAAACCCAAAAAGATGGCTTCTTCTTTAAGAGTAGTACCGTTTTTATGAGCGGTTTTTGCCACCGCTGTAGCATTGTCATAGCCGATTTGGGGCGCAAGGGCGGTCACTAACATAAGGCTTTCCCGCATCAATTTGTCAATTCGTTTTTCATCAGCCCTTAGCCCAACCACAAGATTGTCTGTAAAGGTGGAACAGGCATCCCCCAAGAGCCGCATGGATTGCAAAACGTTGTAAGCTATCATCGGTTTATATACATTCAACTCAAAATGGCCCTGACTGCCCGCAAAGCCTACGGCGGCATCATTTCCGATTACATGAGCGCACACCTGCGTCATCGATTCGCATTGAGTGGGGTTCACCTTACCAGGCATGATCGAACTGCCCGGCTCGTTTTCTGGCAGAATCAATTCTCCTAATCCACAGCGTGGACCGGATCCCAAAAGACGGATATCATTTGCAATTTTGAAGAGACTTGCCGCCACTGTTTTTAAACTGCCTGAAATTTCAACCATGGCATCATGGGCAGCGAGGGCTTCGAATTTATTTGGGGCTGTGACGAAGGGAAGCCCGGCAATACGGGCCATATTTGCCGCAACATTGGTATCCCATCCTCTTTTGGTATTAAGGCCTGTCCCTACAGCAGTGCCCCCTTGAGCCAATTCATAAATCTCTTCAAGTGATTTTTTAACGCGCTTAACACCCATTTTTACTTGATGTACGTAACCTGAAAATTCCTGCGACAGCGTTAGGGGCGTTGCATCTTGTGTATGGGTACGCCCAATTTTTATAATCCCTGCAAAATCTATGACCTTTTCATTTAACGCACTTTCTAATTTTTGCAGCCCTGGCAAAAGAACATCGTGGGCCATCATCGCAGTCGCGATATGCATCGCGGTGGGAAACGTGTCGTTTGAAGACTGGCCCATGTTACAATGATCGTTTGGGTGTACGGGGTCCTTGGACCCGATGACACCACCCATGATCTCAATGGCACGGTTCGCAATCACTTCGTTTGCGTTCATATTGGATTGCGTTCCTGATCCTGTCTGCCAGACCATTAGTGGAAAATTGTCATCAAATTTGCCTGACACCACTTCTGAGGCCGCTTGGATAATTGCATCCGCGCGTTCAGCATCTAATTTGCCCGACGCTTTGTTTGCTTCTGCACATGCCTGTTTAATTACACCAAGCGCACGCACGATGCTGACAGGCTGCTTTTCCCAACCAATTGGGAAGTTCCGAATTGATCTTTGGGTCTGAGCACCCCAGTATTTATCGGCAGGAACCTCTAGGGGTCCAAAGGTGTCGGTTTCTATGCGGGTTTGTTTCATATTGAACTCCATCAAATACGGGTAATGATTAAGATTTAATCTGGTTTGATGTTATCAAACAGTAGCTTTAGGTTTGGGCGTTTGTATAGGGCAGGGAGCGTGAAACTTGCAATATGATTATAAGTAACAGGTTGGTTTATATAGCGTCAGTCCATTTCTTTAGGATTTACGAAATGCATCTAGGTCCACGACATCGGCCTTTATATCTTTTATTACCTCTGACTTCGCTGTGCTGCCTTTTCCGTACTGTTCGTTATTTTTAGCCACTTTACCTTCTGTGGTACGGTCTAAGGTCAGTTGTGCTTCATCGCAGCCGTACGCTCCATCTGTGTGTTCAAATTTTACGCCGAATTCCACAGAAGGGTCAACAAATGTGATAATCGAAGCATAAGGAACATAAAGAGGTTCTGGATTGTTGCCAAAATTTAATGTGACGGCAAATCCCGCATCGCAAACTTTTAAATTATCAAACCAGTGTTGCATTACAATGGTTATCTCCTTGGGATAGCGATCAAGCAGCCAGGGTGCCATTTCTAAGCCTTGATGTGTCGTATCAAGTGTGATGAAAAAGTGATGCTCTCCAGGGAGCCCATTTTCAGACACCTCTTGCAAAACCTGTTGTACGAAAAAGCGCATCGCTTTGTTCATAATACTGCCGTAATCGAGAGTGCCAGTCATAGCCTTTCCTTTGTCTTCCAGCATAGCATAAATTGGCAGTTGGAAAATATATAAACTTCAAATTTTAAAGCGAAACTGATGCATATTTACCTGCAGGCTCTAAAAGAACCAGTACAAATAAAAAACCATACGCAATATTGGAAAGACAATTTAAAGTTTATAGCCTTGCGAGATAAAAGCATAGGTGCAGGCTTCTGTTGCCAGGCGCCTGCGAACCCCGCCTGACGCTGCTAGGCTTCAGGACTTAAAGTTTCAATAACTCCGGTTGCTTACGCAGCCATCGCTACTGGAGCACGATTGTCATTTGCAATTGTACTGTTTGAACCGATGCGGTGGTGTCTCGCCGAGACAAAGCTAACTCCTTTAGACGTTCGTCGATCCTATTTCGACCCCGTATCCGTCAAATGACCGGTTTTTGGTGGAGTCGCCGGGTACCGCCCCCGGGTCCGATCCGCTTATTACGAGCGCATTTATGTCCATAGCTCAAAGAGCAATTGAAGGATACGCTTTTGAGAAAGAGCATGCAATAGAATAGTCTCATCACATCGGTTAACTGGTCTAGCAATGCTTTAGTGCTAAGGTCTATGTTTTATTACGCCAGTTTTTAAGAATAACGTTTGCAATCTTATACTGGACCAAGTGGAACAACACCTGATGGGTTGATGGTTTGATGGCTTTGGTAATAATGATCTTTAATGTGCCGGATATTCACAGTGTCTTTAATACCAGGCATATTTAGAAGTTTGTCAACATAGGTGCTGAGGGCATTGTAGTCGGCAATCCGGCGTAAGTTACATTTGAAGTGGCCAAAATAGACTGGATCGAAACGTATCAAAGTGGTGAATAAGCGCCAGTCTGCCTCTGTGATCCGTTCTCCCGTAAGGTATGGTTGCTTTCTTACAATAGCCTCTAACCAATCGAGTGTTTCAAACAGTGGTACAACAGCCTCCTCGTAGGCAATTTGCGTTGTTGCAAATCCCGCTTTGTAAACTCCATTATTTAACGTAGAATAGATACGCGAATTGAGTGCATTGATTTCCTCACGTTTTGCTTCGGGATAATAATCACCTTCTTTTGCTCCGATATGATCAAAGGCAGAGTTGAACATTCGAATAATTTCAGAGCTCTCGTTAGAAACAATTGTATTTTGTTTCTTATCCCATAGCACTGGCACGGTGACGCGACCAGAATATGCTGCATCCGCTTTTGTATAAATTTGATGTAATTTTGTCGCATGATTTAATAGGTCGGGGATAACGCCCTCTCCCGCATCAAAAGTCCAGCCCTCTTTTAGCATCAGCCAATGTACAACGGAATGACTTATTATATCCTCCAAGCCTTTAAGGGACCGAAAGATCATAGTGCGATGGGCCCACGGGCATGCGTGAGAGACGTAAAGGTGGTAGCGATCTTTTTCCGCCTGAAAGCTGCCTGCTCCACTCGGGCCTGGTGACCCATCGATGGTGATCCAGTTTCTGAATTGACTGTCTTTACGAATGAAACGTCCACTAGTCGAGGCAGTATCATACCATTGATCCACCCATTTACCATTTTGTAACAGACCCATAGAGAAAACCTTTCATGCTGAGTGGTTAAGTTTGATGTCCTTGTCCGCGGATGAAGCGGTTGTTCCGTAAATCATCAAAGGCCAGCAATAATTCTTCTCGTGTATTCATCACGATGGGACCGTGCCATGCCACTGGTTCTTGAATAGGGGTTCCCGCAACCAGTAAAAAACGAATGCCATGATCGCCCGCTTGTACGGCAATTTCATCACCGGTTCCAAATCGCACTAATGTGCGATTACCAGACATATCTCGGATATTGAGTTCTTCACCCATGACTTCTTTTTCCAAAAGGATCCCTCGCGGCACAGAGGCATCTTCAAACCTTCCTTCACCCTCAAAAATATAAGCAAATGTGTTGCGATAGGTGTCTATTGAAAACCTTTTCTGCACTCCAGCCGGTACGAAAATATCAAGGTAAAGAGGATCTGCTGCAATCCCGTCTGCAGGTCCTGTTTTTCCCCAAAAAGATCCAGTAATGATCTTAACCCGCGTCCCATCGTTATCGATAACTTCTGGTATCTCTTTGGCTTTAACGTCTTGATAACGCGGGGCCGTCATCTTTAAGCTGCCTGGAAGATTTGCCCAGAGTTGAAATCCATGCATCTGGCCCTTGTCGTTTCCGTTGGGCATTTCCTGATGCATGATGCCCGAACCTGCGGTCATCCATTGGATATCACCGGCGCCAAGTATTCCGCTGTTCCCGAGGCTGTCGCTATGATTGACAGTACCCTTTATCACATACGTAATTGTTTCAATGCCCCGATGTGGATGCCATGGAAATCCGTTTAAATATCGTTCTGGATCATCGTTTCTAAAGTCATCAAACAACAAAAATGGATCAAGGGCAGTGGGGTCTGAAAACCCGAATGCGCGGTGAAGGTTTACACCTGCCCCTTCAAGTGTTGGTGTGGCAGCTGTTGACGAAAGAACAGGTCTTAGCGACATATGATTAAATCCTGATATATTAAGGAAAGTCGGAATTTTATGTTATTTTCAGGGCGACCTAGCTTTCAAAATTACAATAGCGCCACTGTTCAGGGATATAGAGCGGCGGATTTGGATTAGCTATACCACGGGAAAAATTTTCTTACTATTTCAGTAATTTTGTCAAGAATTTCGAAATTTTTCCAACGGCTCAGTGAATTTGCATTTGTTGCGGTGCTGAAGGAATTGGCTGAAACGGCAATATAGCAATGTACTATTTGGCACGTAAAAATAGGGCGCATTGTGACCATCGATGGGAGATTCCGTTCTAATGGCATCGCTTTTGGAAAGATAAATCTACAAAAGAATGGTAATAAATAAGCTTAACTCCCCAAGACGGTGAAAATATTATTTGGTTAGTAGATGTTAATCAATTGAACAGGTTTAGAAGTCGTAAAAAGCCTTGGTGCTCTACTACAAAATGCAGAAAATTCTTTAAACATACAGTTACATTATCATGACGATTGAATTTGATTCGTTATTTGGCTTTATCAATCACGACTTTCTAGCTGGGCTTATGCCCAATAAGTTTACCAACCGTGTACACAAATTTTATTGGTGAGATTTTTGATTTAATTCCAACTGGGATTAAATATTGCCAAATTAACAAATGCCGGATGATTTGTATTGATGAAATTGAAAAGCAAACTTTAGCAAGGGATTAAAGAAAGAAAAGCATATTTGGTAACAAACTTATCACTGCAGAAATGAAGACATTTAATAATAAAGCAAAACGAAACTTGTTGATGGATGGTATTCATAAATGAGATGGAAGGTTGGAGAGTAAGAGGGTTTACCAGAGCAATACATGCTCTAAAAAATTTCGTATAATAAGTATTATGTTAATTCAATGAGACGAATTTAGCCAAGAAATACGTATCCATACAAAACAGAGAACAAAATTGGTTGGTGAATTATATATATAAGTAAGCTATTTTCACCTATAAAAATCAATATCTTGAGAGAGTTAATTAATTTTAAATTATAAAAAAATTTCGGTCTACCTGATCGCCAAATTATACGCGAAGCTAGCATCCCAACCAAAAAAACGATTAGCCAAGGAAAAATTGGACGGTAATCGACGCTGTAGTGCGGGTGAATTGTCGTTATCAGAAAATCAAATGAACTAGGTATCGCCACAGGTGGATTGAGATAAAGATAAAAAGCAGCAAGAAACGCTATAAGAATAAACATGCGAAATGTAGATAAAATAACGATCAAACTGGCAATAAGGCTTGATGCGAGAATACAATGTAAAATCCCGAATTTTATCCAAAACGGACCAAAAATAATAAAAGTCACACCGCTGATCAAAGCAGACAACAACCCCAAAATAAGCATGCGCCGTTTGATATACTGCCATTTAATACGCTGTCCGTGACAAAGATCAAATCCCACGCCTGCTACAAATAAAAAGATTCCTGCGATTATCTGCTGAAAGAACACCCATCCTGGTTTGTAAATTGTATCCGCCGAAATGAGTCCAAAATAACTCAGATCAAATATGAGATGAAAAATTATCATCGCTAGGATCGCAAGACCCCGTAAAGCATCCAAATCCCAATAACGGTCATTTTGAGCTGTATTGTGTTTCAGAAAACTAGTCATGGATTATCCAGTGATTAAAAACGCTTTGAACTAACTATATTTTTCCGACGGATCAAGATGAACATCTGTTTCTTGTTGTACACAACTGAAATATTATAAAATTTACAGACCTCAAAATTTACCATAATCAAAAGACCGTGTTGAACTTATGACACCTGGTGAAGCCTTGCCCGAGGCTTTGTCCTAGTTTATGCACAAAGGGCGACGAAAAAGGAACTTTTATGAAAATTCTCATTACCAATGATGACGGTATTAACGCTCCAGGCTTAAAGTCTCTTAAAAAAATAGCGTCGCAGTTGACAGAAGACCCTAATGATCATTGGGTGGTGGCGCCTGCAACAGAGCAATCGGGCGTGGGGCATTGCATTAGCCTGTCATCTCCTGTTCTGATCTCCAAGCTGGAGAAGCAAACGTTTAGCATAGAGGGGAGCCCCGCAGACTGTGTCCTTGCAGGTGTACATCATGTCATAAAAGAGGGGCTCCCTGATCTAATTCTTTCAGGTGTAAACAGAGGCAACAATTCGGCTGAAAATGCGCTTTATTCTGGTACTTTGGGTGCTGCTATTGAAGGAGCGCTGCAGGGTATTCTGTCTATCGCACTTTCCCAGTATTTGGGTCCTAAAAACGTAGCGTGTGAGAATCCTTTTGAAGCTGCCGAACGTTTTGGACCAGAGGTTATAAATAAAATTTTATCAGTCGATGTCACTCCTAAAGGGTCTTACCATTTGTTTTACAATGTTAACTTTCCACCCTGCCCAGCATCCGATGTCAAAGGCATAAGGTTCACCCATCAAGGATATCGGCAAGATCAGCAATTTTCGGTAAAGCCGGTGACTTCTCCGTCAAGCCGAGAGTTCCTTTTCGTAGCGGGAAGTAATCAGCAGCTTCAAACGAACGATGGGAGTGATGCTGCAATGAATATGGATGGGTATATTTCCATCACACCTATGACCGCTGATTTAACAGCCCATCAGATTCTTAAGGCACTGCAGGTCGGAGAATGACCCGTAGCGCTGAGCAGACGATGCAGTTTTTATTTGCTATCCGCTCCCGCGGTGTAACTGATAAACGCGTTTTAACAGCGATGGAAAAAGTAGATCGTGGTTTTTTTGTAAAAGGCTTGTTTGCCGATCGTGCCTATGAGGATATGCCTTTACCAATCGGGTCTGGGCAAACGATTTCTCAGCCGTCGGTAGTCGGTATGATGACCCAAGCGCTTCAAGTCACGGCTAGAGACACTGTTCTGGAAATTGGAACAGGTTCCGGTTATCAGGCCGCCATCTTAAGCCATCTTGCCCGTCGGGTGTACACGGTGGAGCGATACAAAAGCCTAGTGATGTCGTCCAAGCAGATATTTGAATTTCTGAAGACAACAAATATTATTTCTATTTATGCTGATGGTAGCAGAGGATTGCCAGATCAAGCTCCTTTTGACAAAATTATTTTAACCGCCGCCGCCGAAGACCCACCTGGCCCACTTTTGTCACAGCTGAAAATTGGGGGTGTAATGGTGCTGCCCGTTGGGCAATCTGATTCTGTTCAAAGCTTGATCAAAGTCATAAGGACAAAATCTGGATACGATTATGAGGATATTCGTGATGTTAGATTTGTTCCTCTCGTTGAAGGATTGGGAAAAGACGATTAGTATAGAACTAAGTATCGATAAAAATAATTATGCCAGTCAACGCACAAATGACCATCAAGGAGTATAAAAATGCGTCGATCAAACAGTAATACGCTTGGTCTTTGGATCATGGTGGCATGCGTTGCACTTGTTGGTTGCAATACTTCAGATTTTGATCTGGACTTGAGGGAAAACCAATATGGTACCTCAGAAGCAGCAAGGGGTGTTTTGGAACAACGGCCAAAACCTGATGCTCGTGGCATTATCACATACCCAAATTATCAAGTAGCAATTGCGCGATTTGGGGATACACTTGATAAATTAGCGATGCGTATTGCCGTCGATGCGCAGGCGTTGGCAGAATATAATGGAATCAAGGCGTCTGCAAGATTGCGCGCGGGTGAAGTAATTGCGTTGCCAAGTAGAATTTCACAGGCAGACGCCCCTCTTGTTAAAGAGCTGGTAGATGTCGCTGAAATTGCACAAAGTGCTTTGAAGGAGACGACGCCTGGTTGGCCTACAACAGCAAAATCCGAGACACCTCAAGACAAAGTAAATGCTTCTGAGCCAATTCGTCACAAAGTGAAACGTGGTGAGACGGCGTTTACGATTTCAAGACTGTATAATGTGTCTATCAGATCTTTAGCTGAGTGGAATGCAATTGATGCGGATTTCACCATTAGAGAGGGCCAATATCTTCTCATTCCTCTGACTAATATGATGCCACCAACGACAGAGGTTTCAGTTAAACCGCCAAAAAAACCTGGTGAGGGTAGCATGACGCCCGCACCCCCAAGCGCGAAGGATCCACTTCCGGAAAACGAAATAAAGCAAAAAACAACACAATCTGACAAAACCAAACCGGAAATAGCCACGCCTACCCGTGGACGGTTTGCATATCCAGTCAATGGAAAGATTATTCGTGAATATGTGAAAAACAAAACGGATGGCATTGATCTCAGTGCAGCGCCTGGAAGTACTATTGTCGCCGCAGAAGATGGAACAGTTGCAGCGATTACTGCAGATGCGGATCAAGTTCCAATTGTTGTAATTAAACACGCAGATAACATACTTACAGTTTACGCCAATGTGGCAAATATCTCTGTATCAAAGGGAGCCATTGTGAAGCGTGGTCAACCTATTGGAAAGGTGAGGGACGGAAACCCTGCGTATTTACATTTTGAGGTTCGGAACGGCTTTGAAAGCGTCGACCCGATGGATTTCCTTAGATAAGGCCTAGCGTGATTACTGACATAGATTATTATTTTTTAGTGAAAGTGGCCTCGGAATAGGATGCATTAGACTTTGCTTTATTTGTATCACGCAGCCAGCACATCCTTAACCATAAATTCATGATTTTGCCGATCAGCACTGACTGCGTCGCTTTGATCGGCGTCTTTCTGAAGTTCGATTTGGCGCTGTTTTGCATTAACGATGGCAGTTTGAAAATGCTTATGAGTTCTGTTCGAATGCAAGGCGCTTTGTGTATTATCTTCTGCACTTGCAGCTTTGGCCAAGTCACGGGCTTCTTTGCTAATCTGAACAATCACACCCCGCTGAGATGCAGGGGATTTGGCCTTTTCCTTTGTTCTCTGCGAATCATCACTTCTCACAGTTTGTGCTGTTTGTTGGGTTGTATGCTGTGCAGCCTGTTGTGAAACGTAGTTATTTATGCCCGCATTACTGATTTCTACCATGGTATTTATCCAATCTGCTTTGGATAAGACGTTGCAACATTCAGGCCAAAACCCCAACTGGGTCGCCTAATAATTTTTTGTGGTCAATCAGTATTTGAAACAAGTCGCTTTTTTTGATTTGGCTTTTTACCATTTTTCGATTTCTAGAGTCGTATCAGTATTAAACAAAATCAGAATTTTACCGTAACGAAGTTTATCAAAGGAGCGACTTATGTCACAGGCTGATCAATATTTAATGACGGTTATTTGGGGGAGTGTTGCGCTCGAAAAGCGTTTTGATTCTTCGCCCTACTCTCTTTCTGAATATGAGCTTAAAATGCTTGCCGCACACCACCAATTAATCGCATCACTTTAAAGAAAATAGCTATAGGCTGAAACTGTATTATGTAAGCCTAATGGTAATTGATTAACTTATCCGCTCCAAAGTCTCGCTCTAAGATACCTACAAAGGTGGATATTGAGAACCATAACCGTCAATCAATTATTTATGAAAAATGGTTTTGGTAAAATTGTACAATTCCAAAATTTAGCATCTTAGATTTTACTAATGTCTTGCGCAAATTTATATACGACAAGGAAATTATCCTACGTTCGCTCACAAAGCGCGTTTTCACCTCACTAGCTAAATGAAATTCAAGTACTACACAGTGGTCCACAGAACATGAATATTAGGCAGTTCGAAAGTTGAATAGGTAACAGCCGCTCGTTTTAAAATTAATGGTAATATGTAATCGCCAACTCCCCCTTTTAACTTTTTTACTTAAGACCGAAACTAAAGTTTTTCAGTTACCCAGTGTCAAGATTTAGTGAGATGTAAGGTTTTTGCAAATAACAAAAGTAAAATCCATCTCCGTTATCTGATGGGTAAATCTGGTTTTCATGTAAAACGCGCCACTGCGGATACTCTGTTAGGAATTTTTTTATTTGATCAGTATTTTCGCGTCTCAAAACGGAACAAGTTGCGTAGACCAAAAGCCCACCAGATCTTAGGAACCGTTTTGCTTTGGTCAGAATTGAGTATTGAAGCGTTATTAGATCTTTTAGTTCATCCGGTTGTAGGCGCCATTTTCCCGTGGGATCTCGGCGCCAAGTCCCACTACCAGAACAGGGAACATCAGCAAACACTAATCCATAATGTCCGCATTTAAGTGAATTGCCATTTAATAACATAACTTTCGCCCCTGCCCGCCTTGCGCGAGCTTCGAGCGGTCTTAATCGTTTTGGAATCCCGTCGTGGGCATAGATACATTCTCTAAAATGGTTCGCTAAAGCTAGTGTTTTTCCGCCAGCTCCTGCACAGTAATCCAGAAAAGGGCCAGAGATTGTTTTGTGAAGCCGACAAACACTTAATTGACTGGATGCATCTTGAAGTTCGACAAAGCCCTCCAAATAACTTTTAGAGTGCTTAATGCCGCGTTGACCAGTCTTAACAACGAGGGCTGAAGGCACACCTCGATGCGCATCACAAATGATGCCCTCGTCTCTCAATTTATTTATCGCCTGTGCTCGTGAGGTTTTTTGAGAGTTCACACGTAAAAAAACTGGTGCACGACTAGTTAGCGCCAACGCCACATCTTCCGCTTTATAATCAAGATCTTTTTTCCATATGGGACAAAGCCAATTTGGTAGATTAAATGATTCCTTCGAGCTTAACCTATTGCGTTTTATGTTTTCACCTTGTGTCAATGGAAGGGGTGCAAAACGCTGACCTGTAAAGATTGTAGTGGGCTCTATACTAGCCTCACGCAATGCAGAAATAAGAATAGCCCGCCCAGTCATGGAACCGCCCCAGGCTGCAAAGGTGCGTAAATTGCGTAAAGCATCATAAACATGATCTTGGATCGCCGCGCGATCCTTGGATCCAGCATAGCGGTTGTCGTGCCCCCATGCTTTCAACGCGAGTTCTGAGTGGAAACCATTTTCCAAAACTGTATCTAAGATATCTATAGCCGCCTGTACGCGGGCTGCTGGCGTCATTGCTTACACACTGCGATAGTTCGGGCTTTCGCGTGTGATTTGCACATCATGCACGTGGCTTTCTTTTAACCCTGCGCCTGTAATTTTCACAAATTGGCAGTTTTTGCGCATCGCATTAATTGTGGCGCATCCGGTATACCCCATGGCTGCACGCAATCCGCCAACCATTTGATGGATCACCGTATTAGCGGAGCCTTTGTAGGGTACTTGCCCTTCGATACCTTCGGGAACAAGCTTATCTCCTGCAACGTCTTTTTGAAAATACCGATCCGCTGACCCACGCGCCATCGCCCCCATCGACCCCATACCACGGTAGGATTTAAACGATCGTCCCTGATAAAGAATCAATTCGCCTGGGCTTTCGTCAGTACCTGCAACCATACTGCCCACCATTGCGCAGGATGCACCTGCAGCAATTGCTTTAGCAAAATCACCAGAATATTTAATCCCACCATCGGCAATGATTGGAGTCGATCCGGCTGCCTCAACGCATGCCATGATCGCTGTAAGTTGTGGTACACCTACGCCTGCAACAATCCGCGTCGTACAAATGGAGCCGGGACCAATACCAACTTTGACCGCATCTGCACCCGCACCAATTAGAGCTTTAGTCGCTTCTGCTGTTGCCACATTGCCTGCCACTACTTGTATCGCGTTCGATATTTTTTTGATACGTGTCACTGCTTTGGAAACGCCTTCTGAATGTCCATGTGCTGTGTCAATAACCACTATGTCCACACCCGCGTCAATCAAGGCTTCGCTTCGCTCGAATCCAACATCGCCAACTGTTGATGCTGCTGCAACGCGCAGTCGTCCCAAATCATCTTTACAGGCGGTAGGGTTTAAAACGGCTAGCTGTGTGTCCTTTAGCGTCAAAAGACCTGTCAATTTACCATTCTGATCTGTAACCAAGAGTTTTTCAACACGGCGTGCTTTCATTAGACCTATAGCTTCGCCCCGATCAGCTGGCTCCTTTAGTACCGCTAAATTCTCGTGTGTCATCATGGTGCGAACAGGAGTTTCGCTTTGACTGGCAAAGCGCATATCGCGGTTTGTAACAATACCCACAAGCTTTCCTTGATCATCCACAACTGGGAAACCTGTCACGCTATATCGTTCCTGTAACTCTTTTGCATCCGACAAAGTTTGATCAGGCTTAAGGGTTATTGGGTTATAAACAACACCGCTTTCAAAGCGTTTGACGCGTTTAACCTCACGGGCTTGTCGTTCTGTATTCAAATTGCGGTGAATGACGCCCATACCGCCTGCCTGCGCCATTGTAATCGCCATACGTGATTCTGTGACCGTATCCATCGCCGAGCTTAGCAAAGGAATATTTAGTGAAATAGATTTTGTAACACACGTTTTGGTGTCAGCTGTATTTGGGAGCACGTTAGACGCTCCGGGTAGCAACAAAACATCGTCAAAGGTAAGAGCCTCGCGAATCTGCATTGTTTTATCCTTTTGGCAGGGAACCCTTGGCAAGTGTCTATCTCATTATCTTAGGTAAAAGGAAAGAGCAAAGCTATCTGCGCCGTCTTCTGCGACGCCCTGTACCTTGCGCAGTATCGCTGGGTCTCGTATTGAAAGAAATATTTGGGAGTTTAATAACTTTGCTTAGCTCATCAAAAGTATCAACTTTATGGGGAATTGCGTTTGCTGCAACAAAATGATCCTGAAATTTTGGCTCAATGGCAGTTTCAATCTTGATAATTTCGCGAACTGTTTTTTCAATACCAGCACGCGCTGAAATATTACAAAGCGCAATACGTGCACCTGTACCAGCGGCATTGCCGGCGGAAAAGACTTTCTCCAAAGGTACATCGGGTATCATGCCTAGCACCATCGCATGTTTGCTAGAAATATGCGCTCCAAAAGCACCCGCCAATACCACACGGTCGACTTTGTCGACCTTCATTTCGTCCATAAGCAGGCGTGCACCCGCATAGAGGGCGGATTTGGCAAGCTGAATAGCACGTATATCACCTTGAGTTATGGTTATTCTTGCGCCCCCTTCTGCTTGAGCATCATGGATCACATAAGAATATGTTCGCCCTTCTAGAATCATCCTTTTCGTCCCAGTTGCTTCAGCTGAACCAAGCAGACCGCTTTCGTCCATTAATCCTGCAATGCGTAACTCTGCCACGGCCTCTATAATACCGGAGCCGCAGATGCCAGTAATTCCGATTGTAGCCGTCGCTTTAGAAAACCCCTTCTCATCAGACCAGATGTCACAACCTATCACCCGAAAGCGAGGCTTTTTGGTGACCGGATCAATTTCGATCCTCTCAATCGCTCCAGGTGCTGCGCGTTGCCCGGAGCTGATTTGCGCTCCTTCAAATGCAGGACCCGTTGGCGACGAACAGGCTAGAACGCGCGCCTCATTTCCCAGAAGGATTTCGGCATTTGTGCCAACATCAACAACGAGGACAAGGTCTTTCGACTTATTCGGCTCCTCAGACAAGGCAACCGCTGCTGCATCTGCACCCACGTGCCCCGCAATACAGGGCAGAATGTAGCACCGTGCCGCTGGTGCCATTTTTGATAAACCTAAATCCTGTGCCCTGCAGTTGAGTGCTCCAGAGGACGCCAAAGCAAAGGGCGCCTGCCCCAATTCAACAGGATCAATTCCCAAAAGCAAATGATGCATTACAGGGTTACATACGAAGACAACCTCTAAGATTCGTGCATTATCGACAGAGGCTTCCTTTGCAAGTTTATCTATTAAAACATTGATCGCGTCTCGCACCGAATCTGTCATTTCACCATCGCCTCCGTTATTCATCATGGCGTAGCTGACGCGACTCATTAGATCTTCGCCAAACCGGATTTGCGGGTTCATAATACCTGAACTCGCAACAACCTCTCCGCTTTTTAGATCACAAAGATGGGCTGCCACTGTCGTGGATCCGAGATCAATCGCCAGTCCAAATATGCCCTCTTCGTTAAGGCCTGGCCAAAGCCCAGTAATACGCGGCGCATCACCAGTTTTGTCATTGTAAATTGCAACAGTGACCCGCCATTTTCCTTTTCTCAGGGTAGGTTGAAGAGTTTTCAGGATACTTAGGTCACAGGTTGGTGTTGGAACATCCCATTTATTTTTGAGTGCGTGGCTTAGGCGTTCAAAATCCCCATTTGGTTCATGCATATCCGGCTCCGCTACCTCAACATAATAAAGACGCGTAGCGGGGTTTATCTTAATGACTCTGGTACTTGCTGCCTTGCGCACGACTTGCTTGTGTACTTGGCTTTCAGCCGGAACGTCGATTACCAAATCACCCATGATCTTGGCCTGACAGCCAAGCCTGCGTCCTTCTTTGAGGCCTCTTTTATCATGATACCGTTGCTCTACGGCATTCCATTCTGAAACTGCTGTTTCTGTTACTGTCACGCCATGCTTTGGGAATTGGCCGAAAGACGGGGAAATTTGACATTTGCTGCAAATGCCCCGCCCACCGCAAACGCTGTCTAGGTCAACTCCCAGCTGACGAGCTGCTGTTAAAACAGGTGTGCCTGCGGGAAAATGTCCCCGTTTCCCAGATGGAGTGAATACGACGAGGGGATCGTTGGTCATGCTAAGGCCCTTTGCCCAACCGGTATAAGACATAAATAATCCCTTGCGAGCGCGAATAAAGCGCTGCAAACGTCATTTCAAGGCAAATTGGCGGCACTATTGTAAAGGTTTCAACTGTGAAATTGAAAAACGACCAAGATATTGCCAATAATTAAAAACAATTCTATTACAGTGCCTTATAAGAATTTCATAATCTGAAAATCGCACACTTTAGGTCTGCAATTATAGATTTTTTTCGAAACACAATCCGGGGCTTGGATC
Organism: uncultured Alphaproteobacteria bacterium; assembly: GCA_913051655.1. GTDB lineage: Bacteria > Pseudomonadota > Alphaproteobacteria > Rhodobacterales > Rhodobacteraceae > LFER01. The sequence continues at coordinate 61,323 of CAJXHI010000004.1, forward strand.
AGAAAAATGCCTGAAGACCCGTCTGTGCTCGTCCAAGAATTAAGGCATGAACGTCGTGAGTTCCCTCATAGGTATTCACCGTTTCAAGGTTGCTCATGTGCCGCATCACTTGGAAATCTTCTGATATCCCGTTTCCACCATGCATGTCACGTGACATACGCGCGATTTCAAGTGCTTTGCCGCAGTTATTACGCTTTACAATGCTGATCATTTCAGGTGCTGCATTAGCCTCATCCATGAGGCGCCCAACTCTTAAGGACGCTTGCAAACCTAAAGAAATCTCTGTTTGCATATCGGCAAGTTTCTTTTGGAAGAGCTGGGTTTGAGCCAAAGGTTTGTTGAACTGTTTGCGATCAAGCCCGTATTGACGCGCGGCATGCCAGCAAAATTCAGCGGCTCCCATGGCGCCCCAACTAATTCCATAACGCGCGCGATTGAGACATCCAAAGGGCCCCTTAAGACCGGATACATGCGGCAATAGGGCATCTTCACTAACTTCGACGTCATCCATCACGATTTCGCCCGTGATGGACGCGCGTAAGGATAATTTGCCGCCCACCTTCGGTGCGCTTAGGCCTCTCATGCCTTTTTCTAAAACAAAGCCGCGGATTTTCCCGCCATGTTCGCCTGATTTTGCCCAAATGACAAAAATATCGGCGATCGGTGCATTTGAAATCCACATCTTTGACCCTGTGATTCGGTATCCACCGTCAATTTTTTCAGCACGTGTTTTCATGCTGCCTGGATCTGATCCCGCATTGGGTTCGGTCAATCCAAAGCACCCAATTTTCTGACCTGTTGCAAGTTGGGGTAAAAATTTGTGACGTTGCTCTTCGCTTCCGTAGGCATAGATAGGATACATGACGAGGCTAGACTGCACTGACATCATGGAACGATACCCGCTGTCCACGCGCTCCACCTCACGCGCAATTAATCCATAGGATACATATCCTGCCGCAATCCCTCCGTATTCTTCTGGGATGGTCGACCCCAAGAGCCCCATGTCTCCCATTTCGCGGAAAATATCTAGGTCCACGGTTTCATCTCTAAAGGCCGCTTTGACACGGGGTTGTAGTTTTTCCTTGGCGTAAGCTTGAGCACTATCGCGCAGCATTCGCTCTTCTTCGGTCAATTGATCATCCAAACGAAATGGATCTGCCCAATCAAATGCACCAAGATCTGGAGCATCTTTTGCGCGCAGCTTGGTTTCCGTGTCTTTCATAGAAGTCACACTCCGTTGTTACCACATTACTAACATTTAAATCAGACCTCACGCCCAAGTAAAAGGTCTGATGCTTATATTTCAAGATCTTAATAAAGATTTAGCTTTACAAACCTATCGCAAAGACAAATCTATTATTTCTTTGTTCCGTCATTGTCATAAAACTGTGATAAATTTTCTATATAACGCCCGTGCACATTGGTTGGACCGTTTGGTGATTATAAGGCCAGTGCAGATGAAATGAAACCAAAGACGCTGAAGGAGTTTCAAATGCGTTTGGAAAGAGTTTTTATTTGTGCAGCTGTTGCTGCTATGTTGAGCACGTTCGTATCCGCACGCGATTATATTAGCATTGCTGGATCATCGACTGTACTGCCATTTGCGACCATGGTCGCTGAGGCGTTAGGGAATAACCCAAATTTCAAAACGCCGGTGGTCGAATCAGGCGGTTCGTCCGTGGGGAAAAAAGGTGTGTGTGATGGTATTGGAACAGAATTTATTGATATTGGAAACGCATCATCGCGCATGAAGGCCGGCGAATTAAAATTCTGTGAATCAAACGGCATAAAAGTAACTGAGATTAAGGTGGGTTACGACGGGATAGTTGTTGCAAGCTCAAAAGATGGAACATTGTTGAGTATTTCAAAATCCGATCTTGGGAAAGCATTGACCGCTAAAGTTCCTAGTTCAGATGGCAACTTCATCGACAATCCATACAAAAATTGGAGCGATGTTAACCCCGACTTGCCAAATTTTCCAATTCGCGTTTACGGTCCGCCCACCACGTCGGGTACACGTGCTTCATTTGCCGAGATGGTTAACCAAAAAGGTTACTGCAAAAAAGACGAAGAGGCCAAAGCAGCGCTCAAGGCAGCCGGTGAAAAGGACAAAGTCTGTCGTGCAATGCGAACAGATGGTGCCTACATCGAGGCGGGTGAGCAAGACAACTTGATTGTTCAAAAACTTCAAGAGGACCCATCAGCTTTCGGGATTTTCGGTTTTTCCTACCTCGATCAGAACTCTGACACTTTGCAAGGTGCAATCATTTCGGGAACGGCTCCAACATTTGAGTTGATCGCTGAGGGTGAATACTCTGTATCGCGTGCGCTGTATTTCTACGTGAAACACGCTCATATTGGCGTTGTTCCGGGGGTGCAGGAATACATGACAGAGTGGACAAAACATTGGGGCGAGGACGGATTTCTATCAGATGCAGGCATGATCCCTTTGCCAATGGCTGAGCGCGAATATTATTTAAAAGCTATGAGGGATCTTCCCATTCTTACTGCAGATATGCTAAATTAAAATTTGCTAACTAGGTAATCAAGAGCCGCAGGTGCGGCTCTCTTTATATTTGAGACTTTGACTAGGATTTGAGGTAACCAAGAAAACAATGCCACAATTTTGGTTACTAGCCTCTTTGAGCATTATTTCACTAATATATGGCTACGTAGGCTATATGCGTTCTGCCCGCATTTCTACTTCAATTCGATTGAACTCACGCTCCACTTATCATGCTTCATTTGTTGCGCTCTGCGCATTTCTTCCCGCCTTCATGCTTGTCATTGTTGTGGCGATTGCAGATGGCGTATTTATTCGTAATGCGATTGCCGAATATTATCCTCTTGAATTAACGGCATCTGACGAGTTCAACGAAATTCTCGCGTTTTCGCAGGTGAGAAATTTTGTAAACGGCGTCATTTTTACTGAAACTGAACAGTGGGTAAAAGACGCAGGCGCAGCGTGGTTGTCGTGGGATGCGCAAATACGCAACGTTTCTTCCGTAGTGATAATATGCCTCAGCTTTATATCAGGTTTTTTGGCTTTGCATAAAATTAGTGCAGATTTCACTTCGCGCTCTTATGTGGAACGGATCATAACGTGGTTTTTGCGCATTTGTTCTTTGATCGCTATTCTAACAACGATTGGCATCGTGTTCTCAGTAATTTTTGAGTCGTTTCGATTTTTCTCTCTTATCCCAGTATCGGAATTCCTTTTTGGATTGACGTGGAACCCCCAATTCGAAGGCGCAGAGCGTGCTGGTTCTGGACAGATGGGGCTCGCCACTTACGGATCAATACCGCTATTTTTTGGAACTCTATTGATATCTGTTATCGCGCTAAGTGTGGCCGTGCCAGTTGGCCTGTTAAGCGCAATTTATCTGTCTGAGTATGCTACGCACCGAACGCGGTCTATTGTTAAGCCTTTGTTGGAAATACTCGCGGGTATTCCAACGGTGGTTTATGGATTTTTTGCTGCTTTGACCGTTGCTCCTTTCGTGCGAAGTCTGGGCATGGACTTGGGTCTTGACGTGGCCTCAGAATCAGCCTTGGCCGCAGGATTGGTAATGGGCATCATGATTATTCCATTTGTATCTTCACTATCAGATGATGTGATCAATGCAGTGCCGCAATCTTTGCGCGATGCTTCCTTGGCACTCGGATCAACTAAAAGCGAAAGCGTGAAACAGGTTGTTTTGCCGGCTGCCCTGTCAGGCATTGTAGCAAGCGTGCTTTTGGCCGTATCGCGCGCCGTTGGTGAAACGATGATTGTTGTCATGGCGGCTGGCTTAGCCGCAAATCTGTCGCTTAATCCTCTGGACGCTGTGACAACGGTTACATCGCAGATTGTGACCATTCTGGTGGGTGACCAAGAATTCGAATCTGCAAAAACACTGTCAGCTTTTGCGCTTGCGTTGACGTTAATCATTATAACTCTTTTGTTAAACTTCTCTGCATTAAAGATCGTAAAGAAATATCGAGAACATTATGAATAATCAGTCGAATGAGTCCCATGCGACATTGCATGATGCAGATCGTGTGAAAGAAAACCTCCGTAAACGGCGGGCTGAGGAAGCGCGTTTTAAGTGGCTTGGTCGTGCAGCAATTGGTTTGGCTTTATCCTTCCTTGTTGTCCTATTTATCTCCATTTTTAGCAAAGGTATCCCTGGGTTTTTCCAATATTACGTGACACTCGAAGTCTTTCTGGACGCGGAAAGAATAGACCCGGAGGGTGACGCCGGCGTAAATTCACTTTACGCAGGGGATGCAAAAGGCGTTATCAATGATGCGGTCTTTGAAATACTCAAACCGGAAGGACGGAAAGCCAAAAAATCTGCGCGCAAGATAGTATCTAAAGGTGCGGAAAAACGCCTTCGCAATATGATTTTAAATGATCCCAGTCTTTTAGGCAAAACGATTGAAGTTCAATTTGCCCTTGATGATGACATCGACTCGTTCCTTAGAGGTTTTATTGATCGCAACACGCCGGAATCAGATCGGCGTATAGATGATACGATGATCAGTTTTGTAGACACTTTAAATGAAATGGGTATCGTGTCCTATCGCCTATCTGATTATCTTTTCTTTGGCAGTGCTTCCAGGAATGCTGAAATGGCCGGTATCAGAGGAGCGTTTGTTGGATCTATAATCACGCTCGCAATCTGTTTATCAATTGCCTTTCCGCTTGGTGTTGCTACTGCTGTTTATCTCGAAGAATTTGCGCAAAAAACACGTTTCACGGAATTTATCGAAATCAATATTAACAACCTGGCTGCTGTTCCTTCAGTCGTGTTTGGAATATTAGGTTTAGCGATCTTCATTAATCTCTTCGGCATCCCGCGATCCATTCCGCTTGTCGGAGGCATCGTGCTCGCCTTGATGACTTTGCCGACCATAATTATATCATCACGTGCTGCAATTAGTGCTGTCCCACCCAGCATTAAGGACGCAGCTCTTAGTTTAGGTGCCTCCAAACATCAGGCTGTTTTCCATCATGTAATACCACTTGCGCTTCCTGGTATGCTGACAGGGACGATCATCGGCATGGCGCAGGCTCTTGGCGAAACCGCCCCGTTATTAATGATTGGGATGGTGGCCTTCATCGTGGATATTCCAGGTGGCATAACAGATCCAGCCACAGTGCTGCCCGTTCAGATATTTATGTGGGCGGACTTTTCTGAACGGATGTTTATTTATAAAACTAGTGCGGCAATTGTCGTTCTTTTGGCGTTTTTGATCACAATGAATATTGGGGCCATCTGGTTGCGAAAAAAACTGGAGAGGCGTTGGTAAATAAGGGTTCTAAGCAATGTTTTTCGGGTTTTGGTTCCTTGTGCTAGGCGCGTTCCGTAGTACGGTAAAACGGGTTAGCTGCCAGAGGAAGCTTTTGTAATTTCATAGGGTTTATTTTGCAAAGCAGCCCATATTGCAAAACCTAATCCTATTGCCGTAATGGTGAACATTAACCCGATGAGCATTAAACCCGTCGCGTGGATTTGCATTAAGATGCCGGTTAATGAAGTAACTAGAGCGCCGATGACCACGATTAAACAACCGGAAAGCCCCGACGCGCTGCCAGATAAGTCTCGCTTTACATTCATAACTGCTGTACTGGCACTGGGTGTTGCAATCCCGTTTCCGACACCAACGCTGAGAGCCCCTAATAAAATCACACTCATGTCATTGTGCCCCAAAAGCAGTAGCGTGAAACTGATTGAAAGCCCAAAGGTTCCCAAACCACGTCCGTATAAAATCATTCTATCAAGACTGTGGCTTAACGACATACTACCAGACAGAAAACTACCAGACAAAAATCCACAAGTTATCGAGCCGATTAAAATGCCCGTTGTGGCTTCGTTTGCACCAAATTCTGCTGCTGTTACGAGCGGAATTCCTATTACAAACACAAAAAAGCCTCCGATTCCACAAGCCATCACCAAAGAATAGGCCCAGAAAAGGGCCGAGCGACACAAAGCAAAATATGATTTCAGAAATGCCTTCGTTGGTTTTTTGCGTCCACTGGCTGTTTCAGGCAAGCAAAAGAAAACCTGTAAAATGAGGCAAAAGGCACAAATAGAGTAGACACAAAAGCTGCTGCGCCAACCTAGAGTTTCCCCCATAATACCGCCTATCATAGGCCCAAGGATGGGCGCAATGCTCATTCCCATAGCAATATAACCCAGAACGCTAGCAGAACGTTGTGGCGGAAAAATATCCCCCACAACGGCCCGTGAAAGAACACCGGCAGTAGCCACCGCCCCCTGCAACGTGCGCCATAGAAAAAACGCTTCGTAGCTTTGCGCAAAGGCGCAACCCAAAGAAGCTAATCCAAAGATTAAAAGACCGATTAGAACAATAGGTCTCCGTCCGTAACAATCCGCAGCGGGGCCAGCGATCAATTGAATACCGGCTGTAAATAAAAGATAGGTTGAGATGGTAAGCGCCATTGCGTCATAGCCAACTACAAATTCTGAGGCCATTACCCCAAGAGAGGGAAGAAACATGTTAAGGGACAGCAAAGGTAAAGCAGCAAGCAGCACAAGCGTTACCATCAAGCCGCTTGATGCACGCATATGTTCAGAAGTCATCAATGCTTCTGGCTTTCGAGCTAGATATTTCAGTCTCTTGGGACATATTTTCGGATTAATCCCTCCTGCGCAACGCTTGCAACAAGTGTTCCATCTTGGGCATAAACTGAACCGCGGTTAAACCCCCGTGCCCCTCCGGAAAAGGGACTATCCATCGTATATAGATACCAGTTTTCAAACTGAACCGGTGCATGAAACCACATTGCGTGATCTAGGCTCGCACTCATTACATCCTTTTTGAACCAAGTGAGCCCATGGGGCCTCAATGATGAACCCAGAAGATTTAGGTCTGAGGCATAAGCCAGTAAACAATGCTGCATTGCCATGTCAGCCCCTTTTGCTGCTGGCATGCGAAACCACATATGATTAACGTCACCTTCCGGCGCAGGGTCAAAAAAATCCCGTGGCGCGACTTCGCGTATCTCAATGGGGCGTTGTCGTAAAAAGTCATTTCGGTTTTTTTCGTTCAATTGATGGGCAACACTTGCCCGCAGCTCAGCACGTTCCAAAAGTCCTGTGGGTCCCTGAACATCTGGCATATCATGTTGATGGTGCCACCCGTCTTCTTGAATGTGAAAGGATGCGGACATTGTTAGGATTTGTTTCCCATTTTGGATCGCGACAATTCTGCGTGTCGTAAAACTGCCTCCGTCCCGCGTGCGATCCACGTGATAAACTACGGGCATTGCAGGATCACCAGGGCGCACAAAGTAGGCATGAAGCGAATGGCACATTCGATTATCGACAGTATGGTAAGCGGCTGCCAGTGCTTGGGCTATCACATGGCCACCAAAAATGCGTGTGCTTGTTTCCCCGCCTGTTCCAATCCCCCGAAATAGATTGAGTTCAAGAGGGTCGAGTTCTAGAAGCGACAGAAGCTCGGTGCTGACATCATTCATGGGTTGTCTTTCTTTGTTTTGCGCGCGCTATATTCAATAAAGAAATCAAAACTTTGCGGATTTAACATGGAATCACGATTTACAACCTTTTCAGATGCACCTCCGAGCAGCAATTTTTTTACTGGAACTTCAAGCTTTTTACCAGAAAGCGTCCGCGGGACCTCATCGATTTCAATAATCTCATCTGGCAAAAAACGAGGTGACAGTTGCAATTTAATTGCCTCGTAAATACGTCGACGCAGCGTTTCATCCAACTTAGCGTTTGGCATCAATACCACAAAAAGGGGCATAAAGCTTTGTCTGCCTAAAAACTCAAGATCGACAACAAGGCTGTCTCGAATCTCAACCAGGCCTTCTACGGCTTGATAGATTTCAGCGGAACCCATCCGTAGACCTTTGCGGTTTATAGTGGCATCCGATCGTCCGAAAATGACGGATCCGCCATCTTTATTTATTTTGATCCAATCCCCATGACGCCAAACGCCCGGATAGGCGTCAAAATAGCTTTCATGCAGGCGTGATCCATCCTCATCCCCCCAAAAATAAAGCGGCATGGACGGTAAGGGTTTAGTGCAAACAAGCTCTCCAACCTGATCGATAAGATTATTTCCCTGTTCATCAAAGGCGTGCACAGCGTTACCGAGGGCGCGGCATTGCATTTCTCCCTTCCGTACTGGCATTCCAGGGTGGCCAAGAACAAAAGCGCCACTTAGGTCCGTACCACCAGAAATTGGCGCAAGCCAGAGATCGCTTTTGACTTTTTGATAAATCCAATCGTAGGCATCCCCAGATAGCGGCGAACCGGTTGCACCCATGGATCGCAAATTGGGGAACTCATAACGATCCTTTGGATGTATGCCCGCTTTGATGCAGCCCTCGAAAAAAGCAGCTCCAGCGCCAAAAAAGGTTAATCGCTCTTCGGCAATAAACTCCCAGATCCGCCCCATATCTGGATAGTAAGGTGCACCGTCAAATGCCACAACGCATGCGCCCTGCCCCAATGCAGTCCATTGTGCATTCCACATGATCCAACCGGATGAAGTCAACCAAGAAAAACGGTCCTTTTCCGTCAGATCATGGTGCAGCGATTGCTTCATCGTTTCCAGAAGAACACCGCCATGTCCATGAACTATTGGCTTTGGATTACCTGTCGTTCCAGAGGAATAAACAACCCACAAAGGATGATCAAAAGTAACGGGCACGGGGTCAAATGATGCTTTTTTGGTCAATAAATCTGACCATAGGACATCCCCTTTAAAACCGTCTGTGATTACTGGAACAGTGATTATTTTGTCTAGGCTTTTTAAATTGGTAGTAATTTTTTTCAGAACTTCAGAACGATCTATCATCTTTCCGGCATGGACATATCCACTCTGTGCGATCAACAGTTTTGGCTTAATCTGCTTGAAGCGATCTAAAATAGCAACATGTCCCATATCGGGAGCACAAATTGACCAAATTGCCCCAAGACTGGATGTCGCAAGAAATGCAATCAAGGCAACCTCTGTGTTGGGAAGTATAGCGACAACACGATCACCCTTAGTGACGCCCATTTTTTTGAAAGCATCCGCAACACTGGCAACCGTTTGTTTAAGGTCATGCCAGCTAATTTCTTTTCGTTTGAATGTCTCTGATATGGAAACAAATGCTATTTGTTCTGACAATCTGTCAGAATGTGATAACACTTGATCTGAATAATTAACCTTTGCACCTGGAAACCATTCTGCCCCCGGCATGTCTTTTGAACGCAATATCATCTGCGGTGCTTCAAAAAAACGCATACCAAAAAATTGTGAAATGGCATGCCAAAACGCCTCAAGATCGGAAATACTCCATTTCCACATTTCATTGTAATTAGAAAACGTTAAATTATTTTCCTTATGTAAATGACGTTCAAATTTTGCCATCGTAGAGGCATCGTATCTCTCCTTTTTGGGTGTCCAAAGGACTTCGCGTTCCAGTGTCATGAACTCATAGCTCCATTCACGATGGCCTTTAATTCTGCCCGAGCCGGATAAGTGGAGGATGGTGTCAATTGGGTCAAAAAAACTACGCTCATGTTATAAGTATGATCAATCCAGAAAAACGTAGAGGCCATACCACCCCAACTAAAATCGCCGACATGTCCAGGCGTACGTGCGCGGGCGGGATCTAACATTACGGCACCACCCAAGCCAAATCCTACACCCTCCATTGGTTGTTCGGCAAAACTCTGTGGACCGAGGGACGCGATATCACCACGTAAATGATTTCGTTTCATAAAGTTAAGGGTGCTTGGGGACAAAATACGCTCTCCATTGGCGTTTGAACCGGTACGCAAGGCTTCTGCAAATTTCATATAACCATCCAGCGTGCCGATAAGCCCACCACCGCCTGAAAATAACCGCGTGTCCCAAAACGGGGAGCCTTCCTCCTCATCTACAAGACGCAAACGCGGGCCCATATTCTGTGTGGCGTCGCTTTTCTTTTGCGCTGAATTTAGATCCATCGGATCCCCTTCGAGAGAGGTATAAAGCGATGCGATCCGCCCTGTAGTGGAGGGATCAAAGTTAAATCTTATATCGTCAATACCGAGTGGCTGAAAAATCTCCTTCTGAAAGAATTGGTCCAGAGATCGTCCGCTTATCACCTCGACAACCCGCCCAATCACATCAATCGAAACTGAATACTCCCATCCAATACCCGGCGCAAAAGCTAGGGGTAATGTCGCAAGTCTATTGCAGGTATGCTCAAGCGCACTGCCTGACGGATGAAAATCAAGTCTTTCTTTTTTCATTTCCTCGGGCAAAATACCGGGATTGAAACTATAGCTGAATCCGCTTGTATGCGTAAGCAATTGATGCAGGGTCGGTGTCGCACACGAGGTGGTTTGATCAATCCGTCTTGCTGCAGCGACCAATGCTTCCATGTTAGAAAAGGCGGGGATGAAATCTGACACCGGTGCATCCAAATGGCAAAGCCCCTTTTCTACTAAGATCATTAACGCCACAGTGGTCACCGGTTTAGTCATGGAATAAAACCGTACTACAGTGTCGCGTTCAAAGCGTTCACTACGTTCGCGATTACGTAATCCTTCTGCGTTAAAAAATACTTCGTTTCCATTTCTATTGATCAGAACGGAGCTTCCAGAAAATTTTCCAACCTCTACATACACTTGCATCCAATGTCTGATACGTTGGAGACGCGAAGGATCAAATCCATTGAGATATGATATCGATGTCATAAAATCCCCTTAGGTAAAATTGCCATTTAGAAGTATCGTCATTTGCGCCCATTCACATTGTCTTTCCAATATCCGCAAGTGAGTTTAGCCAATCATTTTGGCCATGGCCTGTTTGGTCTCGTCTGTAAACCACGCTTGGGGTACTACGGATACCCCTTTTTCAACTTCTTTTTGTAGCGCTGTGATGACTGGGGACCTGACCTGGTGTTTAACGGTCTTATATGCTTGCGGAGGAAGCTTGGCGTATTCTGAGGCGATTTTCTTTGCTCTATTTATTGCCTCATTCTCCGCAACACGCTCGTCAATAATTCCCGCTTTTTCCGCCGCATTTACTTGGATCGGTTGTCCGTTTTGCATCATGAGGCGCATAGCTTTCTGTGTGACCTCCGCACGTACTATTTCCACCAATCCAATGGGAAAACCGACGCCTACACGCACCTCTGCAAGCCCAAACTGTGCTTTTTCTCCTGCAATCCGGTAATCGGCGCAAAGGATTGGAAACAATCCGCCAGCAATTGCAGCGCCTTCCACTGCACACACAAGTGGTTTGGGAAAGCCATAAAGTTCCAAAAAACATTGGTGAAAGGCGTCAACGATATCTGATTGTGCTTCAATATCATACGTTTGCGCTTCCTTCAGATTCAGCCCTGCAGAAAAAACTTTAAGACCGCTTGTAAGAAGTACAGATGAAACGTTTTGGTCCGATGCGATGGCATTAAACAAATTCCCAAGTTCTCGCAAACCAATAGCGTTTAACCCATTGACGGGCGCGTTATTGAGTTCAATCTGTAAAACGCCACGCTCGTGATTTGTAAGGTTCAACCAGTCTTTAGATGACATGTTCATTCTCCCCAACGTCAGTTCTAAATAGTACTAGAATAGTTTAGGCCCATGTTGACAGAGTTCAAAACGGAACGCTACGCTTGTTCTTGGTGTGGTGTAAAATTAAATCAAAAGGTTGAGCGCCCTGTGATGGTCATTAGGAGGTCATTTTATGAAGCTTTATTACGCGCCAAACAGTCGCGCAGTCAGAGTGGCTTGGGTTCTAGAAGAATTAGGCCTGTCATATGCGGTGGAAAAATTCGCATTGGGCGCACGCGAAATGCGAGAAGGTCCCTATCTTTCCAAACATCCCATGGGGCGCGTCCCTACATTGGAAGATGGTGAGATCACGCTATTTGAAAGCGGTGCGATTATTCAATATATTCTTGCAAAATATGGAAATGAACGTTTTGTGCCAAATACTCAATCTGTAGATTTTGCGTCATACCTTCAGTGGTTTCATTATGCCGAAGGCATGATTATGCCACCGATGAACACTTTGGTCGTTGAAACCATTCTTCTACCGCCAGAGCGACGCACAGAACTCAATGTGAAACGTTCAAGTAAATTATTGCGGCAGATGCTGACAGCCGTTAATACCCATCTTGCAGACAAAGACTTTTTGGTTGGATCAGAGATAACTGCGGCTGATTTTATGACAGGTCATGCTGTTATCATGTCAAACCGCTTTGGTATCGATATGTCGGCAATGCAGCACCTCAAAGGTTATGCTGAGCGTCTTTCGTCACGACAGGCTTTCAAGAAAGCAGAGGCGCTATGACTGCGCCCATTGTTTTCATCGTTGGCGCGGGCGATTATATTGGTGCCACCATTGCACGGCGATTTGCAGATGGTGGGTTTACTGTCTGCATGGGGCGCCGAAATGTGGATAAATTGGCACCTTTGGTTGACGAAATCATTGATCAAGGTGGCTCGGCACATGGATTTAAAATGGATGCGCGTGACGAAAAAAACACAGAGCATATCTTCGAAAAGATAGAAAAGGATGTTGGCCCAATAGACCTTGTGATTTTTAATGTTGGGGGCAATGTGTATTTCCCTTTATTAGACACTACGGCGCGGGTTTTTCGCAAAGTCTGGGAGATGGCCTGTTTTGCCGGTTTCTTTTGTGGGCGCGAAGCTGCGCGCTACATGGTCCCCCGCGGCAAAGGTAAGATTTTTTTTACTGGTGCATCGGCCAGCATGCGTGGTAAGTCGGGATATAGCGCCTTTTCAGCAGGAAAAGCTGGACTACGTATGTTGGCTCAGAGTATGGCACGAGAACTTGGCCCGCGAAATATTCATGTTGCCCATTTAATCATCGATGCTGGTGTTGACACTGCTTTTGTACGAGAGCGCATCAGAGCTGCGGGCAAGGATCCAGACAATTTGCCTTCCGACAGTTTGATGGACCCCAAGTCGGTCGCAGAAGCCTACTGGATGCTTTACCATCAAAATCGGGATGGATGGACCCATGAACTTGATCTCAGGCCATATGGAGAAAATTGGTAATGCAAATTATTGAATTTTATTATGATTTTGGAAGCCCGAAGTCTTATTTTGTGGATAAATTACTCCCAGGCATAGCGGAAAAACACAATGCGGCTGTGGTATGGAAGCCGATGTTGCTTGGCGGTGTATTTAAGCTCACCAATAACAAAAGTCCGATGGAAATGTTCAAAGAAGTTCAAGGTAAATTAGCATATGATAAACATGAAACCGATCGTTTTGTAAAGCGGCATAACCTAGCCTATCAACCTAACCCGCATTTTCCCGTCATGACCATTGGTGTAATGCGGGGGGCGATTTACACAGAGGGGACAGCCTTTGACGTGGTTTATCGTAATGCAGTGTTCAAAGCAATCTGGGAAGATCAGCAAAAAATGGATGAACCATCGGTGATCCGAGCCGTATTAAATGACGTTGGGCTTCCTGCGGATGATATACTGGCCGCAACACAAACAGCGGAAGTCAAATCTGGACTGATCGACGCGACAAACGATGCGGTCTCGCGTGGTATATTTGGGGCTCCTACACTGTTCATGGGCGAAGAGATGTTTTTTGGAAAAGAAGCATTAAGGGAAATTGATGATATTCTCATCGATAAGCCATAGGTAATAGACCTCAAGGCATTCTTTGCGTATCTCGTCTCGTGGGAACAATGTGTTTGGCTTAACGTCAACAAAAACCTGAACGTGTCCCTACACATAAACCTGATGTGCAAAATTCATACTATCGTTAATTTTTTATTAGTAATGCATCGTATGTGTTCGTCATCGTTCTCTTTTTTGTGAATAGAAAGATGAGTTATCATCGACATAACATTGAGCTTGTCATAACTAAGAAACAAATATGTCGAAACACAAAATCATTGAGTGTCAATTAATGATTTTTCTCTAAAATTATTGGTGTAATTTAGTTCGCAAAGGTGTTTTTATTCTACCGTTTCAGCTCTCCAATTCGCTGTCCCAATAGAGAAAATCCATCCAGCTATCGTGTAAATAGTTTGGTGGAAATTGGCGTCCGGAATTGCATAATTCTTCAGATGAAGGCCGGCGGGGAGCACGCCGAAGGCTGAGCCCTGCCCTCCGTAAACTTTTGGACCCTTTTTTGAGATTACAGCGGCTACAGGCGGCCACAACGTTTTCCCAACTGGTCACCCCACCACCTGATCGCGGCACCACGTGGTCGAAAGTCAAATTGCCCTTCGAACCACAATATTGACAACGAAAACCGTCCCTTAGAAATAAATTAAAGCGCGTGAAGGCCACGCGCTTTTGAGGTTTAACATAGTCTTTCAGAACGACTACTGATGGTATCCGTATTCGCGTAGACGGACTATGCACATAGTCATCATATTCCGCAACGATATCGACACGATCCATAAATGCAGCCTTCACAGCGTCCTGCCAACACCAAAGTGACAGTGGGTAATAGGATAACGGCCTGTAATCAGCGTTCAGAACCAACGCTGGATTATGTCTGAGCGCTGATGGTTCCCTGACAAATTCCGTTCGAAATACTTCATCCATCTGCTTTGCGACCCTCGCTATTTATTCATCCGTTATATTATTAGAATCCGACATTGCCTCGTACTATATATCGTGGTTTTTTCGTTTCAAGACCCCTGATGTAGCAATCGGCGTCTACCATTGAATCGAAGATTTTTACTTAATAGCGTTTAGAATATTTCAAAATAAAGAACAGCGCTAGAAGTTAAGTTTGTCTCGCATAAAGGCCAAGGCGACTGAAAGCCCGTCCGGTGCAATTCCGTGACCGGTACCTTTCATTACATGCGCGAAAACCTCTTTAAATCCAGCTTTCTCGAGCCCAACAGCCGCTTCGGATAAAGATTTTGGAGGTACAACTTCGTCCTGATCACCATGGATAAGGAGAATGGGCGGCTTTGATTTGACATCATCTATCAATAATTCAGGGTCGATCAACCGTCCGGAAAAAGCTACAACACCAGCGATTTGATCCTCTCGCCGTGGTGCTATGTGTAAGCTCATCATCGTGCCTTGCGAAAATCCAAATAGGGCCAATTGTTCAGGAAGAATATCTTCGTCAACGATTAGCGCATCCAGAAATGCGTTTACATCTACAATAGCGGCGTCCATGCCACGCTGCGCGGCCTCTTCGCTCGATCCATCAAGCCATGGTATCGGAAACCACTGATAACCCATTGGGGCACCCGGACAGGTTTCAGGCGCATCGGGGGCAACAAAAAGTGTATCCGGCAAATGTTCTGCGAGCATATCGGCTATTCCCAATAAATCAGCGCCATTGGCGCCGTAGCCATGTAAAAAAACCACGACAGATTTGACGGAACCGGAAAGCGCTTCTTTTCGTTCGGCAGTTAATACGCGTGTCATCTTATCTTACCCCTTCCCGAGATTTTACCTGTTTATAGTAAGCCCAAAGCAAACGGGCTGCTACTGCACGCCATGGTGACCATTTTTCAGCCATTATGCGAAGCTGTTTTTCTGTCGGGCGATGTTCAAGATCAAAAAGTATCTTTACCGCTTCTTGCAAAGCTAGGTCGCCCGGCGCAAATACATCCGCACGGCCTAGGCTAAATATTGCATATATTTCTGCAGTCCATGCACCGATACCCGATATTTTAACCAGTGTTTTAACAACTTCATCTGTGCTTGCATCCCTAAGTGCAGCATAATCTAAATTAGCAGCACATAATGCACGCGCATAACGGATCTTTTGCCGGCTTAAACCACAGCTTCGAAGATCCTCATCCCTTGCCTTTTCAATCGCTTCGGCTGTTGTCATATAACTGCTTTTGAGCCGGTTCCAAATAGCGTCCGCTGAAGCAACACTGAGTTGTTGGCTGACAATTGCGCCAAGCAATCTGGAAAAACCGTCCTCTCTAAGGCGCAAGGCTATAGGACCGGCAAGTGTGGCAGCATCCGCAAACTTAGCTTCGGCCTGTCCGAGCCAGCTCAACCCTTCTGCGATGCAGGCTTCTGAAAAGATGTGCCTTTCAGAATTATTTGTGAATTTGGTTGCCACTATCTACACTCTCACATAACAAAATCTTAAACACATACAAAAATCCTGACCCATTCGCGGCATCTATGCAAGGCGGAATAATTAGTTTAAAACCTTCCTCAATTTCAGCGCCTTTAAACGCTCTATCATCTGTAAAACAAAGAGTTGTCTTTTCACAGGATTGGGTCTAACGCAACTACATGAAATTTTTACAATCTGATCGCGATGCAAAGCGCAACGCTATTATTTTTATCATTGCTCAGGCAACTATGGGATCTCAAATGCCGATGATCTTTGTTCTCGGCGGTCTGGCAGGTCAATCCTTGGCGGACAATGTTTGTTACGCAACCTTGCCAATTTCTATGATCGTTACGGGGTCAATGTTAACTGCACCTGTTTTAGCCCAAGTCATGCAGAAATATGGCCGCAAGGTGGGGTTTTTAATTGGCGCCTTCGGAGGCGCAATTGGTGCCACAATTGGCGCTTTTGGTCTTTATTGTCAGTCTTTTCCACTATTTCTTCTCGGGAGTTTGTTCACTGGTATTTATATGTCTGCGCAGGGATTTTACAGATTTGCGGCACTGGACACTGCGTCAGCGGCATTACGCCCAAAGATTATCTCTTACGTCCTTGCCGGCGGGCTCTTGGCTGCCATTATCGGCCCGCAGCTTGTAAAAGTCACAGCACAGGCAATGGTGATCCCTTACTTGGCCACATATTTGGCAGTGATCGGTTTAAATGTTGCCGGTTCCGTCGTTTTTATCTTTTTGGCATCGCCCGTCCGTGATGAAACAGATCAGGAGGTTGGCATTGCACGGACAAGGTGGCAACTATTGAAAGATCCAAAGATTCTTGTCGCGATGTTCTGCGCGATGGTCAGCTATTCATTGATGAATTTGATGATGACTTCAACGCCGCTTGCCGTTGTTGGGTGTGGATTCGACGAAAACAAAGCGGCAGATGTGGTATCAGCACATGTTTTGGCGATGTTTTTACCTTCTTTTTTTACGGGACATCTCATAACAAAATATGGAGCTAAACGTATCATTGGGATTGGTCTGTTTCTTTTAATGATATCCGCTTTTGCCGGACTGAGTGGCGTTGATCTACATTATTTCTTTGCAGCCCTCATTCTTTTAGGCCTTGGATGGAACTTCGGTTTTATTGGTGCAACCACTCTGTTAGCAAATTCCTATGCGCCTTCGGAACGCACAAAAGTTCAGGGTCTCAATGATCTTTTTGTTTTTGGCAGCGTGACAGCCGCTTCATTCGGTTCTGGCTGGTTGATGAATTGTTCAAGTGCATCTGTCGTAACGGGCTGGTCCTCAGTTAATATTGCGATGCTTCCGTGGCTTCTTTTTGCGGCGATCGCATTAGTCTGGCTTCATCGGCAAAAAGTTACAAAACCAATTGCACTCTAATCAAAGCAATTGCTACTGAGCGTTCTGACAAAACTTACTGGGTCACTTTTAATATTGGTTAAACCTCGGAACTTAAATACCGTTAACACCTTTATGAACGATATAGAACAAGTAAAATTTATTTGGCAGCTTTTGGCACTACGCAAGCGGATGGATATTGAACCATACGGTTTGACGCAGAACGAATTGTTATTATTGGAGAGTTATGAGTTGGTGAATCCCACGCTCACCACCTCCCAGTAAGCCTACGAATCATCAATGCTGTGCTATGCGTTCTTTCCTCATGTAATATCCCTCCATGGATGATTTTTTCAGGATGTCTCAGAACGTTTTTCAAGATCGCGCCAGTTTGCCATCCTCCTAAGAAAGCATATCCCGCTTCTTTTGATATTGACTTCCGGTTTGCACGGGCGCTGCGCATTCGCCCCAGACCGGTCTGCGCCTGCATGCGAAGGGCATCGGGTGAGGTGTCGAGGAGCGGTTGCCGCCCGTTATTAATTAATTTTGGAACAGCAAGGAAAAATCTTGCAAGACCCGAAGCATAGCCAAATTGATCAACCACGTCATTTTTGAACTTCCCAAGCATTGAGGCGGCCACATAAAGAAGAGATGTAGAGGTGGCTTCTATGTAAGCCTCAAACTCTGCCTGGTTGGCGAATGGATCTTTATAAATGTCCCATTGACGCGCAGTCACCAGACGTTGGAGAACATGCGCGTTTGAGGGTGTAAGCATATTGGAGAGTGGCGTAACAACCTCATGCCTGCGCTGTGGCGTCCCGTTTGCAATTTCCTCTAAAGCATCATGCCACCATTTGAGACGCATTTCAGCAATCATGGTTTCCTGAGACATCCATGGCGCGCGCGCCGTTTCCAAATTAAAAGCATATAGCGCAAATAACACGGGTCGACAGCGAGCGGGTACCGCCATAACCGCGCGAAAGCGGACAGGATCACCTTTTTCAACAAGCTTTGCACAGGCGATGACATCGTCATCCATTTGTCGCGTTTTCGTCATAACAAGAAAACCTCTCTCGAATCCCGCAGACTGCTTTTCCCGATTTGTTTGTTCTGTTTAGCAAGCAAACACCGTGTCTCTAAGTGGCAGTGTCCCGAATAAGTTTCCAGTTGATTGCATCCAGCAACGCTTCAAAGCTAGCATCAACAATATTTGCGGAAACGCCAACTGTCGACCATCGCCGCCCTTTTGAATCTTCACTATCGATTATCACGCGTGTGACGGCTTCTGTCCCGCCCTGCGTAATCCGCACCTTAAAATCTACAAGGCGCATATCGTCAATCATCCCTTGATACGCCCCTAGATCTTTAGAGAGCGCCTTTGCCAGCGCATTGACAGGACCACGATCTGCACCTGTGTCATCTAATGACTCACTCGCAGACAATTTCTTTTGTCCATCGACTTTGACAACCACCACCGCTTCGGACAAAGATACCATCTTATTGTATTTGTTTTTGCGCCGCTCAACTGTTACGCGGTACCGCTTGACCTCGAAAAACGTAGGACAAATGCCAAGTGTCCTGCGAGCTAACAATTCAAAACTCGCTTGTGCTGTATCGTAAGAATAGCCTTCGGCTTCACGCTCTTTGATCAGCTCAAGAATACGTACTAAAGCGTGGCTGCCTGATTGCAATTCGATACCCGCATCAGCCAAACGCCTGCGTAAATTCGATTGCCCAGCTTGATTGGACATCGGGATAATGCGATCATTGCCAACGAGTGCCGGATCGATATGTTCATACGTGCTGGGGTCCTTTATAATGGCGCTGGCGTGAAGACCCGCTTTATGTGCAAAAGCAGAGGCCCCAACATAGGGCGCCTGTTGTACAGGTACGCGATTGAGCACATCATCGACAAGCCTTGAGACCTGCTTCAAATGCTGAAGTGACTCGGTACTGATATCTGTTTCAAACAGACTTGAAAAAGGTTCTTTCAAAAGCAGAGTTGGGATCAGGGATACCAGATTAGCATTTCCGCAGCGTTCACCTAACCCATTAAGCGTTCCTTGTATATGGCGAGCGCCAGCACGAACAGCAGCAAGGGAGTTGGCTTCTGCATTGTCAGTGTCGTTATGGGTATGAATACCGGTATAGCTTCCAGGAAGACCTGCAGAGATTAATTTTGTGACAATCTCCTCTACCTCATGGGGTAAAGTGCCGCCATTTGTGTCGCAAAGAACAATCCAACGCGCCCCGCTTTGATACGCGCGCAATGCGCACTCTGTGGCATACTTTGGATTAGATTTATAGCCATCAAAGAAATGTTCTGCATCAAATAAAGCCTCGCGACCGTTTTCTACTAGATGGCTTATAGATTGTCCAATGGCGTCTAGATTTTCTTCTAGCGTAATTCCAAGTGCTTTTTCTACTTGAAAATCATGCGTTTTGCCCACCAAGCATACCGCAGAGGTACCCGCATTAATGACTGCGGACAGCACTTCATCGTTTTCAGCCGAGCGCCCTGCCCGTTTCGTCATGCCAAAAGCTGTAAAAGTAGATTTTGTTTTGGGTGGCTTTTGAAAAAATTCGTCATCTGTTGGATTTGCACCCGGCCAGCCGCCTTCTATGTAGTCGACCCCAAGCCCATCCAGTGCAGTCGCGATCATATGTTTTTCTGCTGCAGAAAACTGAACCCCTTGCGTTTGGGCTCCATCGCGCAGGGTCGTGTCGTAAATATAAAGTTTTTCTCTGCTCATATTCCTGCGCTCGTCGCTGTACCCTGCACGGACCACTGTGCTTTCATGATTGCCTTAGTCTAAACCATCAAGGCGATCCACCTGAAAACCTGCTTTCGCGACAAGCTTAACATCTGTTTTGCTCATTCTGACGTCTAATCCAGCTGACACAAATGCTGATTTGAGGCGGTCAATCTCTGAAAAATCTTTGGTTTCCATTGCTTTTGTGCGGGCCTGAGATAGCATATTTTCCCATTTAGAGAGATCGATAGATGTCGCCCAATCGCCCATACCATCATCTAAAAGACCGAGAAGTTGAGCCGTAGCCTTTAGCCCCCCTGCGTCACCGCGCGCAGCAATAGCATGAAGGTGCGCGATGGCTCCGGCCGTATTTAAATCGTCCTTAATCGTTTCAAGAGCGTCTTTGTTAATCTCTGACGCATCAACAGCTGCACAAGTCTTGCGCCATTTGCTTAGCGTATTTTCCGCTTCACGTGCCTTCGCCTTAGTCCAATCCATCGGTTTACCGTAATTGGTGGAAAGAAACACAAAACGGATGACTTCACCTGCGAATCCCTGATCCATAAGATCACGGACAGTAAAGAAATTACCAAGAGATTTTGACATTTTCTTACCTTCGATTTGCAACATTTCGTTGTGGAGCCAATATTGCGCGAATTGTGCGTCAGGATGGGCGCATTGACTTTGTGCAATTTCATTTTCATGATGAGGAAACATTAAATCATTGCCGCCCCCGTGAATATCAAAGCTTTCCCCTAAAAGATCTTTGGCCATGGCAGAACATTCGATATGCCAACCAGGACGGCCCCGACCCCACGGACTGTCCCAGCCGGGTGTATCGTGATCGGACGGTTTCCATAACACAAAATCCATTGGGTCGCGTTTATAAGGCGCGACCTCTACGCGGGCACCTGCGATCATATCGTCTACAGACCGCCCAGAAAGTGCGCCATAATTTGAATAGCTGTTCACAGAGAAAAGAACATGACCCTCGCCGACATAGGCGTGACCCTTATCTATCAGGCTCTCAATCATTGTGATCATCTGCGCTATATATTGTGTGGCACTGGGCATATGAGTTGGCTCAATATTTCCAAGAGCTGCCATATCGTCTAGGTACCATTGAATTGTTTTTTGGGTGATTTCTAAAATACTGCGTCCGGCTTGGCGGGCACGTGCGTTTATTTTATCATCCACATCTGTGAAATTACGCACATATGTCACACAATTTTCACCATATTCATGCCGCAGTAGACGAAAGAGAACATCAAACATTATAACATTTCGGGCGTTGCCAAGGTGCGCACGATCATAAACTGTCGGCCCACACAGATACATGCGTACATTTGCAGGATCAATAGGAATGAACCGCTCTTTTGCCCGTGTCATTGAGTTATGTAAAAAAATATCAGTCATAGGTGTTACATATCTCATCGACGCTTGCAGCGGGACTTTACAATTTTGATCAGAATTGAAAATGACGAAAGAACCGACCTGCTAATTGCTTTTCAACAGGGTATAAAGGAATTATTGCCAACGCGTTTGCCCATCTTCTAGAGTTAACAAAGCACCTGTTACAATACAAGGCGAATTGACAGAGGTGCCGGTGAAATGGCAGATGGGCAAAATTATCATTGGAGTTTTTAATGAAGCCATCACAACGTATTTCCCAGATGAACCTTGATGGATCGGATGGATGGGAAGTATTTTTACGCGCGCGTGGTTTGTGTGATGCGGGCCACAAAATCATAGAATTGACGATTGGCGAACATGATATTCGAACAGATCCGAGTATTCTTAAGGCGATGCACGCCTCAGCGATCGCGGGCAATACAGGCTACGCCATGGTACCTGGCCTGCAGGAGTTACGCAAAGCGGTCGCAAGCCGCATCATGCAGCGTACTGGCGTACCAACTGATATTGAAAATGTGATGATCACAACGGGTGGTCAAGCAGCTCTTTACGCTGCACATGCAGCAACCTGTGATCCGGGTGACACCGCTCTTTATGTGGAACCCTACTATGCGACATATCCGTCAACCTTGCGTGCGCAAAACCTCAATGCGGTTTCTGTTCCTACACACGCTAAACACGGATTTGAACCGCGCAAAACAGATCTTGAACCATTAATTCTAGGCGCACGGTCGTTGCTTATTAATTCTCCAAATAACCCCTCTGGTACTGTATATTCGCGTCAAACCCATGAAATGATTGCGGATCTTTGCAAAAAGTATGATTTGTGGCTTATTTCGGATGAAGTTTACGACACGCAAGTTTGGGATGGCATGCATTTTTCTCCTCGCGCTCTACCAGAGATGGCAAAGCGTACATTGATTATTGGTTCTATGTCGAAAAGCCACGCTATGACAGGTAGCCGTGTGGGGTGGATTGTTGGGCCAAAAGATATGATTCTCAAATTGATTGATCTTGCAACGAATACAACATACGGCGTGCCTGGATTTATCCAGGAGGGTGCACTTTTTGCTCTTTCCCTCGGGTCCTCGTTTGAAGAAAAAATTGGCGCACCCTTCCGCAGACGACGGCAGATTGCTCTGAATATTCTGAAAAAGTTTCCAGCGGTGCGCGCCATTGATCCAAAAGGCGCGATGTATTTGATGGTGGATATTTCCGCAACAGGGCTTACGGGTGAAGAATTTGCTAATCGCCTGCTGGATGAACGGCAGATTGCCGTGATGCCAGGCGAAAGTTTTGGCGCCTCTGCTGCTGGACATTTGCGTATAGCGATGACTATTGAAGACGACCAGTTTGCAAGTGCTCTGAAAACACTTTGCGAATTTGCAACTCAATTGGCCCTTGAACTTCCCCATGGTTGAGGCGCTTTCCTCTATCCTTAATATTGGCCCTTCAATGGAGGCATCTTTTAAAAAGCTGGGATCAAAGATACCGAAACGCTGCGAGAATTAGGCGCGGATGAAGGATATCGCAAACTTTTGACATCCGGGGTTAGACCACATTTTATCGCACGTTATATAATCATTTTAGGGTTGCAGGGGCGGCCATGGAACGATTCTCATGGTTAGGAAAAGAAAGATCTGCCCAAACGCTTTGACGCTATCAAAAACAGCCTAAAGCCATGTCAAGACATAAACCAAGACGCACAAGTAGAACAATCCTTAAACAAGATCGGAGTCATTGAAATACGAAAAGCAAAGGAACAAACCTTTAGCCGTTCGTTTTAAAACAGCTTATCCGCTTTAGCCGACAAGCTCAATTCCAGAGAAGAAATAGGCGATTTCAACGGCTGCTGTTTCAGGTGCATCTGATCCGTGGACCGAGTTTTCGCCAACAGACACCGCGAATTCTGCGCGAATTGTACCAGGAGCCGCATCGGCGGGGTTTGTGGCTCCCATAACTTCACGATTTTTGGTAATAGCGCTTTCACCTTCTAAAACCTGAACAATTACAGGTTCGGACGACATAAACTCGCAAAGCTCGTCATAAAAGGGCCGCTCTATGTGCACACCGTAAAAAACGCCCGCCTGCTCTTTGGTCATGTGGATGCGTTTTTGGGCTACAATACGCAAACCTGCATCTTCGAATTTTGCGTTGATTTTGCCGGTCAAGTTGCGGCGGGTTGCATCCGGTTTGATGATGCTAAAGGTGCGTTCCAGTGCCATAGCTAGTATCCTTTTTCTGAAAGCTGTTGAGGGGTTCGGAGTACCCTCCGAAACCTTCGACCCACTAACATGCAACCACAAAATTGAAAAGTGTGTTTTTTAACGATTGCTCAGTGTTTTTGTCGTGGTCTGTGTCCAGACGAGATGATAAGCGAATTGTTATGATCACGATTTCTGACATTTCATATTCTGTAGAAGGACGCCCATTATTTGACGGTGCAAGCGCGACAATTCCTAACGGGCATAAGGTGGGTCTTGTGGGTCGTAATGGTACGGGTAAAACAACGCTTTTTAATTTAATCCGAGGACAACTGAATCTAGAAAGTGGGACGATTACGCTTCCCTCAAGCACCCGCATTGGCGGCGTTGCGCAAGAGGTGCCCGGAAACGATGTGTCTCTTTTAAACACGGTTCTTGCGGCAGATTTGGAACGTACAGATTTACTTACCGAAAGTACTACGGCCACAGACCCTAATCGTATTGCTGAAATCCAAACCCGATTGAACGACATAGACGCATGGTCGGCAGAAGCGCGGGCCGCTTCGATCCTAATAGGTTTGGGCTTTGGCAGTGCGGCTCAAGCCATGCCATGTCGCGCCTTTTCCGGCGGCTGGCGAATGCGCGTGGCCTTGGCTGCGGTACTTTTCGCCCAGCCTGACTTGTTGCTTTTGGATGAACCGACAAACTACCTTGATCTCGAAGGGGCGATTTGGCTAGAAAATTATTTGGTAAAATACCCCCATACGGTGATCGTAATCAGCCATGACCGCGAACTGTTAAACCGCTCGGTTCAATCGATCCTGCATCTTGAGGATCGAAAACTCACATTTTATACTGGTGCCTATGAAACATTTGCAAAAACCCGCGCTGCCCGTCTTGCCAACGCAGAGGCAGAGGCCAGTAAACAAGACGCCAGACGTGCACATTTGCAATCTTACGTGGACCGCTTTCGGTATAAAGCAGATAAGGCGCGTCAAGCCCAATCGCGACTGAAGGCAATCGCGCGACTCGAACCCATCACGCGTCCGCAGGAGGCGGCGCTCAAGAGGTTTTCCTTTCCAGAACCGGAAGTACTCTCACCGCCTATATTGCGCGTGGAAAATGGAACGGTTGGATATGAGGGCAAGGCTGTTTTATCGCGTTTGGATCTTCGCATTGATCAAGATGACCGTATCGCCCTCCTCGGTCAAAACGGAGAAGGCAAATCAACACTCGCCAAATTAATCTCACATCGTCTGAAACTGATGTCCGGACAGTTGTTTCAGTCTTCAAAACTGCGCATTGGATATTTTGCGCAACATCAAGTCGAAGAACTATACATTGATGAAACACCGCTTGAGCATTTGCGTAGGCTCAAACCAACAAGAACACCAGCACAAATGCGTGCTATTTTAGGTGGTTTTGGCATTGGCGCAGAACAAGCCGATACAGCGGTCGGGAGGTTGTCCGGTGGGCAAAAATCGCGCCTTTCGCTTTTAATTGCGACACTTGATGCGCCACATTTGCTGATCTTAGATGAGCCGACAAACCATTTGGACATTGAAAGCCGAGAGGCTTTAGTCGAAGCCCTAACCGCTTACGGCGGCGCTGTTGTCCTCGTCAGTCATGATATGCATTTGCTGTCTTTGGTGGCGGATCGTCTGTGGCTTGTCAACGGCGGGCACGTGCGCCCTTATGATGATGACCTCGAAGCTTATCGGGCCCTTTTACTGAGTGGTGATAGGGAAAAGAAAAAACAGGAAAATAACAGTCGCAAAACTAAAGCAAAACGCGCAAGTCGAGATGAGATGCTGGCAATGAAGGCTGAGGTCCGAAAATGCGAGGCGCGGTTGGAAAAGCTGAACGACATGCGTGATAAACTGGCCAAGAAACTTGCCGACCCAACCCTTTATGAAGTCACGCGCATCGGTGAGTTGGAAACATGGAACCGTAAATATGCCGAAGTAATGGAGGCATTGAAGCGTGCGGAGGTATTATGGCTGAATGCTGAAGAAAAATTAGAGGCGGCGCAAACGCAAAACGCGTAAACCGAAGATATGAGAAGAGAGCAAAGCCAGAGCAATTTGACAAATACTTGTATTTGTCTAGCGATAGGCCAAATGTAATCCGATAATATGTTGAAAATAGCCAGATAGGAACTGACTAGATGGAGAAAAACGAATTCGCTAGTTTGATTTACCTGTCAGTCCTTGCAACTATCATTCTGGGGTCTGTTGTGATGAGCCGGCGGGGTGAGCTTGGTAAAGTATTTCGGCAAGCCAGTGTTTGGCTTTTAATCTTCATGGGTGTTGTCGCACTTGTGGCAAGCTGGCAGGATATTCGCCAATCAGGCCAGTCAATGTCCATCCAGCAATATAGGGATGGATCAATTATCATCCCGAAAGGAGTAGATGGACATTATCATCTAACCCTAACGATCAATGACCGCGATATTAATTTTCTAGTAGATACTGGCGCATCCGATATAGTTCTAACTCGCCAGGACGCTGCCCGCATTGGGTTTGATCCCGATCGGCTCGACTATTGGGGCAAAGCAAAAACCGCAAATGGTACGGTGAGACTGGCAACTGTAAGATTAGGGACTGTTCGTCTTGGGGGTTTGGTTGATAAAAATATTCGTGCTTCGGTCAATAACGCAGCGATGGAAAAATCGCTTTTGGGAATGAGCTATCTTTCCAAATTTCATACGATAGAAATAACGAAAAATCAAATGATTTTAAAACCACAACCGACAAAATGACTACTCAGGGCTGTTTGCCTCAGCCTTCTTTTTCCAGTGCCCTGTTTCTTCTGACCAATATTGTAAGTGACATTTGGCGTCACTAAGTATTTTCCATTGTTGACGCGCATGGCTCAGCATCGTTTCATCATTGCCATCAAAGAGAATGCAGACCCTATCTTTTTCACGTACTTCATCCGCGGACACATCGCTTCCCTCCACCGATATAATGCAATCGACATTTTCCACAGGATGCGTCGTCAGAAGAACAGGGTGTAAGTTGTCATCTTCGCTACCGGCCAAACCGTGAGGAAGAAACCTATCCTCTGGGTTCAGCCATAATTTTTCATCAAGCCAAGCAGCACGCTGTAGATCTGGACAACGTACCTCCACGCGCCAATCCGCGTCAAGCGCTTTGTCTAAAAGTAGCGGGAGTGTTCGCTCCAACGGCTGTCGGGTCAGATGATAGAAATAAACAGCGCCCATTTACTCCGTTTCCATCATGTCCCTGACCAACCGGTTCAACGTCATCACCCCCCACCCTGTGGCGCCTGATGGGGAATAATCCCCCCCCTTTTTGGAATGAGTAACGCCGGCAATATCAAGATGCGCCCAAGGCGTATTGTGTTTCACAAAACGTTGAAGAAATTGTGCAGCGACTACAGAACCTGCATTCCGGCCAGCGGTTCCCATATTTGCCATATCAGCAACGTTTGAGTTGATTTGTGCATCATAGTCCTTCGACAAAGGCATACGCCAAACGCCTTCGGTTTCGGCCATGGCTGCGGCAGTGATTGCGCTGCAAAATTTTTCATCATTTGAAAACAACCCAGCGTTTTGCGACCCAAGGGCCACGATGATCGCTCCGGTGAGGGTCGCCAAATCAATCATTGCAGATGGCACAAATCGTTCCTGCGCGTACCATATAACGTCGCTTAGGACCAAGCGTCCTTCGGCATCTGTATTAAGTACTTCGATCGTATCGCCTTTCATGGAAGTGATGACATCCCCGGGCCGTGTCGCGGACCCTGAAGGCATATTTTCAACAAGTCCTACAACACCAACAACATTGGCCTTTGCCTTGCGTAGAGCCAGTACCTTCATTGTGCCTGCAACAACGCCTGCACCGCCCATGTCCATAATCATTTCTTGCATGCCCGCTGCAGACTTAAGGCTTATCCCACCAGTGTCAAAAACCACACCTTTTCCAATTAAAGCCAAGGGCGCTTTGGCATCCTCTGCACCTTTCCACTGCATGACTACCATCTTAGAAGGGCTTTCCGAGCCCTGTCCGACCGCTAAAAGCGCGCCCATACCAAGGGCTTTAATTTGGTCTTCCTCAAAGACCTCTACCTTTATGCCGTGATTGCTTAAATCTTTTAAACGATTTGCAAATTCGGTTGTTGTCAAAATATTGGCGGGCTCGTTTACAAGATCACGTGTAAAGTGCACGCCAGAAGTCACTGCTTTAATCGCATTCATCGCGGGTTGTAAATTTTCCGCTTTATTATGCATGAAAGTGATTTTCTCAAAGTTGGCGCCTTTGTCTTTTGTGGAATGCCTGTCAAAAGCATATTGTCTGAGCATACATCCAAGGATTAAATCTTCGGCGCGTTTAAATGCAGCACAGAAAATGACTGCGCCTGATCGTCCAATCCGTTTGGCTAAGGCTGCTCCTGCTGAACGGCATTCCTTCGTATTGGAATTGCGGTCGAGAATTACAATTTCGATTGATTTTGCGGGAATGCCCACTGGAACAGGAAGACTGATTATGTCACCGTTTTTACACAATAAAAAATCTTCTTGTTCCAAGAGCCTCTGGAGCGACCCTTTGGTAAGTCGGTTCACAAGTCGTCCAATTTGATCCAGCTTTCCGTCTGGTTGCAGTAATACACCCACGCGCCCTTTGAAGTTCTCTAAAATGGTCATATCAGTTGGAATAAGAACAAATTCAATTGGCATTTAAAATCATCCTCTCGTTTAATAAACCATGATTTACAGGCGATGTTCCGCCTCAGTCAGATGTTTCTAGTTTGCCCTAGAAAGCATTTGCGCTAAAGCATGTCTAGACAAGAAAACACGACAGAGGTCAGCGTGTCAAAATTTGATCGTTATTTCTTTAATCAACTGTTTGTGTCGTTTCTGTTTTTTTCCATCGTCTTGATTGCTGTATTCTGGGTAAATAAGGCCGTTATTTTGTTTGACCGGCTCGTCTCAGAGGGCCATTCGGCGACCATCTTCTTTGAATTTTCATTTCTCGCTCTTCCGGATGCAGCCGCGCTAGTTTTTCCAATATCCAGTTTTGCCGCAGCTGTATATGTTTCTAACAGGTTCAGCAATGAAAGTGAGTTTGTGATTCTACGCGCATCTGGCGTGAGCGCGGCCCGTCTTGCGCGACCCGTGTTCGTTTTCGGAGTGTGTGTGGCGATCGGGATGCTTGTCATTACAAACTATGCAATCCCCACCGCCAAAAAACAGCTCAATCAACGTGAGCATGAAATAGGAGCGAACTTTTCGGCAAAGCTTCTAAGGGAGGGTCGCTTTTTACATCCTCGCACAAATACAACATTATTCATTGAAGCTATTGCACCCGATGGTGAGCTTCAAAATGTGTTTCTGTCTGACCGGCGTGATCCGCTCGTAACGCGCACCTATACTGCAGAAAGTGCTTATTTGTTACAAAAGTTGGACAGTAGTAATCTAGTAATGGTTCGTGGGATGACCCAAATCTACGATACTGAAAACACTCAGTTGTCCACTACATCCTTTTCTGATTTAACGGTCGATGTTGGCGATTATTTTTCCCAAAGCCCACAAATGCTTCGCCAAATAGAAGGGTTTTCAACTCAAGAGTTAATCTCAAACCCTAAGGTTGTACTGATGGAAAGTGGTGGCTCTTTAGGGACACTTATTGAAAACCTGAACCAAAGATTTCATCAACCGTTACTTTGCCTTTTATGTGCTCTGGTTGGGTATGGTGCAATTACAGCAGCTCGATATTCTCGGGTTGGGACGGGCCGTCATATCGTTTTTGCAGTATTCCTGCTCGTCATGGTAAAACTTATCGAGGGCAGTCTGAAAGATACAGTATATCAAAGTGTACACAATTGGCCTTTTGTTTATGCTCCAGGATTATTTGCCTTATTATGTGTTCTCTTTTTAATTATCGGAGCTGACAGAGCTAAATTTTCCAAAGGTTCGTTTAGAACAAATGTGTATGCAAAAATAAACGGTACAGCCCAATGATCCTGCATTGGTATTTTGCAAGACGTTTTCTGACGAGCTGGGTGAAAGTACTACTGATCTTTTACCTTTTCAGCTTGATGGTTGAATTAGCCAATCAACTGAGATGGCACGCAGAGTTTACCGATTTTACAACGGTGTTTTATCTCGCAGTCCTTAATTCAACTGAAATTATCTATACGATAATGCCGTTAATTATGATTTTTGCATCGATTTGGCTTTTTCTGTCTTTGGCGCGTTCGAGCGAATTAGTTGTAGCGCGGGCCTCGGGGCGCTCGGGATTAGTGTTTTTATTTGGGCCTATCTTTGTTAGCATTCTTTTATCGGCACTTATACTTTTACTATTAAATCCAATTGTAGCCTTTACAACAACACGATACCTCACCTTAAGCCAAGAATTAAAAAATCAAGGCAGATCTGTTTTTTCTATTGGAACAGAGGGTCTTTGGTTACGACAGGGCGATGATGACGGATATACGGTTGTGCGCGCTTCAAGCGCAAATGGCACTGGATCCTTTTTTTATGATGTCACTTTTTATGTTTATGGAAAAGATGGTCAGATTAATCAACGTTTACAGGCCGATATTGCCGGTCTTGGTGATGGTGCGTGGCAACTATATAAAGCCAAATCCTGGCCGCTTTCCCAAACAGAAAACCCAGAACAAAACGCCTCTGTTATGTCCAAGGCGACTTTGCCCACTGATATGACACGCGAACAGGTTCGTGATCGCTTTGAAACTCCAGCCACCGTGCCAATTTGGAATTTGCCTGCGGTCATCCAAAAACTACAATCGGCTGGTTTTTCGGCGCGGAGGCATCAAGTATGGCTGCAGGCTGAATTTGCCCGACCACTTTTTTTAGTCTCAATGGTGTTATTAGGGGCTGCATTTTGTATGCGCCATATTCGGTTTGGAGGTACAGGAATTGCAATCTTAACGGCTGTAATCTGCGGGTTTGGATTATTTTATGTGCGCAATTTCGCACAGGTACTTGGTGAAAGCGGCCAGCTACCGGTGACTGTTGCCGTTTGGACGCCGCCAATAGCTGCGTTTCTGTTATCACTCAGTATTATATTGCACATGGAGGACGGGTGATGAATATCACTTTCAGATCTTTGCTCCTTTGTGTTGTGCTTATCAGTGGCTACTTGAATACGTGCTGGGCACAAGAGCAGATAAGGCAAGATGTGAGCAATGCATCTATTATTTTATCAGACAGTCTGACGATCTCAGCAAATGGTGACGTTTTAGCGACTGGAAATGTGCAGGTTTTTCATAAAGACCAACAGTTGGATGCCCCAATTATATTTTTTAATAAAGCTATAGATCAAATTATACTGGAGAGTGGCGGGGTTCTACGTGATGAAAACGGTACTCGGTTTGTGTCCGGTGCTGCGGAACTTGATCGGGACCTGCGGAATGGAATTGTGCGCGCGGCTAACCTTATTGTTGAACAACAGTTGCAGATGCAAGCAGAAATTTTGAGACGAAAAAATGGTCAAAATACAAAACTTGAAGTGATCCGCGCGACTGCGTGCACCAGTTGTGAAAGCCCCGCACCGATTTGGGAAATTCGCGCACGGAGCGGTGAAATAGATAAAGAACGCAAGCAAATTCATTTTAAAAATGCTCATTTGAGTATTTTTGGTCTCCCTGTTTTTTATTCACCTTATCTTAGAATTCCAGAGCCAGGCGTCACGCGCATGCAAGGTTTTCTCGTTCCAAGAACACGTCAAAATAGTCTTCTAGGCTTTGGTTTGGAGTTTCCCTATTTCATTCCAATCGGACAAGATAAAGATATTACGCTGATCCCGTACTTTTCCACTGAAACAAGAACTCTTAAGGCAAAGTATCGTCAAGCTTTTGAAAATGGTAACGTTACGATCAACGGAGCTCTCTCTAAGGATACAATTAATCGCGATGACTTTCGAGGACGTTTACAGTCGGATGGTGGCTTCGGTTTGATAAATGCATACCGGCTCAATTATAATTTTGAATTGGTCAGCGACGATGCTTATTTGACCGATTATGAATTTGATGCGTCCAATCGTATACCTAATAACGTCAGTATCGGAAAAACGTTGAAATACAGCCATCAAGAAGGAGAGTTGATCTATTATCATTCCTTGTTTGATTCGGCAGATACCCGGCCAACGATAATCAATTATAACCACATCGATAGGTACTTTCAGATCCCAAACATAATTGGCAAATGGAATGCTTCGGCGATATTGCATAATAATTACCGTGGATCAGACCAAGATGAATTGGGGCGAGATATTCGGCGGCTCAATACAACTCTTTCTTGGTCTTACGAAAACGTAACACCTAACGGCATTCATTTTGATACACTTACACAAGCGCGATGGAGCAGCTTTCTCACGCGCCAGGACGTCCGCTATCCAAATGAAGCAATCACTCTGGGAGGTGATATTGCGTTAGGCTTACGTTGGCCGTTTATGAGACGTGGTTCTATTGGTAGCTATGATATTATAGAACCAATTACTCAAATTTCATACACCGGCGAAAATCGGCAAAACTTGCCGCTTGAAGAAAGTACGCATTCCGAATTTGATGAGGGAAACTTGTTGTCTCTTTCTCGATATCCCGCAATTGACCGTCATGAAAAAGAACTACGTTGGTCCATCGGCGGACGTTGGAAGCATCATTTTAAAAGTGGGTCAGAATTTAATTTCACCTTTGGTCGAGTGTTCAGAAACTCACCGGAAGAAGACTTTAACAAAGGCTCAGGGCTGCAAGGCAAATCTTCGGATATTTTGGTAAGTGCAGGCTTTGATAATAACGATGGTATAACCTTCCTGACCCGAGCTTTGCTAAATGAAGATAATGCCCCAAACAGAGCAGAAGCATTGTTTGATTATGGGAATAACAAAATCTCCTTCTCAACTGGGTTTTCTTATTTACCTGAATCAAGCGAAGAAGCCCGTGACGATTCCATTTCTGAATTACGGGTTTCGTTGGATTATAAAGTTGGTGAAAATTGGCAATTTTCTGGCGATACACGCTATGATCTTACGGATGGGCGTGCCGCCCAAGCTGGAATTGGTATTTCATTTGACAATGAATGCACAAGCGTTAATTTCACTGCTTCACGTCAATTTTCTAAGGCTGGCAGTGCGTCCTCATTGACAAGTTGGAATATTATAGCAAGCCTTAAAGGCTTTGGCACGGGCGGAAGTCGGCCACCAATTTCAAAGGGCTGTGGAGAGTAGGTATGAATCTTTCGTTCAGATGCATTAAAATAATTTTAATACTGAGCATAATGTTTGGAACAGCAGTACAGGCCAAAAATCTTTTTGCGCCTGCAATCACAGTGAATGATAAATCAATTACTTATTATGAAATTTTGCAGCGAGAGAAGTTGCTAAAAGCGCTCAAAGTGCCGGGTAATCCCACAGAGGTTGCGCGCGAGCAGCTTATCGATGATCGATTGAAACTCTCTTTTGCAGAAGATTTAGATGTTCTCCCGACAGAAGAGGAAATTCTTACAGAAATGGACAAATTCAGTGTCCGAGCACGAGTGGATACAGTGTCATTTTTACAAGAATTGTCCCGTATTGGCATCGATGAACAATCCTTTCGGGATTTTATCATTGCAGGAATAGCTTGGAGAAATGCCATTCAAAGTAAATTTGGCGCAAGAAGCCAAGTGTCAGAAATTCAGGTTGAGCGCACAATTAATGCTGCTGCTTCTGGAGGAATGTTACGCGTATTATTGACGGAAATCATTTTGCCAGCACCGCCGGGACAAGAAGAAGCAGCGCAAGCTCTTGCCCAAGAGCTATCCAAAATCACATCTAGAAATGCTTTTTCAGATGCAGCTGGAAAATATTCGGCAGCCCCGACAAGGACTACTGGTGGGCGTGTAAAATGGCAAAATTTTGAACAATTACCTCCTGCTTTGAAACCACTGATATTTGGTTTGGCACCCGGTGACGTTACGGACCCTTTGCCAATTCCAAATGGTCTGGCCATCTTTCAACTGCGAGCAATTGAAGAAACTGAATTTAAACGAGGCCGTACCGAAACGATCGACTATCTTACGTATGAATTTCCATCTGTTTCCCGCGATATTGCAGATCAACTGAAAAATGAAGTGGATCACTGTGATGACATCTATGGCGTTGCTTCAGAAAATGCCAACCATGTTTTTTCACGTCAGATAGAACGTCCATCAATGATCGTCTTGGATACACGCGCTAAATTGAAAGCGCTTGACGCACATGAAAAGCATTTCTCAAACGCTGGAGACAAAACAATCCTATTAATGTTATGCACCCGCAGTTCTTTTGCAGCAGGTAAGGCGCCTGACTTGAACCAAATTCGGTTTGGACTGCGTAACAAACGTCTTGAAAATTATGCGGATGGATTGTTACAAAACCTTTATCAAGACGCGCGGATCACGATAAAATGACCCAAAAACCTGTTGCTTTAACTTGTGGTGAACCGGCAGGGATCGGAAGCGAGCTTGCTGTAAAAGCTTGGCAAAGATTGCGGGAGACAGAGCTATTTTTTTGGATGGGTGATCCAGCCCACCTTCCAAAGGGTGCGCAATATCAAGTTATTGAGGCACCGAAAGATGCTGCCAAAGTTATGCCGCATGCGCTTCCTGTTTTAGGGTACAATTTTCCAGAACCTGTCCGTTTTGGTGTTCCTTCCCCAAAAAACGCCCAAATGATTATTGAAATACTTGTAAAAGCTGTTGAATTTGTGAGTTTAGGTCAAGCGATAGCCATGTGCACCCTTCCGATACACAAAAAAGCTTTGCAAGATGGCGCTGGATTTGACTATCCAGGTCATACTGAGTTCTTGGCATACCTTTGTGGTGCCAAACAACCTGTTATGTTGTTGGCTAGCCCTGAATTGAAAGTTGTACCTGCAACTGTCCATATACCACTTTCCGAGGTACCCCACGCTTTGGTTCATTTAGATTTGGAAGAAATAATCACCATCACTTTTGAAAGCTTAAAGATCCTTTTCAAAATCGCAGATCCTCATTTAGCGGTTTCGGGGTTAAATCCGCATGCGGGTGAATGTGGTAAATTTGGTTGTGAAGATATTGAAATTATCCAGCCAGTCATTGCAAAACTTCAACAAAGAGGGATGAATGTAACGGGTCCCCACTCTGCGGACACGATGTTCCATAAAACCGCACGGGGGAAATACGATGCCGCGATTGCAATGTATCATGATCAGGCTCTTATTCCGATTAAGACGCTTGATTTTGATAAAGGCGTTAACATCACGCTTGGCTTACCATTTGTACGCACGTCACCAGATCACGGTACGGCTTTGGACATTGCAGGTAAAGGAAAAGCAAGCCCCGTCTCAACGATAGAAGCGATTAAGATGGCGTCGCGTTTGGGAAATGGGAATGATTGATGATCTCCCCCCTTTGCGAGATGTGATTGCAGAGCATGACCTACAGGCGCAAAAATCCTTAGGCCAAAACTTCCTCTTGGATTTGAACCTCACATCAAAAATTGCTCGTCAAGCTGGGGATCTATCTCAATTTGATGTGCTTGAAATCGGGCCAGGCCCAGGAGGATTAACACGAGGGCTTTTAGCCGAAGGGGCACGACATGTCGTGGTGATTGAAAAAGATCTTCGGTGTATTGCCGCTGTGCGTGATATCCAAAATGCCTATCCGGAACGTCTGACTATTCTTGAAGGCGACGCGCTGCGGATCAATCCGGTGGACCATCTGGAAGCCCCGACCAAAGTGGTTGCAAACCTTCCCTATAATGTTGGCACCGAATTATTGATCAGATGGCTGACACCGAAACATTGGCCACCTTTTTGGGATAGTATGACTTTGATGTTTCAAAGAGAGGTCGCAGAACGCATTGTCGCCCCGGCTGCATCAAAGGCCTACGGGCGGCTCGCTCTTCTTACACAATGGCGTGCTGAGGCAAAAATTGTTATGAATTTGCCGCCCTCTGTCTTTGCGCCTCCGCCCAAAGTCAGCAGCGCCGTCGTTCATTTACAAGCATTAAAAACGCCTCGTTTTGACGCAAATGCAAAAACTTTAGAAAAGACGGTAGCAAAAGCATTTAACCAACGCCGCAAAATGTTGCGGTCTTCACTCAAAGGCATTGCACCCGATTTAGAGGATAAACTACAAGCGGCTGGAATTGCGCCAACCCAACGAGCAGAGCAGGTGTCACTGGAAAAATTCTGTGCTTTGTCTCGACTGCTTTGATTTGTTTAACATAAAAGATTTAAAGATCAATCACGCCACATTTTGAGAAG
Source organism: uncultured Alphaproteobacteria bacterium (assembly GCA_913051655.1). Taxonomy (GTDB): domain Bacteria; phylum Pseudomonadota; class Alphaproteobacteria; order Rhodobacterales; family Rhodobacteraceae; genus LFER01. The sequence continues at coordinate 97,367 of CAJXHI010000004.1, forward strand.
CTTCGTTAGATTGAGAAGATGGGTTTTCAGAATCTTGTTTTTCGGCTGAATTATCGTCGTCGCTTCGTTTAGACTTTATAGGTTTTCTGCGCGGGTTTCGTGAAGTTTTTTTTCCATTTTGAGCTTGCTCTGATGTATCTTCGCCCCGATTTTCCGGCGTTTCAATTAGACCTAATTTATCATCAGACACCGGCATAGAAGAAACTTGCGGCTGTTCGCTTTGAGCAAGATCATCAATGAACTCATCTGTTATCGGCATATTTACCTCAGCCGTCTGATTCCTTTCAGAGCGTTCCCGATCCCGCTCTGCCTGACGTTCACGGTTTTCCCGTTCTAACTGTTCACGTCGTGCATCCTGCTCTTTCACCGCCTGACCTAGCATGCGTTGATAGTGTTCGGCGTGTTGCTGGAAATTTTCTGCAGCAACCCTGTCATTTGAAAGTTGAGCGTCACGTGCAAGCTGATTGTATTTCTCAATAATTTGCTGTGGTGTTCCACGCACTTTACCTTCCGGACCTGAACTATCAAATACGCGATTGACCACGTTTCCAACTGTACGATTACGGTTCTGTTTAGACCGTGTGCGGGTTTTTGAGGTTCTCATAAGTAGCTTTCTAGCCGTCTCTACTAACGCATTTACACGTTTTCTTGGATAAATCCAAACGTGTTAATAATGCTGTGCTGGTTTAAAGTGTAGCGTCTCGTTCCAGATACTTCCGCTCTGCACTGTCGATTGATAGCCTGTTTAGAGGGTAAGTTTCAAGAGTTTTTAGATGAAAATTTGTTAAAAATTTGTCCAAAAGGCGAAGCTGCGTCAAAACTGCCACCCTATGCAGGTATAGAACAGCTAACCACACGATCCTTCTGTTCAAAATCCAAATGAACCATAATGTCTCTAAATCCGGCCTCATCTAACAAGTTTGATACTGCTTTGCCTTGCGTGTGACCGATTTCTAGCAACAACCTAGCACCCGGCGTTAAATGGTGCATCGCCTGTGACGAAATTTTCTGATAGGCGTAAAGCGCATCTTCACCCGACGACAGTGCAATGAATGGCTCATAATCTTTGACTTCGGTTGCTAACTCCGCCACCTCAACTTGAGAGATATAAGGTGGGTTTGATACGATAAGATCAAATGTGCCCTCAATTTCAGAAAACCAGTCCGATTTTATGAATTGACATCGTTCAGACACGCCCAGCTTTTCGGCGTTTTGTTCTGCAACCTCAAGCGCCTTATTTGACAGATCGCTCGCAGTAAGCGTTGCATGCGACCACTCAGCCGCCAATGTTATTCCGATCGCTCCTGTTCCCGTCCCAAGATCAAGAATCCGTTTGGCGGGGCGTTGCAGTGCCAGGGCAATAAGTGTTTCCGTATCTCCGCGCGGATCAAACACATCCTTTGTGACGATAAATTCCCTTCTCCAAAACAATCGCCTGCCAATGATGCGCGATACTGGCAAACCTGCACACCTAAGCGCTATTACTTGATTGGCTTTCTCTATCTGTGCGTCATAGATTGTGTCCTCTGCGCAAAGCGTGAGCCTGTCGCTTGGCACATTTACGGCAAAGGAAATTAAAGCACGCGCGTCTCGGGCCGCGGTTTCAATCCCGCTATCCCGAAGGTGTGAAACAGCTTCGGCAAACAGTGTCCGGAGCTTCATCCGGATAACTCGGCTAATAAGCTCGCTTGGTCATCAGCAATGAGAGCATCAATCAAGTCATTTAAATCACCCTGCATCACTTGGTCTAATTTATAAATGGTCAGATTGATACGATGATCTGACATCCGGCCCTGCGGAAAATTATAAGTTCTGATACGTTCGGAACGATCACCAGACCCGACTTGAGCTTTTCGGACCGCAGAACGTTCCTGATTTGCCCTTTGGCGTTCCATATCAAACAGTCGTGTTTTGAGAACTTGCATGGCAATTTCACGGTTACGGTGTTGTGATTTTTCTGAGCTGGTCACCACAATGCCAGACGGTAGATGGGTAATGCGCACCGCACTGTCGGTCGTATTGACGTGCTGTCCCCCAGCCCCGGAACTGCGCATGGTGTCGATACGAAGGTCATTAGGGTCGATTTGGATGTCCACATCTTCAGCCTCTGGCAGAACCGCAACGGTTGCGGCCGATGTGTGAATACGACCTCCGCTTTCGGTTTCGGGTACGCGTTGTACTCTGTGGACGCCACTCTCGTATTTCAAGCGGGCAAATACCCCCTCGCCTTTTACATGGGCGACGAGTTCTTTTACACCACCCAATTCGGTTTGCTGTTCTTCAATTACCTCAAAAATCCATCCCGAGATCTCAGCATAGCGTTGATACATCCTCAACAGATCACCAGCGAATAATGCAGCTTCTTCGCCGCCAGTTCCTGGGCGAATTTCAAGTATGGCTGGGCGCGCATCTGCCGCATCTTTGGGAAGCAAGGCAACCTGCAGATCTCTTTCAATTACAGGTAGACGCGCGTTAAGAAGAGGAATCTCTTCTTCGGCCAGCGCACGCATATCGGGATCATTTAGCAGTGCTTTTGCTTCCTCAATCTCGCTCAGAATGTAAAGATATTCCTCAATCTGGTCTATCACGGGCTTGAGCTCCGAATATTCTTTTGAAAGGCGTGCGATATCTTCTCCACACAGCCCTTCATTCATTTGAGCTTCTAGGAATTGAAAGCGTTGCCGTATTTGTTCAAGTTTTTCTAAAGGAACCATAGTGCTTCATTTGATCTATTGCGCAGTTTTGGTCAAGGTTCGAGTATTTTTGCGCGCAGCCTTTGCTGCGGCCCAGAGACAAATCAGTTCCACTGCCACGTGTGCGCCGGCGACGGCGGTGGCCCCGTTCGAATCAAATGGTGGGGAAACTTCCACAACATCACCTCCAACCATATTAATTCCGGAAAGGCCACGCAGTATTGCCGCTGCTGTTGCTGAAGATAACCCACCCCAAACTGGAGTCCCAGTTCCTGGTGCAAACGCGGGATCAAGGCAATCAATATCAAAGGAGACATAAGTCTTATGATCGCGCAAGATATGTTTGATCTTTTCAATTGTATAACCTGTGCCCTTCTCATGCACCTCAGGCGCGTCGATAATCTGAAAACCTAGGGGGTTTTCTATAGTCGTTCTGATACCTACCTGAACGGAGCGCTCGGGATCAACTAGCCCCATTTTAACCGCTTTGTAAAACATCGTACCATGATCAATACGCTCCAAATCATCATCGGGCCACGTATCTGAGTGAGCATCAAATTGCAGAAGTGATAAAGGTCCGTATCTTTCTGCGTAAGCCATCAAAATTGGAAAGCTAATATAGTGATCACCGCCAATCGATAGGCTTGCCACATTTGCATCCAAAATTCCCTTAATATGAGATTTTAGCAAGGATGGGAACGAGGGCGTATGTGCATAATCAAAAGCCAAATCTCCATAATCAATGATGGTATGCGTACTGAAAGGATCCAGATCCCAGCCATATGGGCGGTCAAAGGTTTGAAGAGTACTTGCCTCACGCACTGCCCGCGGGCCAAATCGGGTTCCGGGGCGATTCGTGACTGCCTGATCGAAAGCCACTCCTGTTACCGCCAAATCAACCCCTGTCAGATCTTTTGTATATTTGCGACGCATAAATGAGGTTGCCCCCGCGAAGGCGCTTTCATAGCTTAATCCACGCAAATCTTTGCGGGTGAATGCGTCATCTATGTTATCTTTAGCATCGCTTAAACTCGAAGGTGAACCAGTGTTTAAAATGGTCATTTTTACTACTTTCTAGTTATTAGAAACGGGTTGTGCTGTTTCTACAAGTTTTGCAAAAAAGGATGCCCCATATGGAGCCGCAGAGTCGTTAAAGTCATAATTTGGATTGTGAAGTCCCGCCGCTTCACCAATGCCAAGAAATAAATAAGCACCGGGCCGTTCATTCAACATGTAGGAAAAATCTTCTGCCCCCATTTCAGCGCCCTGATTGGCATTTACATTGCCTTTGCCAGCAACCTCTTCGGCAACAGAAATCGCAAAAGCTGATTTCTCTGCATCATTTATTGTTGCAGGGTAGCCTTCGTTGTATCGTAATTTAGCATCTACCCCGAAACTGACTGAATGCCCTGTTACGATTTCTTGCATCCGTTGTCTAACGACAGATTGCACCTCTTTTTTAAAGCAACGCACCGTGCCGTTCATATAGGCCTGTTCTGGGATAATATTATCTACGGTGCCAGTATGAATTTGTGTTATTGAAATCACTACCATTTCGGTAGGATCGACATTGCGGGACACGATAGACTGAAATGCCTGAGCAATAGACACTGCTGTCATTACCGGATCAGCACATTGATGAGGATAAGCGCCGTGCGCACCTTTGCCTTTGATATCTACATGAAATGTGTCTGCCCCCGCCATAATTGCACCAGGTTTTGTATAAAAATGACCGAGGGGAGTGCCGGGTGTATTGTGGAGTCCATAAACTTCTGAGATATCAAATCTCTCCATGATACCCTCTTTCACCATTATTTCCGCACCGCCATAATTTTCCTCGGCCGGTTGAAAAATTAAGGCCACACGACCAGAAAAATTACGGGTTTCTGCCAAATATTTTGCGGCTCCAAGCAACATCGCTGTATGCCCATCATGACCACAGGCGTGCATCAACCCTTCTTTTTTAGAAGTCCAAGGTACACCGCTCGTTTCGTTTAGGGGCAGCGCATCCATATCCGCGCGCAAACCTATAGTCGGGCCTTTCTCCTGCCCCTCAATAATCGCCACAACGCCAGATGTCGCAATCCCAACATGAATATCTGTCACGCCAAAACTTCGGAGTTTTTCTGCTACAAATCCTGCAGTCTTGTGACATTCTAATCCATGTTCGGGATTGCGATGAAAATGCTGGCGCCAAGCGGCCATTTCTTCGGAAAATCCGGCTATGCGGTTGATAACTGGCATGATACAGGTTCTTTCAAATTGTTAACGTTGTTATCTCACCCTAAGTTAAGGAGGCATGCAATGGGGTATGACGAAAAACTCATCCATGATCCAACTGCAGGAATGGCTCGACTACTTGAAATCATGCGCACTCTGCGTGATCCCGTATATGGTTGTCCTTGGGATATTAAACAAGATTTTGCCTCCATCGCCTCATATACAATTGAAGAGGCATATGAAGTTGCTGATGCGATTGAGCAGAAAAATTGGACAGAATTAAAGTCGGAATTGGGCGATCTTCTGTTACAAAGTGTATACCATGCGCAAATGGCCAGCGAAGAAGGTCTTTTCACCTTTGATGATGTGGTCAATGCTATCAGTGATAAGATGGTGGCGCGACATCCGCATGTTTTCAGCTCTGAAAGCCGTGCCAAAACAGCTGGCAAACAATTGCAGGATTGGGAGCAAATTAAAGCGGCCGAACGCGCATACAAAGCGCAAAAAGGAGTGTTGGATGATGTGGCGCTCTCGCTACCAGCCTTGACCCGCGCAATCAAGTTACAAAAGCGTGCTGCAAGGGTGGGATTTGACTGGTCAGAAATCGACTCTGTTTTGGATAAAATCACCGAAGAGATTCAAGAGTTACGCGAAGCACAACACCTACAGGACGAAAAACATATTCAGGAGGAATTTGGAGATTTGCTTTTTGTCATGGTCAATTTCGCGCGGCACTTAAAAATCGATGCGGAAGAAGCTCTTCGAAGTGCAAATTCAAAATTCATCCGCCGTTTCAAATTTATCGAGACCGAACTTCATAAGAAAAATACAGCGCCTGAAGAGGCAACTCTAAATGAAATGAACGATTTATGGAGCGCCGCTAAAGCAGCAGAGCGGATCTGACACCAACCGGTAGCCTTAAAATTCATCTCGACGCACCAATTGGTTGAGCAGTATAACAGGCACCAGTCCTGCACAGATAATGATCAATGCAGGAAGAGACGCTTGATCCATCAACTCGCTATGTGCAAACTGATACGCATAAGTTGCTAAAGTATCGAAATCAAAGGGCCGTAGCAAGAGGGTCATGGGTAGCTCTTTCATTATATCCACAAAGGCCAACACACAACCTGCCAAAAGTGCACTTCGCATAAGCGGCAAAGTCACACGGCGGGCCGTCTGGTTTGGTGTCATACCTAGTGATCGGCTGCAACTGATCAAATTCGTGGGAATCTTCGTTAAACCAGATGATACAGCGCCATAACCCACCGCCTGAAATCGCACAAGATAGGCAAATAATAATGCCCAGATCGTTCCGCTGAAATAAATTGGGGTCCATTCAAGCAATCGATCGACAAAAGACAAAGAGGCCAACACTCCTAGCGCCAACATCGTGCCTGGAAATGCATACCCCGCTGCTGATAGATTTGCCAATGTCTGGACTATCTTGTTTCGGCTCATCTTTGCCGCACTACCCATAATTACGGCGCTTAGCATGATGAATAATGCGCCCGATAGAGAAATAAAAAGACTATTAACAAGGCTCTCCAGAACATCGACGACCGTGCTTATAACAGGTGCCTGGAGTACATTGTAAACTAAGATCGATACAGGAATAAGAAATCCAAAAGCTACTGGTAAAAGGCAAATCATCGTCAGTAGAACCGCCTTATGTCGTGACACAGGTATTGGATTATGTAGGCTATGTCGACGGGTTGTATCGTTAAAACGTTTATCACCACGAGCATAAAACTCCAGAAATAACAAAAAAATTATCACGCTGAATGTGAGCGTCGCCAATTGAGCTGCGCCAGTAATGCTGTCCATCCCGATCCAAAGATTAAAGATCCCAAGTGTCAAGGTTTGGACGGCAAAAAATTCAACCGTACCAAAATCGGATACGACTTCCATTAAAACCAGCGCCAATCCTGCAACAATCGCAGGCCGTGCCAAAGGCAAGCATATGCCCCAGAAAGCATTTCGATCGGATAAAGCGGCCACTTCATAAAAGTTTGCAGGTATTTTTTGAAATGCGGTACGAGATAATAGATAGATGTACGGATAGAGCACCGAGGAAAGTACAAAAATCGCGCCTCCCATCGATCTAATTTCAGGAAAAAAATAATCTTGTGCGCTCTTCCACCCCATAAGGTCGCGCAATGCACCCTGCAGTGGTCCTGCATATTCAAAGATATCCGTGTAGGCATATGCCACAAGATACGCTGGACAAGCCATAGGCAAAAGTATGACAACATCAAGCCAAGGCGCAGCACCCAACCGAAAGTAGGTAATGATCCACGCGGTGCCAATCCCAAACACTAGAGAAACTGTAGCTACACCCAACATCAATGCGCTTGTGTTGATCAAGTAACGTCCCAGTACAGTTGACACGAGGTGTGACCAAAGACCTTCGCTATCCCCCGTGCTTAACAAAATTAAAGAGATAACAGGACAAAGAAGCACTCCCCCCAAAAGGAAAATGCTTACTAATTTTAGTTTGCTCAATTGAAAATGTGTCAAAGCCTGCGCTACCATTTGATCCAAACCCTCATTATTTGCGACGGAAGAGACAGTTTCGCAATAGCGGCAATCAGCAATCGTTCTTCTTTAGAGGCTACCCACGAGGCCAATTCTGTCGTAGTTTTGAAACGCGAGTCCGAAGAATAATCAAAATTTATTTCGCTATGCAGCTGCAGAAAGTTCTCTTGGCCTAAAAATTCCAACAAGTTTACTTGTACCTTTTTTTCTGAATGAATGGTGACCTGTCAACCAGAAATGATTAAAAGTACGTCGCGGTCTGCATTTGCCTGAAGAGGATATACAAAATTTATAGAAGTTTTTATGCCTTTTTGGTCACTTTCATTTGTCAACATAATTTTGCCATATTAGTAATTGTTGATCAATGCAACATAGCAAAGCCCTTAGAAAATTTCTTGACTTGTGCGCGATCATTTTCTTGTAGCCGAGGAACAATTTTACTGTGTCGAGTTTCTGAGGTCCCAGCGCAATAAAAATTAATCAAAGATAACATCAGGGCGTAATTAGACATATTTATATTATGTTTCGTACAAATACGCTCCGTCTATTTGGGGTCAACCCAATGTTTGAGGCGTGGAAATTTTTTTTGGCGACGCGATCTTTGAATGTTGAGATAATGCGTAATCGCTTAGACGGTATAATCGATTGTTATCTGCGGACCTCAGATGGCAACTAATATTATATGCCAGTGTTTCAGAGTTGGCTTCTGCAAGCAAATCCAACTCAATATAAACACATAGGCATGCAATATCAAAAACAAGAGAGGCATCAGCAGGGCTTATTGGCCGCCAACTATTATTGTGCTGTCGCTATTTCTTTTTCGGATTGAGAACCTTTATCTCTAAGAGCCGCTCTTCAGTGAAAGCTGTTAGAAATGGTTTGATCAAGCAGTCTTGACAGTGCGAATAAATGTTTCTTTTTCGCGCTTGAAGGGATTACTCTAATAACGGTCTGCTTAATGCAGAAATACTCATTATTGCTTTTATTTTCATTTAAGGTGCCCTTATCGTTAATTTAGTTTTCGTCGAATCGTAGCTTTGAAAGTCTGAATTGCGAAATCATCATTTTGAAAAGTATTCTGGTGTTTTATGTCTAATGTCATTACCACTGTGAATTTGTTGATTTCCTCAAGATTGGTTTTTGCGCCAAAGAGCATGATATCTTAGCTTTTTTAAACGTAGGCTGTTAATGATTTGAAAGTGCCCTGCAATCTGAACGAGTTGATAAAGGATAGGCCATGCAACCACGCAAAGTGATCATTGATACAGACCCAGGTCAGGATGACGCTATCGCAATAATGCTTGCACTTGCGAGTCCGGAAGAGATTGACTTATTGGGGATTACTACAGTAGCTGGCAACGTGCCCCTTTCCCTTACAGAAAAAAATGCACGGATCGTATGTGAATTGGCAGGTAAACCGCAAACACTTGTTTTTGCTGGGTGTGACCGCCCTTTATCACGTCCTTTGATCACCGCAGAGCATGTGCATGGCAAAACGGGTTTAGATGGTCCCGTTCTTCCTGACCCTGAAATGCCGCTTCAGTCACAGCATGGCGTTGATTTCATAATTGAAAGCCTGCGAACGGCTCCTGCAAAAACGATTACTCTTTGTCTGCTAGGACCTTTGACCAATATTGCAAGCGGTCTGCTCAAAGCGCCAGACATAGCAGATCGGATAGAGGAAATCGTAATGATGGGTGGGGCCTATTTTGAGGTTGGAAACATCACACCGTCGGCTGAATTTAACATTTATGTCGATCCAGAGGCTGCTGATATTATTTTTAAATCTGGTATACCAATTACAGTTATGCCACTTGATATCACACACAAAGCCTTAGTTACAAAACCACGTAATGAAGCATTTCGGGACCTGGGTACCCCTGTGGGTACAGCTACCGCAGAAATGACTAATTTTTTTGAACGCTTTGACAAAGAAAAATATGGCAGCGCAGGTGCGCCCTTGCATGATCCCTGCGTAACGGCCTATCTCATAGAACCAGAACTTTTTACGGGAAGATTTGTTAACGTTATGATTGAAACAACCTCGGAACTCACAATGGGCATGACAGTCGCAGATTGGTGGAATGTCACAAACAGACCGGCCAACGCTACTTTTATGAACGACATTGATGCAGATGGATTTTTTGCGCTACTGACGGAACGATTAGGTCGTCTATGAAAGCCATTCGCTTTAATGTGACGAAGAATCTGGAAAATGCTTTCCAAATTGTTGTAGTCTTTCACCGAAAAGGCAGCAGTCATGGTGCTTCATAAATAATTGGCTTAAGTAATGCACCCGTAAGCTACATGGTTTTGACATTAATTTGGTCTGTTAAATACATTGTATCGGATTAAAATAAACACTAACTATGATTGCGGCATAACGTGCGTGCAAAAGGGATTGAAAAATTGATGTTGAAATTGCTATTCTGCACGATGGTAGTGTCTGGCGTGAATAGGTTGAGAATAGAAATTAATCAAAGGAATTCCAGAAAGATTCAAGTCCACTACGCTTTGGGATTTCGCTTATGCCAGAATTACAACTTGATATATATCGGAGTGATATGAACAAAACGGCGCTCCCCCTCTCCATTTCGTTTGATAACAGCTATTCGTCGTTGCCCGAGGTTTTTTATGCACGTCTATCGCCAACGCCTGTCTCAAAACCGAGATTAATTACGTTTAACAGAGAGTTGGCTAAGGTGCTTGGAATAACATATTTTAGTGACGATGCCTGCTTAGCAGAAATATTTAGCGGAAATAAAGCGATTGAAGGTTCAGAGCCTTTAGCACAGCTTTATTCGGGTCATC
>CAJXHI010000005.1 GCA_913051655.1 uncultured Alphaproteobacteria bacterium
AATGTGTCTCGCAATGTAATTATACGCCGAGCACAGCAGGTTGTCCACATAATACTGAATGTAATAAACTTACATCACTGGGAAGACAATATTGTAATTCAACAGACAGTTATGATAAGTTAAATGTAAACAAAGTATATAACTGGAATTGGGATAATTGTATGGAAAATGCATGCATAGGTAATCACCCCCCTCCACCTGGATCGCCGGGTGGCCCGGGCTACGAGACCTTGTGTATATGGCATGGACCGACACCACCCCCAGGCCCACCTCCACCGCCACTGCCTACACGCAAGGCTCGGACTGGTACGCGGTGGTGACCGAGGCGGACGAGATCCTGATCTTCGACCGCGCCAGCGGCGAGCTGCGCCAGACGCTGCGAATCGAAACGGCCGAGTAGCCGCGGCCCCCGCGGGCTCGACTGTCGGAACGGCCGTCACGCGCCCGAAGGCGCGACCATCGCTCGCGCCCATTGGCGAATGCGATAGCGTTTCGATGCGAGAAAAAGGGTGGGAAAGTGGTGGGCGACCTAGGAATCGAACCTAGCGTGCGTCTCCGCGAGGGAGTTACAGTCCCCTGCCACACCTTGCGGCCTGTCGCCCACAGCTCTTTCGTAAAAAGAATGAATGATTGAGTACAAGTGAGGCGGAGGGAGGTCAACAGGAAAATGTTTCTTCAGTCGCTAAGTTTGTCGCAACTGCGCAAAGTTTGACAAAATTGAACAATCTGGACGTCCATCGCCTCTGTAGATTTGGAGCAAACGGGTCGGTTCACCATGTAAAAGCTACAGCTCTTTTTGTTTCTGTTCGATATCGTTCTTGCGCAAGTTCGCCACATATTTCAAATCAGCGCTTGAACGTTTCTGATCTTCGAAGAGGTTCAACGGAGCGCGGCATTCGTCGATAGAAACCCAAACATCTGGGGGCGTTGAATCAAGATAAGCTTTTGGAGCGCTGTGTGATCGTATTCGCTGTATCCCCCGACATTGTATCCGGCTGGTAATAAGCCCAACGTCGGAATACTAGCGAACGTTTTTTTTGACTGTCAGTCCAACGTCTTTTGCGGTAGCAGAGATTTTCATGAAATGCTCCCTATTTACCGCTTGACCTTCCAGATACTGATACGAATATATGTAGCGTATGTTAAATAAATAAGGTATTTGAGATGATGGCACTTGGTCAAACCCTCGCCATTAATTGGAAATGTGGCCACACGTGGCGGCAAGCATCTAAAAACACATTATGGTGTTTGCTCGGCTGTGCCATTGGTGATCTGGGAACGATTGCATTTTTCCAGTTTATGGGCATTCCTTGGCCGACATTGGCGATCATGACGCTCGCTATTATCAATGGTTTGTTAACGTCAATTGCGCTTGAAACAGTGATATTATCACGCCAAATGCCTTTGAAGATAGCCTTTAACACAGCCATTGGCATGTCCATGATTTCCATGATTTCAATGGAAGCGGCGATGAATATTATCGATGTGCTGTTGACCGGCGGTGCGATGTTGACGTGGTGGGTGGTCCCGATAATGCTTTTTGCAGGATTTATTACGCCCTTACCCTATAATTACTGGCGGTTGAAGGCCCTGGGCAAAAGTTGTCATTAGATCTAGATTAGGGAAAATAAAAAGTGCCTGTGGATTTTGCAACGACTTTGTCATTTGGTAGGCTAACAAGCTCTGCGCTTAGGAAAAACAAAGCTTTTCCTGCTCGATCTACTTTTGCTCGACAACTTAAAATGTCGCCAGATGCAGGCCGTAAAAATTGCGTATCGAGGGTGATTGTGGCGATGGGGATCAACTTATCTATCTGTGCGAAACAGGCAAACACCATGGTAGTATCCGCAAGCGCACCCATGGCTTGACCGCAAACAATATGACCGACCCGCTCGATATGTGGGGTGATAGGAATATCAATGCGTGCAAGCCCATTAGCGCAATCAATCAATTTTGGCTTGAGATCTATGATCCAAGGAGCGAAATTTCCTTCTAGAAATTCTTGCGCAAATGGAAGAGTGAGTGCGCTAGTCATTGCGGTATCCTTCGTAATAAGTCGTTACTTAAATATTCCGCTACCCTAGGCGAGTGTGCAGTTGGAGGGAAGTCAAAGATGTTCCAATTTTTCGATGCAGATGGAAATCAGTTTTTTGTCAGGTCTGTGGGGAACGAAGACGACCCAATGCTTTTGATGCTTAATGGGTTTCCAGAAAATTCTGGTGCGTGGTAAGCAGTGTCAAAGTTTCTTTCTGACAGTTCATATTTTCTGGCACCCGATCAGCACGATTATGGTCACAGCCATGGGCCTAAACGTATTGAAGATTATGAAATTGGACTTCTGGCTCACAATTACAAAAGGATCATTGATGATTTTGGTGTGCCTGTGATGGTTCTAGGCCAAGAAAGCGGTACCGCTGTGACTTGTGCGCTGGCCATCGCCCATCCTGAACTAGTTTTCCGTCTCATAATTATGACCGTTGTGCCGTTCCCTTTTCAAAGGCCTCTTTGCAAGGAAAAAGCGCAAAATACTGCTTTTTAATATATATCGTGGCAGTGTCGCGAAGATTCGGAGGCAGTTTTGACAGAAAGCTATTTTGCACTTCCCCCATCTATGTTTGTAATCAATAGTTATGAGGTGGCTGAGTGGTGTGCGATTGAAACGCTACAAATTCGCGTAAAAAGATTCAGACCGTATTGGAGCGAGTGTGCAATGGTACAGGGCCCCACCAGAGTCTACGTTCCTAGTCCAGAAGCAGTTCCTTTAGAATACTAGACATGCGTTCTTATGTGGTGCAGTTTTCTATGCCTCACTTGGTCATTTGGGGAAAATATGACACAGGATTTCTACCGCAACGTTATGCGAGCTTTACAGAGCTATGTGTGGGCGTAATCATTATTGAACTTACCGATTTGGATCATTGGTTAAATCATTAAGTTACGGAATAACTGTTTAAGCAATTCTCCCTTGGCTGAACTAATGATTGATGAGACGTTTTGAGTTATTGTCTAGCCTTTGAAGAAGGCGTTGTTCGCAATGCCATTAAAAGCGGTACAATACTGGTGTAATTCAAAAAAATTCAATTAACTGGCTAAGTGATTTTTAAGCCATGATACATGTTACGCGAGTGGCATAGACTATACGTCTAATTCCTCAACAAACTTCGCATTTTGCTGAATATACTGGAATCGCAATTCAGGTTTTTTGCCCATCAGGCGTTCCACAAGGTCGCCTGTTTCATCTAGTTCATCCTCCTCAACGCTAATTTGGATGAGTTTTCTTGACTTTGGGTTCATTGTCGTTTCCTTTAAGTCTTTGGCGTCCATTTCACCCAATCCTTTGAAGCGGCTGACATCTATTTTGCCTTTTCCGCCAAGACCTTTCTCTAACCAATATTCTCGTTGCTTTTCATCTATACAATAGACGCGATTGGCCCCTTGGGTCAGCCTATACAATGGGGGACAGGCAAGATAGAGGTGGCCTGCATTGATCAAGGGCCGCATCTGGGTAAAGAAAAATGTCATCAAAAGGGAGGCAATATGCGCGCCATCCACATCAGCATCTGTCATGATAATAACTTTATCATAACGCAGATCATTGAGATTAAAACGTGTACCAAGGCCGACGCCCAAAGCTTGGGTTAGGTCTGCGATTTCCTGATTACTGCTCAGCTTTGAACTTGCCGCGCCCAAAACATTTAAGATTTTTCCACGCAGTGGCAATAACGCTTGGGTTTTGCGCTCGCGCGCCATTTTAGCAGCCCCGCCGGCACTGTCACCTTCCACAAGGAAAATCTCGGTTCCGTCCCGCGAGGTCGCAGAACAGTCCACCAATTTTCCTGGTAAACGAAGGCGTTTGGTGGCTGTTTTGCGCTGCGTTTCTTTTTCAAGCCGACGGCGCATCCGTTCTTCGGCACACAAGACAAAGAAATCAAGGATTGCGCCTGCGGATTTCGTATCAGCTGCAAGCCAATTGTCGAAGTGATCGCGCACAGCATTCTCGACAAGCTTTTGGGCTTCGACAGTGGCCAGTCGATCTTTGGTCTGACCGACAAATTCCGGTTCGCGGATAAAACAGCTGACGAGCGCACAGCCTCCAGACATCAGATCTTCGCGAGAGATGTCTTTGGCTTTTTTATTGTTCACCAACTCCCCATAGCCGCGGATGCCCTTGAGGATTGCCGTCCAGAATCCCACCTCGTGCGTGCCTCCCTCTGGCGTCGGAATGGTGTTACAATAAGATTGAACGAATCCATCGCGAGATGGGGTCCAATTAATGGCCCACTCGACTTTACCTGGTGTTTGAAAGCGTTCTTGAAAGTCTACCGTCCCGCGAAATGGTCTTTCCGCATGGGTTGTCACCCCGTTCAATGTTTCTGTAAGGTAATCACTAAGACCATTGGGAAAATGAAAGGTAGCCAACGTCGGGGTCTGTCCGTCATCAATTGCTGACTTCCAGCGGATTTCCACGCCATTGAATAAATATGCTTTAGAGCGGATCGATTTGAAAAGGCGATCAGGTTTAAAATGATACTTCCCAAAAATCTCAGCATCAGCGTGAAAAGTAACTGAGGTGCCACGTCGGTTTTGTGTTGGCCCAAGTTTTTCCAAACCGCCAAGGGGAAGACCGCGTGAAAAACGCTGCTCATACAGTTCTTTGTTTTTTGCAACCTGCACGACCAAACTACTTGACAGCGCGTTTACCACAGAGGCGCCAACGCCGTGAAGGCCACCGGATGTTTGGTAAGCATCTCCACCAAATTTCCCGCCGGCATGAAGGGTGCAGAAAATCACTTCAAGTGCAGATTTGTCTGGAAACTTCGGGTGTGCATCAATGGGTATCCCCCGCCCGTTATCACGAATAGTGATGGTGTAATCTTCGTACAGCTCTACTTCGATCCGCGTGGCAAAGCCTGCCACAGCCTCATCCATGGAGTTGTCTAGAACTTCTGCCACGAGGTGATGCAGGCCGCGTTCATCTGTGCCGCCAATATACATGCCCGGCCGCTTGCGGACAGGTTCGAGGCCCTCCAGAATTTCAATTGCATTTGCATCGTAATTGTTTTCGGCGACGTTACTTAGTAAATCACTCATCTTGCCTGCTCTAATTTTTCTATCCAAGTATGCCATTTGCCGGATAAAAGGAAAAGAGAAGAAACGTGCTGATCGTTTTTTAGTAATACGCTGAGGATGCTGGAATCCTTTTATTCTAGATGCACGCTTGATCCCGTGATAGATAACTCAAATGTTTTGGGGCGCGGCTCATATAAGATCTTTTCGCTCTATGCTACGCCTTGGTGCGCCGCTGATTTTGAGCCAGCTGGCTCTTATGGGAATTGGCGTAACCGACAGCATCATGTTGGGGTGGTATTCGGTGGAGGCATTGGCAGCCGGCGTCCTTGGGCATACGGTATTTTTCGTTATATTTATCGTTGGGGCTGGCTTTGGAATGGCCGTCATGCCGTTAGTAGCAAGCGCCATTGCACGGGATGAAACGAAAGAGATTCGACGCGTAACACGTATGGGCATTTGGTTATCGATTGCCTATTCGATTGCTGTTTTGCCCTTGTTCATTTTCTCGGAATTCCTTTTGGTGATGATCCGTCAACCAGCCGAACTTGCACATTCGGCAAGTCGCTATTTAGTTATCGTAGGCTTTGCGATAATTCCTGCACTTATCATACAGGTTTTGAAATCCTATCTGACCGCGCAAGAATTAGTAAAATTTGCATTGGCGACATCTATTCTCGGATTTATTGTGAATATACCGTTGAATTATGTCTTGATATTTGGCAAATTTGGAGTGTCTGAGCTTGGCGTAGAGGGTTCAGCCATCGCATCAGTGCTGGTAAACAGTTTTATGGCGAGCTGTTTGTGTATTTATGCTTCTCTCAAGCTATCAAAACAAGCGCTGTTCCAGAGGATTTGGCGACCAGATTGGCCCTCCATGGGCGCAGTTGCCCGCCTCGGGCTTCCAATATCTGTCACTTCACTGGCCGAGACGGGGTTATTTTCGGCCTCAACGCTCATGATGGGATGGCTGGGTACAGTTGCAGTGGCTGCACATGGCATTGCACTCAGTATTACGAGCCTAACTTTTGTGATACATGTCGGCCTTTCAAGTGCGGCAACTATTCAAGTGGGGCAAGCCTTTGGTGCGCATAGATTGGACGAGCTGAAGCGAAGTGTGATTATGGCCTCTATCGCCTCTGGATTGGTTGTTTTGGGGACCGTCATTCTGTTTTTGTGTATTCCAGAATTTTTGGTATCGCTATTTGTAGATCCAAAAGTGCCGGAACTTAATCAGATCTTAATTTACGGAAGCATGTTGTTGCTCATGTCTGCTTTGTTTTCCACGGTAGATGCGGCTCAAGTCATGGCGCTCGGGATTCTACGTGGCATTCACGATACTTCCGTTCCAATGTTTATGGCGGTCGTCAGTTATTGGCTCATCGGCATACCTGTCGCGTATTGGCTTTCCTTTACTCTCGGGTGGGAGGGTATAGGGGTTTGGGCAGGGCTTGCCCTTGGCTTGGCCTGCGCGGCATTTGGGTTGATTATACGGTTTTTTATTCTTTATCGCAAACTGCGCGCAAGAGCTGACTAAGCTTGCATCATATCAGGGATTTGCAAAAGCTTGAAATTCGCTGGCAGCCATCAATTAATTCTTCATCCGATGTTGCAAAGCTTATACGGAAATTAGGCGATAATCCGAAGGCTGCACCAAATACCACTGCGACGCCTGTGTCGCTCAAAAGCTCTGTTGCAAAATCTTCGTCCGTTTTAATCCGCTTCCCATCTCGCGTCGTTTTTCCAATCAAACCCGCGATAGAGGGATAGACATAGAAAGCGCCTTCAGGTGTCGGGCAGTGAATGCCATCAATCTGGTTGAGCGCATTTACCACAATGTTACGGCGGCGTCGAAAGATCTCATTATTGTATTTAAGAAAATCTGTTGGACCATCAAGCGCCTCTAGCGCAGCCCATTGGCTGATTGTGCAAGGATTTGAGGTGCTTTGGCTTTGAATTTTACGCATAGCTTCAATCAGCTCTTTCGGTCCGCCGGCGTAGCCAATGCGCCAACCCGTCATCGCATAGGCTTTGGAGACGCCATTACAGGTTAACACACGTTCGTAAAGCTTCGGTTCAACTTCTGCTGGAGTTGCAAACTGGAACCCATCAAAGGCGAGGTGTTCATACATGTCATCGCTCATGATCCAGACGTTCTGAAATTCAAGTAACACATCGGTCAACTCTTTTAATTCAGTAAATGTATACCCGGCGCCTGTTGGATTGGAAGGGGAATTAAAGATGAACCATTTTGTACGCTTAGAAAGCGCTGCGCGTAGATCAGATGCCATCAGTTTGTAATTCGCCTCGGAGCTAGTTTTGACCACTACGGGTGTGCCGCCTGCGAGAAGAACCATATCTGGATAGCTAACCCAGTAGGGTGCCGGAATCACAACTTCATCCCCTTCATTCAATGTAGCGCACAGAGCATTGTAAAGAACTTGCTTTCCACCATTGCCGATTGTGATCTGGCGTGTGCTATAATTTAGATTGTTTTCACGCAGAAATTTACGGCAGATGGCTTCTTTCAACTCAATCATTCCATCCGGGGCAGTATATTTGGTTTTACCCGCATTGATCGCTTTTTGAGCTGCCGCTTTGATATGTTTCGGGGTGTCAAAATCCGGTTCTCCGGCACTCAGCGAAATAATATCTCGCCCCTGTGCCTTTAAATCTCCTGCAAGAGTCGACATAGTGATTGTGGGGGAGGGTTTAATCTTGTTCAAAGTCTTTGCAAGAAATGGCATTGGCGACACCTGTTTGAAGTAGTTGCTGAAATGTCTTAGGCTTGTAGCATAAAAACATCAAGCAACCTCAAAAGAAGGCAGACTCAGACGGCATAATGGAAAAAAAAGATTTAAATTGGTACGCAGAAGATGCGGCCACCTTTGGTGACCGTCTAGCAGGCGCACGTGAAGCCAATGGAATGACACAGGCACAGCTTGCTAAAAATCTCGGTATAAAGTTTGCTACTCTTAAAGCTTGGGAGCAAGATCTTTCTGAGCCACGTGCCAATCGGCTTTCTATGTTGGCGGGGCTGCTGAATGTATCAATCATGTGGCTTTTGAACGGAGAAGGAGAAGGTGTTGGACCGCCGGATGAAAGTGGTGTCCGCTCACAGGATTTGAACGATCTTTTTCTGGAATTGAGGAGCCTAAAGACGCAGTTGAAACAGTCTTCTGATCGTTTGGGCGCACTAGAAAAGCGGCTGAGAGAAGCTTTGGGGGCGCAAAAATAAGAATGGAACTTTCATTAAAAGAAGCCCGCTATATCCGAGAAAAAAAGCTCCAGATGCGCTCGATGCGACGCGGTACCAAAGAAATGGATATAATTTTAGAGGGGTTCTTTGCGACAGTTGCGCCGACCTTTGATGATGCAGTCTTAGACCAATATGAGGCACTTTTGGACGAAAATGACCAAGCGCTCTATCAGTGGATTTCAGGTCAAACTGAAAGTCCCACGCAGCATGCTTTGATGATAACCCGAATAAAAACGTATTTATCTCAGAAGTAAAGATAGTTTGAACCTTAACGTATTTTCGGTTTATTTAGACAAGTACAGGAATGCGTTTCTATTAAAACTTGTTTTAAATGTAGAAAATACCTTTAGCGCTGATCAACACGCGAAATATATGGCCGATTATTTGGACGCTTTGTCGTCTGTTCAGTGGCTGTATCGTTTGTTTTTCGATATCCTTAAGGGTGGATTTGAACCAGTGCGCCATCTGGAACTTAATGCGGTGCAGGCCTTGCTTTTCTTCAGCATAAGCGAAAATCATTTTACGCCAAGTAAGTAGAAGTCATACAGATATTACACGGACAGTAATGTCAGCTATAACCTAAAAATCTGATGTATATAGGATATATACACTATGGAGGATATGAAATTGATCGACGCTCTGTGCGGATAGGATTAGTGTCTAAAGGACGTGACATCCGTCGGTCCGTGGTGCAGTTATTTGCACGCTATGCAGATAGGTCAATAAATCAGAATATCATAGACAGAGGCTCAATTGATTACACTTTTGGTTCGCTGAAACGTTTTAAATTCTACTAGACTGAGAAAATCCGATGAATTTATTTAAATGCACGCAAAGCTTCGACTTTCTTGTTTATTGTTCTGGTTTCGCGGAAACTGTGAAGTGCCAGAAGGCAGTTTCATTCCCTTAGATCTACTCTCAGCTACATCTGCTCACCAATGGCCTATGTTTCGCATAGACAGCCATGGCTCAGCTGGTTCGAGAGATCCACCCTTCTGCAAAAGCTCAATCGACACATTATCGGGTGAGCGAACAAAGGCCATACGCCCATCGCGTGGTGGACGGTTTATAGCCACACCGCTATCAGCGAGATGCTGACACATATCATAAATGTTATCGACTTCATAAGCGATATGTCCAAAATGGCGACTGTCGCTTGGCAGCCCCTCATCTCCATCCCAATTGTAGGTCAACTCCAAAGGGCAGTCCTCTTTCTCATCGGCTGACAGAAATACTAAGGTAAATCGACCTTGTTCGCTTTCGTTCCGCCGTGTTTCTTTTAGGCCAAGCAATTTATAAAAGGCAATGGATGCTTCCAGATCTTTGACCCGAACCATTGTGTGAAGATAACGAAGCGCCATTTTGTGTGTCTCCTTTGGAATTGAATAGGTCAGAGTAAGCCATGCAGGCCTTGACGTGTCAAACTACAAAACGTTCTTTCAAACGACAAAAGTCGATGCAATTTCTTTGTCTCTCCTAATAAATATATGACGATTGCAATAACGAAATTTTACCAATTCTTAAAGACCCTTTAGGAATGCTGCGGATTGCATGCACTGATCATCGATATATAGTGATGTGAAATAATAATTGAAAAGGATTCTCTCATGCCCCTTTTGCCCGAGCAAGCCGCTGAAATCCAAAAACAACGCGGTCAGTCACAGGCAACTTTGCGTACGGTCAGTCTGGGCCTAGAAGATCATCTCTATACCGCCTATCCCATTCTTGATCATGGTTTTGTGCGTGTAATTGACTATATGGGGGATGACGCCGCGATTTGCCAAGCGGCACGTGTAAGTTATGGCAAGGGCACAAAATCAGTTCAAAATGATGAGGGTTTGATTCGCTACTTGATGCGCCACTGGCATTCGACGCCGTTTGAGATGTGTGAGATTAAATTGCACGTAAAACTTCCGGTTTTTGTCGCACGTCAGTGGATCCGCCACCGAACTGCGAATGTAAACGAATATTCCGCGCGCTACTCAATTCTTGATCGTGAGTTTTACATACCTGCGGAAGATGCATTAGCTGCCCAATCTCTTATTAATAATCAGGGACGGGGCGCCTCGCTCAGTGGAGAAGAGGCAGAGCGTGTGTTGCGCTATCTGCGCGATGATGCTGCGCGGTGTTATGATCATTATGAAGAAATGATTTCGGACGATGGCCAACAGGGATTGGCACGAGAGTTGGCGCGTATGAACCTTCCGGCAAATATTTACACACAGTGGTATTGGAAAGTGGATCTGCACAATCTTCTTCACTTCTTGAGGCTGCGCGCGGACAGCCACGCCCAATATGAAATACGTATCTATGCGGACGAGATTTGTAAAATTGTCGCCGACTGGGTGCCTTTTGCCTATGCCGCTTTTGAAGATTACCGGATGGGCGGCGCGATCCTATCATCAAAGGCAGTTACCTGTATTCGCCGCATGCTGGCTGGAGAAAGCGTCACCCAGGAAAGTTCAGGAATGAGCAAAGGCGAATGGCGCGAATTTGAGGCCGTTATTCGGGAATAGCCGGTCGCTTCAGGGCTTTTTAACGTCGATAGTTTGGAAAATTACGCCGTTCAAGTCATATAATAAAATCTGTTCTTCACTGGTGACAACGGCGTACCAATCTTTACTTTTCGTAAAGGCGAGGGGGCTGCTTCCATCATGCAGTGTAATGCTTTCTGGAAGCCCCAAAGGAACAGGTGCGGCTTGAAAGCGTATAAAAATCAGCGTAACCAATGTAATAATCCCGCCAATCATGGTCAGGGTAAGAATTGTGACCAACCGTCGCAGAAAGGTCAGGTGCGGTGCGTTTCGGTCCGTTTGATCAAGGTGTGACATGACACATTTCCAAGTCGAATTCATAATTGAGCACAATCCGCCCAACCGCCTTGATAAAGCGCTTTTTCGTGATGCACCAGAGGCAGCAGATCTTTCACGTACTCAATTGGCTCGTTTGATTGAGGCGGGTCAAGTACGCGTGAACGGCGCGATCCAGACAAATATCAAAGCCAAAGTGACAGAAGGTGCTTTGGTAAATGTCATCTTTGAGTTTGCCAAAGAGATTAATGCAGAAGCCGAAAACATACCGTTGTCAGTTGTTTATGAGGACAGTGACTTGATTGTGGTGGATAAGGTGGCGGGGATGGTGGTACATCCGGCACCTGGATCGCCTTCGGGTACATTAGTAAATGCGCTTCTTTATCATTGTCGTGATACTCTTTCCGGGATTGGCGGCGAAAAACGCCCTGGCATCGTGCACCGCATTGATAAGGACACAAGCGGGCTTTTGGTGGTTGCCAAAAATGACAAGGCCCATCATGCCTTGGCAAAACAATTTGCGGATCATTCTGTGGAACGCCTGTATCAGGCGCTTTGCTACGGGGTGCCAGATACGACAGAACCAAGGTTGCGCGGTCTGCGCGGCGTGAGTTTTGAGTCCGGCGCTATTGTTAAGATCACGACCCAGCTGGCCCGCCATAAAACCAATCGTCAACGTCAGGCAATCTTGTTTGAAGGAGGGCGACATGCGGTTACACGGGTGAAGGTTGAAGACAGGTTTGGTGCGCACGAGGCAGTTGCACGAATTTCCTGTTGGCTTGAAACTGGACGCACGCATCAGATCCGTGCGCATCTGGCGCACATCGGCCACGGATTGATCGGTGATCCCGTCTACGGACGAGCGCGCAAGATTGCAAAATCCGCCTTTGAAGATGAAACATTTCGAGTGCTTTCAGGCTTTTCCCGCCAAGCTTTGCATGCTGCGGTTTTAGGTTTTGTGCATCCTCGAACGGGGAACCAGCTGCGATTTGAAGCATGCATGCCCTACGATATGAGATTACTTATGAGTGCATTGCAGAATACAAATGTCTGAGTAGGTTTTCACCAGACCAGAATTCATCATATCTTCACGCTATAACTTGAATTACTTTCTTGAATGTATAAATAATTATTATCGGATGAAACTCGAGGGGGATGACATGAGTAACTATGCGAACCTTCCAACGCCAAGTCCAGAAACTGGGTTAAGCAGATATATGCAGGAAATCCGTAAGTTTCCTATGCTTGAACCTGAAGAAGAATATATGTTGGCAAAGCGCTGGGTCGAAGAACAGGACACAGAAGCGGCCCATAAAATGGTGACATCTCATCTGCGTCTCGCAGCAAAAATTGCTATGGGATATCGGGGGTATGGTCTTCCGCAATCAGAAGTAATCTCAGAAGCCAACGTTGGCCTTATGAAGGCTGTAAAACGGTTTGACCCTGAAAAGGGCTTTCGATTGGCAACCTATGCCATGTGGTGGATCCGTGCGAGTATTCAGGAATATATCTTGCGTAGTTGGTCGCTTGTCAAAATGGGCACAACAAGTGCACAGAAAAAACTCTTCTTTAATTTACGAAAAGCGAAATCTCGTATTGGGGCTTTGGAAGACGGAGATATGCATCCCGACAAAGTCAAACAAATTGCGACTGATCTCGGGGTGAGCGAAGATGAAGTCGTAATGATGAATCGCCGACTTTCCGGGGGCGATGCTTCTTTGAACGCCATGGTTGGTTCTTCTGATGGCGAAAGCTTCATGGAATGGCAGGACTGGCTCGAAGATACGGAGGCGGATCAAGCCGGAGATTACGAACACAGTGATGAGCTTGAAACGCGCAAAGCGCTTCTTCAGCAGGCGATGGTCGTTTTGAATAAGCGTGAACAGGACATTTTGAGTAAGCGCCGTCTGTCTGAAACGATAGTCACTCTCGAAGCGCTTAGCGAAGAATATAACGTAAGTCGTGAACGTATTCGGCAGATTGAGGTGCGCTCTTTCGAAAAACTACAAATGAAAATGCGCGAGCTGGCCTTCCAAAAGGGTCTTTTGTAGGTCGCTTGAGGCCCGCGCCTATCGTACTCATTGAGGTTGTAGTATGTGCCTACATTTGGCTGTTTAGGTCGTAAGATAAACCGGCGGTGTTTTTTACATGTCAGATTTTGCGGTTAAATGTTTTTGATTACGCACTCAATGATAATGTTATGCGTAATACGAGGCATAGGCCCAGATACTATTTCTTTGCACAGAACTGCTGTTATATTTGTCGTCCATTTCCTAGTCTATTCGCTTGCTTGGACGTCCACAATTATCCGTAAGCCACGAAATGGCGGTTTTGATTGCGGCGCTTGCGCGATCATTTCACGATAACCAATAGCCCTAATTATTTATGTCGATGAATTGCAGAAAGAAGCGGCGGATGTTATTGCGCCAGTAGCGACCGACAAAGATACCTTAGTGCCTTGCCTCTGGCTCCACATAAAGTGCTTTTTTCTCCTGCGAAAGTCCGCTATCGAGATCCAACGCCGCATCACGCTGATTGGATGCCAAATATCGTCTCGTCCGTCTTCGGCGATTTTGATAGCGACATCTGTGATTTTAAAAACCCTATATGATTTCCTTATAAGGTAAATGTATTCTTTGCGATTTCGCACTTTATAAATAAACGATCTACCGTTGAGAGGTAAAATTCGGCCATCATATCCATTATAGCGAGGTATTCATCATAAAAAGCGTTGTGTTTTTCGTGATCGGACGCCTTGCCTTGTTTGGTTTGGATAATTTGTTCGGAAAATGCGCGCAAGTAGTTTTCTCCATACGTGTTAATATTTGGAGCCACTCTCTGGATCGAGGTTTGCTCCAATTGTCCCATGCTCGACCTGTGACTAAAATTGTATGAACCGGTCGGATTGGCATCAGGGTCCACTTCCCTCCCCGCCCATGAGCGTGAGGCTAGTGGGATGAGCATCAGGCTTGTCCATCGTAAGTACAGCTTTGGCTGACAATGTTAAGGCACCGGCTGACTGACCGCGATTGACACGGCGTGCTCGACTGCGGGGTCCCACCTTGAAAATGTGATAGGTTATTGCATTAGCGGTACTGCACTTGCCCTGAAGCTTTCCCTGCTAAAGAAACGTGATAAAAATCCTGCATCCCAAGCGACTTCTTTTACGACGCCTACAGATTTTTTGCAAAAAGGGGATTCCGTCCTTTTTTGCAGAATGATCTTGTGAATGGCATTTAAAAAGAAGTCGAAGAGAAAGGTATCCTCAAAAGTTTTGTCATGACGCGCACATTTAACTTTTTGCGCTCAAACGATTTGATCTATACGCCTGCGATCAATAGCTACATGCTTGGTAATACGCCAGCTGCCTTTGATCTATTATACTGGAATGGTGATGTTACAAATCTACCGGTCGCCATGGCAGTACAGTATTTGCCCGGCCTGTGTCAAAGTGATCGCTTTGCCAATGACGACTTTCACCTATCTGATACCGCCGTGCGCTTTTCTGATGTGGACGTTCCTCTTTGTGCGATTGGTTGTGAAACGGATCACATTCTCCTGTGAAAGGATAGTTTTAGAGGCGTGCAAAAAATGGGAAGCACGTCAAAGTGCTTCATCATGGCGCAATCAGGACACATCATAGGTACTGTCAATCCACCCAGTAAAAAGAAATTTGGACTTTATACCAATACGAATTTAACTTTGTCTCCACAAGACTGGCTACAGCACGCAAAATTTGTTTCGGGCAGCTTGGAGCGCGTGGTTGGCAGGGCATTTCGGTGAGCAAAAACATTCAGAGCTTGTTGGGAGTAAGACATTCAAACCAATTTCTGATACGCTGGGAACCTATATGTGGATGCGCTCAGGTTTACAGAAAAAATAGACTACAAAATAATTTGCTGTATTGCAGAAAAAAAGTGCGATGCCGCGATGCAGCATATAAGTACAAGTTAGTGGAAAATTTCTAATGCCATCGCCAAAGA
This sequence comes from uncultured Alphaproteobacteria bacterium, assembly GCA_913051655.1. Lineage (GTDB taxonomy): Bacteria > Pseudomonadota > Alphaproteobacteria > Rhodobacterales > Rhodobacteraceae > LFER01. The sequence continues at coordinate 15,120 of CAJXHI010000005.1, forward strand.
GTAGGATAAGTAGCATAGCGACGACCGAAGATAAGAACGTAATTTTCGAAGATTTCATGGGTATATTTCAAATGGACACAACTGCAGTTGAAGCAGCGTTCAAAAATATTGCAAGCTTGAACGAAAAATTCGCAACTGTTTCTTTGCAGCTTTGCGCAAAAATGCCGATATTGCGAACAAATGGACAGTTGATAGACTTTCCAAATTGGCGAAATCGCCAAAGCCAAAGCCAAAGCAGAGCCGGCTGATTACGTCAAGGCAGTCAATGATTTTGCTTCTTCGCAGGCCGAAGTTGTGGCTGAAAATATGTCTGCTTGCGCAAAGGTTGCCAAAAAAGCACAGATGAGTGCGGTAGAGTTATTCATGGCACCCGTCAAACAAGCCACAGAAGAAGCTAGCGGAGCTTTTAAAAAAGCGGCTAGCGAAGTTGGTAAAGTTGCGAAAAAAGCGACAGTCAAGCAATTATACTATGGAAGATGACTTTGGCACGTAGACTGTTAACGAGTGGGCATTTGCTCACCCTTTTCTTTTTTGCCGCAAGCGCGTAAACTATGCTGCAGCGCTGCATTTTAGGGAGGAAACAGTGTCGTCAGAACAAAAGCCACTGCTTGTCAAACGCTATGCAAGCCGCCGTCTGTATAATACGGAAACAAGCGATTACGTGACGCTCGAAGATATTGCGGGATTTGTGTGCGACGGTCGTGATGTTCAAATCATTGATCTCAAATCGGGGGATGATCTAACTCGCCAGTATCTTTTGCAAATCATTGCAGATCATGAAAGCCGAGGAGATAATGTTCTTCCGGTGAATGTTTTGACGGACCTTGTCCGCTCTTACACTTCGCAGGCAACTAGCATGGTCCCAGAATTCTTATCTATGTCCTTTGATATGATGCGGGCGGGGCAGACGCAATTTTTACAAAATATGGAATCCATGAATCCGATTACCAAAATGCCCGGATTTGATGCAATAACGGCTCAGCAAGAGGCATTTTTTAAAGCCATGACAAATGGATTTAATACAAACACGACCACAGACATCAGCGAAGCAGCACTGCCTGAAACGGCCGCGCCTAAAGATGATTTGTCGGAAATCAAATTACAACTGTCGGCTTTACAAGAACAACTGAGTAAGTTGGGAAAATAAACTAATCAAAGGCCGAGACGGTCGCGCAGACTGTACCAAGTCATTGCTAGAACTAAGAGCGGAAAACGCATCATTGGGCCGCCTGGAAAAGGGAGGTTTGGGAGACGGGCAAATGCGTCAAACCCTTTGTTATCGCCATTAATTGCCTTACTCATGAGCTTGCCTGACAAAATTGCCATGCCGACTCCGTGACCAGAATAGCCTGATGCGCTATAGATCGTTGGACTTAACTTCTTAAAATATGGCAGCCTGCGCATAGTTATGGCCAAGGTGCCGCCCCAGGCATAATCAATGCGGATACTTTTGAGGTGCGGAAAAATCTCAACCATGGGTTTGCGTACAGTGGCGGCGATATCTTTGGGAAAAGTGTAGCTATAATTTTCACCGCCCCCAAAAAGTAATCTGCCATCCTCTGATTTGCGAAAATAATTCACCACGAATTTTGTATCTGCTACGGCGATATCTTCGCGCAACACGCGCGCACCTGCATCCCCGAGGGGTTCGGTCGCGACAATGAAATTATTGATAGGCATCACCCGTCCTGCCACGGTAGCGTTCAACTTGCCTAAATATCCGTTACAGGCCAAGACAACGTTTTCGCATGTTACGCGTCCTGTGCTTGTCATGACCCGTGTATCCGAACCTTGGTCAACCGCGATGACTTCGCTGTTTTCATAAATTTTCACCCCTGCTGCCTCTGCAGCTTTTGCAAGCCCTAGAGCGAGGCGTAGGGGATGGAGGTGAAAGGCCCCCCTATCAATGGCTCCCCCGTGATAAACAGGAGAGGGACAGATTGTTTCACCCTCTTCTTTGCCGAGCGGATGATATTGGGAATACCCATAATTTTGGACAAGAAATTCCGCCTCTTCATGGATGTCGCGCATATCTTTCTCGTTAAACCCAAAATGCGCAATTCCGGGCTTTAGCGCACAGTCAATGCCGTGTTCTTTGATCAAAGAGACTGCTGTCGCCTTGGATTCTTCTGCTAATTCCCAAAGAAGTTTTGCGTATTCGTTACCCACCATTTTCTGTAAATCGCGTTGGTTAAGACGTTGCCCGCTTCCCAGCTGACCCCCGTTTCGCCCAGAGGCGCCGAAGCCGATGCGTTGTGCGTCAAGGACGATCACGCTATGTCCCGTCTTAGCCAAGTGCAGTGCAGTTGAAAGCCCTGTAAACCCGGCCCCGATCACACAAACATCTGACCACTGATCACCGTTTAGGGCAGGGCAGGGTGCTAAGGGTTCACAGGTTGCGGCATACCAACTGTCAGGATATGTGCCCTTTGCATCATTTGTATAAAGAAGGTTCATTGGCTCAAACGTTCGTCAAAAGGTGCTCACGTTCCCAGGGAGAGATTACTTGCAAAAACTCATCATACTCAGAGCGTTTGATGGTGGAATAGACCCGCGAAAAATCTTCGCCTAAGAGTTGATGCAGCTTGTCGGCCTCATCAAACAAATCCAACGCTGCCCCCATAATTCGTGGGATTTGGTTTTCATCTTCATCTGGTTCGCCCTTTTGCCGTTTTGATGGGCGTAGTTCTTCTTTTATGCCAAGATAGCCACAGGCAAGCGACGCAGCGATGCCCAAATAAGGATTACAATCCATACCGGCTAACCGGTTTTCCACGCGCTTGGCTTCTGGTTCCGATATCGGAACACGGATGCCTGCCGTACGATTATCACGCGCCCAAGACAGATTTATTGGCGCAGAATATTCTTTCACATAACGGCGATAGGAATTCACATACGGGGCCAGTAACGCGATCGCAGAGGGAATATAAGTCTGTAAGCCTCCGATGAAATTAAAGAAGAGCTCCGTTTCGCCTCCTTGGGGTCCCGAAAATGCATTCTTCCCTGTTTCCCGATCAATTAAAGAATGGTGGATATGCATTGCGCTACCAGGTTCGTTTTCGATGGGTTTTGCCATGAAAGTTGCAAAACAATCATGGCGTAACGCGGCCTCGCGGGTCAGGCGTTTAAAATAAAACACTTCATCGGCAAGCTTTACTGGATCGCCATGGCGCAGATTGATCTCAAGTTGACCGGCGCCACCCTCGTGGGTGATCCCGTCAATTTCGAAACCTTGCGCTTCTGCAAAATCATAGATGTCGTCAATCACGGCACCAAATTCGTCAATCGCTGTCATGGAATACGCCTGACGTGCGGCCGCGGGTCGTCCCGAACGTCCGGTCATCGCTGCAATTGGCTGGGAAGGATCAACGTTGCGCCCTACTAGGAAAAATTCCATCTCAGGCGCCACGATGGGTTCAAGCCCCCTTTCGTGGAATAGTGCAACGATTTTCTTCAAAACATTGCGCGGCGCATAGGGAATGGGGTTACCTTTACGGTCATGTGCGTCATGGATGACCTGCAATGTGCAATCTGACTGGCTGGTCCATGGCGCAGCAGTAGCTGTTGAATAATCTGGTATAAGAATCATATCACGTTCAATGAATTCATCCTCTTCGTCAGCAGCGCTCCAATCCCCCGTTATGGACTGAAAGAAAATAGAGTCGGGCATGTAAAAGGAGGCTTGTTTTGCAAATTTTGCTGCCGGAACTGCCTTTCCACGGGCAATGCCCGGAATATCGGCGATGATGCATTCAACTTCGTCAAGCTTACGTCCCTCAAGGTAATCTTTTGCAGGCTGAGGAAGCTGTTCATAAATTTTTTGCCATTGGGTCATACCGTCACCGTTCCAGATTGAAAAAGGCTTACAATTTTTTGCCGAATACGGTTACTGTTATTACTGAAAGCCAGCTTGCTCCGTGCGTCATTCAAAAGAGGGTCGGGCACTACGCCTTTGCCGCGAAAGTCAATTAACTCCTTGACGAAATCACTACTGAATTCAGGGTGGGCTTGCACGCTGAAAATATGGGTGCCGTATTCCAAAAATGCAAAGTTGCAAAATGGGCTTGACCCAATGGCAATAGCATCAGGGGGTAATTCGGTGACTTGATCTTGATGCCAAGCATTAAGCGACGTGAGCTGATCTTCAAAGGTATATTCTGTATGCCCAACCGACCAACCGCCGCTATATTTTTCGACCTTTCCGCCCAAAGCCTGTGCGATGATTTGATGCCCAAAACAAATTCCTGCAAGGGGGAGCCGGCGTTCGTGAATATCCTTAATTAGCGCCTCTAGAGGAGGAATAAACTCATGTGTTTCATAGGTGCCATGGCGGGAACCGGTGATAAGCCAGCCGTGTGCATCAGAGGCAGAGTTTGGAAAATCCATGTCGACGACGCTATACACTGTAAAGTCAAATCCTTCGCCTGCGAGAAAGTTTTGAAACAACTCGCCATAGTCGCCTGTTTTTGAAATCATGACATCCGGTGCATGGCCAGCTTGCAAAATTCCTATTTTCATCTCATCCTCATATGACACTGCTGTAAGTCTATCCGATTATTGTTGGTTTCCCAATGAATACTTGATCTAAGGATAATCTGTTCTGATATGCCGCGTTGCGCCTTAACGTATAAGATTAAGCCGCAGTTTTAAACTGATGCGTCGATCTTGGGGGAGATGGCGGTTTAGTCGCTGGTTCATCAGGCCGAAAATCCAAATTACAATCAATGTCAGAATGATAAAGTACCCAGCTAAAATCGGATAAGGCACAAAAGGGTTAAAGGTTTTATCCGCAAAATAACGGGCGTAATACAACGCATCGCCGCGTTGCTGCCACGTCGGAAAGGCCGAAAAATAGACAAGCGTCGTGGCATGAAAAAGAAAGATTGCTTCGTTTGTATAGGCGGGCCATCCAAGACGTAACATCGTGGGCCATATGATTTTTTTGAATCGCGACCAACGCGAAAGTCCGTAGGCATCTGCAGCGTCAATATCTCCCCTCGGGATCGCTTTGAGCGCGCCGTAAAAGATTTCTGCGGAATATGCGGCTGTATTGCAAAAAAGCACGATTAATGCGCCCAGCCAAGCAGAGGTGAAGGACGTAAAGATACTGAATGTGCCTTTAAGGCTAACGAAAGCAAAATAAGCAAAGAAAAACTGGATGAAAAGCGGTGATCCGCGAAAGATGAAGATAAACCAATTACACGTGCGTCTGAGAAGGGGGTGTTCGGAAGCTTTTCCTAACGCCAGCACCATTGAGAAAAAAAAGCCGCCAAGAAGCGCCAATGTGCCAAAATAGATATTCCAAATCATACCGGAGCCGATCAGAGTAATCTGATGGCAAAGCGTAAAATCTTTGCGTGGTAAAAGACGTTCCCCGATCCCGATGGAGCGAAGCCCATAATCCGCAATGATATCCAAGCAGGTCATGTCTTACCCGCCCTTTGCGAATCTCCGCCAGTAATCGCCTGACCAAAAGTCAGGCGTGCCATCAGACGGTCAAGAACAATTTCAGAGATCCGCGTGAAGGCAAGATAAAACACCAAAAGCGCTAGGAAATACCACATTCTCAAATCTCCATGCGGATAGGAGGTGAATTTTGCAGTTTTTGACCCCCCTAATTCGCGGGCCCAATAGACGATATCTTCGATCCCCAAAAGGAACAGAAGTGGCGTAGCTTTAATCAAGATCATCCATAGATTGCTCAGTCCAGGTAATGCGTAAACCCACATTTGTGGGACAATAATGCGCCAAAAGGTTTGGCGCCGTGTCATCCCATAGGCGTCGGCGGTTTCGATCTGTGCACCGGGAACAGCGCGCATGGCACCGAAAAGAACGTTGGCTGCAAAGGCACCAAATACGATTGAGAAGGTTAATATGGCCAGAGCAAAGCTGTAGCTGTTATGTACCCATTGCGACGCCGCACTAAGGGGCATTTTTGCCTCCGGGCAGACAACAAAATCATTGCCCTGCCAAATTGCATCGCTCCAATCAGGGCAAAGGGTATGATGACGGAGCCACTCCAAAGCCTGATCCAGAGCGATTACAAAGAACATAAAAAATGCAATATCGGGCACTCCCCGCACTATGGCAATGTACAGGCGACCAAACCCATTGATCACCCAGATCCGAGAACGCGCTGCCATGGCACCGCCGAATCCAAACATCAAAGAAACAGGCGCTGTAATTGCGAGCAAGAGCAAAACAACAAAAACAGATTTATAAAGCTCCGAATGTTTAATTGTGGTCAGATAACAAGACAACCATTGCAAATTGCCGAGCGTTTCTGGCTCTGAACAAAAAGAAAAGATGAGAAACCTCTTAAGCTCTTCCACAAAAAAGTCGGGCGTAGTATTGTTGCTACCGCCCGACGTATGTGGTTAAAATGTTGCGCCAATTTCCCATTTGACGATCAACGCATTAAGCGATCCATCGGCTTTCATCGAGTCAATCGCAGCTGAAAACTTGGTTTTCAACTCTGAATCGCTTTCTCGGATCCCCATGCCAACACCCCCCCCGAGCATGATGTCATCGCCTGCAAAAACCAGATCAGTATTTTCCGCAGCAATTGGTGAAAGATAGGTTTTATCCGCCAAGACTGCATCGGCTTCGCCATTACGTACAGCAGAGATAGTTTCTTCAGGTGTCGGGAATTCCACCAATGTTGCTCCTCCAGTCGAGGCAATATGTGCTGCTTGAATGGTATTGGATTGTGCTGCAATCACGCCCCCTGCAAGATCTACATCTGCGGAAAGCGCAAGATAGGCTGAGGGATCAGGCTGAGTGTAGCTGTTTGTGAAATCTATAACTTCGTCACGTTCTGCTGTGATTGACATGCCGGCAATGATCGTGTCGTAGTTGCCAGAAACGAGGTTTGGAATGATCGTATCCCAGTCATTTGTAATCCATTCGCAGGTCAATGCGGCACGTTTGCAAAGCTCATCACCGAGTTCGCGTTCAAACCCGTCAACCTCGCCCTTATCGTTGATAAAGTTGTAGGGAGGATAAGCCCCCTCTGTGCCCATCCGAATGACGTCAGAAAAACCAAGGCTCGCTGTCAAGGCAAAGGCTGCTGTCGTAAGTAAAAGTTTTTTCATAAAGAGTTCCCCTTTTGGTTGGAATGCACTGGTCGCTTTATGCTGCCAGCGTGGATTTCAGAAATTGTTGTAATCGTTCAGATTTTGGATGCCCAAATACATCATCAGGTGCGCCCTCTTCCTCAATCAGGCCCTTGTTCAGGAACACCACATGATCTGATACATCCCACGCAAGACGCATATCGTGAGTGACAATCAGCATTGTTCTCCCCTCTTTGGCAAGGCTTTTGATTACTTGGATCACTTCTTGCTCTAATTCTGGATCAAGGGCAGAGGTGGGTTCGTCAAACAAAAGCGCCTCTGGTTCCATGCAAAGTGCCCGCGCGATTGCAGCGCGTTGCTGCTGTCCACCGGAAAGATGTGCCGGATATGAATCAGCCTTTTCCGTAATACCAACTTTTTCTAAATAAGCTAGGGCTGCCATTTTGACGTCTTCTTTCGGCCGTCCCAGCACGCTGTGCGGTGCTTCCATCACGTTTTGCAGGATAGTCATGTGTGACCAGAGATTAAACTGTTGAAATACCATTGAAAGGTTGGTGCGAATGCGTAAAACTTGTGACGTATCTGCCGGACGTCGCGCTTCACCGGCGCCTTTCCATGCAACAGGTTCGCCCTTGAAAACAATGTCTCCTTGCTGCGGAGTTTCCAAAAGATTTGCACAGCGCAGCAAAGTGGATTTACCTGAGCCTGATGATCCGATAAGCGACACGACTTCGCCTCTCTTAGCGTTGAGTGTGACCCCCTTGAGCACATCCAGTTGGCCGTATGACTTGTGCAAGTCGGAGATCGAAATTACTAGGTCTGTATTGGACACTTGGGACTCATACTCTGTGGATTGATTATATTCTAGGGCTTGTCATTCAGCGAAGGCAATGTGCAATATGGAAAGGCCTACCAATTTTTATAAAACTGGTGCAAAATTTGTCTTAATTAAACCTGCATAGAGGGGTAGCATTTATAAATTCCGTTTCGGATCAATCTAATTACACGATTTAAAGAAAGCGGTCGCCGTGCCTTGTCTCCAAGATTGAGATTCGCGATATCAATAGTGATGAATGTGGCGACTGGAACAAATTTTCTGCTACAGATAGACGGCAACCTTGGGACGGGTTACATTTCGTCAATCATAAAGAACGTTTTTGCCATTGGATATAAGGGCTTTCTTTAGACGCCAAGTTTGCGCATCAATTGCTGTCAGTTTTGGAAATGGCATATTTGCCGATATCTAAAGCTTCGAAATAACAGATTAGGCAGTCTCAACCCGATTGCGACAAAGTTTCGTCAAATGCAAAAGTACCTTCCGCCGCTTTGGCTAAATCCTATTCCCTGTGCGAAATAAAGACGGTGTTATGTAAGCTGTTGGACAGGTACTAAGACCGTAATCAAGCTATTCTACTCAGGTTACCTTATCAAATCGAAATGTACGATAGGGCAAGCCACCGATCTGGCCTAAAACAAGGCTTACATTCTGAAACCGAGCGCTGCCTTAATTACAGCTAAAAACATGTCATAATAAAGTGTCTGTTCTGAACGATTATACATGGGCAGGTTGGTAATCACGCGTCGCTTACCCGCTTTCTGGCAGCCGCACTTTCTAAGTCAGAAACGCCTAGAAAACTGGCCACAAGACGAAGCAAGGCGTCTTCCTCAGCGTCACGCTCCCCATCTGCTAATGCAATTTGCCAGAGCGCTTCAATCACGCTGACACGATCAGCATAGGGCACTGCGTCTTTGATTGCACGTGTAAAACGGACAGTATCTGGCGCCTCTTTTTCCAGCGCTTCGCCTTCCCCACGTAATTTTTGCGCTTCGATTAAATCAAGTTCGTATCGGGCTGCTAAGACCCGATCAATTTTTGAAATTTCAGCCGTCACGTACTCATTATCTGAGCGCGCAACACGGACTAACAGTGCTGCGATAGCAACACGCGCATCCCTCGGTGCTAGGTCTTGGACTTCCGGGCCCATCAGCGTTTTTAGTAAGTTAGCAAACATCGTTTTGCTTATACTCCTTCTACGATCACAAGTTCTCCTATGGAGATGTCTTTGCGGATCGCCAATGCTTTCTTGTATTCGGGGCTGTTGTAACAAGCCAAAGCCGTATCGTAGTCCTGAAACTCCAAAACCACAGTGCGTGTGCGACTTTTTCCTTCGCAGATTATCTGCTTACCCCCTCGTATTATAAACTTGGCGCCAAATTTGGCAAATGCAACAGCATTTGCAGATTTATATTCTTCGTAAGCGACCTGATCTTCAACGTCTACATGAGCTATCCAATAGGCTTTAGGCATAGTATTCTCTCCAACTCTCTCTTTTTTTATCTAACTTGACTGGCCGTAAAGCGCATAAAGCATTTTTATACAAGCCGGGAGACAGCTTTGGCAGCTCGTATGAAATCCTTGAACAAGGGATGTGGTTCAAAAGGTTTGGATTTCAGCTCTGGATGAAACTGAACGCCGATGTACCATGGGTGATCGTGAAGTTCTACAATTTCGGGTAAACGGCCATCTGGGGACATGCCGGAAAATCTCAAACCTGCGCTTTCCAGTTTTTCTTTATATTTTATATCTACCTCATACCGGTGACGGTGCCGCTCATCTATGGCGCAGGTCCCATAGACTTCGACGACTTTAGAGCCTTTCATCAGGGACGCATCATAAGCGCCAAGTCGCATTGTGCCGCCTTTGTCATCACTAACGTTACGTGAAACCTTATAATTGCCCTGCACCCATTCTTTCAGGTGGTAGACCACAGGTTCAAAGCGGCGCTTTCCGGCCTCATGGTCAAATTCCTCTGATCCAGCGTCCTTCATGCCCAACATATTCCGTGCAGCTTCAATCACCGCCATCTGCATGCCTAGACAAATCCCAAAATAAGGAATGTTATGTTCGCGGGCAAAGGTTGCCGCTTTAATTTTTCCTTCGGTGCCCCTTTCACCAAAACCGCCCGGGACGAGTATCGCATGAAAGCCTTGTAAGTGGGGTGCCACATCTTCGCGTTCGAAAATTTCTGCATCCACCCATTCTACATTTACCCTAACCCGGTTGGCCATACCGCCGTGAGTCAGCGCCTCTGCGATCGATTTATATGCATCTTCAAGCTGCGTGTATTTGCCTACAATGGCAACGTTCACCCGACCTTCAGGATTATAAATCCGGTCTGCCACATCTTCCCAACGGCTGAGATCGGGCTTGGGTGCGGGAGAGATTTGGAAGGCATCCAGAACGGCCTGATCCAGTCCCTCCTTATGATAGGCAAGCGGTGCTTCATAAATTGATTTAAGGTCTCGAGCCGCAATCACACTGTCGGCACGTACGTTACAAAACAAAGCAAGCTTTTCCCGCTCTTTTTCTGGAATAAGTCCTTCGGACCGGCAGACCAGAATATCAGGGGCCAAACCGATTGACCGCAATTCTTTGACGCTATGCTGGGTGGGTTTGGTCTTTAATTCACCGCTTGCGTTGATATAGGGCAGCAAAGTGAGATGCACGAAAATGCACTGGCCTCTTGGCCTGTCCTGTGAAAACTGGCGAATGGCTTCGAAAAACGGAAGTCCTTCGATATCGCCTACCGTACCGCCAATCTCGCACAACATAAAGTCGACTTCGTCCTCGCCGATCGCGATAAAATCTTTGATTTCATTTGTGACATGCGGGATCACTTGAATAGTTTTTCCGAGATAATCGCCACGGCGTTCTTTCTCAAGCACCGTCGAATAAATACGCCCTGAAGAAATCGAATCTGTTTGGCGCGCGGCAACACCCGTGAAACGTTCATAGTGACCAAGATCAAGATCGGTTTCTGCGCCGTCATCAGTGACAAAGACTTCCCCATGCTCAAAAGGGCTCATCGTGCCTGGATCAACGTTGAGATAGGGGTCAAGTTTACGCAGTCTCACCGAGTATCCCCGCGCTTGTAACAAAGCGCCAAGAGCGGCTGATGCCAGTCCTTTACCCAATGATGATACGACGCCGCCGGTTATAAAAATAAATCTAGCCAATGTCTGCGAAACTCCCACGAAGCGGGCAAATGTGCCCATTTTTATAGTTTATTGTGGATTAAAAAGTCACAACTTCACGGGATTTAACCTGTAAAGGATTCGTAAGAATTTTGCAACACAATCGCAAGATTGTGTTGTCACCTTTTGTATACCCTCAATACATTGTACGTCAGTCGGCACTTGGCACGAGGGGTAAGTCACCCTGTTCAGTGGGTGGCAAGAGCGTATCGGTATCACCCAAGGGTGCAACCAAATCATCTGCAGGTATGTCAGAAATTCCGATGCGATCAACGACGGAACCGCTAGCCGAATTACGTACTGCGATCACTGTCAGTCCAAGCGAGGTAATGATAAAAGCAATCGCCAAAAACCATGTGACCTTAGAAAGCGCTGAGGCGGCACTGCGTCCAGACGCTATGCCGCCGCCGCCGCCGCCAAGGCCTAAACCGCCCCCTTCGGACCGCTGAAGAAGAACCACACCGATAAGTGCTAGTGCAAGTAAGAGATGGACGGTTAAGACGACGTTTTCCATTTGACCCCGCAGCATTTTAGATGCAAGTCTAGATAAAAGAGATTATCGGCAGGGGCAAGGGGCAATACGGCTTGCTATATCAAAGCTAGGTCTTGTTTTATGTTGATATAATAAAAGGTGCGTCACATGCCACACGACACAAGCGAGCAGCATCACCCGCACAGCCTGTTGCCATCTGATCCGGCTCTGCGTGTTAAGGCGCTCGAAACGCTTCTCGTAAAGAAGGGGCTGATTGACCCAAAGTCGATTGACGAAATCATAAATACTTACGAAAATAAAATCGGTCCCCAAAATGGTGCGCGCGTGATTGCAAATGCTTGGGTTGATGCAAATTTTCGGGACGCATTGCTCAAAGATGCGACAGCAAGTTTGGCTTCACTCGGGTTAAGTGGCCGTCAGGGTGAACATATTGTAGCAGTGGAAAACACCAAGGCAACGCATAATATGGTGGTTTGCACCTTGTGTAGTTGCTACCCTTGGCCTCTTTTGGGCATACCACCATCTTGGTATAAATCCGATGCCTACCGAGCGCGTGCTGTCCGTGAGCCACGTAAGGTTCTGTCAGAATTTGGTGTTCACTTGCCTGAGGAGATGAACGTGCGTGTTTGGGATTCGACTGCGGAGATCCGATATCTTGTTATTCCAGAAAGACCTGAGAACACAGCAGGTTGGTCAGAGGAAGAGTTGATAAAAATCGTCAGCAGAGACAGCATGATCGGAACTGCTTTGGTAGTGGTGCCAACATGAGCCGTATTCACGACATGGGTGGGCGTTTTGGTGACGGATTTGTTGCACCTGATTTTGGCAAAGAACCGGTTTTTAAGACAGAATGGCATGGACGTGTCTTGGGCCTTACTGTGGCTTCGGGTTTTTTGGGACAATGGACTTTGGATGAGGGGCGTCACCTGCGTGAATGTCTCAGCCCTGTGGATTATTCCAGTTTTTCCTATTATGAAAAATGGCTGGCTGGTCTGGCCGATATGTTGGTTGCCAAGGGGATTGTGACGCGCGATGAGTTGAAAACACTTTCCCCTGTTGAACCCCCCAAAGACCTGAGGGAACGGCGCCTGCGTCCTGAAAATGTATTTTCAGCTTTGTCAAAGGGCGGATCAACAGAGCGTGACGCTGGACCCCAGCCAGCGTTTTCTGTTGGGCAAGATGTCGTGACGCGAAACGCAGCGAATCTCACCATTGATGGCGGGCACACGCGTTTACCGGCCTATGCCTCCGGCAAAAAGGGCACAATATTTGCGCTGCATGGGAATCATGTTTTTCCAGACGCAAATGCGCATCAAGCCGGCGAAGCCCCAGAGCCGCTTTACACCGTGGCCTTTCACGCTGAAACGCTTTGGCAACATCCCGAAAATCCGGAGGATGTTATTATGCTGGATCTATGGCAAAGTTACCTGTTGCCCGCATCATGAGAACAAAACCTGAGCCCGTTTTTGAACAGCCATGGCACGCGGAGCTTTTTGCTTTGACCGTTACCCTCAATGAAGGTGGACATTTTTCTTGGCCGGAATGGGCACAGCGTTTTGGCAGCACCTTAAAATCGCACGGTTTGGCAAAGTCGTTGAATGGGGGCGATGATTATTTTCTGGCTTGGCTTGACGCATTGGAAAGCTTTCTCGCTGGACTAGGAGTTGCACAGGTAGATGAATTGGATGTCCTAAAATCCGCTTGGATAGAAGCGTATTCATCCACACCTCACGGCGCCCCTGTAAAAATTGACTAAAAAACCAAAGAACTTTTCAGTTTCAAACTTTCTTCTTCTCAAAGTCTTCGCTATATCAACGCGGGCTTGAGCGAAGTGAAAGGTCCGAAATGGCAAATGTCGTCGTTGTAGGCGCCCAATGGGGTGACGAAGGAAAAGGAAAGCTGGTCGATTGGCTAAGCGAACGTGCGGATGTGATCGTTCGTTTTCAAGGCGGACACAATGCCGGCCACACTTTGGTCATTGATAAAAAAATTTACAAACTGTCGCTGCTGCCCTCTGGCATTGTTCGCGGTGGAAAGCTGTCTGTTATTGGCAATGGGGTGGTTCTTGACCCTTGGCATCTTGAGTCAGAAATTGCAAAACTAAGGGGTCAAGGCGTCACTATTTCTTGCGAAAATTTAAGGATTGCTGAAAACACACCGCTCATCCTACCGGTGCATTCTGAACTTGATAACGTGCGAGAAAGTCAAAATTCAGTCGTAAAAATCGGTACCACTGGTCGCGGCATTGGTCCTGCCTATGAGGACAAAGTTGGTCGACGTGCCATTCGGGTCGCAGACCTAGCCGATGCGAGGACGCTTGAAACCCGAGTTGATCGGCTTTTGGTCCATCACAATACTCTGCGGAAAGGTTTGGGCCTTGCGGAAGTGGATCGGGGCGCTCTTTTGCAGAAACTGAAAGATATTGCGCCATCGGTTTTGCAATTTGCTGCACCGGTTTGGAAAATTTTGGCCGAAAAGCAAAAATCTGGCAGTCGTATTCTGTTTGAAGGTGCGCAAGGAAGCCTCTTGGATATTGATTTTGGCACCTATCCCTTTGTGACGTCTTCAAATGTGATTGCTGGTCAGGCTGCAACAGGTTCCGGTCTTGGACCAGGGGCAATAGATTTCGTACTCGGTATTGTCAAAGCGTATACCACGCGCGTAGGCGAAGGCCCGTTTCCAACGGAGTTGGATGATGAAGATGGTCAACGGCTTGGCGAAAGGGGCCATGAATTTGGCGTCGTGACCGGGCGTAAACGCCGGTGCGGCTGGTTTGATGCCGCACTAGTGCGCCAAACTTGTGCAACTTCTGGTGTGAACGGGATCGCGCTAACGAAACTGGATGTTTTGGATGGATTTAAAACGCTGAAAATCTGCGTTGGATATGAATTAGATGGCGTCAAGCTTAATTACCTGCCCTTTGCCGCGGATCAGCAGGCGCGATGCGTTCCTATTTATGAAAAGATGGACGGATGGTCGGAGAGCACAGAGGGCGCACGCAGCTGGGTCGCGCTTCCGGCCAATGCCATTAAATATGTGCGTCGGATTGAAGAATTGATTGAGTGCTCCGTCGCGCTAGTTTCAACTTCTCCAGATAGAGAAGATACAATTCTTGTCAAAAATCCATTTGCAGATTGATTTGCTGATACAATTAAACGCGGGGGCCGAAAATGACATTGAGCTACAAAGCACGTAGGTGGTGGTCGTTGGCCATTCTTTTGATCGGTCTGCCGATATATGTTGTGGCAAGCATCAGTCTGCTGTCGCTGTTAGAACGTCCCCCTATTTTGCTAGAGCTATTTACTTACTTGGCTCTAGGAATTCTTTGGGCTCTGCCGTTCAAGTATGTTTTCCGCGGCGTTGGCCAAAAGGATCCAGATCAAGACTAGGTCTGACATAATCGCGATACAAAAGATGACCCTTGAGACTATGGGAAAAAATTAGGTTTGTTGGTCTTAAATGCCAATGTGATAATCAAATCGATTTATCCTGCTCATTCTGTTTGTTTACGTCAATCGTCTTTCTGATTTCCTGTAAGGTTTAGGAAAATTCTTCTTTGAAGCAAGGGCTTTTCCCGCTGCAAATAGCTGACAAAGGTCCGCAGCCGTTGCTTGCGAGAAAATTCATCTAGAATTTGCTCGGAACAGTGCCCAAGAATAGGTTAGCGAAAATTTGTTCATACCTTTTTTATTTTCAGGAAACCGGCCGT
Source organism: uncultured Alphaproteobacteria bacterium (assembly GCA_913051655.1). Classification (GTDB taxonomy): domain Bacteria; phylum Pseudomonadota; class Alphaproteobacteria; order Rhodobacterales; family Rhodobacteraceae; genus LFER01. The sequence continues at coordinate 30,433 of CAJXHI010000005.1, forward strand.
CACTACGAGTTTTTGTTCAAGCGAATTCGCGCCAACAGTACAAGCGGAATTGGCAAATTTTTTGAATTTGTTTCCAAAAGGATCATCCATGCCAGTAACGTTATCCTCTAACTAGACCTGCAACGAAGCCACCAATTGCAGCGGAGGATCGTTGGGAGTTTCGGCATTTAATTTTTTAATTTAGCCTTTTTTAGGACAGTTTTTTGTTGGTGAGTCTGCTAAACTGTCAGCTTTACTCTCAAAATTTGCGGCCTTTTTAGCCGGCGTCTCGTCGTCCTTCTCGCTCGAGGTGGTCGTGTGTTTTTCAATTACAGCATCTTCAATGACATTTCTCTGCTGACCGTTCGCTGCTTTTTTAACATCTCCAGAAGGTGAACAAAGGTTATCAGATTCGTAAATATTTCTCTGAGCCGCCGTACGCTCAGCCTTATCAAAGGCATGCTCAAAAGCGGTTTTCGTAGCTCTGTAGCTCTTTGCGCCGCGCGCAAACATATTTTTGTAAAAAGCTCTACTCGCGGCGCCGTCTTTGGTGACAAGGTCGATGCGCTCAAGACTACCACCAGTGAGGGCTGCGTACCTTCTGTTGTATTTTGGGTTGGCTCAATAGTACGATCATCTGGTGAATTTTTATCCAACTTGTGTATAGAATTAGCAGTGTTGTTCAAAATAACTTCTGTGCCCGCAGTACAAGCGGAATCGCCAGAATACCCATGCTATAAGGCAAATCGCGCATCGTGTTTGTATCCAGATTCAGTAGTTCTGTCCCTGAAAATTAATCTTCTTGGGTCCGCTTTTTAGGAATATTCTGCAATGATGCTCATTGTCTCCAACGTATCATCACACTCCTGCAGGGAGCAGGAGAAAGTGCCATAGGGAAACGTCATAATTTTGTTACTCGCAGCCATCTTTATCCGAACCTTCGAAAGTAATCTGATATAGGTACAAAACGTATGTAGCTAAAAAAGGAAGGGAACTTTGCTAAAAATGCACGTTGTATAATGGTGTTATTTTGGTGTTATTATGGCGTTGTGCCACATTTGAGAAAAATCTTTTGTAATGGTGAACGTGATTATTGATGAAACAAGCCCCATAACATTGGTGGGTGGGGCAAGTTTTGAGCAAAACCTACTGAAAATGGCGCTTGATCGGGCACCAACGTCTGTTGGTGCTGATGGCGGTGGGGCCGCCTTAGTTGCCTATGGTCAATCACCGCTTGCCATTATTGGTGATATGGATTCGCTTGATCCTCAGCTGGCCGGTGATTTTCCCAAAGAGCGTTTGCATGTCATTGCAGAACAGAACAGCACCGATTTCGAAAAATGTCTTCAGCGTGTTGAGGCCACCGCCGTTATCGGTGTGGGTTTTTTAGGTTCGCGTGTGGATCACCAGATGTCGGCACAATCGGTACTGGTTCGGTATGCTCATAAACGTTGTATTCTCCTTGGTGACGAAGATCTTGTTTTTGTAATTCCGCCAGAATTTTGTCTGGCTCTTGAACCTGATGTGCGCGTTTCGATCTTTCCAATGGCGCAGGGACAAATTGTTTCGGAGGGTCTTTATTGGCCAACCTCGGGACTAGTGTTCGCACCTGCCGGCCAGATCGGCACTTCAAATAAATCAGAAGGACCTATTCGGCTTCTTCCCGATGGGCCTAACATGATTGGCATTCTTCCTTTACGGTATTTTGACCAGGTTCTTGATGGGCTGCTCGCTGCGCCAAAATGGCCGATTTTAAAGTCTAAGGATTAAACTTAACAATTTGCGATGTTAACCGCCAAACCGCCTAGTGAGGTTTCTTTGTACTTATGGCTCATATCTTGACCGGTCTGTCTTAAGGTTTCAATGCAGGCATCCAATGGCACCAAATGTTCACCATCACCGCGCAGCGCAAGGCTTGCAGCTGAAACCGCCTTAATTGCGCCAAGGCCATTGCGTTCAATGCAAGGGACCTGAACCAACCCTTTGATCGGATCACACGTCATACCAAGATGGTGTTCCAGCGCAATTTCAGCGGCATTTTCAATTTGTGCTGCACTGCCACCTAGAGCGGCGCCGAGACCTGCGGCGGCCATAGCACTGGCGCTTCCTACTTCGGCCTGACATCCCGCCTCTGCCCCGCTTATTGAAGCGTTAGATTTTACTAGGCCTCCAATTGCCGCAGCTGTTAAAAGAAAATCTTCGATTTTTAGGCGTGTAGCGCCTGGGACATGGTCAAGGTAATAGCGCAGAACTGCCGGCAAAACGCCGGCAGCGCCATTTGTAGGTGCGGTGACGACCTGACCTCCGGCGGCGTTTTCTTCGTTCACAGCCATGGCATACACGCTCATCCAATCATTGATCGTATGGGGTGGTGCAAGATTAAGCCCGCGTTCGGCTATTAAAGCGTCATGAATACCCTTGGCCCGACGACGCACATTAAGACCACCTGGCAAGATACCATCGCGTTCCAATCCACGATCAATGCAGTCTGACATCACCTGCCAAATCCGCGCCAGACCGGAACTGAGAGTATTATGTTCGATCTGATTCAATTCATTTTCGCGTTTCATTTGCGCGATAGATTTGCCGGATGTCTCTGCCATCTGTAGCATTTCCTTCGCTGTTTTGAACGGATAGGGTACACTGCGCATGCTGATTTCTGGTGGAGGTACATCCATTTCCGCTTCGCTTAAAACAAAACCACCGCCCACCGAATAATATGTTTCCTGCAAGACCGCATCGCCCTGTTCGTCCGTAGCCAGCAAAACCATCCCATTGGCGTGCCGAGGTAGATTGGGACCAAAATCAAATTGAATGTCAATTTTGGGATCAAATTTCAGTAGCGGAAGACCAGAAACGCCAATCATATCGTTCGCTCTGATCTCTGCAAGAGCCGCTTCTGCGCGATCATGTGCGTAAGTTTGCGGATCAAAGCCCGCCAATCCAAGGATAGTCGCACGGTCTGTCCCATGGCCCACACCTGTAAAGGCTAAAGACCCATGCAATCGTGCCTTAACTCCGCCAAAGCGAAAAGGAGAGGCGCGCATTAGTTCCAAAAAACGCGCGGCTGCCACCATCGGCCCCATAGTATGGGAAGACGAAGGGCCGATGCCAATCTTAAACATATCAAACACGGATAAAAACATCAGGGGGCACTGCCTTGGGGCGGGTTGGGACGGGAAGGATTTGAAAAAATCGCATGTTCCTGCTCTTCAGCACACGCTGCACCCGTGCCTCTTTTGCGTGATTCCATTTTTTGATAAAGTCTTAATGGATTTGGCCGAGTATTCAAATCAAACCAGTCTGTTTCATCTTTTGATAGGTAGAGGTAGACCCAACGCAGACAAACTTTCATATATATCTGAAAAATATTGAGGATCGAGTTTAGGCGCCTGCCGTACCTACTGCTGGTTTCTTGATCTATCTGCATAAAAAGAATTGCAAGTGAAATCTTTTGTGCCTCACGCAAGTCTTGCACGGTCTCTTCGGTAAGTTGTCCGAGGTATGTTTCTGATTGAAACGGCATGCTTAATGCGGGTTGCAGCATGTTTGAAAACCAAAATAGCCAATTCAAGAATGGATCTTTTTCAGCCTCATCCAACTTAGGTGCAAGTGCCATATGTCGATCCGCAAGCCATAAAAGGATCGACCCTGTTTCAAATAAAACATCCCGCCCTGTTTCAAGCACGGGAATGTGCTCACTAGGATTTAATTCGAAAAAAGCTCCAGCGCCTAGTGCCTTAATTCTGCGATCAAAGAGCCGTGTGTCAAAGGAAAGGTCAAGCTCCAAAAGAGCGATGCGGATGATCGCAGAAGCGTTGTCTGGCGCATAATGCAAAACGTAGATCATAGCGCGCTTATATAGGTATGATTTGAGAAAGAATTTAGAAAAACGACAAGTAATTTGAAAATCCTGTCATCCAACGTAAAAAATTGAACGGAATTTCGTTAAAACTCTTGAAATTCCCGCTTTACCGCTCTCGCACACATTGAAGTTTTTACCTATAACGACCGAAATGATAGGAGTGTTTGGAATGTCGCAACCACTGTCTGGGGCTGAGCAAGGGAAATTCAGCGCTGCCAAAGCTGCCACCACCTTTGTCAAAGACGGGATGAAGGTGGGTTTAGGAACGGGAAGTACTGCTGCGTGGCTGGTCAGACATCTTGCAGAAATGGTGCGAAACGACGGCCTCCGTATTCAAGCAGCAGCAACCTCATTACAGACCGCAACGCTGGCCGGAGAGCTTGGCATCAAAATTCAAAGCTTGGATGAAATTGGTTGGCTCGATGTGACCATTGATGGCGCGGATGAGTTTGATGGTCAATTGAATCTGCTCAAAGGTGGCGGTGGTGCTCTACTTCGTGAAAAGATCGTAGCTTTTGCAAGTGACCAAATGATCGTTATTGCCGACGTCACTAAAGATGTAGCAAGCTTGGGAAAATTCCCCTTACCTGTTGAAGTGCTTCCGTTTGGAATGCAGTCTTCAGGTATCCTCATTGAGCGCGCTTTGCTGGACCTCGGTTATCAAACAGCAAAGCCAGTTCTACGAGAGAGAGATGGGTCCGTTTTCGTCACGGATGAAGGCAATCATATTTTCGATCTGCACTTGGACACGGTCATAGACCCCGAAATGTTATCACAGACCTTGAATGGCATTCCGGGCGTGGTTGAAAACGGTTTATTTCTGAATTTATGTGATACCGTTATTATCGGTTTTGAAGATGGTAGTACCGAGACAAGGCGTTTCGAGGATGGGGCAATGGCAACTTCTCGCGCTGATAATATTGCAAATTTGTTTTCTAATGTTGGGGACTGAAAGTGAAATTTGATTATGACCTTTTTGTAATCGGCGGTGGCTCTGGCGGTGTACGCGCGGCGCGGATAACCGCGTCAGAAACAGATGCATGTGTCGCCCTTGCCGAGGAGGACCGCTATGGGGGAACCTGCGTCATTCGTGGATGCGTGCCGAAAAAACTTATGGTTTTTGCAAGCGAAGTGTCCCATGCAATCCCAGAAGCGCGTTGCTACGGGTGGGATATTAATGAGGCGCGATTTGATTGGGATATATTCCATGGAAAATTGGATGCTGAACTTGATCGGCTTGAAAATGTCTACCGTAAGCTTTTGGAAGGCTCTGGCGTAACGACTTTTGACCAACGTGCGAGGGTTATTGGTCCGCATACGATCGAGTTGTCTGATGGACAACAAAAGACCGCACAAAACATTTTGATTGCCGTTGGTGGTTCGCCGGTGTTGCCTCATATTGATGGCATTCAACATGCGCTGACCTCAAATGACATGTTCCATTTCAAATCCTTACCAAAATCTATCTTGATTGTCGGGGGCGGATATATTGCCTGCGAATTTGCGGGAATCATGAATGGGCTTGGCGTGAAAACGACACAGTATTTTCGTGCAGACCAAATACTGCGCGGCTTTGATGATGAAGCGCGCGGCATTATTGCTGATGAAATGGGAAAGCGCGGTATTGATCTTCAGGCGGGCATGAATGTTACCAAGATCGAAAAAATACCTGAAGGCGTTAAGGTAACCAATTCGAAGGGCGAAGAATTAGAGGTAGCCGCTATAATGTTCGCCACAGGTCGTTCGCCAAATACCAAGGGCCTCATCGCGGATGGTGTAGGTGTAGAGATCGGTACAAAGGGTCAAATCGTCGTAGACGCCTATTCCCAGACCAGCGTGCCATCCATTTATGCGCTGGGCGATGTGACGGATCGGGTCAATTTGACGCCCGTGGCAATTTTCGAAGCGATGTGTTTTATTGCGACCGTTTTTCGTGGTGTGCCAACACCGGTAGACCATGCACTGATCCCGACGGCGGTATTTACCCAACCTGAAATCGGGACGGTGGGGCTGAGCGAAGAATTAGCCGCAGCCCGAGAATCTATAGAAGTGTATAGCGCGAAATTTCGTGTTATGCGCCATTCCTTTGCAGGAAAGGAAGATACTTCTCTTCTCAAACTGATCGTTTCGACGAAAACCCGCAAAATTTTGGGCGCACATCTTATCGCACCTCAAGCGGGTGAAATGATACAGCTTTTGGGAATTGCGATTAAAATGGGCGCCACAAAAGAGGATTTGGATTGTACAATGGCGGTGCATCCTACCATCTCAGAAGAACTGGTCACTATGCGCACACCGACGCGTAAGACTTGACTTATGATGAACCATGCCCAATTCAAAGATATCAAGAGATCTCTGGATGTTTAACAATTTTAATGGCCAATGCGTTTTTCTGGCCGATGAGGGGAACACGAGTAAATGACAGGAAACAATGGCGGTCCATGGGGCGGTGGTGGTGGGAGTAACGATGACAAGGATCGTGGTTCTTCCAACAACGGATCAAGACGACCAGCGGGGTCCGGTGGGGGACAGGTGCCTCCCGAAATTGACGATATGCTAAAGAAAGGGCGCGAACAGCTTCAGGTGTTGATGGGTGGTCGTGGTGGCGTCGGTAAAGGTGGTGGCCGTGGTTCCGGAGAAGGTCCACGCTTTGGTCGTGGAGCGTTTTTTGGGGTTGGCGTAATTGCTGCGCTTTATTGGGCATTTTCAAGTTTTTATCAGGTGCAAAACTACGAAAAATCCGTCGAATTGTTTCTGGGTGAATATTCCCAAACTGGCGACGAAGGGTTGAACTTTGCGCCTTGGCCTTTCGTAACTTATGAAGTTATTTCGGTTGATCGTGAACAAACCGAAGATATTGGCACCGGTCGTATTAGTGGCGATGAAGGTTTAATGCTGACGGGTGATGAAAACATCGTCGATATTGATTTTCAGGTGGTCTGGAACGTTTCTGATCCTGCGAAATTCTTGTTCAACCTACGCGACCCACGTAAAACAATACGCGCCGTTTCCGAGTCTGCTATGCGGGAAATAATCGCGCAATCGGACCTCGCTCCTGTGTTGAACCGAGATCGTGGTGTTATTGCTGGTCGGTTGAGTGAGCTTATCCAAGTCACGTTAGACAGCTATAACAGCGGTGTGAATGTGGTGCGTGTGAACTTTGAAAAGGCCGACCCGCCGGATGAGGTGATTGACGCCTTCCGTGCAGTTCAGGCGGCAGAACAACAGCGCGACAGATTGGTTAAGGAATCGGATGCTTATGCAAACCGTGTTCTCGCGCAGGCTCGCGGCGAATCCGCGCAAATGATGGAAGAAGCCGAAGGATATCGCGCTAAAGTCGTCAACGAGGCAACTGGTGAAGCCAGCCGTTTTTCCGCCGTCTTGGAGGAATACGCAAAAGCCCCCAATGTAACCCGCAAAAGGCTTTACATTGAAACGATGGAAGAAGTTTTGGGCGGCCTTGACAAGGTCATTATTGATGAAGGTGTTGGAGGATCTGGTGTTGTGCCCTATCTGCCGTTGAACCAATTGACGAAGGAGGCAAAATAATGCGGTTGATGAACGTTTTAATCGGCATTGCCGTTGTTTTGGTGACTTTGGTATACTCAACCGTTTACATCGTGGATGAACGGGAAAAAGTGCTTGTACTGCAGTTTGGTCGTGTTGTTGCCACCAAAGAGCAACCAGGATTGGCGTTTAAATTACCATTTATCCAATCGGTGGTACGCTATGATGATCGAATCCTAAGCCGTGACATTGATCCTTTGGAAGTCACGCCATTGGATGATAGGCGTCTCGTAGTTGATGCGTTTGCGCGCTACAGGATTATCGATGTGAATAAGTTTCGTGAAGTGACTGGTGCTTCAGGGGATGCAGCGATCAGTGTTGCGGGGGATCGGTTGGACCGCATACTGAGTTCTCAAACCCGTGAAATCTTAGGTTCTGTCGCGTCTAATGATATCCTGAGTTCAGATCGGTATGCTTTGATGCTGCGTATTCGTGCGGGTGCTATCAACGAAGCTCTTAAGATGGGCATAGAGGTGATCGACGTACGTCTGAAACGTACCGACTTGCCGCGTCAAAACCTTGATGCGACATTTGCAAGAATGCGAGCTGAACGAGAAAGAGAGGCTGCAGACGAGATTGCTCGCGGAAACGAAGAAGCACAGAAGGTGCGGGCCTCCGCTGATCGGACACAGGTGGAAATCGTGTCAGAGGCGAAACGTGAGTCGGAAATCATTCGCGGTCTTGCAGACGCAAAACGTAACGCCATTTTTGCTGAAGCATTTGGTGTAGACCCCGAATTTTTTGAATTTTACAGATCCCTGTCTGCCTATCGCAATTCACTCAAGGGGCAAAATTCGACAATGGTCATGTCCCCGACGTCAGAGTTTTTTAATTACTTAAAGTCTGACGTGGGTATGGAATGATCGCCGCGCTCTTGTGGGGGCTTGGTCTTGTACTAGTGATTGAGGGGCTAGTCTACGCGCTAGCCCCTTCCGTTGTTGAACACCTTTTGGACCAACTTAGAAAACTTCCATTAGGAGAAAGGCGGCGTTTCGGAATTCTGATGGCATTTCTTGGTGCATTGATTTTGTTTATGGTTATAAGGTATTTAATGTAACTGGCTGCGCCCTCTTGCGTTCACGAAGCGTTTAGAAATATTTTGGTGCCCTTGTCAGCATACGACCAAGCACCTACTTCTCACCTGTTAACACACGCGCAATTAACGCGCACATCAACACTTAGGAGTGTTCATAACGATGTTTAATTCTCTTGCTCATGTCACGCCGAATTCCCAAGCGGTGCCTGTACAGAAAGCGGTCTCCAGACGGTTTCTGTTGAGCGTTCTGTTTCTCTTGTTTCTACTGACTCAATCTATGAGCGCTTTAGCGCGCTCGGCGCCGGAAAGCTTTGCGGACCTTGTAGAAGCGATTAGTCCGTCTGTGGTAAATATTACAACGTCCACCAAAATTGCTGAAAATATGGCACCAAGGGGGATCGTGCCGGAGGGAAGCCCCTTTGAGGACCTTTTTCGTGATTTTAACAACCGCAATCCAAATAGGGGCAATCCGCGAAATACCTCGGCTTTGGGATCGGGATTTGTGGTCTCTGAAGATGGCTATGTTGTAACTAACAATCACGTCATTGAAGGCGCTGACGAAATCCTTGTCGAGTTTCCGGATTTGACAGAATATTCGGCCAAAGTTGTCGGCATTGATAAAAATATCGATATCGCTTTGTTGAAGATCGAAGCGGATAAACCACTTACTTTCGTGAAATTTGGCGATAGCGATCTTGCTCGCGTGGGCGATTGGGTCATGGCGATAGGTAATCCTTTAGGGCAAGGGTTTTCAGTTTCTGCCGGGATTATTTCAGCACGTAACAGGACCCTTTCTGGAAGTTATGATGACTATATCCAAACCGATGCGGCGATTAATCGAGGGAACTCTGGGGGACCGCTATTTAATATGGATGGAAGTGTGATCGGGGTGAATACTGCGATTCTCTCACCGACTGGTGGATCTATTGGTATCGGTTTTTCGATGTCTTCGAATGTAGTTGGACCCGTAGTTGCGCAACTGAAGGAGTTCGGCGAGGTGCGTCGTGGTTGGCTTGGCGTGACCATTGGCCCAGTCACTGAGGACATCGCACAAACGCTTGGCATGGACGAAGCTGCCGGTGCGATTATTTCTGAAATCAGCACAGGCGGTCCTGCGGACACAGCAGGGCTTGATGTAGCTGATGTAATTATCCTCTTTGATGGAAAAGATGTTGCTGATGCGGGCGAACTTGTACGACTTGTAGGCAAAGCTTCAGTCGGCTCAACTGTTAAAGTTGTGGTTTTGCGCAACGGACGAAGCAAGAAAATTGACGTGGTTCTGGGGAAACGCCCTGAAAATATCACAGCGTTGCCCCAAGAACAGCCTGCGCCTGCAGCGCCTGAGGGGGCTTTGGGGTTAATGCTTTTGGAAATTGATGATGTTTTGAGAGAAGAAAAATCCCTTCCCGAAAGTGCAGAGGGTTTGCTGGTCGTTGATGTCGATGAAAGCTCTGACAGTTATGCCAAAGACATCCGCGAAGGTGATATCATCACTGACGCTGGTCAGGAAACAGTAGACACGTTTGAGGCGTTCAACGAACGCATTGAAGCGACGAAAGAGGCTGGGCGCAGTACCATCCTTCTGCTAGTACGCCGTGACGGCCAGCCCAGATTTGTGGTAGTTGAAATTAAATAAACCAAGGTACTTAAAAGGCTGCAAAGTTGACAACTTTGCAGTCGTTGTACATTTTGGTAAAATTTTAAACTAAATCGGTCCTATGCCAAGTGCTACTGCTCTGTCCCTCGAAGGCCATTTGCTTAATATTTTCCGTTCAGTTTGAAATTCTTTGTTCGCTCAGCAGTTTTCAATATCCAATGACTTTGTTTAACGTTCATCAAAATAACTCCTCTCCGATAGTCCGCGTAGAAGACTACGGATAAATTCTGTCATTAAATCTTTATCACAAATGGTGCAAAATACTACTTTTTTTCAGCAACTCGATCAGTTCCAACGGTTTGATATGCGGCAGGGGAGATCAGCATTCCATTGATATAATATAATTGGTCCGTAATGTGCTCCTTTGCACGCCCTTCCAATAATCATGTAAATTTGCCACACCCTGCCAATGCAAGACTGGCGATAAAAATACAAAGCATGATCTGTTTCAAATTTTCTATCCCTTACCGATAAAAACGCTCTTTTCTTAATATGCGCTACTGACAATTATTACTTCTGTGGTTGCGTGAGTTGATCCAAAAGAGCGGAAATATCTTCAATTTTCTCGGCAAGCACATGTGTTACGCCTGAACTGCGTTGGAGACGGCCAGTGATGCGCAATAAACGACCAGAAATAACAGCTCGGCGAAACTGTTCAAACAGGTTGCGCCAGACAATAACATTTATAATTCCCGTCTCGTCTTCCAGTGTTATGAAAATCACTCCCTTTGCCGTGCCCGGGCGTTGACGTAAAATTACGAGTCCCGCAACCGCGACCCGTTCTCCTTCAGGTACGTATTTAATGCTTTCTGCAGGGCAGGCATGCGGGGGATATGGATAGTTCTGATGCATTAGAACCCGATCGTTGTTCCTATATTTTGTAAAAATAACTAGAACAAACATAGAACAAAATCATATTTCAACAAGGGACATTTTTCCACTTGCAAATTGGGCTGGAATTATCTGTAAACCCCAATTAGGAAGCACGGGCGAAAACAGGCGCGGGGGCTATTGGGACTATGGCAAAGATCACCTACATTGAATACAACGGAACGGAACATGTGGTAGAGGTTGCAAATGGCCTAACAGTCATGGAAGGTGCGCGTGACAACAATATTCCCGGGATTGAGGCCGATTGCGGCGGGGCTTGTGCCTGTTCGACTTGTCACGTCTATGTAGACCCTGCTTGGGCTGAAAAGCTTCCTGCTAAAGATGATATGGAAGAAGACATGCTAGATTTTGCCTATGAACCGGATGCCGCGCGGTCTCGTCTGACATGCCAGTTGAAAGTGACAGATGCGTTCGACGGGCTTGTAGTTCAGATGCCTGAAAAGCAAATCTAATTTCTGCTAAGACAGATTTCAACTTTTGATATTACAGTGCCCGCCAGCCAATGTCTGTACGATAAAAGCCTTCAGGCCAATCTATTTGTTCAGCCAACGCATAAGCTGAGTCGCGAGCGGTTCGAAGGGTTTCGGCGCGTGCAGTAATATTCAATACGCGTCCGCCGGTAGCGGTGATAATGGTGGGAGTTTTTGTTGTGCCTGCGTGAAAACACATTGATTTTGACGTATCGGGAAATTGATCAAGCCCATTGATTACGCTGCCTTTAATATAGTTTCCGGGATATCCTTTGGCCGCCATTACAATGGTGAGCGCGTGATCTTGAGCCCAATTCACCCGCGCTTCTGTAAGAGTACCACGCGCTGTGGCTTCGATCAGGTCAAAGGCTTGTGCGCCCAAACGCATCATAAGAACCTGACACTCTGGATCGCCAAACCTCACATTGTATTCAACAAGCCTTGGCTGTCCCTCTTTAATCATCAATCCGACGTAAAGCACACCCTGGTAGGTTATGCCGCGCGCAACTAATTCTCTGAGTGTGGGGTAAACAATCTCATCCATCGCTTTGCTGAGCGTTTCTTTATCAAGAATGGGAGCCGGTGAATAGGCTCCCATACCACCCGTATTTGGGCCTTCGTCGCCATCAAACGCACGTTTGTGATCCTGCGCTGTGCCGACTGGCAGGGCCGTCTCACCGTCGCATAACACGAAAAGAGAGGCTTCTTCGCCTTCCATATATTCTTCGATCACCACCTTTGCACCTGTGGCACCAAATTCGCTGGCAAAAAACGTGTCGATAGCCTGTTCTGCTTCGTCCATTGTCATGGCTACAACGACGCCTTTGCCCGCGGCAAGCCCGTCTGCTTTAACCACAATGGGTACCCCTTGAGCTTTAAGGTAAGCTTTCGCGGTTGTTGCATCTGTAAAATGGCCATAGGTCGCCGTGGGGGCACCAGATGCAATGCAGATTTCTTTGGTGAAATTCTTACTCGCCTCAAGTTGCGCTGCTGCTTTGTCTGGTCCGAAGGTGAGGATGCCATTTTTCCGCAGCAGATCTGCCACCCCAGAAACAAGCGGCGCTTCTGGGCCAACAATCACAAAATCCACACTATTCTCTTGAGCAAAGGACAATACTGCATCAGCGTTTTCGATATCCAAAGCCTGACATTTGGCAATTTTCGCAATCCCCGCATTTCCCGGCGCACATAAGAGCGTGTCACATTTTGGATTTTGTTTCACCGCCCAAGCCAACGCATGTTCGCGACCGCCACTGCCTAATATCAAAATTTTCACTTAAAGACCCTCTTGGAAATTCTTTCGCCGCGTTCTAAGCTGAAGGATACCGTGACACAAGAGAGCAGCGGGCATGGATCTTATAGACGATCCCGATCCTGGATTAAATCAACGCGAATTCAGGGTGTCGGAAATTTCAGGCGCGATCAAACGCATTATCGAAGGTGAATTTTCCCATGTTCGAATCAAGGGCGAAATCGGGCGTGTTTCATTTCCACGGTCTGGCCACGTTTATCTTGACCTAAAAGATGAACGTGCAGTGTTATCTGGCGTGATATGGAAAGGGGTTGCTGCCCAACTAGGAATCGGACTGGAAGAGGGATTAGAGGTTGTTGCAACAGGACGCATTACAACCTTTGCTGGACAATCGAAATATCAACTGGTCATCGAAGATCTGAAACCAGCAGGTATTGGTGCATTGATGGCGATGCTGGAAAAGCGCAAAGCCATGCTTGCTGCAGAGGGGCTTTTCGATCCGGCACGCAAAAAACCCATTCCTTTTCTTCCAGAAGTTATAGGGGTTGTCACATCGCCTTCAGGGGCGGTGATCCGTGATATTTTGCATCGTTTGCGGGACCGCTTTCCGCGTAAACTGCTTATTTGGCCTGTAGCGGTGCAAGGTGACAAATGCGCGCTTGAAGTGGCGCGCGCAATCGAAGACTTCAACGCCTTAACATCCGGAGGGAGGATTCCGCGTCCAGACGTTTTGATAGTGGCGCGTGGTGGTGGGTCGCTCGAGGACCTTTGGGGATTCAACGAAGAGTCGGTGGCACGCGCTGTGGCGGCTTCTTCCATACCGCTTATTTCCGCTGTGGGACATGAAACTGATACGACGCTGATTGATTTTGTCTCAGACCTGCGAGCTCCTACACCCACTGCGGCGGCGGAGCTTGTCGTGCCTGTAAGGCACGAACTTGCTGCGACATTAAACGAATATGATGCGCGAATGGCGCGCGCGCTTTCGACCACGCTTGAGCGGCGGCGCCAAAGAGTGCAAGACATATCGCGTGCTATGCCGAGGCCAGAGGCGCTTTTTGCGTACGAAAATCAAAAACTGGATCATCTAAACGAAAGTCTTCCCAAGGCGCTCATAACTCGCATTCAAAAGAGTCAGATACGTTTGTCAGAAGTGGCTGCCATCCTGCGTCCTTCAATGGTACAGTCCAAATACCAAAGCGCGCGGGACCAGTTTGATCACCTATGGTCTTGTTTGCCGAAAACACTGCGGCGATCTTTTGTTCATCACGTCGCAGATATCGTAAAACTCTCCCGCCGCTTTGTGCCAGATCTTATGATCCGCAAAATAAGAGAAAGCCAAGATGCGTTTGGGCAGACATCCAAATTGCTGACGCGTGCGGCAGTTTTGGATGTTTCTCAACGGTACGAACAATTGATAGCTCTTGAAAGATTGCGTGAAACTCTTGGCTATAAGGCCACATTAAATCGTGGCTATGCAGTTGTGCGATCAGAGGGTGACGTCATCACAACGGTGAAAGACGCAAAATCTACGGATACCATGGAAATCGAATTTCGTGATGGGCGATTTTATTTTTCTGGTAAGCCACGCCCAAGATTCAAAAATAAAGGCGGTGATTACTCTGATCAGGGAAGTCTATTTTAGACCCCGACATCAGGCCCACGGCATTCCAAGGGAGAGGGACTGCGATACGCCTCATAGAGCTGCAGACTATCATCGTCTCCGTCAAATTCAGCTTCCAACCCGTTGTCAGTTTTAAAGAAACGCCAGCATTGAATGCCGATGTCTTCTCCATATTCAAAGCAGATCAGACCATCCGCCTCATACCATCGACCAAAAAGACAGTTTCCATCTAAAAATGACCATCGCACCCTCCCATCATCAAAATAGGATTCTGCTCCGTATACTTTACCGTTCTGGCTGTAATAAAGCGTATGTCCTTTGGTAAATGCGTCAAAATCTGGACCGCTGAGCATGTTGTCGGCGCCGGCCAGCGCAGATTTGAAAGTTAGCAACAGAAAAAAAATAAATCGCATGCGTTGGTCTAGCACCGCGGAAACTCAGTTTCAAAAGATATGTTCGTGATAGCAATATTTTGTCGAAGGAATTCTTGATCAAAAACACATCTGAGCGCTTTGGTGTCGTTTTTCACTTTATCCTTTTGTCGGAATGTTGTGTAAGACGATATAGACAAGGAACGGAGCCGTCGCCATGGCATTGGATAATCGAGAAGGCGTTTGGAAGTCTGGACAAGGGCGTGGACGCAAAACGCCGAAGGGACGCCAATATGAAGACCAAGCGCTTCAAGAGGTGCAGTCCCTGCTTAAGGGGCGCGTGGTATCCAGCGATTTGCTGATCGAATTTCTGCATCTGATCCAAGATGCTTACGGATATCTTCATGCTTTGCATCTGCGCGCTTTGGCTGAAATCATGCGCCTGTCTATGGCTGAGGTATATGAAGTTGCTACCTTTTATGCCCATTTTGATGTTGTCAAAGAGGGTGAAATACCCCCGCCTGCGTTGACCATTCGAATATGTGACAGTTTGAGCTGTGAATTGGCGGGCGCTCAACAACTGAAGGCTGCTTTGGAAGATGGTCTTGATCCCAACGAAGTGCGTGTTTTGCGTGCGCCCTGTATGGGGCGCTGTGATACCGCGCCAACGCTGGAACTCGGCCATAAACATATTGATCACGCTACAGTCGAAAAAGTCAAAGCAGCGATTGAAGCCGATGACACACATGCTGAAATTCCAAACTATGAAACGTTAGCAGGATATCGTGCGGCAGGTGGGTACGAGACGCTTGAGGCGCTTCGCAAGAATGGAAACTGGGAAGAGGTGCAGCAAAAAGTGCTCGCCTCCGGATTGCGCGGCCTCGGTGGTGCAGGGTTTCCGTCTGGCAAAAAATGGGGTTTTGTGCGAATGAACGATGGCCCCCGTTATCTGGCTGTGAACGGGGATGAAGGCGAACCAGGCACCTTTAAGGACCGTTATTATCTTGAACGTGTTCCTCATCAATTTTTAGAAGGCATGCTGATTGCCGCTTGGGCGGTTGAGGCGGAGAAAGCCTTTATATACATGCGCGATGAATATCCCGCTGTGCTTCATATTTTGGCAGTTGAAATAAGCGCGCTTGAAGAGGCTGGTATCGTGCCTCCTGGGTATATTGATCTGCGCCGTGGTGCGGGAGCTTATATCTGTGGCGAAGAAAGCGCGATGATTGAAAGCATTGAAGGTAAACGTGGAATACCGCGTCATCGCCCGCCATTTGTAGCGCAGGTTGGAATCTTTAATCGCCCCACGTTAGTGCATAATGTCGAAACTCTTTACTGGGTCGCCAGGATCTGCCGTGAGGGACCAGAGGTTCTTTCGTCTGCCGAAAAGAATGGCCGTAAAGGTTTGCGCAGTTATTCTGTCTCCGGTCGTGTCAAAGCACCCGGAGTTTACCTGTTGCCAGCGGGATCAACCATTATGGATCTGATTGAGGCTGCCGGCGGGATGCTGGAAGGATATAAATTTAAATCTTATCAACCTGGGGGGCCGTCCTCGGGTATTCTTCCGGCGCATATGAACGATATACCGCTGGATTTTGATACCCTACAACCACATGGTTCTTTTATTGGTTCTGCCGCTGTCGTAGTTATGTCCGATCAGGATCGTGCACGCGACGCGGCTCTTAATATGTTGCGTTTTTTTGAGGATGAAAGCTGTGGGCAATGCACTCCCTGCCGCGTGGGATGTGAAAAGGCTGTGAAATTAATGCAAGCTGACACGTGGGACCAAGACCTATTGGAAGAACTAAGCGCCACCATGTTGGATGCTTCTATCTGTGGCCTTGGCCAAGCAGCCCCCAACCCGATCCGTCTTACCATGAAACATTTTCCGGAAGAGATTTGACCAACTGTCTGCTAAAAACATTTGTAACATATTCGTAAAGAAGACTGAGGCTTTGGAATAAATTGACAAAGCCTTTTAAATGGCATCAAAGGCGCGTACATAAGCTTAAAGTCGTGATTATTCAGGCAATGCTATGGCCTTTTTTGCAAAACTTAAAAAACGTTTGTTCAAATCTTCCTCCAAACTGGAGGAAGGTCTGGATGCCATTGTCGATGATGGTGGTGTTATTGAAGAAGCAGATCAGGAACTTGTAGAAGAACTTGATAAAAAGACAGTATCGCAAGACGTAGTAGAAGTCGAAATAGCTGTTGAACCACTCGTTGCTGAGTTATTTTCAGAGTCAGAGCAGCAAGCTCAAATTGTACCACAAGCCGCAGAGGTCAAAGAGAAAAAAGGCTTTCTTGGGAATCTTATAAGTCGTGTTGCGCGGCCTGCGGAAAAGCGGCGCGTTTTGGACGATAATATGCTCGAAGCACTTGAAGAGCTTCTCATTGCGTCAGATATGGGTGTAGATGCGGCTCTCAGAGTGACGGCAAACATTGCCGAAGGACGATTTGGCTTAAAGCTGTCGACTGAAGAGATTAAATCGCTTCTGTCTCAGGAAATAACCAGAATAATGGAGCCTGTGGCCAAACCTATGCCGTTTTATGCACAAAAACCTCAAGTGGTTTTATTGGTAGGCGTGAATGGATCGGGTAAAACAACCACAATTGGAAAATTCGCGAGCCAATTTAAATCCGCCGGAAAATCTGTTGTGATTGCGGCTGGTGACACGTTTAGAGCGGCGGCAGTGGAGCAGCTTCAAATATGGGGGGAGCGCGCTGGCGTTCCTGTTTTAACGGCACCGGAAGGATCAGACCCTGCGAGCCTTGCTTTTGATGCGATTGAAAAAGCGCGCCGCGATAACACCGATTTGTTGATGATTGATACGGCAGGACGGCTACAGAACCGCGCGGACTTAATGGAGGAGCTTGCCAAAATCGTTCGTGTAATTCGCAAACAGGATCCCGATGCGCCGCATAACACACTGCTAGTTCTTGATGCGACGACGGGACAGAATGCGCTGAACCAAGTTGAAATTTTCCGCAATCTTGCCGATGTTTCGGGGCTTGTGATGACAAAGCTTGATGGGACAGCAAAAGGTGGCGTTCTTGTGGCGCTGGCAGATAAGTTTGGTCTCCCGATCCATGCCATAGGGGTTGGGGAACAGATTGATGATCTCTCTCCATTTGATCCCGAAGATTATGCTAAAGCATTGACTGGTCAAGAGTTCTGACATGGGCTATGCGATCATGACAATGGGTTTCTGGGATTACCATTGATGGATAAAGTCATGGGGGTTAATGCTTTGGTGCTGAGCATTGTAGGTACAGAAAGTGCGCAGATTGCCGCCGCCTGTCTTGCCATTTTAGCCGCTATGTTGCATGCGGTTTTTGCTGCACTTTAGAAAGGCTGTCATGATCCATGTTTGTGACGGGGGGCGATTGACTCCTCGTATATGATGGTGACGTTTCCTTTTTCACTTTTTGTATTGCCATGGCTCGAAGCGAAATTATTATCTGTTTTCGCGGGTGTTCCTATTATTCACCTGATTTATAAAATTTTGGAGGCCAAATCACTGAGCCTCGGCAATTATACAGCGGTTTATCCCTTCATGCGGGGGACCACGCCAACTTTTGCGATTGTGGCGGCTTAGCTTGTGTTTGTGGAGCGTTTAAACGTCTTACAATTGTTGTGTGTTTTGATCCTGCTAAGCGGCATGTGCGGTATTGCCGCCTATAATATGCGATTTTTGAAAACCAATCGAGATACACTCCCAGTGGCGCTCATTTTTGCAACCGCCACTGGCGGTTTTGTGGCCATATACACAGCTTATGACGCTTGGGGTATCCGCCTAGCGCTTAACCCTATTGTCTTTGAGGTATGGTTTTATGTTGTTGAAGGACTCGTATTACCACCGCTTATGTTATATGGATGAATTTGGATGCCATCTGGCCGCATCTTGGGCCTACAATGGTGCGTGGTGTTATCGGCGGGTTCGTTGGAATTTAAAGCTTTGAGTCAATTATGCTGGTAACGCGACTGGACAAAGTCGGCGAAGCCGCGATATTGCGTGAAACATATACGGTCTTTGCCGCTTTGATCGGATGGTATTTTTTGAGAGAATCAGTCGGCCCTTATCGCATTTCGCTCTTGGTACTTTTACTTGGAGCAGTCATCTTTGAATTTGGAGGTTGAAAAGGTCCAGATGTCAGAAAACAATAAATCTTCACTGCTCTCGGCACTTCTGGAAATTGGTCCAGTTATAGTATTCTTTTTAATTTTCATTTGGCGTAAAGGCGAAACCGTTGTCATCGGCGGTCATGAATATTCAAGTCTCATTCAGGCAACGGCTATTTTTGTGCCTTTGATGATTTTGGCCACTGGGCTTGGATGGTGGTTGAACGGGCATTTGTCCAAAGTGCAAGTGCTCACCTTGGTGCTAGTTATTGTCTTTGGTGCTTTGACGGTTTTTTTGAATGACGAAAAGTTTTTTAAAATGAAGCCTACGATTATATATGTGCTGTTCGGCGGTGCCATCACATACGGGCATTTACGCGGCCATAATTACATTCAATCCCTTTTAGGGGATCGATTGCCAATGGAGGATATCGGTTGGCAGACTATCAGCAAACGGTTAGCCATATTTTTCTTTGCTCTTGCTATGTTCAACGAAGCGATTTGGCGTACACAAAGCAGTGAAATCTGGGTGTATTTCAAAACCTTTGGCCTGAGCGGTGCCATCCTTTTCTTTATGATGTTCCAATATCCTATTCTTAAGAAATATGGGCATTTGGACGACGGTTAGGCAATTATGTCTCTATTTCTAAGTTAGTACTAGAAATTCTGTTGTTGCTTGGCGCTTAACACAGCATAGCCTTTGCTCTGAACGTGGAGATTTTTTGCCATATTCAAATCCACATTAAGTAGTTAAAGGGTCAGCAGAAAATCCTGCTTCGCCAGACTGCGATGATTTTTTGCTTCTTCATGCAGGAGAATTTGAAATGAACGACCCTTTCCAAGAGCGGACCTAAATGGTCCATGGACGTGCGTGTCGCAGGCGATATGGCCAAGTCAGCGAAGCGATTTTTCAAACGCAAGTTTTTGTCTATGAAATGGTGGAGGATGCATATCAGTGGATTATCAAATCCGTTGGAGATGAATTTATTTATGCTCGATATGGCAACCCAACTATCGTAATCTTTGAAAAGCGAAGCACGCTATCGCGAGGGGCAGCAGCAGCCGTTGCGGCAGCTTAAGTCATGACGCGATTTGCAACTCGACAACGGGTTTCTTTTTCGAAACGGCCTCAAATTCTACGTTTGAAAGAATTAATATACGCCCAGTATTTGAGATTGTCCATTCGGTTGGGGCGGTAGTGATCGTGGCTAATGTGTCTGCTGCCACCGTTTTTCAAATACTTCTCAACAGGAGGTAGATGTAGTTTTACTCCGCAACGTTACATATCGACGGACTGAGTTGCGAGTTAGGCGGTGTTTTTTTGGCACTGAAAAGTTTATCTAAAAGATGCTTGAAGCTTTTTGGGAGCACACCGGCGATGCGATGAGCGCCCTTAATGATTGGGTTATGCTTAAGGGGCTCGAAACCATAGAAGCGTCGGTCAAAGCATAGGCCGCATCAGCGCTTCGCATTGCAGAAGCGCTGCATTGAAATAAAAAGCTAGAGCGCAGGATTTACTAATCCCGCGATCACCACGCACCAACTGTAAAGCGATGTACGCAAAAGCGATCTTGGCATTACAAAGGAATTAAGTCGCGTCGTTGTTGGAATAGTAGACGCTGATGACCTTATCCAAGACAATCCGGACGCACTTGGGTAAGTTATTGTTAGGAAAATTTGTCCTATTAGGTTAACAGAATGATCTATTCAGGCCGTTATCGCGTATCTACATATGTTCCGCTATTTAGATATTAGTGGTGGTTGAATTCGAAAGGGTCCGGAATGAATATTCATACCCGCGAAGTTGAAAAGCTTCCCGACGAAAATGACGTCAACGACGCTTTGCGTGTTATACGCAAGTGGGTGGCACATGCTGAAAATTCTAGGCTACGCTCTCCCGATGCAACGATTCTTGCAAGGCTCTTGCCCGCAGAGTATCCCAAATTAAAGGATTCATACCCTGACGAATTTGTGGCGGATGCCTCCTATATTGATGAAATGCCCGACCTTCAGAATGGTCCGAGCTCTCTTATTCGTGGACAAAATCGACAAATCCAGCATGTCGGCATTTCCAATTTTCGCCTTCCAATTAAATTTCAAAGCCGCGATGGGGGAGATCAGTCTCTCGAAACATCTGTGACTGGCACAGTCAGCCTTGAGGCTGATAAAAAAGGCATCAACATGTCACGCATAATGCGCAGCTTCTACAATCATGCTGAAAAGCGGTTTAGCTTTGACGTCATTGCCGCAGCACTCGACGATTATAAACGCGATTTGGAAAGTTTTGATGCGCGCCTTCAAATGCGTACATCTTTTCCGATAAAAGTCAGTAGTTTGCGTTCGGCGCTGTCTGGATATCAATATTACGATATGGCCCTTGAACTGATCGATAAAAACGGTCTGCGTACAAAGGTGCTTCACCTAGATTACGTCTATAGTTCGACCTGCCCCTGTTCTTTGGAACTGAGCGAACATGCCCGTCGTGACCGAGGTCAACTCGCCACGCCGCATTCACAAAGATCAGTGGCACGTATTTCTGTTGTCCTCGCTGAGGGCAAAGTGCTTTGGTTTGAAGATCTTATCGACCTATGCCGCAGAGCGGTGCCAACCGAAACACAGGTCATGGTTAAACGGCAGGATGAACAGGCTTTTGCTGAATTAAACGCGGCAAATCCAATTTTTGTCGAAGATGCTGCGCGACTTTTTTGCAAAGTACTTAATGAAGACAGTCGGATCGGTGATTTTCGTGTGATCGCCAGTCACCAAGAAAGTCTGCACAGCCACGACGCCGTTTCGGTTTTGACCGAAGGGGAAACTTTTGTTCAAACCTCCCTTGATCCAAAGCTCTTTGCTTCGTTGATCCACGTCGGATAAATTTTCATATCTGCTTGACATGAAGCACGTGAATGGCGAAGCCTGCCGAGGATGATTGACTTAAGACCCGTTGGATATGTCATTGGTATTCTGGTTGCACTCTTGGGAGCGGCCATGGCTTTCCCATTTCTCGTTGATCTGGCAGAGGGGCGCGGTCATTGGCCTGCATTTCTGGAAAGCGCTGCGATTACCTTTGGGTTTGGAGCATTACTGGCGATGGCTTGCTCTAACGGTGTGAAAAAGGGACTGAATATCCAACAAACCTTTTTGCTTACAACTGGAGTTTGGTTGGCATTGCCGCTTTTCGGGGCACTACCTTTTGTGTTCGGTGACACCGATGCACGTTATGTCGACGCATTTTTTGAAGCGATGTCGGGCTTGACCACTACAGGCGCAACTGTTTTTACCGACCTCGAAAACCTGCCAAAGGGCTTGCTATTATGGCGTGGAATTCTGCAATGGTTGGGTGGTATCGGGATCATCGTTGTCGCCATGGTTTTTCTGCCGGAACTCAGAGTAGGCGGTATGCAGATTTTTAAGGCAGAGGCGTTTGATACTCTTGGAAAAATCTTGCCAAAGGCGACAACCATAGCGATGCAAATTTCTGCCATTTATCTGTCCATTACCATGTTGTGTATTGGGGCGTATTTTGCGGTTGGAATGTCTACTTTTGATGCGACGGTCCATGCAATGACGACCGTTGCAACAGGTGGGTTTTCCAACTATGACACCTCTTTTGGTGCCTTCTCAGTAGGGGCAGAATATGTATGTGTGGTCTTTATGCTTTTGGCAGCGCTGCCATTTGTGCGCTACGTACAACTCATTAATGGAAGTTTCTTCGCACTTTTCAAAGATGTTCAGGTCAAAAGTTTTTTGCTTATGGTGGGTTGTTTGTCCATATTGACTGCCGGAATCATTCACACCAATTATGGTTTTTCCGGCGAAGAAGCTATTCGCAAGGCGATTTTTAACATAACGTCAATCGTTTCAGGAACCGGCTATGCAAGTGCAGACTACGGCCTTTGGGGCGGGTTCTTGGTAACATTGTTTTTCATCATCGGATTGATTGGCGGTTGTGCCGGTTCGACAGCCTGTTCTGTGAAAATTTTTCGCTATCAGATTGTTTTTGCTTCAGTTACTACGCAATTACGCAAAATCCGTTCGCCCAACGGTGTTTTCATCCCCCGCTATGACGGGCGTGCAATTGCGGATGATGTATTAAGCTCCGTGATGTCATTTTTCATCTTTTTCATGGCGACATTGGGCGTTGTTGCTATTTTGCTGGGGATGAGCGGACTTGATCTTGTAACGTCTTTGTCTGCCTCTGCCGCGGCCCTCGCTAATATCGGGCCTGGTCTGGGGGAACAGGTTGGCCCATCAGGGAATTATGGTGGTCTGAATGATTTTGCGAAATGGATTTTGTCGGCTGCTATGCTTATTGGCCGGCTTGAGCTTTTGGCTGTCTATGCCATAATAACGCGTCAATTCTGGAGCGCATAAGATGACTGAGCGTCCTTTGGGAGCACAGATCTCCCATTATCTTAAAAGTCGTGGTGTAGATGTTATATTCGGCATTCCGGGGGTCCATAATCAGGAGCTTTATCGCGGGATAGAAGAAGCGGGTATCACCCATATTTTGGGGCGTCACGAACAGGGTGTAGGCTTTATGGCCGATGGTTATGCACGCGCGAGCGGAAAACCCGGCGTGGCCTATGTGATCACTGGCCCAGGTGTGTGTAATATAATGACGCCAATGGGGCAGGCGTATTCCGATAGCGTTCCCATGCTGGTCATTTCTTCCTGCCTTGACGAAACGGCCTTTCGTCGGGGTCAATTACATCAAATGTTGGATCAAGAATGTGCCGCTCGTACAGTCTGCGAATGGTCCGAAACTGCCCAGAGCCATACCGCGGCCTACGGGCTTTTGGAACGGTCTTTTGAAGAATTTGCAGCAAAACGTCCACGGCCCAAACATATTCAAGTGCCCATTTCAGTGCTTGAGGCCAAGGCGCCTGACTTTCCGCCTCGTCGCCCTTTGGTAATCTCTGCGGCTAAAGAGGACAATGCAATTTCCAAAGTGGCCGATATGCTGAAAAATGCAAAACGGCCGCTTTTTGTGCTGGGTGGTGGGGCATGCAATGCGGATGTGACGCGGCTCCTTGAAAACTGTAATGCGGCGGTGTTCACCACGTTTGCAGGGCGTGGTTTGGTACCGCCGACATATCCATATTTTTGGGGATCGTTTCTTTCGCGCCCAGAAACAAAGGCTGCCGTAGCCGTCGCAGACCTTGTGATTGTATTGGGATCTGAATTAGCAGAAGTCGATTTGTGGCGTGATCATTTGGGTCATACTGCACCGATGGTGCGGGTTGACATTGATACTGAGGTTCTAAGTGATGCACAAAATGCAGAGGTTCGTATTGCCATGCGGGTCGAAGATTTTGTGCCTGCCATCTTAAAGAAGGTTAGTGCATCTTCCCATGCATCTGAATGGGAGGTCCAAGATTTTATGCGCGATCGTTCCCTTTGGCGGGCAGAGGCCGATCGCGTCTATTCAGGAATTATACCTGCAATTGAGGCCGTCCAAACCGCCATGCCGGAAGAGGCGCTGATTTATTCTGATATGACGCAATTTGCTTATCTGGCAAAAGAAGTTTGGGATATGCCTTTGCCGGGTAGGTGGCATCATCCATTTGGTTTTGGCACCTTGGGGTATGCACTTCCAGCGGCCATTGGTGGGTCTGTTGCGCGTCCAGATTTGCCGGTCGTGGCCATCGCAGGGGATTATGGGTTTCAATATACCCTTCCAGAACTGGGGGTAGCAGTTGAATTGGGGCTAAGCCTGCCGATCCTGATTTGGGATAATAAGAAACTTAAGGCGATAAAAGACAGCATGGTGGGCGCGCAGATCGCCCCTAATGCTGTTGAGGCGTTAAACCCAGATTTCTCAGCACTTGCTGAAGCTTACGGTGCATTTGCAGCCCGTCCCAAGACTGTAAAGCAATTGGAAGGTGCACTTTCCAATGCTTTCAAAGCAGGAAAGCCGACACTGATACATCTCTTAGTAGAAGACTTAATCAATAATCTTTCCAACAGCTGACAAGTGCGGTTATATCCCGAGCATTTTGCGCAAGGATGACTTCGTTGATAGTTTTCGGCGCGTTCCCATAGGTCACGTAGCGACCGGCATCATTCATAAGCTTGATTACTTTTTCAGCCTTAATCGCATAAGATACATTGTCTGGAAGCTTACGACCATCTTCGTCTATGTTAACAAGAATACCACTCAATGTGCCTTTGCGATTTAAAACTGGGCCACCAGTGTCACTGTCCCGAGTTGTCATCGCTAGCCGCAAAAAATTAGTGTTTCCTGTCAGGGATTGGAGTTCTTCTACCCTGCCAGAAATGAGACTTGGCGCGGCCAATCGACCGCCAAAAGAAAATCCTGCTCCTAACACGATGTCTCCGAGGCCATCCACGTTCGAAGATAGTTCCACAATCTCTTTGGGAGCAATTTTTTCTGCTGTTTTGAGAAGAGCAATACGCTCCTCATCATCCGTTTTTACAATACTGGCCTCAAAACGATTTTCGATAGTGATACGAGAACATGTCGATAGGGCACGGGCATCTGTCATAAAATGTCCGCTGGATGACACAAAGAACCCGGAACGAACAAAAGCCGGTTTTTTGATTTCCAAGCCGAAAAGCAGATCGATTTTCTGTAAGGCATCTGCTCCTCTATCTGCACTTAGCACCCCGTCAAATCGGGTAAAGCTTGTCTGCATATTTGCCAAAAGCCAATTACGACGGTCTTCGTCGCCCACTGGCCATACAAGAATGAAGCCTTTTATCGTTTTGTTGCGCAATGTGGCTTGCGCATAGGAAACGGTTTCGCCATTTTTGCCTGTAATTTCAAATCGATCCATTTTCAGCGTTCTATCGCCAGATTTTGGTAAAATTTTCAGCGTTTGTAAGGCTTTGTATAAAGCATGAAGGCTTTTCCTATCACCTTCTTGAGAAATGACATAGACGGCATGTGGTCCTTCGCTTGTAGAAGAAAAGTGAGCGAGAGGTGGTTCATATTTCGAAAATTTCACCATTCTGAGAGGTAAATTTAATGCAACTCCAGTATTTGTATCCTCGAAATTTTCGATGCCAAGCGAGTCAATCACTCGATTATATTGCCAATGCAAAAATTCACGTTGGTCCGTTGTCAAAACGCCAGTAGATGGAACGCCTGCGTCGTTTTGCCACGCGCCCATCGCAGCCCGTGTGCCCGGCCCAAAATCGCCATCAATTGCTGAGGTGTAATAACCAGCGGATTTCAGAGCAATTTGAAGTTGTTTTTTCTCTTCACGGTTCAGATTGCTTTCAGATTGGCGCGCTTCTCCGAGTGTTTCGTCAGGCTCAGGTGGCAGCTGGCGTGCTTCGGTTTCAATAGCCAACTGTCTTTGCGTTTGAGGCGTGTTCGATGTTGCTAATGCTGCAACGGGCCAAATTTTATCTTGGTAATTTGATCCACGAGACAGGAAACTGTCTGGTGGAATTATCCCGGTCGAGCGTAATTCAAAAAGGCGTGCCTGCGCTTCGGTCTCCTTAAAGGGGCCAATGGATACGGCAAACCAGCCGGCACCGATATCGTATGCATTGACCTCTGAAATCGAAGAGCTGTAAATACGAGCTTCGTCGATAGCTTCCGTTTGATTGGGATGGGCTTCGACCTGAACCCAAAAATCACTTTCTTGGCCGATCAACAGCGTTGGAAGGCTTATCAGCCAAACCATAAAAATAAAAAATTGTCCTGACATTTAAAACTTTGACCCTTGTTAAGGCTGGACTCTTGTGAAGAGTTCCAAATCACAGAAAATCCTCGGCACGTATTAATACCGGTTGTTCCTTTTGACCAGCAATATGTTGTTTTTATCAACGGAAAGTGCCCGAATGCCTCATTCTAACAGACGCCTTCATTGACCCTTGCGCTGGCTTTGCCTAAGGAAGGGAAAAGATAATCCAAGGTTTGTTCAGCCATGACAGTCGATGTGCCAAAATCGTTTCAAGAAATTATTCTTCGCTTGCAAAGCTATTGGTCCGAGAAAGGCTGCGCAATCGTGCAACCCTATGATATCGAGGTCGGGGCAGGTACTTTTCACCCTGCGACCACACTTCGTTCACTTGGTTCAAAACCATGGGCTGCTGCTTACGTGCAGCCGTCGCGTAGACCAACAGATGGGCGCTATGGTGAAAATCCGAACCGGTTGCAGCATTATTACCAGTATCAAGTGATCATAAAACCAAGCCCGCCTGATTTGCAGGAGCTCTACCTTGGATCTCTGGAAGCTATTGGGATGGATATGGCACTTCATGACATCCGGTTTGTTGAGGATGATTGGGAAAGCCCAACGCTTGGTGCGTGGGGGCTTGGTTGGGAAGTCTGGTGTGACGGGATGGAAGTATCCCAGTTCACCTACTTTCAACAGGTGGGCGGGCGTGATTGTCATCCCGTTTCGGGCGAATTGACCTACGGGTTGGAACGGCTCGCGATGTATATACTTGGTGTTGACCATGTGATGAAAATGCCCTTTAACGATCCGCAAAAGCCCATAGCGCTGACCTACGGCGATTTATTTCTTCAAGCAGAAGAGGAATACGCACGTTGGAATTTTGATGTGGCCAATACTAAGATGCTATTGAAACATTTCGAAGATTCTGAGGCAGAATGCAAAGCGATCCTTGAGAAAGCTGCAAAGGATCCAAAAACCGGCAAAACCATCATTATGGCGCATCCCGCCTATGATCAATGTATAAAGGCAAGTCATCTTTTTAATCTGTTGGATGCGCGTGGTGTTATTTCTGTTACAGAAAGGCAAGCCTACATCGGGAGGGTACGAGCATTGGCAAAACAATGCGCAGATGCGTTTGTACAAACGAATGCTGGTGGAGCGGCATTGTGACAGGGAAGTTTTTGGCCGGGTTTATTGTGATATGCGGTCTCCTCGGGGGCATCGCGATGTATTACCTGCAAGTCTATGCCTATTATGATGAGGTCACGTCCAACGGAGTGAGCGATGTGGTTCTGGTGGAAAAATCCTCCATGCAAAGCACTCCAATATCGCATAGTAATTTCGAAGGGATTGATGCGCAAAGTTCGCCCATCCGCTACCGTGCCTGTTTTAACACGCAAGTCTCTCTAGACGAATTGCGAAAAATATTCGTCGAAATTGTTGACGCCGTTCCTCTGCACGCACCGAGATGGTTTGACTGTTTTGACGCGGAAGAAATTGGGGCCGCGATAGAAACAGGGGAGGCCGTTTCGTTTTTGGCCCTAAAAGATGTGATCTACGGCATTGACCGTGTGGCAACTATCCTGTCCGATGGACGAGGCTTTGCTTGGAACCGTATAAATCACTGTGGTGAAAAGGCCTTTAACGGAAAACGACTTCCTCCCGATTGCTCACTTCCGCCAGAAAGCGATTAGAAATGTCAGACCTGCTAATTGAGCTTTTCTCTGAAGAAATCCCAGCACGCATGCAGGCACGCGCCAGTGCGGATTTAAAGAAATTGATGACAGATGGGTTGGTTGATGCAGGGCTGACATATTCTGACGCTGTCGCTTTTGCCACGCCCCGCAGGCTTGCGCTCAACATTAATGGGTTGACCAAATTTAGTCCAAGAATAAGCGAAGAGCGCAAAGGTCCCCGCCTAGATGCGCCTGAAAAAGCGATTGAAGGCTTTGTTCGTAGCATGGGGGTCCCAAAAGCCGACCTCGAGATACGTGAAGATAAAAAAGGTAAGTTCTATGTTGCTAAAATCGAAACAACGGGTCGCTCTGCAGTAGTGATTGTCGCAGAGGTTCTGGAACGCGTAATCCAAAGCTTTCCTTGGCCAAAATCCATGCGGTGGGGCAGCAGCTCATTAAAGTGGGTGCGTCCGCTTCACAGTATTCTGTGTATCCTATCCGATGATGTTGAAAGCTCGATTGTTCCTGTACAGGTTGATGGAATACACTCCGGTGACACGACCTTTGGGCACAGATTTCTCGCCCCTGCCGAGTTTTCTGTTATTGGATTTGAAGATTATGTGGCCAAGCTGAAAAAGGCTTTTGTCATTTTGGATCCCACGGAACGCGTGGACATCATTCGTCAAGAGTCGGAAAACCGAGCCTTTGCAAATGGATGCGAATTGATTGAGGACAACGGGCTCTTAGCAGAGGTTGCAGGCCTTGTGGAATGGCCCGTTGTCCTTCTCGGCACTATTCATGAAAGTTTTTGGGATCTGCCGGCCGAGGTGTTGAAAACCTCAATGAAAGAGCACCAAAAATTCTTTTCTGTACGAAACCCAAAAACTGGTCGTATCGAGAAATTCATCACAGTCGCTAATCGAGAAACCAAAGATAATGGCGCTACCATTTTGGCAGGAAACCAAAAAGTTTTGTTTGCTCGATTGTCAGACGCAAAGTTTTTCTGGGAAAATGATCTGCGCACCGTGCGTGCAGACGGCATGACGTTATGGCGTCAAAAGCTAGCGGATGTGACCTTTCACAATAAACTTGGCAGTGAGGGGGAACGTATTGTACGTATCTCCACGCTGAGCAAAGAACTTGCGGTCTTTACCGGGGCAAAACCCGATCTGGCTGAACAGGCGGCGCAGACCGTTAAGACGGACCTTGCCTCTGAGATGGTGTATGAATTTCCAGATTTGCAGGGCCTTATGGGGCGTTATTACAGTGAATCTGCAGGTCTTGCCCCTGAAATTGTGACAGCCTGTGAAGAACATTATGCACCACTTGGTCCGTCCGATAGCGTACCATCTGCACCTGTTTCAGTGGCTGTGGCACTGGCTGAAAAGTTAGACAAACTCACATCTTTCTGGGCTATTGATGAAAGACCAACAGGCAGCAAAGATCCTTTTGCGCTACGTCGTGCAGCGCTGGGTGTTATTCGTCTTATTCTCGAGAATAATCTTCGAATTCCTCTTCTGGTCGCCTTCGGCAAAGCCTATCCGGGAGCGGATAAATACAATCTCTTGTCATTTTTCCACGACCGCCTCAAGATTCATTTACGAGATAAAAACATCAGACACGACGTGATCGACGCTGCAATTTCCAAAGCGGGGTCAGATGATCTCATGCTTGTGACAAAACTGGCGCGGGCATTGGGAGTGTTTTTGGAAACCGACGACGGCGAAAACCTCCTGCAAGGATTCAAACGGGCCAACAACATTCTGAGCCAAGCTGAGGAACAGGATGGTGTGGAATACTCTTTTGGCTCAGATGAAAAACTGGCTCAAATGGATGAAGAAATAACTCTTTTTGCAGCACTCAAAATAGAAATCCCAGTGATAAAATTCGCTTTAGAAAGTGACAACTTTCAAGCAGCGATGGAGCATCTCGCAAAGCTGCGTGCACCTGTCGATGCGTTCTTTGAGGCTGTTCAGGTCAATACGGATAATGCCGTTGTTAGACGCAACCGTTTGAACCTTTTGAGCGAGATCAGAGCGATTTGTTTGTCGGTTGCGGATTTGTCACGTATCGAAGGATCTTAAGCTTTTGGTTGATCGTCATAACTTTCAGACTATGCTGCGGTGAAGAAAGAAGGTGCCGCAATGCAGCAAGTGGATTCTGATATTGCCCTGATCACGCAAACTGCGCCGATCAACACGCCAACGCATGGGGGACGTGCCAAGTGTTTGCAACGACTTGTGCGACTTGATCTGCCGGTGCCGCGGACTGTCGCGCTGTCTTTTAATATCGTTCATAAAATTGCGGCGGGCGAGGCCCCTGCTATGGCAGATATTCTTGATAAATTTGAAGAGGAAGATCTGCTCTGTGTCAGACCATCGTCAGAAAGTTCAGACTGGGGTGGACCCGGGGCAGTGTTGAATATTGGAATGAATGATGAGGCATTTCAGCGGCTGTCAAGAACCCTCGGTGAAGCGTCCGCTGCAAATATTTATTTCCGCTTTGTGCAGGGCTATTCCATCCATGTAGCCCGTCTAGATCCTGACATTTTCGATCATATAAACGGTCAGGGAGCGCAGGCCTTGGAGGAGGCGCTCGCCGCATATGAGGCAGAAACTGACGAGACCTTTCCGCAGAAAAAATCAGTTCAGCTTTCTGAGGTACTTCGCTCGATGGCGCGCGCATGGGAAGGAACCACAGCGCGTTTGTTAAGACAGGCCAAAGGTGCCCCTTTGGATGCAGGGCTTGGGCTTATTGTGCAAAAAATGGCCTTTGGAGTGGGTCGAGGTGAATGCGGCGCGGGTGTTTTGCAGCTAGTTAACAGCGAAACAGGCCTGCCACAGATCACGGGGCGATATCGCCGCCAAAGCCAATGGCGCGATGCTCTCGCGGCTGGTCGGGGTACGCTATATCTGACCCGCGATGAAAGAGGAGTGTCCCTCGAAGAAGTATCCCCTGAGATTTTTCACAAGCTTAAAGAGCAGGCAGAATTGATGCGCCGGCGCCTGCGTGAAGAAATGCAAATCCAATTTACGATAGAAGATGGTAGGCTCCACATACTTGATGGGGTAAAGGTTGCTCGTGAACCACGTGCCGCTGTGCGCATTGCAGTATCACTGGCACAGAGCGGTATCATAGCAAAAGAAGAAGCATTGATGCGCATTGATCCGACGACGCTTGGTGGTCTTTTGCATCGTCAAGTGTCCCAAAATGCAACGCGCGATGTTCTCGGGCTTGGTATAGCGGCCAGCCCTGGTGCAGCTGCTGGTCAAATTGTATTTTCCGCCGAAGCGGCGCTTGCCTGCAAATCGCGCGAAGAGCCGTGCATTCTCGTGAGGCGAGAAACCAGTCCGGAGGACGTCCGCGGTATGCATGCCGCCAATGCCGTTTTAACCGAACGCGGTGGTATGACCAGCCACGCCGCAGTGATCGGTCGGGGCATGGGTCTACCCTGTATTGTTGGTGCAAATTCAATTCGTTTCCATACACGACGCAAACAACTTATTGCAATAGATGGCCGTGTCTTCAAAGAAGGTGACTTTATCACCATTGACGGCACAAACGGGGAAATTCTTGTTGGTCGTGTGGATATGGTAGAGCCGGCTTTGGATGATACGTTTCAGACTTTGATGAATTGGGCGGAAGATGCTTGCGATATTCAGGTGCGTGTTAATGCGGATACCACGGCCGATGCGAAAACAGCGCGCCATTTTGGAGCGCAGGGCATTGGTCTGTGCCGTACGGAGCATATGTTTTTTGAAGCAGATCGCATGACACTAATGCAAGAAATGATTTTCGCCAAGTCGCGCGCAGAGCGTGAGGCGGTTTTAGATAGGCTTCTTCCAATGCAACGCAATGATTTCATGGCGCTTTTTGGGATTATGGAAGGTACACCTGTTTGCATTCGTCTGTTTGATCCGCCACTTCACGAATTTCTGCCCTCAGATCGTGTGGGTCTACGCGACCTTGCCGAAGCACTTGATTTGCCCCTCTCAGATGTTACCCGACGTGTTGAGGAGATGAGCGAATATAATCCTATGCTTGGTATGCGCGGTGTGCGTCTTGGTATCACTGTCCCGGAAATTTATGAGATGCAGGCAAGGGCAATATTTGAAGCTACGATTGCGGCTAGCCGTGAAAAAAATCCTGTTGTTCCAGAAATTATGATCCCGCTGGTGAGCGCAAAAAGAGAAGTGGAATTAGTCAAATCCCGTATCGATGCGGTGGCATTGGGTGTGCGTGCCAAGAGCGGGATTGATTTTGATTACCGGCTCGGCGTAATGGTGGAAACGCCCCGCGCGGCCTTGCGTGCAGGGGATATTGCCTTAAATGCGGCGTTTCTTAGCTTTGGTACAAACGATCTGACACAAATGACCTATGGGTTGTCCCGTGACGATGCCGGACGTTTCATGGGCGCTTATGTGAAGCAAGAAGTCTTTCCCGAAGATCCGTTTCATATGCTGGATACTGAAGGCGTTGGCGAACTGCTGAGGCTTGGAGTCGAACGTGCAAGAGAGTCTGCCCCAGATATTATCGTTTCAATCTGCGGTGAACACGGCGGGAGCCCTGAGTCCATCGCTTTCTGCAGGCAGCATCGCTTTAATTATGTGTCGTGTTCACCATTTCGGGTGCCTGTTGCGCGTCTTGCCGCTGCGCAGCTTGCAATTTCAGAGCAGAGACCCTAAAGACCGCGCAGTTATGACTCGGCGGTGAAGGCTCCTTGGAAATTCAGTCTGCTTTAAAAAAAATATCTTATTTACTTAAAACCATTTGCGTGCTTATCTGCGTGTTTTTGGCAAATCCGCTCTTTTCGGAGCAATTCACCAGCCCAAGTGACAAGGCTATGTCGATTGACCGGACATTTAAAGCCAGGATGCCAAGGTCCTTTTTGAATACCATTGCGACTACTTTAAACATTAGAAACGCCAAAATCTATTCAGTGACGCAGCTAGCAAAAGTGCCGTTTGTAAAAGGTGGGAAAAATTGGGAATGTCTCGCAAATGCCATCTATTTTGAGGCGCGCGGTGAAACTATAAAAGGTCAATATGCTGTGGCAGAGGTGATTTTAAATCGCGTGGAAAGCCTTGCCTATCCAAATAATGTTTGCAATGTGGTTTCTCAAGGAAGCAGGCGGCGCAACGCCTGTCAGTTCAGCTTTATGTGTGACGGAAAGGCTGAATATATCCGGGAGCCAAAAGCTTTTTCGCAATCCGGGAAGATTGCAAGAATCATGTTGAAGGGCGCCCCGCGTGAATTGACCAAAGGCGCTTTGTTCTATCATGCAAAATCAGTTTCACCAATTTGGATAACGCAAATGCGCCGCACAGCAACTATCGGATATCATCATTTTTATATAGCACAAAAATGATTGATCTGAGCCCTCAAGCATCGAATTTGCCGCACTTGGGTGACATATTGACGTCAAAGGCACGCGCTTTCATTCTTCAGTTGACTATAAACAGGCCAGAGACCAAGCGGAATTGAAGTATGACCAGTGAAATCCGACTAGCCTTTGAACATCCCCATGCCCGCTCAGAGGCGGGCGCACCCGAGGTTGCGGATCGCATTTCGCTACGTGATCAGATTGTCGAAGTGGATATAGGGGCATTTCAACAGGAACGCGGAAAGACTCAACGAGTATGTTTTAATGTGGTGGTCGAAGTACGTCCCCTGAATAGCGTTTCAGATGATGTGGATCGAATTCTCTCTTATGATAAAGTGAGCGAGGCCATTTCCGCAGAACTTGCAAAGGAACGTCTAAATCTATTGGAAACGTTGGCAGAACGGATCGCAGAACGCATTCTCCTAGAACCTCAGGCGCTTCGTGTCTTTGTACGCATTGAGAAATTGGATCGTGGTCCAGGCGCATTGGGCGTTGAAATTGTCCGAAGTGGAAACGACATCAAGCTTGGATCTGCGCCCTCCGCAGAAGAAAAAGTGAGGCCGCAGATCATATTCTTCTCAAACGAGGCTGTAGGCTCACAAAATCTGCCACTTTGGCTAGACAAACTTTCATATTCGGATACACCAAGCGTGATATGTGTTGATTTACCTAAGGAGGGAAAATCGCTCACTGGTCATCCGATGGTTGACCGGCGCATTGCGCTTTTGTCTATTGAACAAAACGCTTGGGTATTGGCATCAAAAGATGACCGTTGCATTGTTGTAGGCAGTAAAACGGAATTAGACTGGGCAATAAAGCACAAAAAGATTTGTGTTTGGGCTCCTTCTAAAATGATTTTGGATGCAACTGAACCGCCGAAAGGACTGATCAGCGATACGCTTGGGCTCGCCGTTTGGTTGGGACGTAGTCTAAACGCTATACATGTCGCTGCGATTGGGTCATTTGAAAGCGGTTTGGATGATCCATTGATATTGTTTTCTGGTATCGAGGTAGACGCGCTCTAGTTGTTGCAAGTTAGCGAAATTTGCGGCAAGAGCAAAGCATGTCAGCATATTTTCGACCTCTGTTAAATACTGATGCTTCTCGGCCAGTCTCCGCGCTGATATTGGTTGGTGGGCGGCTTTGGTTTGATCACGTCGAAAAATTATCTCGTAATAGTGTAGCTGAAATTCTTCCTGTGACAGCGTTGCCTAATTCTTGGAAAGAACGTCTTTGTGCACCACGCACCCCGATTGCCGGAGTGGCAATGAAAGCCCCTTCAATCATGGGAATTTTGAATCTTACACCGGATAGTTTTTCAGACGGCGCGAAGTATAAAAGCACCGACGAGGCGGTCGCTCAGGCCAAACAGCTTACACACATGGGGGCGAACTTCATTGACATCGGCGGAGAATCCACCCGTCCGGGTGCTTTGGAAGTTCCAATTGCAGAAGAGATCCGACGCATTAAGCCAGTGATAAAAAAACTGCGGGGTATCACGTCGGTCATATCTGTAGATACGCGTAAAGCTGCCGTTGCGGAAGTTGCAGTGGCATTAGGTGCAAGACTCGTCAATGATGTTTCGGGTTTTCAGTTTGATCCAAAACTACTCCCGCTCTGTGCTGCTCAATCGGTGTCCGTTTGCGTCATGCACTCACAGGGGTTACCGGAGACCATGCAAAATAACCCGTCCTACGAGAATGTTGTTTTGGATATATATGATTTCCTTGAAACACAGATTGTTCGGTTGGAAAGCGCCGGTGTGCCCCGATCACAAATTATCGCAGACCCGGGGATTGGCTTTGGTAAGACTATGCGCCACAATCTGGCTCTGTTACAGAAAATATCGTTATTTCACGGTTTGGGAGTACCGTTGTTGCTTGGAATGTCCCGCAAAGGATTTATTGGTAAGGTGACTGGCGAAGAAGAGGCACAAAACCGCGTGATTGGCTCGGTCGCAGCTGCAATGTTTGGGGCCTCTCAGGGCGTACAAGTTTTTAGGGTACATGATGTCAAAGAAACGCGGCAAGCCTTTGACATGTGGCAAACCACCCATTTCGGAGATTTTTATGGGTAGATCATTATTTGGAACAGATGGTGTCAGGGGGGAAGCAAACAAACATCCCATGACGGCGGAGATGGCTTTGCGCCTTGGAGCGGCTGTGGGTAATTATTTCGGATGCCACAAGACGCAATCAAATCGGGTTGTCATCGGCAAAGACACTCGCCAGTCGGGCTACGTGTTTGAATATGCACTGACAGCCGGTCTCGCCTCTACGGGTATGAATGCCTTGCTTTTGGGACCTGTGCCAACACCGGCCGTTGGACTTTTGACCACCTCTATGCGTGCCGACTTGGGGATAATGGTTTCAGCGAGCCACAATAAATTTCAAGACAATGGGATTAAATTTTTTGGTCCTGATGGTTTCAAATTATCTGATGAGGTCGAAGAAGAGATTGAGGATCTCTTGGTAAACGATATCTCTTTGGCAGCTGTTCAAGACATTGGCCGTGCCCAGCGAGTGGATGATGGTCTTTTTCGATATGTGGAGCGGGTGAAATCAACCTTCCCGTCAGGAATGCGGCTTGACGGTTTCAAGGTGGTTGTTGACTGCGCAAATGGTGCAGCCTATCGCGCCGCGCCCGAGGCGCTTTGGGAACTTGGCGCAGAAGTGGTTGCCATCGGCGTACAACCGAATGGAAAAAATATTAATGAGGGCTGTGGGTCAACACATCCTGAATTAGCTGCTAAAGCGGTCTTAGACCATGAGGCTGATGTGGGATTGTGCCTTGATGGCGATGCTGACCGGCTCATTCTGATTGATGAAAAAGGTCACATCGGCGATGGCGATCAATTAATGGGTCTTTTGGCAGCGCGCTGGGCTGCTGAACAGAGGCTTTCTGGTGGTGCTTTGATATCGACTGTGATGTCAAATCTTGGCTTGGAACGCTTTCTCAATACGCGAGGAATTGGCCTAATACGGACCAAAGTTGGCGATCGTTACGTAGTGGAACAGATGCGTGCAGGTGGGTTTAATTTGGGTGGCGAACAATCCGGCCATATCGTTATGACGGATTATGCAACCACTGGAGACGGGTTGATTGCTGGCCTCCAGTTTCTTTCTGAAATGATGCGTAAAGGTAAACCGGCGAGTGATACATTAAATGTTTTCGCACCAATCCCACAGATGTTAAAAAATGTACGTTATGGGGAAGGTCAAACACCTTTGGAACAGCCAAAGGTAAAAAAAGCAATCGAATCGGCAGAGCAGAAATTAAAAGGGCAGGGCAGGCTTCTAATTCGTAAATCTGGAACAGAGCCAGTCATTCGGGTGATGGCAGAATGCGAAAACGACGCCCTATTAAGCACCATCGTTGATGGTGTGGTGGACGCAGTTGAAAAGGCAAGCTCAATCTGAGCTCGGGTCGGAGTGACACTGTGCTTAGGCGCGATGTCCTGATTGACAATCAGTCTATTATTGTCAATTCATCGTGCAAGTTGGATAAGATTTCAGGACCATCTGATCCTAGGATAACAATCTCTTTAAGGCGCACTCCGAATTTTGCGGGCAGGTAAACACAAGGTTCAAGTGAAAATACCATTCCCTCTTCTAGAACGGTATTAAATATTGCTCTGAGCTAGGGCTGTTCAGGCACTTCAGTGTCGCGCCCGTGCCCTAGACACGGGTCACAAAATTTTCCCCATACCTAGCCTCTTCAGCGAACTCGCGTGCAGCAGCATCGACATCTTTCGCAAATACGCGGACGCGGAGGGATTGAGTTGCTGCCATTACAGCGTTTTCAACAATTTTGTCAACTTTCAGATATTAGGTTGAGGAGTCGCCAAGGAAGATCGTACGTGTGATATCGCTGACCTAGCCATCTTTGCCTCCAACCGAATCAAACGACACCGCATCGCCTTTTTTCAATATGATGTCCGAGGTCTGATGATGAGGAAAAGCGCCCTTTTTACCAGCACTGACAGTGTGAAATAGAGTATTTCCACCCTTTTCTGCAAGAGCCTATTATATGCTTTCCATGACATTGCTTTCGTGTATTCTGACGCTGGTTTGTGACAAAACTGTTTTCCTCATCTGACTGCAACGCCCCAGATTTCCTCCTTACCGCGGTCTCTCTTATCAGGGCAATAGCTACCAAACCAATGGAATGAATTAGATCGAACTTTTTTTTACGATTGAATTTATTCCATATTGCGCTCCAAACAAGTTTTTATTCAGAGCGCAAAGTACATTAGTTCTTGGCTTTGTCGACCATACGGCCGGCAGAAATCCAAGGCATCATCGCGCGAAGCTTTTCACCAACTTCTTCGATCTGATGGGCGTCGTTCAAGCGCCGTGTACCTTTAAAGAAAGGCTGACCAACCTTGTTTTCGCTAATGAAATCGCGCACAAATTTACCTGTTTGGATATCGTTCAGAATTCCTTTCATCCGTGCTTTTGTTTCATCATAAGGAAGAACGCGTGGGCCGCTCACATATTCACCATATTCGGCAGTGTTTGAGATAGAGTAGTTCATATTTGCAATTCCGCCTTCGTAAATCAGGTCAACGATAAGTTTCACTTCATGGAGACACTCAAAATAAGCCATTTCAGGTGCATAGCCTGCTTCAACGAGGGTTTCAAAACCCATACGGATTAATTCGACGAGACCACCGCAAAGCACTGCTTGCTCGCCAAAAAGATCAGTTTCACATTCTTCGCGGAAATTGGTCTCAATGATGCCTGATCGTCCGCCACCAATTGCAGAACAATAGCTTAGCCCGATCTCAAGCGCTTTGCCTGAGGCATCTTCGTCTACCGCGACAAGGCAGGGTACGCCACCACCTTTGACATATTCACCGCGTACTGTGTGACCTGGGCCTTTGGGCGCCATCATGATGACATCTACACCGGGCTTGGGTTCGATCAGACCAAAATGCACATTCAAACCATGGGCAAATGCAATCGCAGAGCCTTCTTTTAGATTGTCATGTACATACTTATGGTATGTTTCCGCTTGAAGTTCGTCGGGCATCGTGAACATGATAAGTTCACACCAAGCCGCGGCGTCGGCAATTCCCATAACCTGTAAGCCTTCGCCTTCAGCTTTTTTGGCCGAGGCTGATCCTTCGCGCAATGCCACAACAACATTTTTCGCGCCACTGTCGCGCAAGTTCAAAGCATGGGCATGACCTTGTGATCCGTAACCAAGAATGGCAACATTTTTGTCTTTGATGAGATTAATATCGCAATCGCGATCGTAATATACACGCATGTGCAAACCCTCTTTCTGATTGATGGAACGACTATATGCAGTATTGACGAATATTGGTTTCTAATTTACCGATATGTAAGCATATACGCTAGTTTCCATTCGTAATTTTATCAAATAGGAAAAAATTCATTCTTGATGATTTAGATCGCCGTATCCTCCGTCAGCTTCAAACTGCACCTGATATTTCCGTTGCGGCACTTGCCGAGATGTCGGCGAGCACACCGGCTGTGGTTTCTCGCAAGCTTTCTAAATTGCGCGAAGATGGCATTATTATCGGTCAGGAGGCGATGATTGATTGGCAAAAACTGGGCTTTGATGTGGAGGTGTCGCTACGTATTACGCTTGATAAAACCCAAAGCCGTGCTTTTGAGGAATTCCTCGAAGCGGCACGTCTGATCCCGCAGGTGATTGAGATTCAGACCTTTGTTGGGCGCGTCGATGTAAGGCTTTCGGTGATTGCCAAGGATATGGCAGATTACCAGCGCATATATCGTGACCAGATCTTGAAATTGCCCCATATGTCCGATGTTGAGGCTTTGTTGCATATCTCCCGCATTAAATCTGATGACGTGTTGCCGGTATGAGTGCTTATGACGAAATTGATA
The DNA here is from genome assembly GCA_913051655.1 of uncultured Alphaproteobacteria bacterium. GTDB lineage: Bacteria > Pseudomonadota > Alphaproteobacteria > Rhodobacterales > Rhodobacteraceae > LFER01. The sequence goes on from CAJXHI010000005.1 coordinate 69,861, forward strand.
TGACTCTGTTACGGTTGTTGTCTGATAAGGGCAATCTTTCAGCAGGCGCCTTGGCGCGAAGGCTCGATATGTCCCAGCCTGCGATTTGGCGTCGTGTGCGCCGATTGGAGGAAAGTGGAGTGATTAAGGGACAGCGGGTCGTTTTGGATCAAAAAAAACTTGGGTTCGGGGTGACCGTATTTCTGGGGGTGAAACTCTCTGGCAAAAAGGGTGTGCCGTTGGAAGATTTTGAACGCGCGGTGTCTGCCATTCCCGAAGTTCAGACTGTTGAACATGTGTTAGGTATGTACGATTACCGGTTACGGGTGGTGGCGCGTGATATTGCTGATTTTGAAAGGATTTTGCGTCGGCGCATAATGACGCTTCCAGGTGTGGGGGATGTAGAGGCCAATGTTTTGCTCAGTGAGGAACGAAGGATTGGACCGCTTTAACGCCTGCTAAGAAGTGTCGCGCTAGAGGATAGACACTTTTCTCTTGTCAAAGCTTGTGAGATACTTCTCCAAATTTAGGAGATTTATCATGGCAGCACTTTTAGACCATATCGACCCCGACGGATTGGAAGAATTTTCTGTTGTATTTACGGACCGATCGCTCAACCATATGTCAAAATCCTTTCAACAAGTAATGAACCAGATCTCTTCTATGCTCAAAGACGTTTACGCCGCAGACGCGGTTGTCCTTGTCCCCGGGGGGGGCACCTACGGAATGGAAGCTGTTGCACGTCAGTTTGGACAAAATGCTCAGGTGCTTGTGGTCCGCAATGGGTGGTTTTCCTATCGTTGGTCACAAATTTTTGAAGCTACCACTGATGCTGACGAGGTAGAGGTTATGAAGGCACGGCAGATTGGAAACAACAGTCAATCTCCGTTTTGTCCCGCCCCGATTGAGGAGGTGGTTGCAAAAATTCACGAGATGAAGCCTGATATTGTCTTTGCACCCCATGTAGAAACATCTGCAGGTGTTATCCTTCCAGATAATTATGTCAAAGCGCTGAGCAAAGCCGCCCATGACGTTGGCGCGCTCATGGTGCTTGATTGTATTGCATCAGGGTGCGCTTGGGTTGATATGCGTGCCTGCGGTGTTGATTTACTCATTTCTGCGCCGCAAAAAGGGTGGTCTGCTTCACCCTCGGCAGGGCTTGTGATGATGTCCGAGCGCGCGCTAGCGCGGATGCAGGATACGCAATCAGACAGCTTTGCCATTGATCTTAAAAAATGGCATGGGATCATGCAGGCCTATGAAAATGGTGGACATGCCTATCACGCGACGATGCCTACGGATGCGTTGCGTGCTTTTCGCGATACCATGTTGGAAACCAGAGAGTTTGGATTTGAAAACCTATGCGTCGCGCAATGGGAATTGGGCAACGCCGTACGCGCGATGCTCAAAGCCAAGGGCGTCATCTCCGTCGCAGCAGATGGGTTTGGGGCGCCGGGTGTGGTTGTGTCTTACACAAACGATGCTGCCATTCAAAGCGGAAGCAAATTTTCATCCCTCGGTATGCAGATTGCAGCTGGCGTGCCGCTTGCCTGTGATGAGCCCGAAAACTTCATGACCTTTCGCCTCGGGTTGTTTGGATTAGACAAGCTTTATGATGTAAAAGCAACTTTGGCGCGTCTTGAGCGGGTAATTGATAGGCTTCTTTAATGTCCAAGACCGAGACCAAGTCTCATCAACCCTTTACGCAATGGGGCAGAACCATGCAGCGTCTGAATGCCAAGGGGCCGTAACCGCTTAAGCAAAGGCAGTGTGCCAAGGGATGCTCGGTTAAGCATGCTGATGCCATTTACGCGAAGGCGAACATCATTTATGCGGGTTAGATGGTATTTCTCCAAAACTTCTGATGCGCCTATGTCATCCGCCCGTTGTGCGATTTCGCGCAAGGCTTTGATATCCGAAAGACCCATATTCAGGCCCTGAGCTCCGATTGGAGGGATAACATGGGCAGCTTCGGCGACAAGGGCTATGCGTTTACCATTCAGCCGCTCTGCGATTTGGGAAATTATGGGCCAGACGGAGCGCGTGGTTTCAAGTTTGAGCGGGCCAAGAACATTACAGGATCGCTCTGAAATTTCTGTCTCAAAGGCTTCTGAGGATAGGTCTATCAGCCGCGCCGCCTCTGCGGAGGTTTCCATCCAGACGACAGCGGAGGATGGTTGGCCATCGCGATCTGACAGTGGGACAAGCGTGAAGGGTCCGCCGCTACGGTGTACTTCAGTGGATATATTATTGTGTGGAATGGGATGGGTAACCGCAAAAGCTATTGCTTTCTGCCCAAAGTGGGTTGTGCGCGCAGAGATACCGGCATTTTGGCGGACTAAAGAATTGCGTCCATCGGCACCAATCACGAGGCGGGTGGACAGAATTTCTCCAGTGCTCAGTAAAACGCGTGCCTCTGTGTCACGGGTAAATACTTGTTTTGTTGCGACATTTGCTAAAAACTCTATTCTATCGCTTGCATCCAGCGCGTGTTGCAGGGCACGTCTTGAAAGCCAATTGGGAATGTTCCAACCAAACGGAAGATCAGAAATTTCACTGGCGTTGAAATCTTTAACCACCTTGATCTGATTTGTACCATCTGAACTACCTGTGTCCGCGATGCGCATGATATCAAGGGGTGTTGCGTGATCTTTGAAAAGCTCCCAAAGACCAAGTTCATCCAAAAACTGCTGGGATGGTTGGAGGAAAGCAGTGGTGCGTAAATCGACACCTTTTTCTTTAGGTGAAGAAACAGGGGTTGTTGGATCCGCACAGCAAACGCTCAAGCCGAGGCGCTCAAACGCTATAGCTGCCACCATTCCTGCAATGCCACCCCCAGAAACAAATACGTCAACTTTTTTCAACTTGCATCTCCCTCCTATTAAAAATTTAGGTCAAGATAGGCGCATTTTCAAAGTCTCTGGATCCGATCAGACGATCTGACGCAGGAAAGCGGTCAGATCTGAGGTCACGAAATCGACATGCGCTGTGACGTTTTCATTTGATGGGCTGACCAAAACGGTACGCATGCCCAAATTTTTGGGGACGGCGAGGTTTCTAACATCATCTTCAAACATTGCAGCATATGCTGTTTTGGTTTGGTCGCGCCTAAAGACGGTTTCAAAAGACTGTAGTTCTGGCTTTGGCCAGTAGCCCGCTGACTCCACACCATAAATCGCGTCAAAGGCCGGAGTGATTTCTAGAGCGTTTAGTACATTATTGGCATATGGAATTGTGCCATTCGTGTAAATGATCTTACGTCCGGGCAAAGCGTCAATCGCTGCGCCAAGAGCTGGATTTGGGGTGATCACGCTGAAATCAATTTGATGAACGTCCCAAAGAAAGGGGTCGGGGTCGATATCATATTCTCTCATTAACCCTGCAAGTGTCGTCCCATATGCGGTCCAGTACTTATTACGCAATATGTTTGCAGACGCTGCATCTATCCCGAGCAAATCAATTATGTAATTGGTCATTTTCATTTCAATCTGATCAAAGAGACGATTTTCTGGTGGGTAAAGTGTGTGGTCCAGATCAAAGACCCAATCTGTTACGTGCTGAAATTTTGATTTTGGCATGAATGCTGTCCGATTCCGAAAAGGTAAGTGCTCTAGGGGTTGATTTCTATTATTCTGCCCTTTCTTTAAGGATAAGGAGGCCATTAAGTGCGAAAAAAGAGTGTCAATGTCAACCCACTCCCACGCTTGTACAGTGATCCTTGAAGCGATTTAGGCAGGCTTGTTTAAACCAGTTGATCGTTTGGTCAAAGTGGATTTGGCAGAGCGTTTTGTTGTGCCCTGAACACCGGCGATATCCCTCCGCGCAGGGCGGCTCCGTCGATTAGTAATAATTCGCCAAGTTTTCCAGTCGAGCTTCGAACGAGACTTACTTCACGACTGCAAACAACTCTAAAAGGCGATGCGCTAAAATACATCGCTGATATCCCTTAGAACTAAATCACAGTTTGGTTAGGACACGTTATAAATTAATAAAAGTGGTTGATAATTACCCATCCATAAGGTCTGCGAACTTTTCGAATAGATAATGACTGTCTTGGGGGCCAGGGCTTGCCTCTGGGTGATATTGTACGGAAAAAATTGGACATTCCCTAACGCGTAGACCGCAGTTTGATCCATCAAAAAGGGAGACATGGGTTTCCAAAACGCCCTCAGGAAGTGTTTGCGCATCTACAGCGAAGCCATGGTTCATTGACGTGATCTCCACTTTGCCGGTTTCGGTATTCTTCACGGGGTGATTGGCGCCATGATGACCATGATTCATTTTTATCGTCTTTGCACCGAGGGCTAAAGCAAGCATCTGATGCCCAAGGCAAATTCCGAAGAGTGGTATATCCTTTTGTTTTAGAATGCCTTGGATCATGGGGACTGCATAGGCTCCTGTCGCGGCGGGGTCCCCCGGTCCATTGGACAGAAATACTCCATCAGGATCATGCCGTAAAATATCTTCAGCAGTAGATACCGCGGGCAACACAGTAACATCACATCCCACGGAGGCCAAAGATCGCAGGATGTTGCGTTTGGCGCCATAATCTATAGCAACAACCCTATATTGTGGTGCGCTTTGAACTGGAAAGCCTTCTCCCCAAGCCCAGCGGCATTCGTTCCATCGGTAACTTTGTGCACATGTCACATCTTTGGCAAGGTCCATACCTTTAAGACCTTTGAATGCACGTGCTTTAGCGATCAATGAATCTGTATCAAAGTTACCATCTTTAGAATGTGCAAGGGCCACATGAGGTGCGCCTAGTGAGCGAATTGCACGGGTCAAGCGTCGCGTATCTACACCGGAGATCGCAATTTTTCCACGCGCCGCCAACCAGTTTGACAGTTCGTTTTGTGCGCGCCAGTTTGATGGTTCTGTCACGTCCCATTTGACAACCATACCTTCGGCAAATGGGTTGATGTTTTCGTCATCTTCCAACGTTGTTCCGGTATTTCCAATATGGGGAAAGGTGAACGTCACGATCTGTCCGGCGTAAGAGGGGTCTGTCATAATTTCCTGATAGCCGGTCATAGCCGTGTTAAAGCAGAGCTCCGCGACCGTCTCACCTTCGGCGCCAAAGCCTTTGCCGAAAAAAAGCGCGCCATCGTTTAAAGCGAGGCAAGCAGTGATGTCTGTTAATGAATTTGGTGCCATCATGGTATAGCTTCCCGTAAACTGCGGCAACCTAGTAGGCGTGGCGAAGAGGGTCAAGAGAGTGTTGAACAAAGATGGGGTCAAATGGTCATTTTTCTATACTTGCCCTTAAAGTTCCCATTGGTTAGTACTAAACGCCTCTGCGATGGCTAAGATATCGGATATATCATGGAACTTCGAACACGTATCAACACTGAGATGAAGCAAGCTATGAAGGACAAAGCAACCGCGCGTCTCAGCACACTGCGATTGATTAATGCCGCCATAAAGGACAGAGACATTGCTGCGCGAGGCGAGGGTAATGAAAACGGGGTCGACGATACAGAGCTACTTGCCATTTTAGGCAAAATGGTACGCCAGAGACAGGAGAGCGCAAAAACCTATGAGGAAGCAAGCCGCTTTGAATTGGCAGAACGCGAACTCTCGGAAATTGCCGTAATTGAGGAATTTTTGCCTCGTAAGCTCTCTGAGGAAGAAACTATTTCTGCGCTAGAAGAGGCCATTGCAGAAGTTGGCGCTACATCTATTCGTGATATGGGCCGCGTGATGGCAGTGCTGAAGTCAAAATACACTGGTCAGATGCATTTTGGTTCGGTGGGCCCTATGGTGAAAGATAGGCTTTCAGGTTAATTTCAAGCCTCTAACATAATTTTAAAAATTTTACCGCGCGACGGATCAGTCTAATTTTTGGGTGTTTACCGTATGGACGCGTTCCAAAGTAATATTTGTTGTCTTTCAACGGTTCCGGCTTTTTGTTTAAATAAAGTTTAATAAATCTGAGCCTGTAATTAACTTCTCACAAACGAGGGTCAAAATTCCCTGCTAAGTTTACCTTGCAATTGTTCTTATTATTATTCAGTGCCAGCGGCGGCCTTGCTTATAAATCTATAAGATAGAGAAACATGCGATGCTTGCGTCGCATGGACTGTTTCAAAAACTGGTGCAAAATTTGCGGTCCACTTTGATCATAGCGATAGGCTACACAACTACAGCCTAGTTTCCAAAATAGGCTCCTAAGCGGATGCGATAGAATTTGACTTCCTACTTGGCCATAAAGGCCTGTTCTAATGTCATGCATAATGCCATGATCAATGATGTAGGCGTCGGGTTACTGCAAAGTAAGATACGTTTTCACCAGATCAACATTTGCCAGATCACCGGCATTGAACGTAATTATATATCCCTAGTGGCTCACCACTTTTTGGAAATGCGTATAGGGATTTGCAAGTTTTGCCTTTTTGTCTATGCGATGTGCAAAGAGTAAAGTATTACTTCTGTCGTCTTTGGCCAGATCAGGTAAATCTTGCCTTTAAGTTACAGAAGTCCACTTTAGATCTCTTTGAGCAACAAAAGACATCGACGTTTGTTAGATTTTGTTTCTATAACCGACCAATTCTGCGCCAATTCGTGCCTTGCCAAAGGCAGGTTTTTTTGTTACTTGAAGTACGGTTTCTATTTCTTCATTTAGGCTGCCAGAAAGCACCAGCAGTGGTTTACGCCACCATCTATCCTTGGCGTTGCGGGCGCTCGTTGCACGCGCGGGTCTTTGCTAAAAAACCTTGTTATCATTTATAAAACGCCAGCGCTTTCCGCAAGTCGTGGTAAAGTGATTTTCGTTCGCTTTCACTTAAAAACGCTCCAATTTCCACCTCGCGGCCATTTCCATTCAAAGTGACATAATTGGGAACTGGGCCCTCAATTGGGTACAACTGTGCGCGGCTCCAATACCCGTCACATTCCCAACTTAGCACTTCCCCCGAAGGATTTGTACGAGTTAATTCCAATTGCGTAGCTCCAAATTGCAATCGTTCAAAAATCTCATTGCGCTTATAGCTTTTTTGTAAGGCAACCCAAATCCCCCAAAGAGCCATCATCATAAAAGGCAAGAGCCCCCAGAATGTCATTGTGCTGGTCATCGCTATGAGAGGGATCAGAGTCAGAATAAAAGTGACCATGATAAATCCAGCAAAGCCACGTTTGGGTAGTGAATTATGCGGCCAAAGTTCTAGGATCTGCATTTGACCTGTATTGTTGTGATGCGTGTTCCAGTGATATGGCATTAATGTTTCTCCCTTGCCTTTACCATAAAACGATCTGGGCGTGCGGCATGGGCAATCATGTCGCAGTATATCATTCATAAAAAAACCCGCCGAGTGGCGGGTTTTCTTCTTCTATAATACCCGCTTAATGAGCGTTCGATTTGTCCCATTCTTCCTGCTTAGGGAGAATTTCAAATGTGTGCTCAGGGGGTGGCGATGGCAACGTCCATTCCAGCGTATCGGCGTATTCGTTCCAATAATTGTTTTGTGTGATCCGCGTGCCACGCAGCAACGAATATCCTATGATCCCAAAGAACAGAACGAAAGATGTGAATGAAAGGAAGGCTCCAATGCTGGACCACCAGTTCCAGTAAGCAAAAGCTTCGGGATAGTCAATGTAGCGACGCGGCATCCCTTGACGTCCCAAAAAGTGTTGTGGGAAAAAGGTGAGGTTAGACCCAATGAACATCATCCAAAAATGAATCTTACCGGCCCATTCAGGATAGGCCCTACCCGTCATCTTACCGAAGTAGAAGTATATTCCGGCAAAGATGGTAAAGACTGCGCCAAGTGACATAACATAGTGGAAGTGTGCAACAACGTAATAGGTGTCATGATACGCACGGTCCAAGGGTGCTTGTGCCAACACAATCCCAGTTACACCGCCGACGGTGAAGAGGAACAAAAACCCAAATGCCCAGAGCATGGGCGTTTTGAACTCTATCGAACCGCCCCAAAGTGTTGCGATCCAGCTAAACACTTTAATACCTGTCGGCACCGCAATAACCATTGTTGCGAGCATAAAATATGACTGCTGCGTTAACGACATGCCAACGGTGTACATATGGTGAGCCCATACGACAAAACCCAACACACCAATCGCAATCAACGCCCATACCATCGGTAAGTATCCAAATACTGGCTTACGCGCAAAGGTTGCAATCACATGGCTGATCAGACCAAATCCTGGGAGGATAATGATATACACTTCAGGGTGTCCAAAGAACCACAAAATATGTTGGTACAGAATCGGATCGCCACCACCAGCCGGGTCGAAGAAAGTTGTTCCAAAGTTACGGTCCGTCAGAAGCATAGTTATGGCGCCAGCCAAAACAGGCAGGGATAGTAAGATCAACCAAGCCGTAACGAAGATTGACCATGAAAATAAAGGTACCTTGAAAAGTGCCATGCCGGGAGCGCGCATGTTCAAAAACGTCGTGATCATGTTTATCGCGCCAAGGATAGATGAAGCACCAGAGACGTGAACTGCAAAAATAGCGAGGTCCATCGACATGCCTGCTTCATTTACGGAGAGCGGTGGATAAAGCACCCAACCCACACCTGAACCAGCCTGACCATTCCCACCCGGAGCCAGAACAGAGCAGACTGCCAACGTTGTGCCTGCTACGTAAAGCCACAAAGACAAATTATTCATCCGTGGAAATGCCATATCCGGAGCGCCGATTTGTAGCGGCATAAAGTAGTTACCAAAGCCACCGAAAAGCGCAGGAATAACAACAAAGAACATCATCAATATGCCATGTCCAGTTACCAAAACGTTCCACAGATGGCCGTTTGGAGCATAACAATCGGTACCCCCTGACATCAGTCGTGCAGATGCTTCGCCTATTTCATTCAGACACATGTACTGAACGCCGGGCTCCATCAATTCAAGCCGCATGTATACTGTAAAGGCAACAGATATCAGTCCAACAAAGGCTGAAATTATCAGATAAAGAATGCCGATATCTTTGTGGTTCGTGGACATGAACCAACGCGTAAAGAAACTTCGTTCGTCGCTATGATCATCGCCATGGATGGCTGCGTCTGCCATGTAGAGCTCCTGCTTATATTAGTTTTTGTTTTAGCCTTGTTAAAACGACTCAGATGCCGCTAAGTCAACCTTTTCTTCATAATAAGCCTGCTCTGAGAGACAGGCAATACACGTCTTTGACGCAGGGCGGGATATGTTGCCACGGCCAACTGCGGATCGTAAATATTGAGAATTCGCTGAATCGGGATCTCAGAGAGCCTATCCTTCAAAGGTCACTTTCAAGGCAACGTCGAGGTCTTCCATTGTAACTGGCAATCCTAGGTCGACAAGGCTTGTGACACCATGCTCTGAAATACCGCAGGGTACGATTCCAGAGAAATGATCCAACTCGGGTTCCACATTGATGGATATACCATGAAAAGACACCCATGCGCGCAGTCGAATTCCGATAGCTGCAATTTTATCTTCAGCAATGTCTCCATTTGGATATTTTGGCTTTTCGGGGCGCTTGACCCACACGCCAACGCGACCCTCACGGATTTCACCTATGATGTTGAATTGGTTGAGCGTTGCGATGACCCAAGTCTCCAAGAACTTTACAAAGGCGCGCACGTCTCGTCCCCGACGATTCAGGTCAAGCATCACATAGATCACACGTTGCCCCGGCCCGTGGTAGGTATATTGACCGCCGCGCTTTGTGGAGTATACGGGAAAACGATTTGCGGAAAGAAGGTCCTCTTTGCGCGCGCTGGTGCCTGCGGTATAAGTCGGTGGATGTTCGAGGAGCCAGATGGCCTCAGATGATTTGCCTTGTACAATTTGTTGCACGCGGCGCTCCATAAAGGCTTCTGCTTCGCAATAGTCGACCAAGCCGCTGCTGGTGATCCACTCCACATCGTATGTCATCGCTGTAAGCCTCTTACTCTGAAGGCATGGTTCTAATTTGAATGCCCTACGAATACGCGCCATAGCCTTGTTGCGCCTAATAAGTACTCATGTCGCACCTAAGCGGGATAAATTCAACTCTCTCAAGGCCTAGAAATTCATTGCTTCGCATGTGCGCAGGTTGTAGCACACGAGATATGGAGAGTTTGGATCATATCGTGCTGGCTTCTAATACATTGGAAGAAGGCGTAAATTACGTGCAAAATCGTTTGGGTGTTGATCTTGAAATGGGTGGCGAGCATGCATTATTCGGTACGCATAACCGATTACTTAGCCTTGGTGATTGTTATTTTGAAGTAATTGCGCGCAAATCTACGGCGGCGCCCGCAAAACGTTCTCTTTGGTTTGACTTGGAACGGTTTTCTGGGCCGCCGCGGGTGATTACATGGGTGTGTAGAACTGCTGATATGGCAAGGACTTTGTCAGCGCTGCCCTATAATCCAGGTATGGTTATCACTGTTACGCGTGACGACCTTATCTGGGATTTGACAATTGCGGAGGATGGACGTCTGGCGATGGACGGTGCGGCGCCTTTAATCATTGATTGGAAAAACATCGCGCCCCCTACGCAAAGGTTGCCTGATGCGGGCTGCAGATTGAAACATATGACTGTGTTTCATGCTCACGCGGCACAACTGTCTGAATGGGGAGAGTACAGTCTGCAAGATCCGCGGATTTCTTTTAAAACTGCAGAAGAGGCCAAAATCACACTAACCCTTACGACTCCGAATGGCGATGTTGATTTATGATATCCATACGACCGGCGAATGAGGCAGATTCAGAGGCCATCACTGATCTCTGGAACCATTATATTCGCGAAACGGCAGTGACGTTTAATTCTATCGAAAAAACAGAGGATACTGTGAAAAAGGCTGTTTTGGAATGTTATAAGGACAAGCGCGCTTTTCTGGTGGCAGAAGAGCACAGAAGTTTGGTGGGGTTTTGCACATACTTCCAATTTCGACGCGGCATTGGCTATGCAAAAACCATGGAGCATACAATTCTCACGCACCCAGAGGTACAAGCTATGGGGATCGGGCGCGCGTTGATGCAGCAGCTTTGCGCCCATGCTAAGGCTGAGGGGATCAAATCTCTCTGGGCGGGGGTTAGTGCAGACAACCCGGGCGGAGTTGCCTTTCACGAAAGCATTGGATTTTCGAGTATTGCGCGGCTACCGCAGGTCGGTCATAAATTTGATCGCTGGATTGATCTGATATTGTTGCAAAAAATGCTCTGAGCCAGAATAATTCACAGGATCCTTCATAGCAATTTGTACGAAAATTTACTACGTTTTTCTATAAATACCGTTATTTTACTGGAGAAATAGTAGCGAGAGCGTTAAGGGTCCGCCCATGTCACTCTGGGCGCGCATATCCAAAGCTCTCTCTGGTTTGTCGATCGGGGAAGGATTGTCCGCAATCTTTGATCGGTTGCGTCAACCGCCAGAACGTTCAATTGGTTTTACTATCGCCGTGATTGCCTTATCGGCGAAAATGGCAAAGGCTGATGGCCAAGTGACTCGAGATGAGGTGACGGCCTTTCGCCAAGTATTTCATATTCCCGAGAATGCTCTGGCACAGGCCGCGCGTGTATTTAATCTTGCGCGTCAGGACGTTTCAGGCTTTGAGCTTTATGCCCGCAATATAGCCCGTATGTTCGGTGCCGGCGATCGGGTGTTGCATGATTTGATGGAGGGGTTGTTCCACATCGCTACGGCCGATGGGGAATATCATCCTAAAGAGAACGCATTTTTGAAAAAAGTGGCTTTTGAATTTGGGCTAAGCGCAAATACTTTTCGTACCATTCGCGCGCGCTACGTGAAAGGTGCCCTCGATCCATATGAGGTACTAGGGGTGAGCAGAGATCAGAGTTTGGATGAGATTAAGCGCATTTGGCATCGATTGGTACGCGAAAGCCATCCCGATCAGATGATTGCCCGTGGCATACCCGAAGAAGCGGTAAAGCTCGCTGAAAAACGTTTGATATCCCTCAACGACGCCTTTGAAGCGATCGAAAAAGTAAAATCCCCAAAAGTCTGAGCGTTCAAACCGCCTAATGACCAGCCGAGCAAAAAATATGGGTAGAACCTTAACATCGGCGGATGTAGCCCTCATTTTGCCTTGCAATCGTGGTCCAGGACAGATGCATCGCGCATCATTTAATCAGTGATTGGGCCCAGTAAAGCCATACTGTGTGTCTGAAGCGCAGCACAAAATGCCTTTCTGCTATCTGTGATGAACAGCAAAGTTTTAGGTTTGTAAATAAATCTTTTTTTCCTATTTAGGGCGTTCTTCCAAGGGGCGTGGTAAACTGGTGCCATAGTATCCATAATTACCCATTTACACGTATAATTAAAGGAGTCCATTATGGCTGCAGATTTGTATTTTCTCCTTTGTTAGAAGCCCTCATAGCCACCATCTAAGTCAAAACTTGGGTAAGTGATTTCTGCGATCAATTCCTTGACGTAATCACCCTAATATCTGATACAATCTTTTCCATCATCACTCACGAATTCACGGGCAACGCGATCGTCGAACTCAGCTAACATTTATGCGTTGTCTTCCAGTAGGGAAATCTCATTCATGATCATATCACCCGCCCACCACGCCTGAGCTTTAAACACATTGGAGTTAAACCATTAATCCTGCATCTGAAGGTAAAAGACCACGGATTTTTTGATCCATGCCAGTCCTTTCTAAATGTCTACAGTGGCAAGCTTGTTTTTTGTCTTTAGGCGCCGATCGTCTGGAAGGAAGGGGAAGCGGTGTTTATATCCCTTACAGAAGATGCTGGTTCATCTCTTTTCTGGTGCCATGAGATGTACAATAGTGACCGATGTACAGCCGTATTTTCAACATTGTGAACCGATGTGTTCGGCCGAATAGCTCGTGCCCAAGAAGAAAATATCTTTTTCTGTGAATTCGGAATCATTTACAGTAATTCTAGACATGGCAATGACTGGGCTATAATTGACCTATCTGACCGCGAAATTGAAGCGGGTTCATCTACAAATATCAGCGTTTGGTACGCGCCCCTCCACGTAATCAAAAAGCACCGCATGGATTGGATCGGACGCGATTTGTTTTCCAAAATTTTATTCAAAAGGAATAATAGGCAAGTTCCACCCCCTTTTTGAGAGCCATTACACCAAAATTAACGACACATCTGCAAATCACAGGGTTGCCCGTTTTCATGAATGCCTATGCGTCAATCAAAACTTCACAAACTGCCCCAGTTCCATTGCTTTTCAAAGCAAACAAACTCTGGGATGGTCTCGCTGATTTGTGCGGCGGTTTGAAACCTACGTAACTGTGCTAGGCCGGACTGCCTGCTCTTATCATAACGAACCTACTATCTCATACTAGGTCTTCTTGACCTGTTGCTATGTACTTCTTTGCGTTTAAGGTTGTTGGGACAACTTTGTAAGCAAGCAAAGACAGCTTTGAATGAATTTAAGCTTCGTAAACGCAATTTGGCTATCTAAACGGAAACACCGTAGCTTTGCGCCTTAATGGCTATGGCAAGCGATTGAAGCCTTGCGTCTGCTACCTCTCCGTAGAGCGCTGAGGCAACACCGGGTAGAGATAATTGCAAGGCGCAAGTCTTTTCATTCCAGTGCAGTTGCGCTTGAGCAACCTCGTCTGACACCCAAAGCATTGCGCCCAATCGCATTGCTTTGCCAAGAATTTCTGCCGATTTTACTTCATCTCCATTGAGAATCCGAAACATCCAAGAAAAAATTTCATCATCGCGTTTATTAGTGTAACGATGCATCAAAGCTATGGCCAAAAACATCCGCTCTGAATGTTTAAGCCCGCCCAAGTTAGCACGGGTTGCGTTGTCAAAACATACCTCTGCACGATAATCAGGATGCGCACGCCAGCTCACATCATGCAAAAGGCAAGCTGCGCGAATGATACGCAATAAGTCTGGACCGGCGTCCTTAAACAGGGGGCGTACGAAATTATAAATTGATTTGCCCATACCGGGCACACGCGCGTCTTTTATTTCCGACATTTTGCAGGCTTCGATCAAGGGATCTCTTGCGCGAATATCATCCGACATTTGTTGATACAAAAGTCCCTCCCGTAAACCATAGCTTGAAATTGCGATATCCTTAGGTTCAAACACGTCCAATAATTCACACAAGACTTCTCCTGCATAGGGTAATAAGGACATTCGTGACTGGGAAATACCACAGAGGTTTTGCAAGGCTTCTAAGCCGACTTCTTCCAGAAAGGCTAAGGTTTTTGCCACTGAACTGCTCCCCATACGGTATTCGTGCACAACACGTAGCGGATAATCTGTTCTTTGCATGTCGACCCGCGCCAAGGCACGCCAAGATCCGCCCACCAGAAATAGCCTGTTCTGTTGCGGACCCATGTCAGCCGCCAGACGGCGCATCGTTTTACGGATATAAGCCTGCCGCGCGGCACCACCGCCTTGCAATTCCTGAAGCTTTAAGGGACCAAGATCAGAGGTAACGCTACGCCCAACCAAACCGTGGTTAATCTCTGCCAATTCCATCGATGACCCGCCAAGATCGCAAACAAGCCCAAAGGACTCTGGCCAACCTAAAAGAACGCCTTGCGCAGATAGTTGCGCCTCTTCCGCGCCATCAATCACCCAGATTTTTTGCTCCGTCTGTTCAAATACCTGCTGACAAAATTCAAGCCCATCTTTGGCTTTGCGTACAGCTGCGGTGGCAACAGCTGTTACTTCACTTATGCCCATAGCTGTGGTGAGGAATTTGAAACGCCGGATCGCTGCAATCGCGCGTTCCTTGCCTTCCGAATTTAAATAGCCTGTCGTGGACAGACCCTCGCCCAGCCGGCACATAAGCTTTTCATTGTAAAAATAAGAAGGTGAGCGCGCTGCTCCATCAAAGACGACCAATCGTACAGAATTTGATCCGACATCCAGCACTGCAATTTTTGACAAACGACGTTCGTCAAGCTGTGGCAAGACTGGCTTTTCGTATGGGTTTAATGCGCCTTTTTGCGATGCGGATTGTTGAAGCATAAGAGCTTTAACCTCGACTTAATTTGCATTAACCTATGCAGGCTCGACGCGCTGTGGTCAATCAGAGTCTGTCTCGAATTCGTCCAAAATATTTTTCGCCAAATTCCGACCGATAGCCCGCTTTTTGCTGAGAGCTACTTGATCGGCACGTTCGACGAAACGGCGTGCCGCGTCATGCGACCGTTCCAGCCGTTTTAACAGATATTGCAGAACCTCGGGAGCTGGGAATAATTGGCGATCAGAGAACTGTTTTGCAAGTAGTGCTGTGAAAAGCCTGTCATCTGGGTGCTCCAACGCCACGTGGCGGGTACCTTGAATGCGTGAGTCGAGATCTGGCAAAACGATCTTCCAACGGTTTGGACTGCCCTGACCAGTCATCAAGAGGTGAAATCCTTTTTGCTGTAAAAGGTTATGCGTGTGAAAAAGGGTTTTTTCCTGTGCATCCATACCTGCAATGGTATGCACGTCTTCGACCAACAGGTGCGTCTGAGACAACGCTTCGGGATCGAAAATTTTTTTTGCGGCGACCACCTTGGCAGCGCTCATTTTTGCCCAGATACGGGACAGATGCGTCTTTCCAGAAGATTTTGGGCCAGTCAGCACATGTTTTCTCAAGGGCCAATTTTTCCATTCTTCCACAAATTGAACGGCCATTTCATTGCTGCTCGATATAAAGAAATCACCCCGGTCATGTGACGGTAAAAAAGAAAGATCAAACGTAAACTGTGTGGCCATTAGCACCCATCGTCTTTGCCGCTTGCCCCGTGGTAAAGGGGGCCAGCTGTATATTGATTCGTTCCAAAGCGGACCAGAACGCCAATGCTCGCAGCAACCGGAACGGAGATTAACATTCCAACAAATCCAAATAATGCACCAAATGCAGACAGGGCTAGCAACAGCCATACAGGATGCAAGCCGATAGATCCTCCCACAAGTTTGGGCGTCAGGTAATTGCCTTCAATCACTTGCCCAACTAAAAAGATACCTCCGATAGTCGCCAGTTTATCCCACTCACCCCAAAATTCAAAAATCCCAAGCCCAATGGCCAAAGCCCCTCCCATGATGGAGCCGAGGTAAGGGATAAAGGTAACCAAACCAGCAAAAAAACCGACCGCGAAGCCAAAACTTAATCCCACCATCCAAAGGGAAAAGGCATAATAGGTTCCCAAGATCAAACAAACTGATCCCATCCCGCGTATGAAAGCGGACAGCGTTCTGTCTATCTCGCCCGCAAGTGAACGGATGGTATTTACATGATCTCGCGGCAGAAGAGCGTCGATGCGAGCAATCATATTGTCCCAGTCCAGAAGCATGTAAATGGTGACCACCGGCACCACCAGGATCAAGATGGTGATATTTACCAGTGACATCGCAGAACTCATCAAGGCGTCAAGAAGGCTTTTACCGACGCTCTGAAACAGTGTTTCTGCCCTTGCGCGGATAAAGGCTGCAATGTCTTCAAAGTTTTTGTGAAGATCAATGTTTTCCCCAATAGCAGCAGGTAAAATGCTGACCAGCCGCTCCTGAATTTCTGTGATTTTGCCCGGTGAAAAAGAAATTGATTTGAGCGCACCGAGTTGAGCAATCACAACATTTAGAACAAAAAGTGCAAGGGGTAGCAAAAGGATCAAGGCCGCAAGAGAAATCACTAAGACCGCTTTGGTCCTGCTAAGGCCTATAGCCTCCAATCGATCGGCCACTGGATCAAGAAGATAGGCAATCGAAGCTCCTATCACAAAGGGTAAAAGTACATCGTTGAGCACCCAGAAAGCCAATAATAAGATGACTGTGGCGGTGCCCCAGTATAGGGCTTGTTGTCTGGCTGGAAGGGCCATCATTTTCCTATCAATACATTTATTATCAATGTGTCGCATCTGCGGCGTGGATGCAAGCATCTGAAGTCTGTCTTAGGTGGTTCACTGCGTCTCCTATGTTGCCAATCAAACGACTTCGGGCTAAAGGATGGCGATATTACCCGATGAGGATGCATCATGCTACTGTCCCGTTATTTTTTGCCAGTTCTGAAAGAAAATCCTGCAGAAGCCCAGATCGCTAGCCATCGTTTGATGCTGCGGGCAGGGATGATCAAACAATCCAGTGCAGGCATATATTCTTGGTTGCCTTTGGGCTTCAAGATTCTTCGTAAACTGGAAAATATTGTGCATGAAGAACAAGTTCGTGCAGGCCATATTCCAATGTTGATGCCAACGCTGCAATCAGCCGATCTCTGGCGTGAAAGCGGTCGCTATGAAGCTTATGGTCAGGAAATGTTGCGAATTAAGGACCGCCATGAGCGCGATATGCTGTATGGCCCGACCAACGAAGAACTGATCACTGATATCTTTCGCACCCATGTGGGAAGCTACAAAGACCTCCCCATGACGCTTTACCACATCCAATGGAAATTCCGTGATGAAATCCGCCCTCGCTTTGGTGTGATGCGAGGCCGAGAATTTTTTATGAAAGACGGTTATAATTTTGACGTTGACCATGACAGTGCTTTACATGCGTACAATCGTCACTTGGTCAGTTATCTGCGCACATATGAACGCATGGGGCTTCAGGCTATTCCCATGCGTGCTGACAGTGGGCCGATTGGTGGAGTCGATACGCATGAATTTTTGGTGCTCGCAGATACCGGCGAGTCCGAGGTGTTTTATGACAGCGCCATTACAGATTTGAAGATAGGTGATCGGGATGTGGATTATGATAGCTACGAAGATTGTGCTACGGTCCTTAAGGAATGGACAACCCCCTACGCTCGCACTGATGAAACCCATGACGACGCTTTGTTTGATGCAATTCCGCAAGAACGCCAAAGAAAAAGCCGTGGTATCGAAGTGGGTCAGATCTTTTACTTTGGAACAAAATATTCAGAAGCGATGGGTGCAACGGTAGTTAGCGAAAGTGGTGAGCGCGTGCCTGTGCACATGGGGAGCCATGGCATTGGTGTTTCCCGCCTTATCGGTGCGATTATTGAGGCATCCCATGATGAGAATGGTATTATCTGGCCTGAAGGCGTTACCCCGTTTCATTGTGGTATCGTGAACCTCAAACAGGGTGACAGTGAAACGAATGCAGCCTGTGATGCCTTGTATAATGGTCTGAGGGCGCTTGGCCTAGATCCTCTCTACGATGATCGAAAGGAAAGAGCTGGGGGTAAATTTGCGACTATGGATCTTATTGGTCTGCCGTGGCGAATCACTGTGGGACCTCGTGGGCTAAATAATGGGGTGGTCGAACTCACGTCGCGTCGCACAGGTCACAGTCAGGAAATGCCAGTCGAAACAGCCCTTGAAAGGGTCGTAGCGATATACGCGTCCCATTAAGGTGCCAGTAAGGTAATGCCGCGCTGGTTTTCAAAGCCGGCTGGCTTGACTGACAAACGTGGCCGCGTATGCAATTGCGCAGAAGTCACCAAATAGGCTCATAAGTAACTTTGTCAACTGTCTGCTCGCATAAACCTTAATAGGCGTTTTCCTTTTTAATTTGAATAAAAACTTTTGGGAATTTGCTCAGATCGTATTGAAACACTGCTTTAATGGCGATCCACAATTTCGGCGGAGCCTAAGCGGACGAAATGATTCTCATTGGATAAATCGAGGAGCCGATTTCCATGGCCATCTTTTTCAAAACAAATCTATACCATTTATCCCAGATCGTCTGCATTAATATAGCAGAATATAGTCTGGCGCCTCCGGTCGGGATGGTAAATATATTAATGAAAGTCATGTTCGTATTCAGTAGGTCTTATGACTTTGTTGTCGCTCAGCCATTATATATGGCGGCGGGTTCGTTTTTAAAAACTCCGCGCTGTTGACGCCGTAACTTTACATTATCGCTCTTCTGAAGTATCCGAAAGACTGCCGCAAAGCGGACCAAGGCGTCAAATGCAGGAATACCTATCCAGTAGGTAAGTTCGCAATAATTTGAATCACTGCTCATCACATCATAGACTTTGCTTGCGTTCGTGACGTCGGTGAGGCGGGTCATGACTTGTGGATCATCAAATATAACCTAATCCAGTTTAGGATTGTTGGAACGTGATCCAGTAAGTATCGAATGCTGCAGAACCCTGCCTTACCATATTCACTTTAAATCGTATTATCGCCGCTGACCTCTGTACATGAAATGGTGTCAGTTTAAAATTTGTCTGATCCCGATCCTAGATGTTTTCTGTCTGATTTCATAGTTCAGTTTTGACGCCCAAAAGAGCCATGAGCGGCTGTCCCTTGTTATTCTAAATATAAAAGCAAGATTTGGTAGGCTTTGCACCAAACCTTATGTGTCATTATGTTTCCTTACTAAGAAATAAAGAGTACTGTGCCATGAAATCTTCCTAAGGTGTCAATTGGAAAACAATGAATTAAAGCAGTGGTTCATATTGGTCGGTCTCCTTCTGGGGGTGACGATTACCAATGGTTTTGCCCGATTTGCTTATGGATTGCTTTTGCCTGCGATGCAAATTGAAATGGGTTGGAATTACAGTCAAGCAGGGTGGCTCAGCACAATAAATGCCTTTGGATATATACTTGGGGCAATTCTCACTATGATCATGGTGAGAACGATAGCTTCTCAAAAACTATTTGCATTTGGATTAACCACGACGTCTTTGGTCTTAACTATGACGGGCTTGTTCACGACGATTGAAATGCAGTACCTTCTAAGATTTTTGGCTGGATTATTAGGAGCAATTTCATTTTCAACAGCTGGTGCTCTTGCCTCCGGCCTTTTTAAAGAAAATCCAAAGCGCAACGCGCTCTCAATTGCAATTCTATTTGGAACAGGGGGTGGGTTAGGTATCGTGCTCGCTGCGTCCTTTATCCCTCTTATGATTGATCTTCGTGGAAATGCAGCTTGGCCACATTGCTGGTTGGTTATTGGACTGGCCAGCATATTTTTTTCGCCATTTAGTCTTTGGGCAGCGCGTAATCTGCCCGTATCAACAACCGCGGTTTCTGAAAAACAAAGTTTGCCAGTTTATAAAATGTTACCTGAATTTGTTGGATATGCTTGCTTTGGTTTGGGCTATATCGTTTATCTGACTTTTTTGTCAGCATGGATGGTGTCTCAGGCCTTGGGTTCGATTTCGATCGCCTTCATCTGGATCGTTCTTGGAGTTTGCATATGTGTTTCACCCTTTGTTTGGAAACCTGTTTTTGCAAAGTTTGATAATGGCGCACCGCTTTCACTCATTCTGATATGCATTGCGATTGGGTCAAGTATACCTATCCTGTCGTCCGCCTTTTGGGTATTGATCGTTTCTTCAGCGATATTTGGTATTGCCGTATTTATGGCACCAGGTGCGATCACAAATTTCACAAGGAAAAACTTACCTGAGCGAATGTGGGCCTACTCAATCAGCTTGTTTACTGTGATTTTTGCCATCGCTCAGACTATCGGTCCCTACCTTGCGGGGATTATAGGGGACGTCTTTGACAACATTGGCTTTGGCCTGCTGATGGCATCTTTTGTTTTATTATTAGGCGCGCTTGTATCTTTACGCCAAAAACGTCTCATTGGCTGATTTCGAAATCTTGTTTAATAAAAAGATTGTTTTCACAAAATGACACACTTACCTACGCACCGTGAGGTGTTAAATTTTTTTACAGGGGATCAGCTGATCGCTGCGCTTTATTCAAAGGCTAGTTCAGCTAAAAACGCTAAGGCAATAATTGTGAATGCGAGTCTTTGGAAGAAAAACAAAATTTTTATAACTGGGACACCCTATTTAAGTGTCAAGAATTACCAAACAACTGCAACGCCTCCCAACTTGCAGCATGCATTAACATTAATTTCGGTCGGCTATTTAGCGCAATGTAAGGCGCATCGCGATAAATCTATCAAACGACCACCAAGCGATTTCAAAACTGCTCTTTGAGGTCTTGATGTGTGACATTTAGAAAATATCGTAGGCCTGCGACTTAACTTATTTGCGCATTCACTCTTGAATTGAGTGTTTCAAAATTGAATTTGCTTTTACACACAAAGTTTCACAATGACATATTTTCTCTACTCTGATGAAACATTTTCTGTTTTTTTCAATAATCTTTCGAATTCTTGTTCAATTTCTTTCAATTCCATAATTGCAGCATTGATGTCGGACGTGTCAAAGATATCAATTGAAACACGATTTCCCAATTTCTTGTATTTGGAGGGATGCTTTGCTGCATCGACTGAACCGTCTTGTGAAATGGTGTACGTATTGATCGGTCTCGAAAAGCCTTTCGGTGTGACTGTTTGATAAGGGGTGCAGTCGATGTCCCCTGAAATTAGCTCACAAGTTTGTTCCGACACAACAATTTCACCTGGTAAAGCAAGAGATTCAAGGCGCGCGGCAAGATTTACGGGGCTTCCGAAGGCTGTATAGTCGAGACGCTGCTGTGATCCAAAATCGCCGACCGTACAATAGCCAGTGGATATTCCCATCCGCACTTGGATTTCTTCACTAATTCCCAAACTTTTCCAATAATCCTGAAGATCCAAAACGCGCTGCTGCATTCGCAAGGCCATTTTGGCGCAATTTAGTGCATCTTGGCGATCGCCGTCTGACTCTGGATCCCCAAAAAAGACCATAACCGCATCCCCGATGAACTTATCGATGGTACCGCCAAATTCTATCGCAATATTCGTCATTTCAGAAAGATAATTGTTGACAAGTTTGGCTAAAAGTTCTGGTTCAAGCGTATCGCTCATATCTGTGAACCGCACGATATCAGAAAAGAACACGGTCAGATTTTTACGTTTGTGTTTTTTGGTACTTTCTCCGGATTCTTCGAAAATACTATTGTAAACCTGAGGTGAGAGATAACTCGCGAGCCGCTTTGATATTTCTTCTAAGCGTTCGCTTTTCTGCTTTATCAAGCCCTGATTGCGAAGTTGTTCTTGGATTAAGTTCTCTTTTTCTTTCCGAAGATTGTCTTCGTTTGTACGATCAACGAACTGCCCTTGAATGCCCCGCAAAAACGAAAAATCAGGGCTATTTGTGGTTGTCGATAAAAGAGAATAAACTTTAAATTCTCCGTTTTGCTCAATCTCGAGTCTTGGCAGCAAAACTCGGCCCTTCTCCTCGATGGTCTTCATGAATTGTTGCAGAACTTTATCTGGTACATCCAAAGCTTTCAAAACTTCTGGAAATTGGACGCCTTGCAAATTGCCTAGCGCAGGAAAAAAATTACGGAAATTTTTATTTACACGTAAAATATTGAAGTCTTTGTCCGCAAAATAGGCTGCGGTAATGGCATTTTCAAAATTGAAAAAGCTGAGATCTATAACTTTTTTGGAATTGAAAAATTCTTCTAATACCAATGCTAATCCTCCATAGATTATCGCCAACGCGGACAAGTCACTGAATGTGCTGGTCATCTAAGCGTTTCCCCTATACTTATCACAATATTCGTATAGTGAATATTTTTTTGTGGTGTTGTGGCCTCAACTGTGGCGGTGGGTGAGTGTCTTACAACAAAGAAGTTTTGCCACCGATGCAAATTTGCAATACGCGAATATACGAAGGTAATCTAACGCCGTGTTCGTTTGTACAAAACTGACCCCACAAGCTGTAACGCAGTAAAGAACGCAAAATGTGAGAACGTTTTCGATAATCGGTGCTATTTCTCCAATAACAGAGTTGTCCAAATAATTTCTGACTTTTAAAAAAGTGTCCAGCATACAGCATTCCCAAAAAAGGCTTTTTGCGGCATTACGGATGAAATCACCAGTTCAATAAATATTTTCATTTATACCTCTGCATATGACTTAGTCCTAATAAAGCTTCGATGAGAAAGGTTCGTTAATTATCCAAACTTGTTCGTTGGATCACCCCCAAACACCGGAAAGAATGTGGTTGCTTGGAAGTGGGCTTGTTATTTAGCCATTCTTTAGTAAATGCAGCAAGCT
This sequence comes from uncultured Alphaproteobacteria bacterium, assembly GCA_913051655.1. Taxonomy (GTDB): domain Bacteria; phylum Pseudomonadota; class Alphaproteobacteria; order Rhodobacterales; family Rhodobacteraceae; genus LFER01. The sequence goes on from CAJXHI010000005.1 coordinate 92,673, forward strand.
GGATGATAAGTGTACCGTAAGTTTACGACAGAATTGTAAGAAACCAAAACTTTGCAGATTGTGGTCGGGTATCTATGTAGTTTTAAAAATATAGGTAAAGTGTTAGTTTGATTGGCTTGATCTTCGTTTTTGAACATGGACAATTTTCGTCAAAATAATAATGGCAAGGGTCACCGCCTTATGTAAAAACACCATCTTCGATTACAAAAGTTAACGCGGAAAGGCGACGTCGCGGATTCGGTTTAATGCGATAAATATTAAATGCGTTTTAAAGCCAATTAAAAATCTCGGCTTATTGGGTCAATGCAACCGCGTCAAAAGTAAAAAGGATGACGGTTGAACACCCCGATGGAGCATTTAAGAATTTGCTGTCAAAGATTGCTGTGGCTTTTTTCTGATCCATATCTTCGGCGTTTGCTTTGGATCATCCATACAGCCCAAAAATTTAAATATTAAAAACAAAAAGACTCCAATGAGTGCAGCGGCAAGTGATAGTCTCGGGTATTGCCAACTTGGGTTCATGCTCAAAAAGCGGTTAATTTTCTGAAAATCATCAGTGTAAACCCCCAGTAAAAGGCACTACCTTGCACTGCAAAAATAGTTAAAAGTGTTATTATCGCATTTGATGATGGGTTTTTGACGCGAAAATTAATGAAGATCTTTACAATACTTATAATTAATTTTGTTAACTATTTCTGCACTCTGGTTGTTTACAGGCGGTGACCGCAAAATTGCGGAAGAATTTATAATTTTATGCTGTGGATCATAAACAAACGAATTTGTTTGGTATGAATTGCTTCAAGACGCCCCAAAAAAAGAGGTGGAGAAAGATAAGTGCGCGGAAACGAATGCGGCGAGCCAAATCTATGAAACGGTTTCTTTTTTATCGGTCTCCAAAAATGGCTCCTCTGCATCTCTTAAAGGCACCGCAAAAACAAAAATTGGCTGTGCGTCGAAAGTATCTGTCGAAGTACTGGAAGACAAAATCAATTCGATCATTATAAATCCTCTGTGCCCAAAATAACGTTCCGGTAGAAATACATAATTATCACTCACAACCTGAATGCTTTAAATCCATTCTTTAAACAAATATTTAGGTTTAAATACTTAAATTTTGATCAGCAAGACAGCTTGAAGAGGGTAAGAAAGATGAAAAATTGACTGAAATTTTATTGTAGTATTCATAAAAGTGGTGATATACACCTGAAAGTGGTGGTATACACCTGTTATTATTACGCAACGTGTAATCGAAATTAGTCTAAAGGCCTAGATATGCAAAAACAATCGGTTGGTTCAGCGCCAAAGTTACGGTTCAAAAATAATGCTTCACTTGCAATATTTATGTTGGCGCTTGGTCTAGCATCGCGTGCAGCTTCCGACGAAAGTGCTGAGTTGTTGGATCTCAGTTCTCTGAAAGGCGTTGAAAGTTACACTGTCAATAATGATGGAAGTGTTACAATCAAATTAGTTGCTGGTGGCGAGCAAATTCTCGCCTCCGGAGACGTTTCAATTGCTACTGATGGTAGTGTGATGGTTTCTCAAGCTGCTGTTGAAGCGCTTGGGTTATCTGCCGCAGTGGCAGTAAGTCCTGCAATCTTAGGAGGCATTGCTCTATTCGCCGGGCTCGCTGGTACCATGGGTCAAGAGGCTGCGGCGGAGGAAGAAGCGGAGCAAGACGCGGAGGTACCTGTCGAAACTGAAGCTGACGGAACAGTTGTCAAAGGAAAATGGCAGAATGCGAAGGTTTTTTACGTTGATAATGTTGAGGCAGATGGTATTCAGGAGCCTACCGAGGCAGGAACGTTTGTTCTTACTGACGCGGAGGGCGATTGGTCTAATCTGACGTTTCAGTCGACAGCAGGTGGTGCCAACGGAGCTATAGTTGCTTATGCAACGGCAGATACAGTAGACGTAACCACTGGGGCAGACGTTCCCGACGGTACATACATGTCAGCTAAGATCGGCTCGGGGGTTGTCACGATGGGGACGACATTAATGGTCGATACGGGTCTTGAAAATGATGCTTTGGTCCCTGTACTTGGTGTTAGTGAAGGGACCGTGTTTGCCAATTTTGATCCAGTGGAGACTGATGACGCTGCGTCGGCGGTGAACCTTGAAGCTAAAGCACAACAGGTTCTCACGATAATTACAGTCGCCAAGAAGGCGCTTGAGGGAGCTGGTGTTTCGGCTGCCGTCGCGCTTACAGCCGCAACAAAAGCTGTAGCTGAAAGCATTGTACAACAAGTTGCTGACGGTGGGGCGGTCGAATTAGATTTGAGCGATGGAGCGTTTTTGTCTGCGGTCATCGAAACATCTACAGAAGATGCAAGTTTGCTTGCAGACTTAGGTAGCGCAGAAGCGCTGACAATTTTGCAAACAACTGTCGCAGCTTCATCAGAAGCGTTACAGCAAACCATCAAGGCGGTCAGCGATTTGATCCAACAGGGGTTGGAAGATGCAGAAGCTGCAATTGGTAGGGGTGAAACGGTTAGCGTTACAACTCTCGTCTCTGGTGATGTTTTGAATGCAATCACTGGTATATCAGATGCCGCTGAAGCTGTAAAAACTAATACAGAAACCGCAGTGGTAGCCGTTCAGGCGATTGTAGAAAACCCTGACAACGCAGGAAAAACTTTGGCAGAGCTGCTTGCTCTCGCAGAGGCGGACGAAACTGTGACGGGCGCCTTAACAAGTTTGGTTGATGAGGCCTCAAGCGTTATTAACAACCCTGCGCCAGAAATTACCCTTACCACAACAGCCGATACAGCATCTGACGGATCTAACGTTCTTTATTATGGTATCGGAAATGGCGTTGTGGTTGCATCAGTTTCCGCAACCGATAAATCTGAACCGGATGGCGAAGGCACTTCTCTGAATACCAGTAGCTTGTCACTTGTCGGTGACATGGCTAGTTACTTTGAAATTAATAGCAATGGAAATATATCGATTTCTGATGCGAATGCTCTTCAAGGTATCGAAAACGTTGAAGTTTCAGTAAAAGCGGTCGACGCAGATGGTAAGTTTAGTGAAGAAACCTTGACGTTTAAAATGTCGGAATTAGCTTCCGACGCGATTTACGTTAGTTCCAATATAAGCACATCGGCATCTCTTGATGTTGCAGTATCAGATGCCAATTCCGCGACAAATGGAGCCAATGTCTATGTTGGAGCAGGAGAGTATTCCGAAGATATCACTCTCAATGCCAATGTTGGTTTGTTCGGAGCCCAGAGTTCCAGTACCCGCTCAATGGATACGGGTGATGAACCAGATCCAAATTTAGATAAATCAGTTCGTGGAGAAGAAACCTCGATTACTGGAACGATCACCGTCACAGGTGATAACGTGACTGTAAATGGCGTTTATCTGTCTAATCCAGAGGGCGCTCCAATTGAGTTCTCTGGATCAGCTATAGATGGTTTTACTTTGAGCAATAGTTACGTTCTGGGTTATCCAGCTGGTGCGTTTACAAATGAAGGTGTTACCTCGACGAATTGGTCAATTTCCAATAACTTTATAGGTGGTGTATCAACTTCTGTTGGAAATGGCGGTTCAGTTTATCTGAATGACCTTTCAGATGCCAACATTACTGAGAACGTGTTTTGGCGTCCTGGCGCCGCTCACTTGTATGGCGAAAATTGGACCAATGTTACTGTTAATGATAACTACTTTTTCCATGGGTTGCATGCTGGCGGTGCTGATTTTGACGGTAATCTTTCCGATTTTGCAAATGGGTTGAGTGCTGGGTATGGTTACGGGTACGGCTCTAACTCTAATTCAGGCTATGGAACGGACTCGGGCTACGGTTCGGACTCAGGTTACGGATCGGATACAGGCTACGGCTCGGACTCAGGTTACGGATCTGGCTATGGTTCGGGCTACGGATCACAAACGGGTTATGGATATGGAGAGTCTGGTAGTTCCAGTTCCGCCACATTTTATGGTAGAAACTATTGGATGGAGCTGATTGGCGACGTCTCAACTGTTACAATTTCAAACAACACTGGTAAGTATAATTCGGGCGGAATTCAGCTTAACGGTGAAGATGTCGAAAGCACTTTTAATGATCTTCTTATTGAGGGAAATACTTTTTCTGACTTCATCAACGCGGACCCAACTGGTGAAGTGCTTTCAGGAAGTGATGGCTCAAGGCACGACTCAGGCTTTATGGGTGCGATAGTGCTTGCATCATCTGATGCGCAAGAGACAGATGCAAACTCAATTGTTATCAGAAACAACACAGTTTCAATCGCCAGAGAGCAAATTGATCTCACAGACGGGGATGACGTGGCTGGTGGAATTAGCATAATGGGAAGTCACACTGATGTGGCCATTGTGAATAATGCAGTATCGATAATCGGAGACACCGATCTTCAAGGAAATCCTTTTCTAGATTCTAATAATGCTATCGTATCACCTGCTTTCGGAATGATTGTTGAAGGCGATGGTATTGTTGGTGATTTCTATATTGGTGGCAATACAGTTGCTGCAGATGTGGGTATCTTGGTAACCGATGGTACTTTTTCTTCACAACTGACTCCAGAAAGCGGCAGTGCTATCTTGCTTGGTGACGATAATGTGAATAGCGGAAGTTTGGACGTAGCTTTCATAACCGATAGTTCAAATTTTGAAGGTGAAGCTTTGGCAACTGATTTTTCAAGTTATATTGCGAGTTTGACGGATGCTGAAGTGTTGAGTGTCATTGCAACTAGCAGAGACTCCAATGACGCATCACTTGTCAGTGTAGAAGGGACTTCAATATTGAACTCAGATACACTCACAGCAGCGTTTACTGGCGGATCTCTAAATCAGATAGGTGCCACTGTATCCGGAGATACAATAACTCTCCCTAACGATGCCCTCATGTTTGCAAGTAACTCTGAATTACAAGAATACGACGGCGTAACTATCGCGGGGTCAAATATCACAGCAGTACTTGATGGCCTCGACGCTCAGGAGATAGAAGACACTGACGGAGACGAAGATTTTAGCGATGAATTGCAGGCTTTACTTACTGCTGCTGAAAATGGCGCGTAGGGGATATTCCCAAGACTTATGAGGGCGTCTGCATTAGTATTTTCTTTATTGCTAGTTTCTGGCTTGAATAGTGCCGTTTGGTCGCAAAGTCCCGCGGATTTGAAGGACATTTTAGAAACTCGGCTTAAATACCATCGCTCGCTTGCAACGCCTCGCGTTGGCGCCAATTTTGGTGTTCCAAATGGTAGTACGCTACCTCCACTCCAGGGATTTATCAGTGGCAGTATAGCAGAAATATCCGACGGCGGCAGCGTTGACACTCCATTTGATGCATCGGCAAGTATTGGCTATGGCATAAGAATGCCCCAAAATTTTCCCAGCCTCGATGTTTATTTAGGCATCACTTCTGTAAATCCCATAGGCGCAAATGGTGGTTTTGGATTTGGAGAAGATGGTAACTTCTCTGTAAAATCTACAGTTATTAAAAGTGATACCTATGCGATTGCTTTAGGAATCAACAATCTTTTCGCTTGGGGGGAGGCTAAAAAAGCGCCCCAAAATGTTTATATCTCCGGTTCAAAAGCGGTTCGCATACGTGATTTTGATCTAACGTACACGGTAGGCTATGGAAGAGAACAATCGCGAAGCGGAAAGCCGGGTGAATTCTTGGGCGTTGCGGCTAAACCAATCAGATTTGAATCTACATCTTTTGGTTTATCTTACAACGCAGATCGATGGATGTTTGGATTTAGTAGCATAACATCTTTTTGGGACAGATCATTAACGGTCAGCGCCGGTTTCGATGACGTGTTTGACACCTTAAACAGTAGACGAGCAATTTTGACTATAGCAAAGGTCTTTTGATGAGAAATGTGCTTTTTACTTTACCATTTTGTTTTGCGTCTAGCCTTTCAACCGCGGGACAATTAGATGTGTTGGATGCCGCCAGTATATTTGGTGGAATCGTTGTAACAACCTCTTCCACGGCTGTTCCTGTAACTGCACCTCAAGTAATCCCAGAAACAGTGATAGCCGCTGGCGAGCCCCTAATAACTTCTCAGACCGTTTCAAAGCCATTACCATCTACGAGTAACTTCAAAAATGGACTTGTAAACTCAAGAGGAAGAAATGGTTCCTCGGACGTATTTTTAGAATCGTTAGCCGCTATATCTTCGCCTACCCAAATAAAAAGTTGGTTGAGAGCCAGTTCACGAGAAGAAACTCAGGAAGTTGAAGTTCTATTGAATGAACTTCTTCAATTCGAAACCGTAACGCAGTCAGAAGCAATCCTTTACACTGAAATATTAGGAATTATTGGGGACTGATATCATTCTCGCAGTGCTCGATCTTTAACTTTATTCAATGAACCAATGAAATAGTCAGCAATTCGCCTCTTATCGCCCAAAATATCTAATTCCACTGTCATTCCCGGAATTATTGCAACGGGCTCCCCGTCACGTCCTTTTAATTGTGAAGTTGTTTTTACTGATAACTCAAACATGGATTGTTTGGTGTCCGGATGGGGAACTGCATTGGAACCAATTCTTTGTATTACTCCGCTCACACCTCCATACCTTGAGAAATCATAGGACGAAAACTTGATGATTACATTTTGGCCTATATAAATAGAACTCACAAATTGTGGCAAAACAAAGGCGTCAACAAGCGGCTCTGATGAAATTGGGACCAACTCTATCAATTCTTGCCCTGATTGTACTACAGCTCCAATACCGTCAATAAGCACCTTATTAACAACAGACTCTATTGGTGCACGAATGACCAAATTTTTGGACCTCTGCGCCAAAACAGGAATTTGAGTGTTGATTTTTGCTAGGTCCGACTCGATGCTAGCCATTTCTTCAAGCGCAGTACGCGCATAAGTAATTTGCACAGTATTTTTTTGGAACTTTAACGATTCTATATCAGCAAGGACACCCTCTATGGAGCTCCTTGTTTGGAGCTTGCTTCGAAGAATAGAATTCATCTCTTTTCGCAATTGAAATACTGTATCTATCGACGCAAGTTGCTTCTTTACGAGCTGATCTAGCTCTTTTAGCTCAGTCTCTATGATGTTTGTTTCAACGTCGATTGCGTTAAGGATAGCAGTCAAATCCGCTGATTGATTCTCTTTTTGAAGAATTTTACGGTCAAGGTCTGAGATGCGAGTGTCCAACGCCGCACGCCGTTCCTTGAAGATCAATTCTTCAATTTTCAATTCAGCGGATTCTGGGAAAGCCAAGGGAAGAAAGTTCTCCTCCATATTTGCTTCGGCCTTAAGTCGCGCCTGCCGAAGTAAGAGCGATTGGCTTTGTTCTTTCAGTTGTTGAATTTTTGCTTTCACATCAGTAGGGTCAAGTTTGAGAAGTATTGCACCCGCCGGTACGACGTCGCCATCATCAACATATATATCTTTCACAACTGACTGTTCGGCGGCTTGTAATATGCGAATTTTTTCGCTTGGGCTCACTTCTCCATTAACCCGCGTCACTTGATCGACCTTGGTGAACCAGGCCCACAGTACCGTAGCTGTGATCAGTGCTAAAATTGAGAATAAGATAAGCGAGCTCTGACGCCTCTGCCGTTTTCCTAGATATATTTCATCGAATGCTTCTTTATCAGAGTTAACAGGCTCCATATGTGTAGACCTTTCTTTAACTCATAAATTCTTTTGTACTGACGTCTTTATAAATTTTACCATTTTGAAGTTGTAAAATTCTATCGGTAGTCTCAAGAAGCGCAGGGCGATGTGTAACAAAGATAAAAGTATTTTTAGGGAATGCTGACATCATATTAAGAACCAACCTCTTTTCTGTATCACCATCAAGGAAACTTGTAGGTTCATCAAATAGAAAAATATTTGGACGATGCAAAAGAGCGCGCGTTACGTTCATTAATTGTAACTCTCCTTGCGATAATCCATGACCTTTCTCGCCCACAATAAAATCCAAGCCATTATCTAAGCGATCAATTAATTTTTGTGCTCCGGAAACTTCCAGTGCGAAATTAATCTCGTTAATTGTTGCAGCGGGCTTGCTCGAAATCAAATTATCACGAATTGTACCAGAAAAGTTCCAATTATTTTGAAATACAACACCTAAATTTGCTGCTAAATCAGATCGGTTTATTTGTTTTAGATCCAAATTATCCAGAAATACTTGTCCCTCATCCACCTCTATAAGGCCTGCTAAAATCTTTAAAAGTGTCGACTTTCCTGACCCATTTGGACCTAATATACATACTTTTTCCCCAGCAGAAATGTTTAAGCTTAAGTCTTGAAATATGGGACTCGTGGATGAGCTTAATCTACAGGTTACGTGCTCAAGCCGGAAGTCTCCGCTCAATGATGGGCTACTTAAAGTCACCACTCGATTTTCTGGGAGCTCACTGAGGAAGTCTTCTATTGTTTTTCGTGCGCTGCCTGCTTCGCTGAGTCGCATTAGTGTCTGTGAGACATGAATGACAGGGGCAAGTGCTTTTCCAAGCAGTATAACAGTCGCAATCAACCCGCCCATTGTTAATTCATTTTTCTGCACAAGGAAGACACCGTAAAAAATTATTGCAATTTGTGCGGTTTGTTGCAACGTACTTAAACTTTGTGAGCCAAATTGCACATTCCGTTTTGACTTCATTCGTGCCTGAGAGAAAATGTTGAGCATTGAAAAATAACGCTTCCGTACGGACGAAAAAAGGTCGAAGGCCTTTATTGTTTCAATACCAGTCGCCATTTCCGATATTACTTGGGTTTTTAATGCCCTCGCTTTTGCGACGTCGCTTTTGCGACTTGAGATTCTTATGTGCGTTACAATCGCTAAAATAATTGATAAAACGACAACCGTCATCGGGACATAAACTAATGAACCTCCGATTAAATAAATTACAAAAAGATATAAGAAAATAAATGGAAAATCGACAAAAGAAATTACTGTGGCTGAAGTTAAAAAGTCCTTCATAGTATCAAAGGCATTAAATAATTGCATTAATTTAGCTGATTGAAAATTTAACCTGTTCACTGGAATATTTGAAAGGCTCTGCAAAATCTGGTCACCAAGCTTATTGTCCACATCACGGGAAATAAAACCAATAAACTTTGCCCGGAGATTTTTTAAAATAAAATCAAATAAAATCGCGATTGCCACGCCAACGGTAATGACGATCAAACTTTCGTTCGCTGCAGTTGGTAAAACTCGATCGTAGATTACCATAGTATAAATTGGAACTGCTAATGCTAGTAAATTAGAAAACACTGCAGCTAATAATACCTGAATAAAAAGCCATTTTTGTCCGAAAATAAGGCTAATAAAGGAAATTCTGGGTTTGTCGTTGCCATCTAAATTAATAATGTGCTTCTGTGCACGTTTCTTTAAGAATAAGCCAATTGGTTTGAGGTCATTTTGCAATTTTTTTGCGTCTAAAAGACTGACTTCTTTAGTAATATGCGGTGCGAATGCACGCACATGTTTGCCTCCATCAGATAATTCTAAAACTAGGATTGGATTATTGTTACTGTCAAATGCAAGTACAGGGAGTTCATAGCTTTTAATGTTTGAAAGTATGAACTTTATTGAATGCGCACTTAGCGCATTGTCTCCACAAAATTCGATAAAATCGTTGATAAGAAATGATGAACTGCCAGGTTTTTGATACTGTATCAGTTGATGAGGTGAGAGATGCAATCCAAAGTGGTCACCAAGAAAGGTAGCTATATCTTCTAAGTGTGATGGTTTAACTTTGCTATCGCGAACTGCACGCATGTTCGTGAAACCAGCTAGCTTTTTCTTCCCTATTTTTTTGGTACTCAAGTTTACTCTTTCAATTCTATTTGCATGGATGGAACTAATCTCAAGGTTTCAAGTGCATTCAGGGCTAAATCGTATCTAATTTTCAACTCTTCAAGGTTTGCTTGGAGAATTTCCGTCTCCATTGTTTTTACTTGATTTATATCTATACGATTTAGCAAGAAAAGGTCCATTATGGATGTTTTCTTTTGTTCTAATAAAGATATGAGATTAATTTGGGAAGTAAGCCTACGTTTTAGTGCCAAGTCCTTAGATTTATATTCCTTGTTTTTTCTTTCGAGTTTCTGAACTTGTGAGTTCAACTCTTCTTGAATCGCTTGCCTTTGCAAACTCAGATCCTGCCTTTCAAATTCACGTTGGTTCATTTTCCAATTTATATTTGCTAAATTTACACGAGCAGAATAACGCATGCTGGTATCACCAAAAGTATCTATCGGCGTCTCCGCAGTTAAAAGAAAGGAAGGTTTTGGCCTGTAATTTAGAGACAATGCTTTGAATTGCAAATCTAATGCACTGACTTTAAGCTTTAATTTTTTTCGCCTTATGTTGTGCTCGAGTTTTGCAGAAGAAATATCTCTTAAGAACGACGATTGAAAATCATTTAGGTCAATCCGTGGTCTAAAACCATAAAATAGATATGAGCTTTCTGAAATACTTTCCAATTTGTCTAAACTATCTTGTAAATCGATTTCGGACTTTAATACACTTTGCTGGACTAAACTCAGATCGTATTTTGACGCACGTTGTACGTCAAATTTCTCTATTACCTTTGCATAGACTTCTTTTTGTTTTTCAAGAGTGTCCTGTAAAATTTTACTTTTGTTTTTTTCGTTTGAAATTCTGAGTGCATCTAAAAGCATATCATTATAATATTGGTTTACAAATTCAATTAACGAAAGTCTTCTTTGAAAAAGTGTAATTTCAAGTTCTTTTAGCTTTAATTTCTTGATTTCCGAATTGAAAAATGGAATTTCCAAACTGGTATTGGGAACAAGTTCGACATTTTCGGATGAAGTTGACAGAGGGCTAAGATAGACCCCATAGTTTAGGGAGACTCCTATATCACTTCTTACTTTTTCAATCTCCTCATTTACACGTTTCAATCTTTTTTGGTGAGCTTTATATTCTGAGTTAGATTTTAAAGAATTAAGAAAATTTGCCTTGAGATTTTCTGATAAAACAGAAGTCAGAAACTTGTATTCAAAATCACTACTGTAATTTAAACCGAGTTTGCCAGTCTCATGTTCACTAACATCATTATGGATTTGATCGATATTTGGATTTTTAGCACATGATACCGCAAGAAACGTTAAACAAAGGATAAGCACAGTATTTACTGTCATGTGACATACTAACCATATACGACTACCGTAATTACGATAAACTACTTCGCTTTTGTACTCTACAGTTTGTTTAGTGGAAATTCTATGTAGATAAGTCGGATTTTGAAAATTTATTACTATGTCTTTTACCTAAACGCGTGAAACTCACACAAGTTTAAATGATGTGACGCGTAAAAATTTTTGGCAACATAAAATTAATTGCCAGTTCGGAAATGGGGGATGACTCTATTAAAACTTTAAGGCTTGAAGTTAAAAGGAAACACCCTCGATTCAGCACCTACCGGGGTGCATAATTAAACAAAACAATAACTTGGTTCTCCCACCCTTTTCGAAAAATACCTCATAATACCAATTAATTAAAAATTGGGTTCCCACCCTACAAATTGATTTCTGCGAGGTTTACGGGGTGATATAAGACTTTATGTTAGTGCTGATATTAGCGGATTAGATCGATTTACCACCCGCCTCCATCGCCGCTGGCGCTTTCAGACGGCGGGCTGTATTTTTCTGTAGCACTGGAGCGGTTTTCAAATGAAGATAGATGATTTTCGAAATAAATATTTAAAAAGCTAGTTTCACCGCCACCATACCAAGAAAGTTCTTCAGTTTTTGAAATCTGTCAAATCGCAGGTTGGCCAGCAAATTTATCTGCACAAACAGTGTTTAACCCCACCGCAAAAGCATATGGATAAATATCCGAAAAATTCTTCGCAGTGGGCTCAGGCTCGTCTAATAGGCTCTGTATTTCAGCGACTTTGATATAAATTTTTAAACTAAGCAGTACGCTCATATTTTTGCAGGCAGACTGAGTGAAATTTTTAAGATTAGGAATATAAAAAGTAAAATTTGCGAATAATAAGCCGATAGATTCAATTCCCCAAATACTTCAACAAGCAAATGTAATTATACACCCTCTGCCCAATGAAATCGCCAAAAGGTAA